>DASVCS010000001.1:0-26370 GCA_036381495.1 Longimicrobiales bacterium
ATCCTCGTATCTCTCGCGCTCGGCGGCTGTTCATCGCGCTCGCAGAGGACGGTACCGGTCAGCACGGTCCCGAACCCCGAGATCGAGCAGTCCGGTGACGCGTACAGGATGCGACTGGACAATGGCCCGGTCCGATCCGAGTTCACGGTGGTGGGGACGCCGGAACAGGTCTTCGCCGTCGTGGCGGATGTCTACAAGTCGTTGTCGATTCCGATCGAGACGATCGATCCGGCGGCGATGGTGATCGGCAATCCGCACCATGCGGCGCAGCGGCGGTTTGCGGGGGAGCGCATGTCGACGTTCTTCAACTGCGGCAGCGGACCCTGGGGTGCGAACGCCGACTCGTATCGCATCGAGATGAGTATCCTGACGCACGTGGCGCCGGCGAACCCCGGGAGCGTCACCGTCCGGACGACCGTGAATGCCACGGGACAGACGTTGTCCGGAGCCAGCAAGAACCAGGTGGCGTGCGGGAGCACCGGCCGCCTCGAGCAGATCATCCACGATCGTGTCATGAATCGACTCGCCGCGCAGATGGGATCCGGCGGGGCGCGGTAGCGGGGCGGTGGATCCGGAACGAGAGAACGGCCCCGGTCGCGACCGGGGCCGTTCTCTCGTTCCAGCCGGTGGAGGAAATCCGCTACTCCACCGTGATGGAGACGTCGCGCGTGATGCTGCGGCCGCAGAACGTGCCCTCGATGTGTTGCGTGACCGAGGTGACCTCGTCGCCCTCGAAGTCGGCGGAGACGCTGGCATCGAGGTCGATGCTGCACGAACCCGAGCGGTCGCCGAACTCCCAGGCGATGCCGCCGCCGTACGACAGCGTCTGCTCGCCCTCCGGCACGCCGTTGGCGTACGCGAAATGCGCGGCCACGTTGAGGTTCGGATCACCGTTCAGGACGACCGTGCCGTTACGGAACGGGAAGCTGCAGTCCTCGTGCGTCTCGGTGACGTTGACGTCGAGTTCGCCGCTTTCGTTTTCATCGTCGAACGTGAAGTCGCCCGCCCCCTCGATGGTGAAGCTTCCGCCGCGCAGGCAGTCGCGCGTCTGGTTCACCTCGATGTGGAGCGTCTGCGCCGCCTGCGGCGTCAGCCCGCCCGCCAGCGACTGGGGCGCACCGGTCGGCGCCGATTCGGCGAAGGCCAGGTAGCTCGTGCTCATGATGAGCTCCGCGAGATCTTCGGCCTCCTCCTGCGTGAACTGATCGCCTTCCACGCCGGTCGGTTCGTCGTCGCTGCACGCGGCTGCGGCGAAGATCACTGCGGCCATTGCTCCGGCCAGTCCGAGTTTCCTTCTCATGGCTCCATCCCCGATCTGAAGTGGATTCCGGTGTACGCCGCCGCCTGGACCGGCGCGCGCGGCACGAACAAGGCAGGTGCCGCCGCATCGGAACGCCGTCCGTGCTGCCGGCGAGCGAGCGGACGCGCCGTTCGGTCGTCGTGAGTGCCGGGAAGGGCTATCCGTCTCGCGAAACGGGCGCGGCCATGTGCAAATGCCGGGCCGCGGGCGAATCGACGATCCAACCCGTTACCCGGTCACGTGTTGGAAGGATGGTCGTGCGCGGGGGAAAGCGCAATGGGCGCGCATTCTTTGACCGTGGCGCGCAATAAGTGCCGGCCAATCTTTCCGCGTCGGACTGCGGCGCGTACCTTTGTCCGCACCCCGCGCGGGCGCCGTGGCGGAGGAGTGCGCGCGGCGGAGCGCGTCGGGCGGACCACTCGTACCCCTGGAACCGTGATCCAATCGGGCGCCTCGCCGCGCGCGCACAGGTGAACCGGCGCCGCCGTCGCCCGTTGGACCATGGATCACCCGATGGAGGATGCCGATGAGTCGTTTCCTCGCCCTGGCGGCACTGGTCGCTCTTGCCTCGCGGCCTGCGGTGGCGCAGCACGCACTGGCCGATGGAGGCGCCTACGACCCTGGCATCCCCACGCCGGCGAGTGTGCTGGGTTACGCGATCGGGGAGCGCTTCACGCCGCACCACGAGATCGTCCGGTACGCCGAGCTGCTTGCGGAGGCGAGCCCCCGCGTTCGGCTGGACACGGTGGCGAAGACGTTCGAGGGGCGTGAAGTGCTGCTCGCCATCGTGACGAGTGAGGCGAACCAGATGCGTCTGGACGAGATCCGACGGGATGCGCAGCGGCTGGCCGATCCACGCGGTGCGTCCGCCGCGGAGCTGGCCGCGGTCGTGGACCGGCTGCCGGCCATCGTCTGGCTCGGCTATACGGTGCACGGCGGCGAGGCGTCGGGGACCGAGGCGGCGCTCGCCATGCTCTACCAGCTCGCGTCCGGCACGGATGCCGAGACGCGCATGATCCTGGACAGCACCGTCGTCCTGATCGATCCGGTGCAGAACGCGGACGGCCACGAGCGGCACGTCCAGGACGTGATGCGGATGCGCGGCGCACTCCGGATCCCGACCGCGCCCGGCGCCATGATCCACGACGGAAGCTGGCCCGGCCCGCGTACGAGCCACTACTACTTCGACCTGAACCGCGACTGGTTCATCCTCTCGCACCCCTCGACGCGCGGGCGCGTGGCGACCTTCCGCGAGTGGGCGCCGCACGTCGCGGTCGACCTCCACGAGATGGGCTCGAACTCGACGTACTTCTTCGCGCCGCCGATGCAGCCGTTCAACGAGAACCTGCACGAGAGCATCATCCGCTGGTGGGACATCTACGCGGCATCGAACGCGGCGGCGTTCGACGCGTACGGCTGGAGCTACTTCCGCCGCGAAGGCTACGACGAGTTCTATCCCGGCTACGGCGTCTCCTGGCCATCGCTGACCGGCGCGGTCGGGATGACGTACGAGGAGGCATCCAGCGGCGGCGGCGCGATCCGCCGGGAAGACGGCACCATTCTCACGCTACGCGAGGCCGCGCGGCACCACTACACCGCCGCGTGGGCGACGGCGCTCACCACGGCACGCCGCCGGCACGCGCGCGTGGCCGACTACCTCGCGTTCCGGCGCAGCGCCATCACCGATGCCGAGGATGCGCCGATGCGCGCGATCCTGCTGGAGCCGGATGCACAGGGCCGGGCGCAGTCGCTCGTGCGGATCCTCACCGGCAACGGCATCGAGGTGCAGCGCTTGGGCGCGGCCACGGACGTCCGTGACGCGACGGCGTACGGCGCGGCGCGCGCGGGCACGGTCCGGCTCCCGGCCGGGACGTACGTCGTCGACCTGGCGCAGCCGCAAGGCCGGCTGGCGAAGGCGCTCCTCGAACCCGACGCGAAGCTCGACTCGAGCTTCATCGCCGAGGAACTCGAAAGCCGTCGGCTCGGCCGCCGCGACCGCTTCTACGACATCACCGCGTGGTCGCTGCCGTACACCTTCCGCGTCCGCGCCTGGTGGACGCCCGCGCTCCCCGGCCCACTCGAGCCGCTCGCGCCCGCGCCGACCGCGACCGTCGCCGCGCCGACACTCCCGGAAGCGGGCTACGGCTACGCCTTCGAGGCGGGGAGCGAGGCCTCGATCCGGTTCCTCGCCGGACTGCTCGCCGACAGCGTGCGCGTCTGGTACGCGCCCCGGCCGTTCCGGATCGGGACGGCGGACTTCCCCCACGGCGCGTTCGTCGTCCGCGTCGCCGCCAATGACGACGACGTCCACGACACGGTCCGCCGCCACGCCGCGGAATCCGGCGCTCGCGTGGTGCCACTCGCCTCCGCCCTCGTCGATGAGGGCACGGACCTCGGGAGCAACAGCGTCACCTACGTCGCGCCGCCACGCGTGGGACTGGTCGGTGGGCCGGGCGTGTCGGGGAATTCGTTCGGCTTCGCGTGGTTCGCGTTCGACCAGCGCATCCGCTACCCCGTCACGACCGTCTCGCTCGGCTCGCTGCCCGGGATGCTCGATGAACTCGATGTCGTGGTCCTGCCCTCGGCCTCCGCTGGTGGGCTCGAACGCGCTCTGGGCGAAGACGGCCGCGGCCGTCTTGCGGCGTGGGTGCGCGGCGGCGGCGTGCTCATCACGCTCGACGGCGCCACCGCGTGGCTCGCCGCGGAGGACACCGGGCTCTCGGATGTGCACCGGCGGCGCGAGGAAGACCCGGCCGACGGCCGCCGGTTGCCGGCCAACATCCCGGGCGCGATCGTCCGCGTCGTAGCGGACACCCTCTCGCCGCTCATGGCCGGCATTCACCAGGCGGTCCTGCCGGCCATGGCCTCCGGCGACCGGGTCTACGAGGCGCCACCGGATGTGGGGCCCGGCGTCGTCGTCGCGCGCTACGCCGCGGCAGATCGGCTTCGACTGTCCGGCTACCTGTGGCCCGAGAGTCCGGATCGGCTGGCTGGAACGCCCTACCTCTGGACCGACCGCGTGGGTCGTGGCCGGATCATCGCATTCGCGCAGGACCCGAACTTCCGCGACCTGTGGCGCGGCTGGCTGCCAATCTTCGCCAACGCGGTCTTCCTCGGGCCCGCAATGCGGTAGGGGGCGCCGGGGGCGCCCCGGGCTGGGGCTGGGGCTGGGGCTGGGGCTAGGGAAGGCAGCCCAACCTCCGGAGGCGGTCCCCACGCCGCGCGGCCGGCCGCTACCGACCCCAGCCCCAGCCCTAGCCCCAGCCCCAGCCCTTGATCCTACGCTCCCGTCGTCACCTCGATCACGCCGCCGGCGTGGCCTGGGCCGTAACGGGTCGTGGCATCCCGCGCATCCAGATAGCGGATCACCTTCACGGCCGTGATGTTGATCTGCCGGAGAAACTCGATGCCGCCCGCCTGGACGCCGTCGACGTAGACCTTGATCTGGTCGGCTCCGTAGTTCCGGATCGACGTCTGCCCGCGCTGGCGCAGGAAGAGCGGCCGCAGCCGCTGCACCGCGTCGTATGCATTCCTGATGTCCGGGTGCTCGGAGATCTCCGCGGCCGTCAGCACGTCCCGCGATCCGCCGGCGGAACCACCGCCGGGTGCCGATGCACACGCGGCGAGGGATGCGAGGAGGAGGGTCGAGGCGATGGTACGAAGCATGGAAGTCTCCCCTTTCTGAGCGGTTGCGCGTCCGCGGACGCGCGGGGATGCGAGGGCACGACCTGCCTACATTTGACTCGACCACTGCGCGTCCACGGACGCGCGGGGATGCGATCGGGCGATGGTGGCCGCCGTCGCTCCGCCGACAGGGGGACGCGCCGGCGGCTGGTAGCGACGGCCCGGTGAATCAAGTCCGACCGGGAAGATGGACGCATGGGGGAGGCGTTGGCAAGTGTGATCTTCCCGGAACCACGCCATGGCGCCGTTGCCCGCATCCGTCGGGGGGCGTAGCTTGGAGGCATACCCCCGGCGTCCGTCCACCCCGGTGCCCGGAGATGACCCGACCTTCCGAGGGGATCCGAATGTCGAACGGTGTTCAGAGGTTCGCGCGTGCGCTCGCGCTCGTGGCCGTATCGCTCGGCATGTCCGCCGGCCCGCTGCGCGCGCAGGAGTATCCGCCGCTCTCCCGGCTCAAGGACGAAGTCGCCGCGGAAGTCGCGTCGATGCAGGAGCTGTCGCAAGAGATCGTGGACATGGTCTTCAGCTTCTCGGAGCTGGGCTTCCAGGAATACTGGACGGCCGACTACATCACCGGGATCCTCGAGCGGGAGGGGTTCCGGATCGAGCGCGGTTGCGCCGGGATGCCCACGTGCTACGTGGCGAGCTGGGGGAGCGGCGGGCCCGTGATCGGGATCATGGGCGACATTGACGGCCTGCCGGAGACGTCGCAAAAGCCCGGCGTGCCGTACCACGCGCCGCTCATCCCCGGCGGCCCCGGACACGGGGAGGGGCACAACAGTACGCCAGCCGTGGATGTCGTCGCGGCGATCGCCACCAAGCGGATCCTCGAAAAGTACGACATCCCGGGCGAGATCCGCGTGATCCCGGGTGTGGCGGAAGAACTCGTCGCGAGTCGTACCTACATGGTCATGGCCGGAATGTTCGAGGACATGGATGCCATGTTGTCGACGCACGTGAGCAACCGCTTCAGCACGACCTACGGGATCAGCGGATCCGGCCTGGTCTCGACCGTGTACACGTTCCATGGCCAGTCCGCGCACAGCGCGGGTTCGCCGTGGGCCGGCCGCAGTGCGTTGGATGCGGTCGAGTTGATGAACGTGGGGTGGAACTACCGCCGCGAGCACCTGCGCCTCCAGCAACGCTCCCACTACGTCATCTCGAGCGGCGGCAACCAGCCGAACGTGGTCCCCTCCGAGGCAACGGTCTGGTACTACTTCCGTGAGCTGGACTACCCGCGGATCAAGGAGCTCCACGAGTTGGGCACGACGATGGCCCGCGCGGCGGCAATGATGACCGGCACGACGTTCGAGGAGCGGATCCTGGGTTCCGCGTGGCCCCAGACCTACAACAAACCGATGGCCGAGCGGATGCACGCGAACATCGTCGCCGTCGGGATGCCGGACTGGTCCGAAGCGGATGTCGCGCTCGCGAAGGCGGCGCAGCGCGCGCTGGGTGCGGACACGATCGGCCTGCGGACCGAGGTACCGGCGACATTGCGCGAGGCCGACCAGGGAATGGGCGGCGGCAGTGATGACATTGCCGAGGTCTCATGGAATGTCCCGACCGTGCGGCTGCGCTACCCGGCGAATATTCCCGGGATGACCGGGCATCACTGGTCGAGCGCGATCGCAATGGCGACGCCGATCGCGCACAAGGGCGCGAATTACGGTTCGCGGGTGATCGCCATGACCGCGATCGAGCTCTTCGCCGACCCGGCGTTCCTCGCAGAGGCGAAGCGCTACTTCCGCGAGGTCCAGACCGGGGACATGCATTGGGTCTCGCTGATTCCGGAAGGCACGCCACCGCCGACGCACCTGAACAAGGAGAAGATGGCCGAGTTCCGGCCGTTGCTGGAAAAGCTGCGCTATGATCCGAGCCGCTACGGGACGTATCTCGAGCAACTCGGGATCCCGTATCCGCCGGTGAGGGAGCGGGGCGCGGTGGGAGGCGGGTAGCGGATGCGAGGTGTCATCGCGGCGTTCGCGGTGCTTGCCGCGGCTGCGCCGGCGGCGGCGCAGCGGCCGCCCATCGAGCCGTCGCCGCTGCGGGTCCGCGGGTTCACGGACTTCCGCTACGCCGTGAGCGGCGGCGATGTCCGGGAGGGCTTCCGGATCGGGGCGACGTTCGGGCGCATCGAGTATGCGTTCGGCCGGCAGTGGAGCGCGGTCGGGGAGCTGGGCGTGGTGGCCCGGCCGGACGGCTTCGAGCCGGAGCTGGGGCGGATCACGCTCCGGCGCGAATTCGGCCCTGACTTCGGGATCTCGGCCGGCCGGTTCCGGACGCCGATCGGTTACTGGAACGAGGCGTTCCCGCCGGGCGCGTGGCGGCGGACGCCGATCGACCCGCCGGCGTTCCTCGCGCGCGGGACGGCGCTGCTCCCTGTCTACTCGCTCGGACTCCTTGCCGAGGGGATCATCGAGGCGCGGCGGCTGCGGCTCGACTACGCGGCCGGCGTGGCCAATGGCCGGGACGACGACATCGCGCGGCCGGCGGATGCCGGCGATGCGGATGGCCACGCGGCATGGATGGTGGCGCTCGAAGCGCGGTCCGCCTCGGTGGGCGGGATCCGGGTGGGCGCATCGCTGTACGGGGACCGGCCGGCCGTGGCAGCGGCCGGGGATGTCCCGGCGCCGGAGGATGTGAGCGTCGCGGAGCGGATCGTGGCGCTACACGTGGCCGGCGGGGATGAGGCGCCCGAGTTCATGGCGGAGTACATGCGCATCGGGCACGAGACGCTGCCGACCGGCTCGATGCACACGAGCAGTACGTACTCCGTGCAGTTGGCGTACCGGCTGCCGGGCGCGGCGCGCGATCTGAAGCCGTACGCGCGCCTCGAGGCGGCGCACGTCGCGGCGGAGGATCCGCTCTTCCTGGATCCGGCGCTGGATTATTCGGCGGGAGTCGTGGGCGTGCGCTACGACTTCATGTGGGCGGGCGCACTCAAGGCCGAGTACCGGAGCGAGCGGCGCGGGACGGCGGACCGGTTCCATGCGTTGCGCCTCCAGCTTGCCCTCACGGTGCCGGCGCCGCCGGAGCCCGCGCCGCCCGTGGTCGCGGTGCCGCCACCGCCGCCGCGGCGCGCGGTCGCCGTGTCCCGGCCGCCGCCGGACACGACGACGAAGGCGGACACTGCGACGAAGGCCGCGCCCGAACCGACGCCGGCGGCTCGCCCGCGGGCGGAACGAGAGGTCGAGAGGCCCGAGCCGATCGCGATCGTGGTGCACCCCGCGACGCCGGTCAGCGACGTGACATTGCCGCAGCTCCGTCGCATCTTCCGCGGCGAGCAACGGAGTTGGCCGGGAGACCAGCGGATCGTGCTGCTCGTCCGGCCGCCGCTCCCGACTGAAAGAAGCGTCGTCCTCGGCCGAATCTATCAGATGGACGAGGACGAGTTCCGCCAGTTCTGGTTGTCCAAGATCTTCCGGGAGACGGCCATGTCGGGACCGAAGCGGGTCTCGGACATCGAGATGGCTCGAGCGCTGCTGGCCTCGCTCCCCGGTGCCATCAGCTTCATGCCCGCCCGCGAGGTCGGTACGGACCTCCGCGTGCTCCGCGTCGATGGCAAACTGCCGGGAGAGGACGGGTACCCGCTCCAATGATTCGTTGGGCTGCGCTCCGCCGCAGGTTCGCTCCGCCATCGACCGGCGGCCTGGGTCTGCGTTCGATCCGTGTCAGGATCGTCGTCGCATTCGGCGCACTGCTCGCGCTGGGCACGCTGAACGTCGCGGTCTTCTACATCGGCGCGACGCGGCGGGCCGAGGTCTTCGAGGAGTTGCAGCGCGCGATCAGGCGGCAGACGATGATCCTCGAGACCATGCACGAGCTCGAGCAGCAGACGCGCCAGGTCAAGCTGCTGACCGAGGTCATCGGCGTCGAAGGGCCGCCGCCGCCCGAGGCCGAGCGTGAGAGCTTCGCGCGGCGCGTCGACGCGATCCCGCGCCAGCTCGAACAGATGCTCGAGATCTCGGCGCCGGACGGCCGGCCGGCACTGCGCGACCTGTTGCGCCGGTCCCGCCGTCTGGTCGCGTCGTGGAAGGCCTTCAACGCGAACCGCGGCGTCGATCCTGTGCGCGCCATCCAGGAAGTGGTCCAGACGGCGGAGCCGCTCGCGTTCGAGCTGATCAACAGGGACTTCCCGGCCGCGGTCGCGCGCGAGAAGGAACGGCTCGGCCAGGCGAGCGACGCATTCGTTCGCATGGACCGCATGTCGTCCCGCTCGACCTGGATCATCTTCCTGGTCTCGACGCTCCTCGGCGGCTTCCTCGCGATCACGATCTCGCGCGACCTGCTCCGCTCGATCGAGGCGCTGCGACTGGGCGCCGAGAAGATCGGGCAGGGCGACCTGCGCCACCGGATCCCGGTCCGCCGGCGCGATGAGCTGGCGGACGTGGCCGACAGCTTCAACGTCATGGCCGAGCGCCTGCGCGAGCGGACGAGTGAGATCGAGGAGGAGCGGAAGGTCTCCGAGTCGCTGCTGCTCAACATCCTGCCCCGCCAGATCGCGGTCGAATTGCGGAAGAAGGGGCGTGTCGACGCGCGGTACCTGCCGGACACGACGATCATGTTCGCGGACTTCGTCGGCTTCACGCATCTGTTCGAGACGCTGTCCACGGATCGGATGGTGCGGCTGCTCGACCAGATGTTCACGGATTTCGACCGGATCGTGCGCACGTACGGCCTCGAAAAGCTCAAGACCATCGGCGATGCCTACATGTGCGCGGGCGGCCTGTCGCGGGAAGGGACGTCGCACCCGATCGACGCCGTCATGGCCGCGTTCGACTTCGTGGACGCCGTTGAACGACGCGCCGACGCGGAGCGGCTCCCGCTCGCGATCCGCATCGGCATCCACACCGGGCCGGTCGCGACGGGCGTCGTCGGCATCGACAAGTTCGCGTTCGACGTGTGGGGCGAGACGGTGAACTTCGCGGCGCGGCTCGAGGAGACGAGCGAGCCGAACTGCGTGAACATCTCGAGCGGCATGTACGCGCGGGTGAAGGACTTCTTCTCGTGTGAATACCGCGGCCGGATCGAGACGAAGGAACGTCGGACCTTCGACATGTACTTCGTCCGCGGTGTGCACCCGGAGATCGCCGGCTCCGGCTCGCCGCCACCGGGGTTCAGCGAACGTTATCAGGCGTATTTCGAGAGGGCGCCCACCGGCTATCCGCGCGGCCTCGTGCGGGCGTGACGCGCGCCCCGGCCCCGGTCCTCTCATATCAAGTTCGCCTGGACCGCGCGTGGTTCGGGGCGCCCCGCGGGGGCGGGAGCGGCGACGTCTACGGGAACGGCGGCGCTCCCCGTCTCCCGATTCCGTAAACGTAAACGCTCCCGCTCCAGGCGGCGGAGCCGCCGCTCCCGTTCCCGTGCAGTACCGATGACCGGTTCACGCGAACTCGATATCAGGTCTCAGCGCGCGGCGGGCAGCGTAAAATAGAACGTACTCCCCTCGCCGGGCCGGCTCTCGGCCCAGATCCTCCCGTGGTGTGCCTCGATGATCCCCTTGGCAATGGTCAGGCCGAGGCCGGTGCCGCGGCGGCCGGTCGGCTCGGCGCGCCAGAAGCCGTCGAACAGGTAGGGGAGGTGCTGCGGCGCGATGCCGCGTCCGGTGTCGCTGACCGAGAAGAGGACGCCGTCTTCGTGTGCCGTTCCGCGGAGCGTGATCCGCCCGCCCGCCTGGGTGAACTCGAAGGCATTGCCGATCATGTTCGCCAGGACCTGGAGCACGCGGCGGCGGTCGGCGCGCACGGTGCCCACGGCCGGATCGATCTCGCAGTCCAGCCGGAGGCCGTTCTCTTCCGCGCGCTGGCGGAACAGCTCGTAGACTTCGAGCAGGATCCCGGCCGCATCCTCATCGCGCGGCGCGAGCGAGAGCTTGCCCGTCTCGATGGTCGCGGCATCGAGGAGGTCGTCGATGAGCCGGTTCATCTGTTCGGCGGAGCGGCGGATCGTCTCGATCTGTTTGGCGGCGGCACCTTCGGCGAGTTGTTGGCCGAGCATATCGGCGGCCGTGAAGACGAGGCTGAGCGGATTCTTGAGGTCGTGTGATACGATCGCCAGGACCTGGTCGCGCCAGCGAACGGCGGCCTCCGCCTGGTCCTGGGCGGTACGCGCGCGAAGGTAGAGTCGTGCATTGTCGGCCGCGAGCGCGGCACGGCGGGCGAGGTCGCGGGCGAGCGCGAGGTCGGCCGACCGGTACTGGCGCGCCGCAGTGGCGAGCACGAGCGTGATCGCACCGATGATGCGCTCGCGAGCGACGAGCGGCACGATCATCGCCGACCGCGGTCCGAGCCGCCGGAGCAGTTCGAGGTGCCGTCCGTCCCGCGCGATCGCCTCGATGAAGGCATCCGAGATCTCGGCCACGAGTTCCGGCTGGCCGGTCCGCAGCACCTTGCCGATCCCCTGCGCGGTGTCGATTCGGGGAGTGTACGGTTTCAGTCCGCGCACCAACTCCGTCTTCTCCGGGTCCGCGTGCGCCGCCTCGATGCGGCGGATGGTTCCGTCATCGTCGATGATGTCGATGAAGCAGACATCTCCGAGCCGGGGGACCACGAGCCGCGCGATGTTCGCGAGCGTCGTCTCGTAGTCGAGCGACGTGTCGAGCAGCTCACTGGCTTCGGCGAGAAAGCGGAAGTCGTACCCCTCGCCTCCGGTGGATGGCTCGGGCGCGCGGGTCAGGCGTTGCGCGTGCGCTTCCGTCCGTCCGCGGTGGAGCGCCGGCGCGAGGATCTCCGCGACGGCGCGCAACCCATCGAGCAGCTCGCGGGTGGCGGGATGCCGTCTGAACACGGCGAGTACGCCGATGACGCCGCCACCCGCGATGATCGGACATGCGGCGAACCCCGCGATCCCGTCGCGCAGCGCCCAATCCTGCTCGCCCAGGTGTGGATCGTCGAGGATGTGGTTCGTCCGTTGCGCGCGGCGCTGGAGCGCGACCACTCCGACCTTGAGCCGTTCCGGCGGGGTGGCCCGTGCGTCGGCCGCGCCCGGCGCGGCCGTACCCGCGAAGGCGCGCGGCTCGAGCACGTTCTCGACGGGGTCCATCATCCAGGCGCGCACGTAGGCGGCATCGAAATGTCGTGCGATGTGTTCGACGGCTCGGCCGAGCAGTTCGTCGAGCCCGGCGGCGCCATCCACGGCCGCCCGCACATCGGCGCAGAGCGCATCGCCGCAGGCACGGTCCGCGGCGCCGCGTTCCTCGTGCTTCTGCGTCGTGATGTCGCCCAGGTACACGACGATGCCGGAGCCGGTCGGATAGGCGCGGGCTTCGAGCCAGGCGTAGGGGTCGAGGCAGAGACCGTCGAAAGCCGCGATGACGCGCTCGGCGGCCAGGCTCTCGAGCCGGCGCACGAGCGGCGTCCCCGCGAGCTCGGGGAGCGCTTCCGGAAGCAGCCGGCCGACGAGTCGCTCGCGGGGCGCGTGGAAAAAGTCCGCCGCCGCGAGGTTCACCTGGATGATGCGGCCGTCCGGAGCCAGCACGAGTACGCCATCGGCGTGCGCCTCGAGCGCCGGCACCGGGTCCGGGCGGCGCGGACCGTGCGTGAATGCCGCCAGACGCTTTGTGAACTCGAATTCGATCACGCCCGCGACATCGCGTAGAAGGCGGATCTCACGCTCCTCCCAGATGCGCGGCGCACGGTCCCATGCGCAGAACGTCCCCACCGCCGGCCCCGCCGACGCCAGAATCGGGAGACCGGCATACGCGACCATCCCCAGCTCCGTGATGGCCGCGTTCCCCCGCAGCACGGGGTGGACACGCGTATCCTTGACCGCCAGCGGCGCGCGCGTGGCCGCCACGAAGCGGCACGGCATCGCCTCGAGCGGCCGCTCCCGCCGCGTCGCCCACGGATCGGGCACGCCGACCGCCGCCTTGATGCGCTGACGCCCGCCGTCGATCAGACCGACGAGTACGCCCGAAACGGCGAGGGTTTCCGCTACGTGCCGGACGAGTGCATCGAGCATCTCATCCGCGGGGTCGGGCCGCAATAGCGGACCGATGGACAGCGCCCGGCCCGGGGCCGGGTCAGCACGGGGATCCTGGTCCAACTTCCGTCGCTCGCGGTGCGGGTATTCGTGTTCGTGTATCGGGCCACGCGAGAAGAAAACAGATCGCGCGCCGGACCCCCCGCATCCTCGATGGACCTGCCTGAGGATTGGTGTGCGGTCGGGTGTGAATGGCTGCGCCATTCTACCGACTTTCGTCAGCCGGTGCAAGGAAAACGTCGGTGAGCGCACGCACGGATCTTGCGCCGCCGGTCGGCGCCGCCGCACGCGGGCGCGACGGCATGGGACGACGGCTCGGATCGAGAGGTGCCCAGGCATGGCGGAACGGGATGAGCAGGGCCCCAAAGGCGTGCGATTGCAGGTGGCCGGCGCGAAGGCGCAGGACGTGGGGAAGGGCGTGGCGCGGCTGGGACAACGCGCGTTCAATGAGCTGGGGATCCGGGAAGGCGACATCATCGGGATCACCGGCAAGCGGGACACGGCGGCGATCGCGCTGCCGCCGTACGCGGAGGACCAGGGGCTCGATCTGATCCGCCTGGATGGGTTGCAGCGCGCCAATGCGAACGTGGGGATGGGCGACCACGTCGTGGTGACCCGTGTCACGGCGAAGCCGGCGCGGCGCGTGGTGATCGGGCCCGCGCAGGAGAACATCCAGCTCCGTGGCTCGGCGGACTTCCTGCGCCGCACGCTATACCAGCGGCCGCTGATGGCGGGTGATCTGATCTCGACGGCCGTCTACCGGCGGACGGCTACGCCGCTCGAGAGCGCTCTGTTCCCGGAGGACATCTTCCGCCGGTTCTTCGAGCAGCCGGCGTTCGGGCTCCAGGAGATCCGGCTGCGCGTGGTCTCGACCACGCCGCGCGGCGTGGTACAGGTGGCCGAGGACACCGAGATCGAGCTGCGCCCCGAGTACACCGTACCGGAAGAGGCGCGCCGGGCGGATGTGACGTACGATGATGTCGGCGGGATCGGCGATACGATCGTGCAGGTCCGCGAGATGATCGAGTTGCCGCTCAAGCACCCCGAGCTCTTTCAGCGGCTGGGGATCGACCCGCCCAAGGGCGTGCTGCTGCACGGGCCGCCGGGGACGGGGAAGACGCTGCTGGCCCGCGCAGTGGCCAACGAGGCGGATGCCAGCTTCTTCCACATTGCCGGGCCGGAGATCATGGGGCGGTTCTACGGCGAGTCGGAGCAGCGGCTGCGGGACACGTTCCAGCAGGCGCAGCAGCAGGCGCCGTCGATCGTCTTCATCGATGAGCTGGACTCGATCGCGCCGAAGCGCGAGCAGGTGACGGGCGAGGTCGAGCGGCGAGTCGTCGCGCAGCTGCTCACGCTGATGGACGGCCTCGAGCCGCGGCAGAACGTGGTGGTCATCGGCGCGACGAACCGGATCGATGCAGTGGATGAAGCGCTGCGCCGGCCGGGCCGCTTCGACCGCGAGATCGTGGTGGGTGTCCCGGACACGGACGGCCGGCGGGAGATCCTGGGGATCCACACGCGCGGGATGCCGTTGGACGAGGACGTCGACCTCGACGAGCTCGCCCGGACCACTTACGGCTTCGTCGGCGCGGACCTCGCCGCGCTCGCGCGGGAAGCCGCGATCGAGGCACTGCGGCGCAACCTGCCCGACATCGATATCGAGCAGGGCGAGATCCCGCCGCAGGTGCTCGAGAGGCTGCGCGTCACCCAGAACGACTTTCAGAACGCGCTCAAACGCGTCCAGCCGTCTGCGTTGCGGGAGATCATGATCCAGGTGCCGAACGTGGGGTGGGACGACATCGGCGGACTCGAAGATGCCAAGCGCTCGCTGCGTGAAGGCATCGAGTTGCCGCTCAAGTTCCCCGAGGCGTTCCGGCGCATCGGCATCCGGCCGGCGAAGGGGTTTCTCCTCTTCGGACCGCCCGGGACGGGGAAGACGCTGCTGGCCAAGGCGGTCGCGCGCGAGGCGGAGTCGAACTTCATCGCGACCAAGTCGTCGGACCTGCTCTCGAAGTGGTACGGCGAGTCCGAGCAGCAGGTCTCGCGGTTGTTCCAGCGGGCGCGCCAGGTCGCGCCGGCCGTGATCTTCATCGACGAGCTCGAGTCGCTTGCGCCGCAGCGTGGCGGCGGGCTGGGCGAGCCGGCCGTGACGGAACGGGTCGTGAACACGATCCTCGCGGAGATGGACGGGCTCGAAGAGCTCCAGGGCGTGGTCGTGATCGGCGCATCGAACCGGCCCACGCTGATCGATCCCGCGCTCCTGCGCCCGGGACGCTTCGACGAGCTGGTCTACGTGCCGGTCCCCGATCGCGACGGCCGGCTGCTCATCCTGCGGATCCACACACGGGACATGCCGCTGACCGAGGACGTCGACCTCGAATCGCTCGCGGACCGGACCGAGGGCTACACGGGCGCCGACCTCGAAGACCTGGTTCGCCGCGCGGGGCTGCACGCACTGCGCGCGAGTCTCGAGGCGGACAAGGTCACGATGCGCGACTTCGAGCGCGCGCTGGAAGAGGTCCGCGCCTCCGTGCCTCCCGAAATGGAGCGCGAGTACGAGCGCCTTGCCGATGAACTGAAGCGGCGCGCGGCCGAACCCCGGCGGATCGGCTTCGCCGTGCAGGGTGGCGAGTCACAGGGCGGCCGTCGGCGAGAGGAGCGGCCGCGTCCGATGGCGGCGGACTGAAGCGACCGCGCCGGGGCGCGTCGCCGGGATCCGGAACCGCAACGGCGCGCGCTCGGTGCGCGTGGCGCGGGCCGAGCGCGCGCCGTTGCGCGTCGCCCGACCCCCTGGAACGTTCGCGATCAGGGCATTACGTTCCCCTCCCCGTGCGCCGCGCCCGCCGGTGTGCCGGTGGCGCGGCGCGTTCGCTGACCATAGTGGATGGGACGGAAGTCGGCAGTGCTCTTCTTTGTTCTTCTGGTCGCGCAGCAGACGATCGCGACGCCCGCGGCGGGGCATCCCGGCGTGGGCGCGCCGACCGTCACGATCCCGCGCGTCGAGGCCGAGATCACGATCGATGGCCGGCTGGATGAGCCGGTCTGGTCCCGGGCCGCGGTCCTGACGGAGTTCTGGCAGTACGAGCCGGTGGACGGCCGCCCGGCGGCGGAGCGCACCGACGTACTGGTCTGGTACGCGCCGGACGCGATCCACTTCGGGATCCGCGCCTACGACCGGCAGCCGGACGCGATCCGCGCGACCGTCGCGGACCGCGACAACATCGATGGCGACGACCACGTCACCATCTACCTCGATACCTTCAACGACCGCCGGCGCGCGTTCTTCTTCGCCGTGAACCCGCTGGGCGTGCAGCAGGACGGCGTGCGCACCGAGGGGAGCGGCGGCTCGCCCGGTCGCAACTTCGGCGGCAACACCGACGAGAGCCCGGACTACTGGTTCGAGTCCAAGGGGCGGCTCACGGACGAGGGGTACGTGGTCGAACTGCGCATCCCGTTCAAGAGCCTGCGCTACCCGGGCGATGGCCCGCAGCGCTGGGGCATCCAGGTCGAACGGAAGGTGCAGCGCACGGGCTACGTCGACACCTGGACGGACGCACGGCGCGCGAGCGCCAGCTTCCTCGCCCAGGCGGGCGCGATCGACGGCTTGCACGACCTCGAGCGCGGCATCGTGCTGGAAGCGCAGCCGTTCGTGACGGCGAGCGCGGCCGGCACGCGCGACGTCGTGACCGGCGAGTTCGGCCGCGATCCGATCGATCCCGAGGTGGGGGCGAACGTCCGGCTCGGATTCACCAACTTCTCGGTGGATGCCACCGTCAACCCGGACTTCAGCCAGGTCGAAGCGGATGCCGGCCAGGTCACGGTCAACGAGCGCTTCGCCCTCTTCTTCCCGGAGAAACGGCCGTTCTTCCTCACCGGGATCGAGCTGTTCGCCACGCCGAACCAGCTCGTCTACACACGCCGCATCGTCAATCCCAGCGTCGGCGGCAAGGTGACCGGCAAGGTCGGCGGGATCGCCATCGCCCACCTCACCGCCGTGGATGACTACGACGAGCTGGGCCGCGGCGATGCCCTCTTCAACGTCACCCGCCTGCGCCACGACTTCGCCGAGAACTCGCTCGCGGGCGTGACCTTCACCGATCGCAGCCTCCTCGACGGCGACGACTACAACCGCGTGCTCGCCGCCGACGTGCGCCACGTCTTCGGCGGGATGTACTTCATCCAGGGGCAGCTCGGCGGCTCCTGGACCCGCGACGCCACGGGCGACCACAGCGCGCCGATCTGGAACGTGACCGTCGATCGTACCGGCCGGAGCTTCGGGTTCAACTACGCCCTCAACGGAATCGGCGAGGCGTTCCAGAGCGATGCCGGCTTCGTGCCGCGCAGCGGCATCATCGACGGCCACATCATGAACCGCTTCAGCCTCTACGGCGCGCCCGGCGCACTGCTCGAACAGTTCGACGTCTTCTTCGGGCCGAGCCGCATCTGGCGCTACGGCGACTTCGGCTGGAACGACGCCATCGAAGGATCCGAGTTCGCCAACATGACCTTCCGCCTGCACGGCGGCTGGGAGATCCAGAGCCGGATCGAACGGAGCTTCTACGTCCTCGACCCCGCCGAGTACGCCCACTACCAGGTCGCGACCGACGACGCGCTCACGCTCTACCAACCACTCGATGAAGTGTCCGGGCCCTCCTTCGAGCTGAGCGTCAACACACCCGCCTACCGCCTCTTCGACGCGCGCCTCGAGGCCGGGATCGGCCGCGAAGCCATCTTCCCCGAAGGCTCCGAAGGCGACGTCGCCAGCCTCGGCGGACAACTCTCGCTCCGCCCCAACGGCTCGCTCCGCATCGCGCTCTCCACCACCTACGAGCGCATCACTCGCACGCGCGACGGCTCCGAGTTCGCACGAACCCTCATCCCCCGGCTCAAGGCCGAGTTCCAGCCGACACGCGCCCTCTTCTTCCGCGCCGTGGCCGAGTACCGCTCCGAACGACAGGCCGCCCTCGCCGACGCCCGCACCGGCGCGGCCCTCCTCCTCGACGGCGCCCCCGTCCCCGCCCTCGAGCAGGACGGCCTCCGCGTCGACCTCCTCGCCTCCTACGAGCCCACCCCCGGCACCGTCGCCTTCCTCGGCTACGGCAGCTCCCTCACGACCGACGACGCGTTCGAGTTCTCCCGCCTCGAACGCACCAACGACGGCTTCTTCATCAAACTCGCCTACCGCTTCCGCCGCTGACACGCGCCGGCCGGCGGCCGGGAAAGGGCACCGCGCGCCGAGGCCCCCCCCTCCCGCTCCCGCCGGTACGCGGGCATGCACCCTCCACGGCGCCGCCTCCCGGGTGACCCCCCGGCCCGGCGGCGCCCAAGGCGCCCCCCCTGGCATGAACCTTGCCCCCGTCCACGCTTCTGCCGATCCGGTCGCCGCCGACGCGACGATTCGGTCTGCCGCCGATCATCGCTGGAATCCAGGTCGTCCCAACGCGGGAGCTCGCCATGTCCTGTCCAAGAATTGCCGCAGTTGCGATCTCCGCTGTCCTCTCGCTGGTACTCGCAGCCGATGCACTCGCACAGGTGTGTATCGGGCTCCCGGCCGATGATGGACAGATCTCGCTCCAGGGAATGGTCGGCGCGGGAGGATCAGGCTCGAGCTACGGCGGCCGGCTGGGGATGAATTTCAACACGGAGTACTCGCTGGACCTGTCGATCCAGCGACCGCGTCTCGAGTCGGGGCTGGGGATGACGATTTCGGGGAAGATCGCCTACGAGATGCCTCGCTACAAGCCGCCGGTCTGCATGGTGTTCGGGGTCGAGCACGAGCGGCGGCCGCTGGCCGATGGCAATGAGGCGACCGCGACGATGATCCCGATCGGGGTCGGGATCGGCAAGCGGCTCGGCTCGGCCAAGTCGTTCTCTCTCGCGCTGTACGTCATGCCGGAGTACCTGTACGTCGTGAAGCCGGACCCGGACGGCGAGTTCGAGTCGTACTGGGATGAGCTGGGCGCGCGCAGCGAGGGGCGCGGCACCATCGGCTTGCTGATCGCCACGCCGCTGTTGTTCGCTTCGGGGAGCATCGCGGTCGCGACGCGGGACGACTTCGAGCCCGCGCTCTCGCTCGGCTTCGGGGTGACGTTCTGAACGGGCGCCCCTGACCCGCATCACTCCGCGAGCAGCTCGGCGATCGTGATGCGGAATCCGGGGAGGACCTCGGCGTCGGACTCGAGGTCGTCGGCCACCTTCTCCCGGACCCGGGCCGGGCGATTCGACGGCGACACCGCTACCGGCCCGATGCGGCGGTCAGACGTTCCTCGAGCAATGCCTTGACCCGTTCAGGGTTGGCGCGGCCCCGGGTCCGGCCCATGACCTGGCCGACGAAGAAGCCGAGGAGGCCGGTGCGCCCGTTGAGATAGCCGGTGACCTTGTCGGGGTGGGCGGCGACGACGTCGTCGACGATGGGCGCGAGCGTGGCGGCGTCGCTGACCTGGCGCAGTCCTCGCCGCTCGACGATCTCGGCCGGATCGCCGCCGTGCTCGGCCATCTCGGCGAGGACCAGGCGGCCGGCGCTGCCGGAGATGGCGCCGGCGTCGATGAGTGCGACGAGTTCGCCGAGCGCGCCGCCGTCGAACGGGAGTTGCGCGACGTCGCGGCCTTCGAGTTCGCGGGGGAGTTCGTTGACCACCCAGTTGGCGACGGTTCGCGGTGCGGCTCCGGCGCGGAGTGCGGCCTCGAAGAATTCCGCGGTCGCGGCGTCGCGGGTGAGCACGTCGGCGGCCTCCTCGGCGAGGCCGAGTTCGGCGGTGTAGCGGGTGAAGCGTGCCGCGAGTTCGGGCGGGCGCGTACGCGTCGCCGGTGCGCGTTCTTCCGGCGCTCGTGCGGCCGGCGTGGACGCGGGTGTCGCTCCGTCTGCGCCGGAGTCGATCGTTTCCCGTTCCGTCGTGGTGGCGTTCGCGGCGCGGCCGGCGGCTTCCGCGCTCGCCCGGATCGTGCGCCGGCGTCCGGCGGTGCCACCGCGCACCGGTCGGCCGGCGCTCGGCGCCGCCGTGCCCGCGACCTTCGCCCAACCGTCTCGCAGCGTGACCGTGCGGTTGAAGACGAGTCCGTCCGGCCGGGAGTCCACGGGATCGCTGATGAAGTAGCCGGTTCGCTCGAACTGGTAGCGCGTGCCGGGCGGCGCGTCGCGCACGCTCGGCTCGATGCGCGCGTCGTCGATCACGACGAGCGACTCGGGGTTCAGGAACGCGCGGAAGTCTTCGCCGGCATCATCGGCAGCGGCCGCCGCATCCGGATCGGGTACGCGGAAGAGGCGGTCGTAGAGCCGGACCTCGGCGCGGAGCGCGTGCGCCGCCGAGACCCAGTGCAGCGTGCCCTTGATCCGCCGCCCTTCCGGCGCGGCGCCGCCCTTCGTCGCGGGGTCGACGCTGCACCGCAGCTCGACGACCTCGCCGTTCTCGTCCTTGACGACCTCGTCGCAACGGATGACGTAGCCGTAGCGGAGCCGGACCTCGCGGCCGGGCGCGAGACGGAAGAAGCCCCGCGGCGGATCCTCCATGAAATCGTCGCGCTCGATGTAGAGCACGCGGGAGAACGGGACCTTGCGCGTGCCCTCCTTCCCCACGTCGCGCGGCCAGTAAGGCGCATCCAGCCACTCGACCTCGTCCTCCGGCCAGTTCGTCAGGACCACGCGCAGCGGGCGCAGTACGCACATCACGCGCGGCGCCCGGTGATTCAGGTCCTCGCGGACGGCATACTCGAGCTTGCCGATGTCCACCCGGCTGTCCGACTTCGCCACGCCGATCAGTTCGCAGAACGAACGGATCGCCTCCGGCGTCACACCGCGACGGCGCAGCCCCGCGATCGTCGGCATGCGCGGGTCATCCCAACCGCTCACCCGATCCTCGCGCACCAGCGCCGCCAGCTTGCGCTTGCTCATGACCGTGTAGTCCAGGTTCAGCCGCGCGAACTCGTACTGCCGCGGGCGCGATGCGCCCGGCAGTGACGCGACCTCCGTCTCCCGGACCACCCAGTCGTACAGCTCGCGGTTGTTCTCGAACTCGAGCGTGCAGATCGAGTGCGTCACGCCCTCGATCGCATCCTCGAGCGGGTGCGCGAAGTCGTACAGGGGGTAGATGCACCACGCATCGCCGGTCCGGTAGTGACTCGCGTGGCGGATCCGGTACAGCACCGGGTCGCGCATCAGCATGTTGGGCGAGGCGAGGTCGATCTTCGCGCGCAGGACGTGCGCGCCATCCGGGAACTCGCCCGCGCGCATGCGCCGGAACAGGTCGAGGTTCTCCTCGACGGAACGGTCGCGGTAGGGGCCCGGCCGGCCGGGCTCCGCGATGGTGCCGCGGTTCTCGCGGATCTCCTCATCCGACTGGCTGTCGACGTACGCCTTCCCCTTCTTGATCAGCCGGACGGCGAGTTCGTAGAACGTCTCGAAGTCGTCGGCCGCGTGGTAGACGTGCTCGCCCGGGTCGAAGCCGAGCCAGCGCACGTCCTCGAGGATCGACTCGACGTAGCGGGCGTCCTCGGTCTCGGGGTTCGTGTCGTCGAAGCGCAGGTGACAACGGCCGCCGAACTCGGCGGCGATCCCGAAGTTCAGACAGATCGACTTGGCGTGTCCGATGTGCAGGTAGCCGTTCGGCTCGGGCGGAAAGCGCGTGACGACGCGCCCGCCGTGCGTGCCGGCGCGGACGTCTCCGGCGACGATGGCGCGGACGAAGTCGCGGCCCGCCGCGCGGCTCTCCGTGCTGGTGTGCGTGCGTTCGCTCATGTCTCCGTAGTCGAAGCGAATTCGATCACCGTAGCCCTCCAAATATAACAGGAATCCGGGCAATCCGGGGGGTGCAGCCGGCCCGGATTCCCTCCCGGGGGGCGCGGCCCCGCAGGGACGCCGACCCCGCGCTGGGCGAGGTCGCCAGAGCGCTTCGTCCGCCGGTTCGGCGCCGCCTGGCTGCCCGCGCGCTCGCGACACGCGGGTACAACTCCGGACCGACGCGACGACCGCTCTAAAGTTCCGCCGCACTGCTGCCGACAATGTTAATCCTGCGCCGTCCTGGCGAATACGCCGACCGTTCGGTGAAGCGAGCGGAGGCGTTGGCGCCCGGCGCGAAGCCGCACCTTGAGCCGTGTCGGATCCCATCCCGTGGGTCTTCGACGGCAAGTTCAATCCTTACAGGGAGACAGACATGTATCGCTCGTGGACTCGGTGGATGGCCGCGGGTACGCTGGCCGTGGCGGTCGCGGCATGTGAGAACACGCCGGTGGAGCTGCCGGAGGCGACGAACATCGTCGTGCCGGTCACGGCGCTCACACTCATTGCCGGCGACGAGGCGGGGCTCACCGCCCAGGTCTTGGACCAGGACGGCAGGCTGATACCTGATGCGCGGGTGAGCTGGATGTCGAGCGCGCCCTCGGTCGTCGCCGTCTTCGACGACGATGGTGCCGCCTTCGTCGAGGCGTTCTCGGTCGGGACCGCGACGCTGACGGCGACGTACGGCAGCCTCACGGCGACGGTCGAGGTGACGGTCACGCCGGACACCCGCGACATGGTGCAGTCGGTCGAGTTCATGGAGGAGTCCGGGACGTACGACGTCGTGGAGGGGAGCGTACTTCTTCCGTTCCAGGCCTATGACGGTTTCGGCGAGCTCGACTGTTTCGGTGTGGATGACGGGCTGTTCTCGCTCACGAGCTCGGACGAGTCGGTGGCGGAGATCGACGGCCTGGACGGCTGCCAGGTCGAAGTGACGCTGAACGGGCCCGGCACGACCACGATCACGATGAGCTCCAACGGCGCCAGCGACACCTACGAGCTCACGGTGACGGCGGTCGTGGATAACGCGGACTTCGTCGGGGTGATCCCGGGGATTGCGGTGGCCGGCCAGATCGTGCCGGTCAGCGTGAAAGCGATAGATGAGACGGGCGCACCGATCGTCGGGCAGACGATCCACTTCGACGTCGAGATCGGCACGCTCGACGCGGTCAGCGTGCAGACCGGCGCCGACGGGATCGCCACCGTGGAGTGGACCGTACCGACGGACCTGCGGGACATCGGGGTCCAGAGCTCCTACGTCGCCTTCTCGGCCGAGCTCCCCAGCGGGCGTCTCGAAGGCGATCTCCGCAGCGTCACCGTGACGCCGGACGCCGCGACGTCGCTGAAGCTCTTCCATTTGCGCGAGGAGGGGTACGTCGAGATCACGGAGGATACGTTGACGTTCGCGACGGCGACATCGGAGCGGATCCTGGTCGCGTCCTACGACCAGTACGGCAACCTGGTCGAGACGGACAACGCCATGTTCGCGACGACCCCCGACGATGTGGTCACCGGCACGGGGGACACCGCCTTCTTCGACGGCAAGCTGGTCTCGATCTCGCCGTACGCGGACGTCTCGAGCACCACGGAGGAGGCCGTCACGTTGACGGTCGAGGTGACGACCGCCGAGAGCGAGGTGCTCGAGACGGACCTCGCGATCAAGTTCGTGGCCCCGACGCCGATATAACCGTTCCCGAGTCGGGTCGCCCGGCGGACTTCCGGGTCCGCCGGGCACGGGGCGGGCTCGCCCGCCCCGTGTCCCGCCGATCGCAAACCATCACCGCAACGGTGGATTCATGAGACAGATATTGAGCGTACTCGCCCTCTCGCTCGGCACGGCGGGGTTCGTTTCGGCACAGACCGTTCAGATCCAGCCCGGGGTCGGGGTGTTCGCGCCGCTGATGCCGCTCGTCGAGGTCGATGACGGCTTCCACGCGGATGTCGAGCTGGATGCGGCGCCCGCCGTCGGCCTCGCGGTCGATGTCGTGGTGCACCCGCTCGCCTCGGTCTACGGCGGCATCAACGCCGCGTTCACGCGCATGAACCACGGTGACGCGCTCGAGCTGCGGGATGTGGACTCGCCCGCTTCCTCGCGGGTCAACGTGCTCTTCCCGAGCGCCGGCGTGCTGGTGACGCCGCGGATCGGCGCCTCGCCCATCCAGCCGCGCATCCGGCTGGGTGGCGGCGTGAAGGTCTACGACTTCGACCTCTTCGATGTGAAGGAGATGGTCGTCGAGCCGGCGGCCGATCTCGGACTGGGCGTCATTGCGGGAGAGGGGCCGGTGAGCTTCACGGCCGAGGCGCGCTGGGCGCTGAGCCGCTTCGATCCGCGGACACTGCCGATTCGGCTCATCGCCGCCGAGGACCAGACCCAGAACGACTGGCTGTTCCAGCTCGGATTCGCAGTGCGGCCGTAAGGCGGCCGGCGGTCTGCATGGCAGCGAAAGAGAGCGGGGCCGCGAACGTGGTCCCGCTCTCTTTGCCCTTGACACTCCATGGGCAGCCGCCTATGTGCAAGAAATGAGCACCACTACCATGGCGGACGCGCAGTCGCCCGCGCTGCACGTGGCCGACAGCCACGACCGGATCCGCGTGCACGGCGCGCGCGTGAACAACCTCAAGGACGTACATCTCGAGATCCCGAAGCGGCGGCTGACGGTCTTCACCGGCGTCTCCGGCTCGGGCAAGAGCTCGCTGGTGTTCGACACGATCGCCGCGGAGTCGCAGCGGCTGATCAACGAGACGTACAGCGCCTTCGTGCAGGGCTTCCTGCCGACGCTTGCGCGGCCCGACGTCGATGTCCTCGAAGGCCTGACGACGGCGATCATCGTCGACCAGGAGCGGATGGGCGCCAACCCTCGCTCCACGGTCGGCACCGCCACCGACGCCAACGCGATGCTGCGCATCCTCTTCAGCCGGCTCGGGCAGCCCCACATCGGCCCTCCGACCGCCTTCTCGTTCAACGTCCCGCAGCGGAAGGCGAGCGGGGTGATGACCGTCGAGAAGGGCAAGGGCAAGCGGATCGTGGTGCGCGACGTCGTCTACCACGGCGGCATGTGCCCGCGTTGCGAGGGCATGGGCAGCGTGACCGACATCGACCTGACCCAGCTCTACGACGAGAGCAAGTCGCTTGCCGCGGGCGCGATCACCGTCCCCGGCTACAAGGCGGGCGGCTGGTCGGTGCGGATGTACACCGAATCGGGATTCTTCGACCCGGACAAGCCGATCCGCGATTACACGAAGAAGGAGTTGCACGACTTCCTGTACCGCGAGCCGACCAAGGTCAGGATCAACGGCATCAATCTCACCTACGAGGGGCTGATCCCGCGGATCCAGAAGTCGATGCTCTCGAAGGACCGGGAGGCGATGCAGCCGCACATCCGGGCGTTCGTGGATCGGGCCGTCGTCTTCACCGTCTGCCCCGACTGCGGCGGCACCCGGCTCAGCGAGGCGGCCCGGTCCTCGAAGATCGAGGGGCTCAACATCGCCGATGCGTGCGCGATGCAGATCAGCGACCTGGCCGGATGGGTGCGCGGCCTGGACGCGCCATCGGTGGCGCCGCTGCTGGCCAAGCTTCAGCACCTGCTCGACGCGTTCGTGGAGATCGGGCTGGGCTACCTCTCGCTCGACCGGCCGTCGGGCACGCTGTCGGGCGGCGAGGCGCAGCGCACCAAGATGATTCGTCACCTCGGCTCGGCGCTCACCGACGTCACCTATGTCTTCGACGAGCCCACCGCGGGCCTGCATCCCCACGACGTCCAGCGGATGAACGACCTGCTGCTGCGGCTGCGCGACAAGGGCAACACGGTGCTCGTCGTCGAGCACGAGCCGGAGATAATCGCGATCGCCGACCACGTCGTCGACCTCGGCCCCGGCGCCGGTACGGCGGGCGGCGCCGTCTGCTACGAAGGAACCGTCGAGGGCCTGCGGGCCAGCGGCACCATCACCGGCCGCCACCTCGACGACCGGGCCGCCCTCAAGGAGAGGGTGCGAACGCCCACCGGCACGCTGGAGATCCGCAGCGCCACCTCCCACAACCTGCAGAACGTCGACGTCGACATCCCGCTCGGGGTGCTCGTCGTCGTCACCGGCGTCGCCGGCTCCGGCAAGAGCTCGCTGATCTTCGGCTCCATCCCCTCCTCGGCGGGTGTGGTGTCGGTCGACCAGACGCCGATCCGCGGCTCGCGGCGCAGCAACCCGGCGACGTACACCGGACTGCTCGACCCGATCCGCAACGCGTTTGCGAAGGCCAACGGCGTGAAGCCGGCGCTGTTCAGCGCCAATTCCGAGGGCGCCTGCCCCACCTGCAACGGCGCCGGCGTCGTCTACACCGACCTGGCGATGATGGCCGGCGTCGCCGTCACCTGCGAGGAGTGCGAGGGCAGGGAGCCGTGCACGAGCGAGCTCTTGCCGGAGCCGGCCACGCCCGTGACCACGCAGAGCACCCCGAGCGGGATGTCAACATCGACCTCCTTCAGGTTGTGGCGGCTGGCGCCCCGGATCTTCAGCGTGCCGGAGGGGGCGCGCACGGTCTTCTTGAGGGCGGCCCGGTCGTCGAGGTGGCGGCCGGTGATGGTGCCGCTGGCCCGCAGCCCCTCGACCGAGCCCTCGAAGCAGATGGTGCCGCCCGCCG
>DASVCS010000002.1:0-5161 GCA_036381495.1 Longimicrobiales bacterium
GATTTCTTCATAGCGTTTTCACGATCTTCGTCATCGTGTTACCTCGCCGCGCAGCGGGGGGCTCCCCTCCGATCCTGACGTCTCCAGGATCATCGGTCCCCGCCGCGCGGCAAGCCCGTGAGCCGCATCTGTGCGATTGCGCGGAGCACCTTCTGCGCGTACGCCTGTCCTGCGGCTGAATCCCATCCGCCGCGCCCCGCGTTGTACGCGGCGGCGGCCATCTCCAGATTCCCATCCGCCCATAGCACCAGCCGCCGCAGGTGCCGGCACCCGACGGTCAGGTTCGCCGCCGGATCGCACAGCTCGAGCAGCGACACCGCCGTGAAGCCTTCCTCGCGCGCGACCGCGCCCATGACTTGCATCAGGCCAATCGACGCCTGCTGCCACCACCACTCCGCGTCCGCATCGCGGCCGTGCCAGCCGCGCAGGTCATACCAATCGTCGGGCGGGAACTCCGAGGCGATCTCCTCGGGCGTCAGCGCCCGGAACGGCCGATTCCGGCGCACGTCCCACAGGTAGCGATAGCGCGGCTCGGGATTGCCGGCGTAGGGATAACCCTCGCTCTCGACCTGCACGATCGCGCCGACGAAGGCCGCCTCCAGCCCCGCGACCCGCCCCGCCTCTTCGATGAGCGTCGCGATCAGCGGCGTCATAGCGCCTTCAACAGAAACGGCAGCACTTTCCACAAGAACATCACGGCAGCGCCGAGCCCTGATGCACCGGCGAGCACCATCTGCACGTCCCGCCGCGTGATGCCGCGCTGCTCAGGATCCGACGACACCCGCCGATCGCCAGCGCGCCGGTTGAAGATTTCCGCCTCGAGGTGGCGGATCTTGGTCCCGTGCATCGCGCCCTGGATTTCACCGGCGTTGACACGGCCGTTCGTGACGTCCTGGCGCTGATGGATCCCGGCAAAGCCGGCGCGCATCTCTTCGAGGATGGTGTCTCGCGTATCGCGGAGATCGTCTTTGTCGACCGGCTGTCCCATGTCCCCCTGTCCCCCTATAGGCACCCCGAGGACCGCCCGATACAGGTAGCCGGGGACGGCTCAGGACGCATCGACGTGCGTTCCACTTCGACGTGGGCCTTCATCCCACGGTGGAGGGAGCCGCCCCCACTCGGCCCGCCGATCGCTGTCGGCGGCGTCTCCGGCCCCCGTCGATGGCTCCCGCTATGTGGTGGACAGCGCACCTGCCGCGCTCGCGCGCACGTAGCGGCGCGTCGCGCGGCGGAAGACGATGGGCGATTCTGCTAACCGCGCGATCGGGGACTGGCCCCGTTCCAACCCCGCCGGCCGGTCTTTCAGCAATTCCTGCCGGCCGTCGAAGACGACGACATATTCCGTGCGTCCAATCAGCACCGTGTCCCCTGCTCGCGTCATGCGCGCCTCCCGGCGTGTTAGCGTGACCGCTGCGTGTGCGTGTCCTTGTGGTCCCAGAAGATGCGCGGCACGAACCGAGCGATCCACGCTTTCGGGCTAAGGCCAATCCCTTGCCCAAGCGGCAGGGCATTCTGGAGAGCCGTGAACGGGTCGCCCTTCGCAAGACCACGCCCGAGCGCCATCGACGTCGCGTAGGGGCCCGCCATCGCCATAATCAGCCCCTGCAACCACGGCGGCGCGTCCTTCAGTGCCTCGTCCCCCACCATTCCGGCCCCCGCCGCGCCCGTCGCCATGCCCACCTTCGCCAGATCCCCGCCCGTGCCGCGGCCCGCCATCAACTTGCGCGCGGACTGCGCCGGCTCCACGAGTCCTGTTTCGCCAGCGTTCACCATCGACTTCATGAACGGGATCAGCCCGCGCGTGACGGGCGTACTGCGCTGGAGCCGGACGAAGGCTTTCCCGGTCTCCGTGATCGGCTCGCGCTGTTGCGTGACCGTCAAGGCGTCCTCGGTGGACATCCCGGCCCGCTCCATCGCCTTCCGGAACGGCGCATCGGCCGCACCGACCGCGCGGGTCGCGACCCCAAACAGGCCGCGTCCTTGCGGCTGATCGAACCGGCCACTGTGCGTGTCGGGATGCTGGAACGCCTCTTTCGCGTCCGACCACAGTTGCGGGACGTCGGCCAACTCGCGGGCGACACGGCCCACCGGCGCAAGCGACCGCTGTTCCATCGCGCGTTCCGCCGCCTTGAGTAACGCCCCTGACGTATTGCTGGTGGCGATCTTGGCAATCGTGGCGGGGGAAAACAGCAGCGATCCAGTCTGGTGCGCCTGGAACGCCCCAGGCTTCATGAGGCCACGCAGGAGCGTGGGCGCCAACGCCGCTGCACCGCCAACCGTCGCGCCCGCAATCGCGCCTTCGCCGGGATGTTGGTCATCCAGGAGGCTCCCAGCGACGGCACCACCGACCGGCAGGCCCAGCCACTTCGCGAGGAGGCCGAGGTCCGCCGCGCCGCGCTCATTGAGGAAGCGGTGCAAGTCGTCCGGCGCCACCGTCGGCGCGACATCGTCTCCTGCGATGTTCGTGCCCGTGCTCGGACCCGGCCCGCTCGGTTCCGCCGTCCCGCCAAACTTGTCGCGCAGGGTGTTGTAAACCCCGTCCGGCACGTCGTGAAACTGGGCCGCGCGCCCACTCGAGACATCCGCGAACACCTTACTGGCCGGCGGATGCGCGGCGCCTTTGGCGCCGGTGCGGAGTCGTGCGCCCAGCTCGCGGGCGCCCTGCTGCATCCGACGGACTTCAGCGGGATCCGCATCGGACAACCCCAGCAGCCGTTTCAATTCACGCTGCGTGCGGTTGTATTCGACGCCAAGGCGATCGAGTTCGTCTTGCGCGCCAGGCTTGAGGGCGGCATCGGGAAACTGCTCGCTGAACCGTTGGCGCCCCCGTAACATCTGGGCGACTTCATCGGCGGCGAGTTTCGGCCGCGGGGCTGGCTCCACGGTGGGCGGCGCCGGGGCGCCTGCGGGCGGTTCGTACGTGGGCGCACGATCTGGAAACAGATCGCTGAGCGACTTCGGCGCGCGGAGCACATACCGATCGCCGTCCGGGATGTCTGCTACGGGCGGTTCAGGCACCTGTGCCAGCCGTTCACGCACCGTGGGCACGGGCGGGAGTTCGACGGCCGCGACATCGGGCGGCGCCGCGTCACCGTAGCGGGCAAGCCAGCGCGCGAGGTCGGGATGGACGCTCGGTTCCGGCGCCGGCGCCGGCGGGACCGGCTCGGCGATCGGCGCCGGTGCGGGCGGGACATAGCCGGACACGTTAGGGGCGTAGAGTTCAGGCGCTGGGGCACCCTTCGGCCGCGCAGCAACGGGAATCGGTCCTTCGCGCTGTGGCACCCGTCCGCCCACGTTCACCTTACCTGCATCCGTGACGGCAAACTCGGACGGCCCGATGCGTGGTTCGACGGCGCCGGTTGGCGGTCGCTCGAATCCCACCTCCGGCCCCTTCGCCCCGATGCCCCGCGCGAACAGCAACGCGGTGAGCGCATCGGCGGCCATCTCGGGATAGTCCGACGACGGATCCACGCCTGTGAGCGTCTTGACGCCTTCGCTGAGCGTGGGCCGTTGGCCGAGCGCGATCCGTGTGCTGATCGTGTTGGCGGTATCGCGGGCGACGCCCATTGGATCGATCGCGACCCGCCCGAGGCCTAAGGCGTTCTCCCCGAGGCGGATCGCCACGCGCGCGGCGGGTTTGGCAGCCCCCTGGAAAAATCCCGCGAGGGTGTCGAGGGGATGGTGCGTGATCCCCGCCATCAGATCGGCGGCGAACGCGGGGCCGGAATCCGGGACGGGCTGATCGCGCCCCATCGCCTGCGCGTCGGCGTCGATGGAGGCTTGGAGTGCATCCGCGCGTGCGAGAGAAGCTTTCGCGCCCCGGAGTAGCGCGTCGAGATCAGGATACGGCGATCCGGTGGGCATCTAATAGCCCCGCGGATGCCCCACGATATTGACGATCTCGCCCGGCTTCAAGAGTTGGCGCAACATCTCGATAGCCTGCGAGTTGGTGTTGTCGCCCCGCAGGAGTCGTCGTAGCCAACTCTCCGTGTCGGTGATGTTGTTCCCGCCCGCAAACCGCTGGCCGAGGATGCGCCCGAGCGTGGGTTCGTACTGCATCTGCGCGGCGTGCTCCCGTGCGGCGGCGTCGATGCGATGGCCTTCCAGATCCGCCTGCGCCTTGATCTGCGCGGGATAGCCGTACTGGGTTTCGGCCCTCTGGATCGCGTCCGCCATATCCTGCGCCCGCCGCTGTTCCGCAAACGGAAGAAACGACCGTCCTGCCGCCGCCTCGCTGTTGACATCCGCCACGCGGTTGTTGAGCGCCGCTCGGAGCATGGCGATCCGCTCGGGACGCCCACTCGCAAGATCCGCTTCGTCGGCGTGTTCGGCCGTGATCGCGCGGAGCCGATCCTGCTCATCCTGCCGCTGCTGAGTCTCGAACTCCGGACCCGCCCCAAGGGTGCGCCCGAGATCGTCGGCGCGGCCCAGCGCTTGCGCGCGGCGAAACGGATCGGCCGTATCCGCGTCTCGATACATGGACGCGAAGACGGGCGCGAGCGTCCCCACGTTCGTCATGGACGGATTGCGCGTGAGTGCCGTCAGGGCGTCGAGGGGAGAGATCCCCAACGAGGTGGACCCACCGAGACGGCTGCGAGGGGGTGTCGGCATAATCAGTACCGCGGCGCAACTTGCGCCATGAGCGACCGAAGGGCGTCCATGCTGCTTTGACGAAGGCGGTCCCGTCGGTTCTGCGCGCTTTCGTACGCTTGGAACCCGAGCGTGCGGCGGCTTTCGGCGTCTGCGAGATCTTGACGACGCCGCTCAGACGCGGCCGACAGGTCTTGCCCGCGCTGCCCGATCTGCCCGCTGTAGTTCGCTTCTGCGAGGCCGATGTCTTGCCCGCGCTGATTGATCTGGCCGGTGTAGTTGGCTTCGGCGGTGCGCTGGGCGAGATCCGCGCTTTGCACGGCTTGACTCCGCGCCACGTCGCCAAGCTGGCCCTGTCCCGCGTTGATCACGGACGCCACGCCGCGCGATTCGTTGCCGGACCCCAACATCCCACGCCCCCCGAGGACCGAGCGCAAGGCCGCAATCGATCCAGCGCCCACTTGTCCGACGGTGTCTTTTGCGCGGGCAAAGGCTGCCGCTTGGGCGGCCCTGGTATCCACAGGCGCGACGGCCGCGACCGGCGCGATGGGCGCAATCGGCGCGACAGGGG
>DASVCS010000003.1:0-9578 GCA_036381495.1 Longimicrobiales bacterium
GACCCAGCTCTCGCGGATCCAGAAACGGCTCGGCACCACCACCGTCTACGTGACCCACGACCAGACCGAGGCCATGACGCTCGGCGACCGCGTCGTGGTGCTGCGCGCCGGCCGCGTCCAGCAGATCGGCACGCCCAGGGAACTCTACGACGACCCGTCGAACCTGTTCGTCGCCGGCTTCATCGGCTCCCCCGCCATGAACTTCCTGCCGGCCACGATCGAAACGGACCGCCTGCGCACGCCGCTCGGCGACGTCCCGCTAAGTGTTGCCCGGCGACGCGCCCTCGAAGCACGCGACGTAGGCCGCGACGTCATCATCGGACTCCGTCCCGAGGCGTTCCAGGACGCCGCGTCCGTGGATCCCTCCCACGAGATGGCCGGCCGCTTCACCGCGACCGTCGACATCCTCGAGTCGACCGGGCCGGACGTCTACGCCTACTTCGATCTCGGCGACGGCTTCGAAGCCCCGGCGCCGGCGCTCGCGGCGTCGGACGACGACGGCCGGGGCGAGGTCATCGGCGGCCGTCAGGTGGTGGCGCGGCTGCACCCGGAGACGCGGGCCCGCGAGGGGGAGCCGCTGGACGTCCGGTTCGACCTGCGGAGGCTCTACATCTTCGATCCGCGGAGCACGGAGAACGTGACGGGGTGAGCACTTCCGCGGACCAGGCCCCGTTTATCTCTGCGGACCAGGCCCCGTTTCTCGGAATCGGCCGCATTCGGTATGAAGATGGCGCGAATCGTGACGCCGCCACCGCGCTACACGGCGGTTGTACGGGCCGACGCCCCCGCGCCGCATGGTAATTTGGAGCAAGACCGGGAAACGGGGCCTGGTCCGCAACTGGATGGCTGGGTGGGGCCGTCGCGCCGGCGTGAGACATCCTCCCGGGCGCTCAGGTAAGGCGGCGGCCCGACCCGCCGCAGCTTGTCCGGGTTGAGGACGCGGTAGACGGCCGTGATGCGGCCGTCGGCAATGGCGAACGAGGTCGTGAAGAGGGTCCAGCCGTCCGCGAGCGTAAGGAGCGCCGGCTCGCCGTTGATCCACGCCGGCTCGTGCGCGACGCGCCCGCGGCCCATGCGCTGGAAGCCGATGGCCAGTCGCGCGACGCGGACGGCGCCGGAGACGACCCGCCGGGCGGCGGGTGCCTTGCCGCCGCCGTCGCTCACCCAGACCACGTCCGGCGCGAGGAGCGCGAGCAGCGCGTCCTCGTCTTCCGCGGAGAGCGCGGTACGGAAGCGCTCGACGAGTCGTTCCCGACCGTCCGCCGGCGCGGCGTGGCGGCGCTTCTCGCCGCGAACCCGCGCGCGGGCGCGGTGGACCACCTGCCGGCACGCGGCTTCGCTCTTTCCGAGCACGCGCGCGATCTCGGCATACGGTGCGCCGAACACCTCGCGCAGGAGGAACGCGGCGCGCTCCTCCGCCCCGAGCCGCTCGAGCAGGACGAGGAACGCCATGGAGAGGTCGGAGGCGAGTTCCGCGTTCCGGTCGGGCGCCGGCGTCGCGATCGGTTCCGGCAGCCAGTTTCCTTCGTAGGCTTCGCGCTCCATCGCCGCGCGGCGGAGGCGGTCGATCGAGAGCCGTGTCACCACGGCGACGAGCCACGCCTCCGCGGAACGCACCGACTCGGCCTGGTGCCAGCGCAGATACGCGTCCTGCACCACATCCTCCGCGTCCGCCGCGGAGCCCAGCATGCGATAGGCGATGCCGAACAGCCGGGCGCGGTGCCGTTCGAAATCGGTGGCGCGGCCGCTCCGCTCGTGTTCCGGTCTCATACTTCCTCAGACGGATGAACCGCCGCCGTGTGACAGCACGGGCGCGTGCCGGCGCGGGTGCGCATCTCCCACCGCCCTTGCACCGCCCGAGCCCGATCCCGCCGGCGCCGACGGCGCCACGCCCTGTCACACCCCGCCCCCACGCCCGTCTTCCCTTTCGAGGACGTATAAACGACGCAATCGTACACCGGAGCCAACCATGCGCATCTTCGTCGCCGGCGCGACCGGCGTGGTCGGCCGCAGAGCCGTTCCCCTGCTCCTCGCCGCGGGTCACCGCGTGACGGCGAGCGGCCGCAACCCCGAGCGCTGTGCCGCGCTCGCGGAGGCCGGCGCGCGCGTGATCGCACTCGACCTCTTCGACCGGAAGGCCGTGCGCCGCGCCGTCGATGGCCACGACATCGTCGTCAACCTCGCGACGCACATGCCCTCCTCCGCGCTGCGCACAATGCTCCCGGGCGCGTTCCGGGAGAACGACCGCGTCCGCCGCGAGGGCGCCGCGAACCTGGCTGAGGCCGCGATCGCGTGCGGCGCCCCGCGGCTCATCCAGGAATCGTTCGCGCCGATCTATGCCGACGGCGGCGCACAACGGCTGGACGAGACCGCGCCCGTCCGGCCGGCCGCCTACAACCGCACCGTGCTCGACGCCGAGCGGGCGGCGCAACACTTCGGCGAGCACGGCGGCACCGGTGTCGTGCTCCGGTTCGCGCTCTTCTACGGCGCCGACTCGTCTTTCCTGCGGGACATGGTCGGAATGGTGCGCCGGGGGATCGCGCCGGTGCCGGGTCCGCCGGACGCCTATCTGTCATCCGTTTCACACGACGACGCCGCGCGCGCCGTCGTCGCGGCGCTCGACCTCGCCCCGGGGATCTACAATGTGTGCGATGACGAGCCGCTCACGCGCCGCGACTACTTCGCCGCATTCGCCGATGCGTTCGAACTGCGCCGCCCGAAGCCGATGCCGGCGTGGGCGACGAAGCTGATGGGCTCGGCGGGTGCGCTGCTCGCGCGGTCGCAGCGCATGTCGAACCGGAAGCTGCGCGCGAGCGGATGGGCACCCGTCTACCCGAGTGCGCGCGAGGGGCTGCGCGCGGCGGCGGAGGGGATGCGGTCGGCGCGCGGCATCTCCGCGGACCAGGCCCCGTTTCTCGGAATCGGCCGGATCCGATATGAAGATGGCGCGATCCGTGACGATCGGCGGCGCGGGCGGCGGGCTGGGGATCGAAAGCGGGATCGGGATCGGACGACGTAGGGCGTCGGCGGGCGCCGTGTCATGATGGCTCGAGCGACCGCCGCATCAGACCGGAGTCGCATCCGCGCGCGGCGAGCGCGCGGGCGGCCGAGCGGCTCCGAAGCGGCGGACGGAGCGGGCTATCGCCCGGCCGGGATCTCGCCGACGTGGAACGCGCCCGCGATCTCGTCCAGGCGATATTCCCGGCGGTGCGCCGCCGGCCAGGTCCAGCGCCGCACGCGTCCCACCACGCGTCGCCGGAACCACCGATGGATCCCGCGCGGGGTGCGGAAGTCGAAGTGGCGGGGCTCATCGAACCCCGCGTTGGCTACGTTCCGGGCGTGGATGACCCGGAGCCAGAGCGGCCGCCCCGCGATCTGCCGCACCGGAGCGATCCTGCGCATCCGGCCGTGACTCCCGCAGTACACCGTGAGGACGGGCTCCGCGCTCCGGGGCTCGATGAAGGTGGCGAAGGAGCCGTATTTGTGAGAGATGACGCGGGCGCGCCGACCGTCCGTGAGGAAGCCGAGCCGGAGGTTCAGGAACTCCCGCCGGCCACGCACGCGCCGGCGGATCTCGGCGAGCGCCTCCTCGTGCAGCGCATCATCGTTGTCGAGGCGCGTCGTCACCACCACCCGGGTCTCCTCGCGAAGCCGTTCCCGCGCCGGCACGGCCAGATCTGCGTCATCCGAGACCGGCGGTAGATACGCGACCTCGAGGCCGTCCATACGCGCCCGGTAACCCTCGATGCGTTCCCGAACATCGAGGTCCGTGTCCTCATTCATCAGCAGGAGCCACGTGAATCGATGCTCCGTCTGGTGCACGACCGAGGGAAGACAGTAGCGTTCGAAGAGGTCGAGGCGCTCGTCGAGCCAGCTCCGCGTCAGCACCTCCCGCCCGCGCTTGTCCGCGCCGATGCCCCGCAGGCGCAGATTGAAGCGGGTGATGATGAAGTGCTGAACCGCGGTGCCGACGTCCGCCTCCCGCTGGCGCGTCTCCGTCACGGTGGTATCCCCCGTGCCGCATGCCACTGGCGTGCTGCGGTGTCCGCCAATGCTCTTGCGTGGGCCCATCGGCGCCTCCGGGGATGGGCGACGCCCGGCGACGCACGGCCGCACGGAGGCGTTCGCCCTTGACGGATGTCGGGCCGGTTTGGTCCACCCGCGCGTCAACCTTAGGGGAGTCGCCGGCGACATGTCAACGCCGCCGAGCGCGCGTCGCGCCTGGGCGGCCTCCCCCGCACCATCCTCTCTGCGGACCAGGCCCCGTTTCTCCCTCTCTGCGGACCAGGCCCCGTTTCTCGGAATTGGCCGGATTCGGTATGAAGATGGCGCGACCCGCGACGCCACCACGCCGCTACACCGCGGCGGTACGGGTCGACGACGCCCCCACACTGCATGGTAGTTTGGAGCAAGACCGGGAAACGGGGCCTGGTCCGCAACCGACACCGTTGACCCGGACCGGGCCGCTCACTACCTTCGCGTTCGTGGCTGAAAGTCATTGACATTCTGTTTATCATTGTCGCACGTTTGCCGCGCAACTCGCTCCGTGTTCCGGAGGTTCGCGCGCGATCGGCAACGAACCCCGCTCGCGCCCTGCACGCGGATCCAGGAGCGCACGTGACACTCCATCGGCTGCCGCTGCTCCGACCCACGACACTGCGCACACGCAGATGACCGGTCCGAGCCATCGCACGTCGCTCGCCCTCATCGCCGCCTGCGCGCTGTCGGCCGCCATCCCGGTGGTCGCCAGCGCGCAGATGCCGGTTTGGCTCCGGGGCGTGGTGCAAGGCGCGGAGTCCGGCCGTCCCATCCCCGGCGTGGAGGTCCGGTCCGACGCGGGATACACCGGGATCACGGATGCGAACGGCGCGTTCCGGCTGCCGAGCGGCGGGCGCGACAGCGTGCGCATCACGCTCTTCGCGCTCGGTTATCTGCCGGTCGACACCACGCTCGCGGTCCAGGCCGGCGTCCACGTCATCACGATGCTCGTGGACCCGGTCGAGCTGCGAGGCCTCGAAGTGCTCGGGAATGCCCGATCCTCGGTGGGGCTGGACGGCATCCTGCCGGGCGAGCTGCGGCTCCGGCGGGAGGATATCCGCGCGGTCCCGGACCTCGGTGAGGCCGACCTGCTCCGGGTGCTCGCCGTGCTGCCGGGCGTCTCGACCTCGAACGAGCTGTCCGCGCACCTGAACGTGCGGGGCGCGCCGGCGGACCAGACGCACGTCCTGTTGAACGGCGCGCGCGTGTTCGCGCCCTACCACATGCTCGGGCTGGTCGGTGCCGTGAATCCGGATGCCGTGCGAGAGATGCGGCTCGCGCGGGGGTACACGCCGATCGAGCACCCCGGCGCCGCCGCGGGCGTGCTCTCGCTCGAACCCGACTACGGCGCGCCGCCGGACCTCAGCGGCACCGCCGCGCTCGGGCTGGTCAGCGCGCGCGCCTCGCTCAAGGGCGCGACCGACGACTCCGCGATTCGCTGGGCCGTGGCGGGCCGGCACAGCCACTTCGATGCGATCTCTGCCGTGCTCGGCCGCGAGGGGACATCGGACTTCTCGTTCTACGACGCGAACGCCTCGCTGGCATGGACGTTCGCGCCGGGCAACGAGCTGCGCGCTACGGCGTTCTATTCCGACGACGACATGGAGGGCTCGTTCGGGGATGACGAATCGCTGCGCAGCGCTTGGACGAACGGCGTGCTCGGCGTGACCTGGAACGCCGTCCTCGACCCGCGCTGGGAGGTCGCCATCGCGTCCGGCTACAGCCGGTACGCCGGGCGGATCGGCGCGGGCGGCCCGGGCGCCGAGACCACGGACAGCGAGATCGGGGAAGCATACTTCGGTGGCGAGGTGGTCCGCCGGTGGGCGCCGGCGGACGCGCGCCTCGGGTTCCGCATCGCCCATGACGACGTCGCGCTCGCGGGCGGCACGGACGGCGCCATCGTCGTCGGCGAGCGGGCGTCCGACGGCGTCCAGGCGCTCGGCTACGTCGAAGCGGCGTTCCCCGTCCTCGAGCGCGTCGACGCCGTCGCCGGGCTCCGCCTCTTCGACGCGGCGGGGCGTGCGCTCTGGGAGCCGCGGGCGCGCGCCGTCGTCTCGGACCTGCCATGGATCGATGAACTCGTCCTCGCGGCGACCCGCTCGCATCAGACTCAGTCGCTCCTCGTCGATGACCGGTACGTGCTCCCCGGCGCCTCACTCTGGATTCGCCACGCCGACGACGAGCCGGCGACGCGGAGGGACGAGATCTCCGCGACGCTGCGCAAGCAGTGGCCGGATGCCTGGCGCGCCGAGTTGGCGGTGTACGGCGCACGCCTCGAGAACGTCCTCCGCTGGCAGCCGCTCGGCACGCGGACGCTCGACCAGCTCCGGTTCGACGATGGCACGAGCTTCGGCGCCGAACTCCTGGTCGAGCGCCACTCGGACGTCTGGAGCGCCTGGCTCGCCTATACGCTGTCGCGTGTCACGCTGAACGACGGAAACGCCGACTATCACCCGTCGTGGGACCGGCTGCACGCGCTGACCGGACTCGTCTCCCGCCGGATCCTGCGCCACGGATTGCTCACCGCTCGCCTCGAACTGGCGAGCGGCGCACCCGTATTCCCGATCGGCGGCTACGGCTGGATCCCGCGCATCGAGCCGGTGCGGGGCTCGGTCGGACTCCAGGAGGGCGGACTCGGCGCGATCTTCAGCGACCGCCAGATCCGTCGGCCGACGTTCCTGCGCCTGGACCTGGGCAGCCGCTTCCTCTGGGAATGGGGCGAGCGCGAAGTGGGACTCACGGCGGGCGTCCTGAACGTCACCGGCCGGAGGAACGTGCTCTTCTACGAGATGACGACGCGCTACGCGCCGCCCGGTCAACCCAAGGTGCCGGAGCTCAGGCCCGTCACGGCAGCGCCATTCCGGATCTTCCCGAGCCTCGAAGTCGATGTCCGATTCTGACACGAGATGCCCTCGGAGCCTCTGGCGATACGCGGTGCCCGCCCTGATCGCGGCCGCCGCAACGGCCTGCGGGGATACGGCCCGGCCGCTCGGGCTCGCCGGGATCGACGCGCTCAGCGTTCTGTTTGTCGTCGAATCGCCGGACTCCATTCAACCCATGCTGCTCATGCGGGCGACGCCCGGTCCGCCATTGACGGCGGCCGTGGAGGTGCGTGATGATGCCGATCGCCTGGTGGCCACGGCGACGCTGCCCGCGGAGTTCGACACCGATGAACTCCGCCCCTGCCAGCAACGCTACGGCCCGGTCATCGGCTTCGCTCGTTGTGCCGTGCTCGCCTGGACGCCCGAACCGGGTGGCAGCTACCACGTGGTGGTCACGGCGCCCGACCTGCCGACGGCTCGCGCCGAGGTCGCGGTGCCCGCGGCGTACCATCTGCTCTCACTGCATGCGGAGTACGATCGATCGGCCGTACGGCACATCGACATCGAGTGGAGCGCGAGCGCCGGCGCGTATCGCTACTACGCGATGATCCAGCCGTCCGAACCCCCGACCTGTTTCAGGCAGAACGAGTGTCGAAACCAGGGCTGGTTGCGCGTGACGGAGGGGACGCACATCGCGGAGGACATCCCGGATGGAACGTTCGCGGACGCCCGCGGCCCCTGGACGCTTTCGGTCCTCGCCGTCTCGGAACCGCTGCACCGCGCCATGAACAGCGGCAGCGGGGAAGGGCTGTTCCCGGTGCCCCCCGCGAGCAACGTGGAGGGCGGCTACGGCGTGATGGGCGCGTGGGTGCGGGCGTCGGAGCTGTTGCCGTAGATCTCTGCGGACCAGGCCCCGTTTCTCGGAATCGGCCGGATCCGGTATGAAGATGGCGCGATCCGTGACGCCACTACCCCGCTACACGGCGGCGGTACGGGGCGACGCCCTCCACACCGCATGGCAGTTTGGAGCAAGACCGGGAAACGGGGCCTGGTCCGCGACCGGGTGGAAACGGGGCCTGGTCCGCGACCGGGTCCGCAACGGGCACCGCGGCTCGGCAGGTGAACGGGTTCACGACATCGCCTGCTCGGCGAACCCGGGGCTGGCGCCCTCGGCCAGCTTGAGTCGGGTCCAGACGTTCATGTTGATGACGACCCCGATGATCTCGAGGATCTCCTCCTGCGAGAAGTGCTCGGCGAGCGCGTCGTGACGTGCGCCGAAATCGTCGGCGACGGTCGCGTCGGCGACGCGAGTCATCGCCTCGGCGTAGGCGAGGGCCGCGCGGGCGGCGGCGCTGTGGAAATCGGTCTCCCACCATGCGGTCAGGGTATCGATCACCGATCGGGGGATGCCGGCGTCGCGCGCGGCCTCGTAGTGGAGGTCGAGGCAGTAGGCGCAATTGTTGATCTGAGATACCCGCAGGCGCAGGAGCTGGGCGAGCCTGCGGTCGATGCGCAGGTCGGCCTTGTAGCCGAACGCAGCGGCGCCGAGGCGGGCGAGCTTGGTCAGGTCCTCGTTGGCGGAGCTGTCGATCCGGCGGTTGGTGAGGATCACGTCGGACATGTCGTCGCTCCAGTCGGGGTCAGGGTTCCGGGGCCGGCGCCCCCACGCCGCATGGTAGTTTGGAGCAAGACCGAGAAACGGGGCCTGGTCCGCAACTGGATGGCTGGGTGGGGAGGTGAGGCAAGGTCCGCTTTCCGACCCGGTCCAAGGCCGGCGGACCCATGGTCGCGACGCGCACCGCCGCGCCCGTAGCGCGCCGGCGGCGGCGCCGACCGCGGCGCCGCCGCATCCGGCGCTCGGCGTGGCTTCGTCATGACTCCAATCTGAAAAGAACGCTCGAGAGGCGACCGCAGGCGGATGGATCACGCATACCGGCGCCCTCAGCCGTTCGGAACTCCCCGTCGTAACGCAGATCACCCCGCACCACACCGGCCGGCGACCCTCGCCCCACCCTCTCTTGACGCCGCCACTCCGCCTCGCGCATATTGCCTAAGAACCTTATGTAATCCGCCGAAGCCGATGCCCGAGCCGGTGTCATGGAAATCGCTTCCCAACTGCTGCGCGGCACGTTGCACGTGCTGATCCTGAAGACCCTGCTCGGCGGGCCGCTGCACGGTTATGCGATCGCGATGCGGATCGCGGAGCGGACGGGCGGCGCGCTCGAGATCGAGGATGGCGCGTTGTACCAGGCGCTGCACCGCATGGAGGAGCGGGGCTGGCTGGCATCGGAGTGGGGGCACGCGGAGTCCGGCAAGCGGGCGCGTTTCTACGAGTTGACGCCGGAGGGGCGTCGTCGTCTCGAGCAGGAGACGGCCGGCTGGCTGCGGTACGCGGAGGCGGTGTTCAAGGTGCTCGGTCCGGAGGCGACGTGATTCAGGCTCGGGTCGGCCGGTCGGGGGCGGCTGGCGCGCCGTCTCGCTCGCCCGGTCGTGGGCGGCGTGCGCGGGTTCGTCCGGAGCGGCGATGATGCGCGGTGGCGACCGTCGCCGGGTGCGCACGCCGCGCCGGATCCGGGCGGAAGTCGAGGAGGAGATCCGTTTCCACCTGGAGCAGCGGGCGGCGGAGCTGGAGCGGGGCGGTCTGGAAGCGGACGCGGCGTGGGAGGAGGCGCTGCGCCGCTTCGGGGATGTGGAGGCGACGCGCGCGGCGTGTTACGG
>DASVCS010000004.1:0-1357 GCA_036381495.1 Longimicrobiales bacterium
TCCCGGACGCCGATGCTCTTCGGCTCGAATCCGCCCGCTACCGCTCGTCGCTCCGACATGCCGTCGCGCTGCGCATTCCCGGGGCGGCGACCGCCCTGGCCGAGCATCGCGCGGCGATTGCCAGCCGTCCGCGTCGACGCTGGCGGGTGCTGGTTCCGGAGCATCCTGTCCTGCTCACGCGCGACGGTCGCTGGACGGTGTGCGGGACGTGCGGTCAGCGCGTCGTCGGGGTCAACCTTGCCCGCATGCGCCGTTCGCGCCGGCCGGTCCGACACGTCCTGATGACGGCGGAGTCAGCCTGAGCCGCTTCCACGATTCGCGTCTGGAAACCTGCGCACGCGGAGCATAGGGATTCCGGTGGCGCTCCTCCGACTGGAAATTTGGGCGTTCCTCGGCTCATTAGCCGAGGGTTGAACGGGAACATGGCTCTTCGCGAGCGTGACGCGCGGCTGAGACCGGGCGATCCGCCGGATAACGTGCGCCACGCAGCGCAACGTTCACGTCGCGACGTGCGACCGCGAACGGCCCCTGGTCAGACCGCCAACGGCACCCGTTCGCGCGCCAGCGCTGCCGCCTCGGCCAGCCGGCGCACCGAATCGACGGTGCGCGGGAAGACGTGCGCGATGAGGTGGCTGATGCCCAGCTCGGCATAGCCCGCGAGGGCATCGGCGATGTCGGTGGTCGAGCCGCGGATGGCGCGCTGGGGCGCATCGGCTTCCGCGTCCTCGTAGGCCACGAGGATGCCGGCGGTCAGGGTCAGCGTCTCCGCCCGGCGGCCGACGGTCTCGAGGGCGGTGTGCAGTCGATCGAGTCGTTCCCGCAGCTCGGTCGCCTCGGACGGATGGCCGTACCAGGCGGCGTTCCACTGGTCCGCGTAGCGGGCGACCAGCTCGAGCATGCGCGGCTGCTTGCCCGCGATCAGGATCGGCGGCCCACCCTTGCGGATGGTGGGCGGCAGGAGCTCCGCGTCGGTGGCGGAGTGGAAACGGCCCTGGAAGTCCGCACGACCCTCGCGCAGCATCGGCGCGATGATCTTCATGCCCTCCTCGAAGCGCGACACGCGGTGGTCGAAGGGGTAGCCGAAGGCGTCGAACTCGGGCTGGTGCCAACCGCAGCCGAGGCCGAGGATCAGCCGTCCGCCGCTGATCTCGTCCAGCTCCGCCGCCATCTTGGCCGTCAGCGCCGGATTGCGAAACGGGACCGCCAGGACCAGCGGACCGATCTCGACCCGCGACGTGATCGCCGCGACCGCGGTGAGCAGCGTCCACGACTCGTGGATGCCGGTGGTCTCGCCCTCGTCGCGGAAGATGAGGTGGTCGGCGCCCCATACGGAGTCGAGTCCGTCCTCCTCGGCGGC
>DASVCS010000005.1:0-7500 GCA_036381495.1 Longimicrobiales bacterium
GCAGTTTGCCGAAGCCGGCCGGCGCGCCGCCGAGTTGGGGCTGAATACCAACGTGATCGTCCGCGGCTTCGAGGACGCGGCCGGCGAGTTGCGCGAGCAACTGTTGGCGCCCATCGACGCCTTCCTCGCCGGGCTTGAGACGAGCCCGCTTGCGCCAGGCACGCCGCTGGATCGCCTGGCTGCGGCCCGCGAGCAGTTCCGCGACATCGCCGAACGCGCACGCGCGGGCGAATCGGAGGCGATCGCCGCCTTTCCGGCGGCGGCGCAACAGTTGCTCCAGCTCGGTCAGGACATTCATGCGTCCACCGGCCAATTCGTCGCGATCTTCAACGAGGTTCGCGAGGCGGCGCAGTCCATCCGGGAGTCGGTGGCCGCGCAACAGCCGGACACCAAGGCGGTGGTTGACGCCATCCGCGAAGCGCAACAGGCCGCGGCGGCCCAGGCCGCGGCGGCGGACAAGGCGCGCCGGGACGCGGAGCGGCGCCGCGAACAGCAACTCGACGACATGCGCCGGGAGCTCAACCTTCTGCGCCAGCAGGTGCAGCGGCAAGGGTCGTCCGGCGGCGGCTTCCGCTTCACAGAAGGAGGAGGCAACGGACGCCGATGATCGGCGATCGGATCGAGCAGACAACGACCAGCACGGGCACCGGGCCCGTGACGCTGAACCCGCCACCGCAGGGCCGCGTCGCCTTTTGGGACGCGATCCCGATCGGCACGCCGGCCTATTACCTGATCGAGAACGGCGACGATTGGGAGGAAGGAATCGGAACGGTCGGCGCGAACAGCTTGACTCGCGACAAGCTGATCCGGTCGTCCACCGGCGGCTTCCTCGATTTGTCCGGAACCAGCGTCGTCACATGCACGCCGCTGTCGGAACTTCTAGGCCCGATGGGCGGCCGGCTGCACATGGCGGCGTCCGTCTCGAACATCGGGACGACCTACGTCATCACCTGCCATCCGCCCGTGCGCGAACTCGTGGACGGCGTTCGGGTTCGGTTCAGGGCGAACGTCACGAACACGCTGGGCGGCGCATCGGCGGACGTGAACGCTACCGGCGCCAAGCCCATCCGCAAGGGTGACTTCGCGCCCATGGAGCCCTACGAGATCCGTCGCAACGACTTTTACGAGATCGTCTACGACGCCGAAGCGGATTGCTGGCAAATCCAATCCCCGGTCTACACCGTTGCGCCGCAGCGGCTCATCAACGGCGACTTTACGGTCGCGCAACGCGGCACGAGCCTGCCGGCCGTTGCATTCGGCGACGTGCTGTTGGATCGCTGGCGCTACCTCGGCTCGGCCGACGGAGGAACGCCGGCGACGGTGAACGTCTCGCAGCGCAGTTTCGAGCCGGGCCAAACCGACGTGCCGGGCGAGCCGCGGCAGTTCATGCGGCTTCAGGTCGTTGACGTTGGCTCGGGTTTCGGGCCGGAGTCGAACGCGGAAGTGGTGCAGCGAATCGTCGATGTCCGGCACGCCGGCACCGGCAGGGTCGCCACGCGCGTATGGATGCGATCGACCATCCCGGGCAAGCGCGTGGGCTTTCGCCTGCGTCGATTCTTCGGGACGGGCGGCAGCACGCAGGAGTTCGCCACGACCGGCCAGTCTCATGAGCTCGGAACGGTGTGGCAGCCCTTCGAGATCTTCTGGAACTTGGCGTCGCTCTCGGGGCGGACCATCGGGCCCGGTAGCTTTCTGTCGTTTCAGATCTTCTTTCAATGGGGGTCAAACTTCGACGGCGCGTTCGGCACGTCGGGCGGCGAGGGATGGCGTCAGGCCGGCGACATCGAGATCGCCGACGCGCAGCTTCAGCCGGGGCACATCGTCGTGCCCTTCCCGCGGAAGCAGGACCACGAGAACCTCATCGAATGCCTCCACTTCTACGTGAGCGACCTCAGGATCGGCGGCTCGGGATACGCCACGGCCGCCGGACAGACGGCCCGTGCGCAAACGACGGTCGTCTACCCCGTCCCGATGCGCGTGGATCCGGTGAAGGAGTATCAGAACATTGGGGGCAACATGAACCAGTTCCTCGCCGTCGCGCAGAGCAGCCGCTTCGGCATGGTGTGCAGCGAAGCATCGGTGGTCGAGGGCAGCCAGTTCTGGACCGGCCGGGTGAATCTAGACGCGGAGATCTAGAGATGCGGATTCGCGCCATGCGCTACACCGATCCGAACCGCACGCAGGTTCATATGGAAACCGATCGGGGCCTGATCGCGCTGCCGTGGCCCTGTCAAACGTGGCACCGGGAACCGATCGAAGCGTGGCTGGCCGAGGGCAACGAGATCGCACCCTATGAACCGCCACCGGAGCCCGAGCCCGAGCCGGATCTGGCCCGGGCGCTGGCCGACGCGCTGATCGCGAAGGGCGTCGTGTCCGAGTCCGATCTTCCCGAGGCGGTGCGGTCCCGGATCGCGAAGCGCGCCGGGCGGTGACGCATGTTTGGCAGGGATCCGTTCGGCGTCCGGCCCTTCGGCACGCGCTCCGGTCCGGTCCCGCCGATCCCGGCGTCGATCACGCTCCTGACGGCAGCGCGGATCGACGCGGTCTACTTGGTCGAGATCTTCGGCGTGGACATCGCGACCGGCGAACCGCGCGACATCTTCCTCGCCGACAGGCCCTACGTGACGCGGCCGGACGAAACGCCGGCGAACCGGGTCTATTGGCCGCGCTTGGAAACGGCGCCCTACTTCGAGCGCATCATCCCCATCACGCCCGAGGAAGGCGTGCGGGCGCGCCTGGGGCTCGGCGAGATCATCATCGCGAACGGCGACGGATTCTTCGATTCCTTCGTCGAAGAGGTCGCGATCGGCGGCCGGCGAGTCGTGGTCAAGCTGGGAACGCCGGCCTCGCCGCTCTCGGAGTTCGTGACCCTCTTCGACGGCACCGCCGTTGGCTGGAGCCAAGGGAACGACGCAACGATCCGCGTCGAGCTGCGCGATATAGGCGCCCTGTTGGAGCGCCCGCTTCAGCAAAGGCTGTATGCCGGCACCGGCGGCCTCGAAGGCGGCCCGCGCCTGGAAGGCAAGCCGAAGCCGCTGTGCTATGGCCACGTCCCGAACGTGACGGCCGTCCTCGTCGATCCGGCGCGCCAAATCTATCAGGTCCACGACGGCCTGCTGTGGCGCATTCCGGCCGTCTATGACGCCGGCCTGCCGCTGGCCAACGGCGGCAACGTGGCGAACATCGAATCGGCCGAGCCGGCGCCGGGCTTCTACATCACGAGCCATCTGCAGGGCATGTTCCGCTTGGGCTCATCGCCGGCCGGGCTGGTCACGGCGGACGTCGAAGGCGACGCGGCGCAAAACATCTTCGCCGAGACGACCGCCGACATCGTCCGCCGCATCCTGACCACGCGCGCCGGCTTCGACGTTCCGATCGACGCCGCGACGCTGATCGCGCTCAACACCGCGCAGCCGGCGCGGGTCGGGCTGTCGATCGGGCTCGAAGTCCGGACCTTGGCCGGCGTGCTGGACGATCTCTTGGGCGGCATCGCCGGATGGTGGGGCCCGAATCGGCTGGGCCAGATTCAGGTCGGCCGATTGGACGCGCCCAGCGGCACCGGTCAAGTCACCCTGACGGCGGACGACATCCTCGATCTCGAATTGTTGCCCCTGCCGGAGTCGATCAATCCGCCAAATTGGAGGCGGAGGGTGGCGTGGGGCATCAATTGGACCGTGCAGACCGAGGGCTTGGCGGCGGCGGTCGATGACGAGCGCCGGGCCTATCTGGCCGAGCCCTTTCGTGTGGCGCCGGACTTCGACGAGTCGATCAAGCAGATCTATCCCGGCGCCACCGACCCGGCTCCGACCCCGGGCCTCTTTCGCGATGCCGGCGCCGCGAAAGGCGAAGCCGCCCGCCTTCGCGAATTGTTCGGTGTCCCGCGCCGCCGGTTCCGCGTCGTCTGCAAGCTGAAGCCGGCGCTGGTCGAGCCGGGGCAGATGGTGGCGCTCGACGACCATCGCTACGGCCTGGCCGGCGGTGTTCTTGGCGCCGTGACCGGGCATCGGATCGACTGCGACCGCAATCAGGTCACGTTGGAGGTGTTGGTTTAGGATGGCGTTCTCGAATGCCGGCTTGTCGTGGATCAACCATCTGGTCGGCGCGCCGGTCCTGACCGCTTCGTCGGAAGTGGCGACGATGCCGGTCACAAACCTCATCGACGACCATCGGTCGAGCCGGTGGCGCAGCGTCGGCGCCGGGTCCGCGCAGATCAATTTCGATCTCGGCTCGATCATGCCGATCGGCGTCGTCGGCCTGTTCGGCCTGAACCATCGGGCCGCGCAATGGCGCATCCAGCTATCGGCCACCGGGATCGGCAACGGCGACGTGCTCGACACCGGCACGATCGACGCGAACATCAAACCGGGCTACGCCCAAACGGTCTATTGCCCGCCGGAACCGCTGAACGCGCGCTATGGGCGAATCACGCTGACCGATGCCAGCGATCCGCCGATCCAGGCGCACGAGGCCGGCACGCTGTGGGTCGGCGATCTCTACCGGACCCAGCGGAATTTCAGCTACGGCGACGCCCCGATGTGGACGGACCCTTCCGTCATCAGCCGCAGCCGCGGCGGACAGGTCTACGTGGACGTGCGCGATCCGTTCCGTGCCTATGAGTTGGAATTCCGCGGGCTGACGCGCGAGGAAGCCTATACGGTGGCGCTCGAGATCGACCGCGTCGCCGGCGTGCGCGGCAACGTCCTCGTGGTGCCCACGCCCGGCGGGCCGTTCCAGAACTACGAGGCGATTCTCGGGCGGCCGGTCATCGCGACTCCCGTGCCGCGCTGGCGCCACAACCTCCACCGCAAGCGATGGGTCTTCGAGGAACGGCTATGAGCCTGCCGCCCGCCGGGATCATCGGGGCCGCGCTCGCCGCGGCCCTTTCGTTATCCGCCTGCCAGACGATCGACGCGGCGCCGCGGTGCGAACCCAGCGTCCCGGCCGCCGTCGCGGCGCTGCAAGAGGACCTGCCCGGCCTGGCGTTGGCCGGCGCCTTGGGGCCGGACGATGCGCGGCGCTTCGTCGACGAGGTGGCCCGCTACAACGGCACGCCGCCGGCGCCGGTGGACGGGGCGGTGCTGCTCGTCCATCCGCCGAGCCGGACGGCGATCGTTCTTCTGACCAACGGCGGATGCGTGGAGCGGGCGGTGATCTTCGCAAGCGACCGAGTAGGGGCGCCAACATGACCGACGACACCGACCTGATCGCCCAAAAGGCCGCCCGGCAGGCCGTGGAGGAAATCTTCGGCGTGCTGGGCGTGGACATCCACGATCCCGCGGAACGCAGCAAGCTGATCGCGGATTTCGCGTATCTCCGAAAGTCCCGCGAGGGCTCGGAAGAGGTCGTCCGGATCATCCGGCGAACGGCGATCGGCATCGCGGTGAGCGCGGCCCTGTGGGTGCTGTGGATGGGCGTCCGCGCGTCCTTCGGCCTCAAGATCGGCTTCTAGCGCGGGGCGGCGCCATGGACGGCTTCGATCACGCGGTGGCGATCGTCCTCGAACGCGAGGGCGTGCTGTCCGACCATCCGGCCGACGACGGCGGCCTGACAAAGTACGGCATTTCGCAGCGGGCCTATCCGCATCTGGACATCCGCAACCTCACCATCGACCAAGCGATCGAGATCTATCGCCGAGACTTTTGGGATCGGTGCCGCTGCGGCCGGTTGCCGTGGCCCTTCGCCTTGGCGCTATTCGACGGCGCGGTCAACCACGGGCCCGGCCTAGCCGCGCGGCTCATGCAGAAGGCCGTCCATGCGCCGGCGGATGGCATCGTGGGGCCGTTCACGATCGGCCGGATCCAGCGAGCCGGCGACGACGAGCTCGCGGACTATTTCGCGCGGCGCGGCGTGCTGTACGGCAACCATCCGGATTGGCGCACCATGGGCCTGGGATGGATGCGGCGGATCTTCCTGATCCACCGCGAGGCAATCGACTGATTGCGGTCGTCAGTCGTCCCGTTTCGGCGGGTGCCATTTCTCCACGATGGCGTCGCCGTACCGCATTGTGAACCAAAGGAAGGCAGCGACGCCGAGGATGGCCCCGACGCCGATGCCGGCGAAGAACTCCACCATGTCCGAAGCCCCCAGGGCAACGTGAGTTCGCCCGGCCAGAATGGCGCAATGGGGCGGGCGGTGCAACCTTGGCGTGCGGATAAACGCGCCACGAAGAAAGGCCGTCGCCCGAAAGCGACGGCCTCCTTCCCAACCAGGGGCTGACACGCCCGCGCCGTTGGGAGCACGGGCGGGGGATGCGGGCGCCGCACCCCAACTCCACCAGGCCGCGGGCCGGGCGCTACCCCGGACAGTCCGGACTTGAACCGGAAGCGAGGGGCAATGCCTCGCCGCCATCCTGACCTGACGCCGCGGGCCGGGCCTACGGTCGCGAACCGCCTCCCCGGCTCGAATGCCGCGCCGCCGCGGCCGCTCGAACCTTACCGCTTTCCCGTCAACCGCGAAAGGAGTTCCGACATGACCGGAACGACCAACCACAAGGCATGGTCCGGCGGCTTGGCCGGCGCGATCGTGGTTCTGGTGGTCACCGGCATCGCGCACGCCACCGGCCTGATCGCCATGCCGGACAAGACGGTGGTCGAGATGGCCCTCTATTACGTCATCGAGGCCGCGGTGACCTTCATCGTCACCTATGCCAGCGTCTGGCTGAAGGCGAACCTGCCGCGCCCACCGGGCGAGCCGGATCGGTTCATGAGCCATTGGGCGGCGGCGCTCGCCGCGGGCGCCTTGGCGCTGTTGCTGGCGGCCTGCGCCGGCACGGGCGCATACGCCACCTGCAGCGCCTATGAGGCGGCGCTCAACAGCTTGGCGTCGTTCCGCATCGCCGGCCAGATCGACGCGGCCACGGCCGATCGCATCAACGAGATAGACGAGGTCGCCGGGCCGATGTGCGAGAACCCGGGCGCGCTCGGCGAAGGAGACCTCGACGCGATCGAGGACGCGATCTTCGAGCTGCAGGGCATCGAAGCGGATCTCGGCCCGCCGCCGGTTCCGGCCGAATAGGCGGGCGGTCGCCCGAACCCCGTCCCTTCCACCACCCGACAGGAGGCCGCTATGGCAACCGGCAATCCCTATCTGCCCTACGTCATGCTCGCGCTGCAGATGACGCGGGCCTTCTCCGAGATCGGCGAACAGGTCGCCAAGGGCGAGCTGACGCCGGCCCAGGCCGATCGCAGGTTCGAGCAACTCGGCAACCGGGTCGCCAAGGCCCGGGCCCGCTGGAAGGCGGCCGACGCTGCCGCCCGCGAGCGGGAAGCCCGCGAGGCGGCGGCCAGGAAGGCCACCACGGCCCGCAAGGGCTGAGGGCCGCCCCCGCGCCCGGGACCGCCTAGCGCGCGTCCTGGGCGCCCGCGCGGCCGGCACGGGGCCGTTTGGCTGCATCATGCCCGAACCCGCCGACCTGACCTTTCCGGATCTTTACCAGCGGCTGCTGGACGCCGGCCGCTTGCGCCTCGATCCCGAGACGGATCGTTGGTTCCTCGACGGCCG
>DASVCS010000006.1:0-16792 GCA_036381495.1 Longimicrobiales bacterium
TCCGGCAGGTAGCGCGTGTCCTCCGCGGCGTATTCGAGCATTGCCGGCGGGAGCGGCCGCCGCGCCCAGTCCGCGCGCTGGTACGCCTTCTCCATCCGCACGCCGAGGTGCTTCTCGACCAGGCTCGCGAGCCCGAACGCCGGCTCGCCCAGGAACTGTGCCGCCACCTTCGTATCGAAGAGGCCGCGCACCGTGATCCCGAAGTCGCGGTGCAGCAGCCGAAGGTCGTAGTCCGCATCGTGGAACACCACCTCGGTGGATGGCCGCTCGAAGAGCGGAGCGAGGCGGTCCAGCCGCTCGAACGCCAGCGTGTCGATCACGGCCGTACACGAACGCGTCGAGAGCTGGAGCAGGCAGATCGTGTCGAAGTAGCGGTGGTACCCCGCGGCCTCGGTGTCCGCTGCCACGAGCGGCGCATCGGCGAACTGCCGTACCACGGCTTCGAGTTGGGCATCCGTTTCGACGTACTCCATCGGGCTCCGGAAGTGCAAGGAGTCTGCCGGCCGTTTGCATCGGCCGCGGCCGTTCCGTTAGGATACGGCCGGCCGCGATGTGGGCCCGGCTCACACGCGCTGCCGCCGATCCCTCGGCGGGCCGGACCAAGGTACCCGATGCCGCGCGACATTTCCACCGGTCGCGGCGTCCGCACCTCCGTGCCACGCCGGGGGTAGTACGTATCCGTCAGTTGCAGGGGATTCCGTGCGCACAAAAGTCGTCGCAACGATTGGACCGGCCAGCGCCTCCGAGGAGACGATCCGTGCCCTCGCGCGCGCCGGCGTGGACGTGTTCCGCGTCAACTTCGCCCACGGCACGCACGCCGAGCACGCGCGCGTCATCCGCTGGGCCCACGAAGCGGGCGATGCCCTCGACAAGCCGATCGCCGTCCTCGCCGATCTGGCCGGGCCGAAGATCCGGATCGGCACGCTCCCGGAACCGGTCGACCTCATCGAGGGCTCCGCCGTGGTCATTGCGCCCGAGGATCGGGCGCACGGCGAAGAACTGCCCACCACGTACGACGCACTCGCCGACGACGTCCACCCCGGCGACCGCCTCCTCCTGGACGACGGCCTCCTCGAACTGCGCGTCGAAGGCGTCCGCGCGCCGCGCGTCCGCTGCCGCGTGATCCGCGGCGGCGTACTCACCTCCCACAAGGGGATGAACCTGCCGGGCATCGCCGTCAGCGCGCCCACACTCACCGAGAAGGACCTCGAAGACCTCGAGTTCGCCGTCGCCGCCGACGTCGACTACATCGGCCTCTCGTTCGTCCAGAAGGCCGAGGACATCATTGCACTGCGCGAGCGCATGCCCCACGGGCCGCTCATCATCGCGAAGATCGAGAAGGACACGGCGCTCGAGAACATCGAGCCGATCCTCTCCGCCTGCGATGCCGTCATGGTCGCGCGCGGCGATCTGGGCGTCGAACTCCCCTTCGAGCAGGTGCCGATCGCGCAGAAGCGGATCATCCAGCTTGCCAACCTCTTCGGCCGGCCGGTCATCACCGCCACCCAGATGCTCGAATCCATGGTGGACTCGCCGCGCCCCACGCGCGCCGAGGCGAGTGACGTCGCGAACGCCGTCTTCGACGGCACCGACGCGGTGATGCTCTCGGGCGAGACCGCCGCCGGCCGCTACCCGCTCCTCGCCGTCGAGGCAATGGTCCGCATTGCCGCCGAGATCGAGCGCAGCAACGCCTTCGCCGATGGGCCGAAGTACGACATCCCCATCTTCGACCACCTGCGGGCCGGCGCGACGCCGACCGAGCACGCGATCGCCGCCGCCACCGTCGAGGCGGTGCGACTCCTCGGCGCGCCCGCGGTCGTCACCTTCACCCGTAGCGGGTTCACGACCCGCCTGGTGTCCAGCTACCGGCCGCCGGTCCCGATTCTGGGCGTCACGAACCAGCTCCGCATCTACCGGCAGCTCGCGCTGGCCTGGGGCGTGCACCCCGTGCTCTGCAATGCCGAGATCACGTACGACGACATGCTCGCGTGCGCGCGCGCCTACCTGATCGACAGCGGGCTCGGCCAGCCCGGCCAGCGCGTCGTCGTCACCGCCGGCTATCCGTTCCACGTGCGCGGCACCACCAACATGCTGCGGGTGGAAGAGCTGTGAGGCTGCGGTTCCTCGGCACCGGGACCTCGTTCGGGATCCCCGTCATCGGCTGCGACTGCCCGACCTGCACCTCGGCCGACCCCCGCGACCGGCGCACCCGCCACGGCGCGCTCCTCGAAGACGACGGGCGCCGGCTCCTCATCGATGCCCCGCCCGAGCTCCGCATCCAGCTCCTGCGCGAAGGCATCGGCCACATCGACGCCGTCTGGTTCACCCACTGCCACGCCGATCACGTCCACGGCATCGACGACCTGCGTGCCTTCTCCGCCCGCGCCGCCGCGCCCATCCCCGCCTTCGCGGGGCCCGAGTGCGCGCGCACCCTGCGCTACCGCTTCGCCTACATCTTCGATGATGCCGCCGCGCCACCCGGCACCACGCGCCCCGAACTCCGCCTCGAAGCGTACCACGACGGCGTTCCCATCGACGTCGCCGGGTTCCGCCTCATCCCGATCGCCGTCTCGCACGGCAACGGCACCGTCTTCGGCTTCCGTGCCGGCGGCCTCGGCTACATCACGGACGCCAAGGACGTCCCCGAAGCCGCCCGCGCCCGGCTCCGCGGCGTCCGCGTCCTCGTCCTCAACGCACTCTGGCGCGGCAAGCCCCACCCCACGCACCTGACCGTCGAGGAAGCCGTCGAGATCGCCCGCGACATCGGTGCCGACGCAACGTACCTCACCCACCTCTCGCACCGCGTCCGCCACGCCGAACTGCTCGAATCCCTCCCCCCGGGCATCGAGCCCGCCTACGACGGCCTCGTGGTCGAGATCTGAGGAGCGCGGAAGGCGCCCTACCCCAACAGATTGTCCAGCGCCATCATCAGCGTGAACCCGCCGAGGAACCCGAGCGTCACGACGTCCGTGTGCTCCCGCTTCACCGCGTCGGGGAGCAGCTCCTCGATGACCACGAAGAGCATGGCGCCGGCCGCGAAGGCCAGGCCGTAGGGGAGCAGCGCGCGGGCGGTGACCACCAGGTACGCGCCGAGCACGCCGCCGGCCGGCTCGACGAGCGCCGAGGCCTGACCCAGCAGAAACGCCTTCCAGCGCCCGACCCCTTCGCGCCGGAGCGGCAGCGAGACGGCCAGCCCCTCAGGCATGTTCTGGAGTCCGATCCCGATCGCCAGCGCGGTCGCCGCGCCGGGCGTCTGGGCGCCGAACGCCACGCCCACGGCCACGCCCTCCGGGAAGTTGTGGATCGTGATGGCGAGGATCAGCAGGACCGTCGAGCGCCAGGCGACGATCGGGCCCTCCTGCACCCGCCGCGGAAGCAGCCGGGCGTGAAGGTGCGGCAGCGCCTTGTCGAGTCCGTACAGCGCGGCACCCCCGATGAGCAGCCCCAGCACCGCCACCCCGAGCCCGCCCGTCTCCATCGCCGGCGCCAGCAGCGACCAGCTCGAGGCCGCCACCATCACACCGGCCGCGAAGCCGAGCGCTCCGTCCAGCAACCGCTGCGGCGCCGCCCTGAAGAACAGCACGCCCGCCGCGCCGACCGCCGTCGCCGCCCAGGTCCCCGCCGTCGCGACCAGTGCCTGGACAATGGGATCCAACGATAAGAACCGGTCGAACATCCCTCGGGTCCGCTGGTGGCGGCGAACATGCCGCGCGCGCTGGCATTCCGAACGCACGGATTGTACTCTGTCCTCGTCAACGCGTCGAACCCGGATCGATCCGACCATGCACGACGGAGTCCAGCTCGACCCCCAAAACATGCTCGCGCCCCGGCTCGGCGGACGGGGGGTCGAACCCGCCCGCCTCGCCGCCACCGCCGCTCGCTTCGCCGCGGTGCACCAAGACGTCGAGCGGCGCCGCGCCGCCGGCGCGCTCCCCTTCTTCGACCTCCCCTACGCGCGGGATACCGTGAAGGAGATCCTGCGCTTCGCCCGCGAGACGGCGGGCGCGTTCGACACGGTGGTCGTCCTCGGGATCGGCGGCTCGGCGCTCGGCACGATCGCGTTGAAGCAGGCGTTGCTCGACCCCTTCTGGAACGAGCTCGACGGCCCCGGCCGCGGTGGACGGCCCCGCCTCTACGTCCTCGACAACATCGACCCGACGACGCTCGCGCCGTTCCTCGAACGACTCGACCTGCGCCGCACGCTCTTCAACGTGGTCAGCAAGTCCGGCACCACCGCCGAGACCATGGCGCAGTTCATGATCGTCCGCGACCGCCTCGCCCGCGCGCTCCCCGGCACGGACGACCGCCGGCACCTGGTCTTCACGACCGACCCCGAACGTGGCGTGCTGCGGCGCATCGCCCGCGAAGAGCAGATCGCCACGTTCCCGATCCCGCCGGGAGTCGGCGGCCGCTTCAGTGTGCTCTCCGCCGTCGGCCTGCTCCCCGCCGCGCTCACCGGCATCGACATCGACGGCCTCCTCGACGGCGCGCGCGCCATGGACGAGCGATGCCGCACCCCCGAGCTCGACGCCAACCCGGCCGGGCTGTTCGCAACGCTCCAGTACCTGGCGGACACCGAGACCGGCGCGCCGATCCACGTCCTCATGGCCTACAGCGACCGCCTCATCGGCGTGGCCGACTGGTTCCGCCAGCTCTGGGCCGAGAGCCTCGGCAAGCGCCGCGACCGCGCCGGCGCCGAGGTCTTCCGCGGACCCACGCCCGTGCGCGCGCTCGGCGCCACCGACCAGCACTCGCAGGTCCAGCTCTACATCGAGGGCCCGTTCGATAAGACCATCACCTTCCTCACCCTGCGCGAGTCGCCCGTCGACCTGCCGATCCCCCGGCTTTATCCCGAGATCGAAGCCCTCGGCTACCTCGGCGGCCACACCCTCGACGAGCTGCTCCGCGCCGAGTGCGAGGCCACGGCCCAGGCCCTCGCCCGCGAGGGGCGCATGAACATGACGCTCTCGCTGCCGCGCCTCTCCGCCCACGCACTCGGCCAGCTCTTCATGCTCCTCGAAATCGCGACCGTCTACGGCGGCGGCCTCTACGACGTCGACCCGCTCGACCAGCCGGGCGTCGAGCTCGGCAAACGCTTGACCTACCGCCGGATGGGCCGCGACGGGTTCCAGGACGCGGACGATGACGCCGACGCCGCCGCCCCCGACGCCCGCGCCGGGCCGTGAGCGCCGGCGCGCCGCGAGCGCCACGCGGACTGAGTGGGGAACAAAACCTGCATCGTGGAGCGCTTGCCGGCCGCGTTGACGGCCTCGATACCGAACCAGGGGCTTCACACCATCCAATTTGCGTGAAAACTCGGACGCTCGCGGTCACCTCGCTCCATATCCGGGCGAACCGCTTCGATCTACTGAGCCGATTGGCGAATGACCTCGCGCACGAGATCAAGAATCCGTTGCACGCGGCCATCATCAACCTCGAGCTGCTCAGACGGCGTGTTCAGGACGGGCAAACCGAGCGCGCACTCGATCGCGCGCGCATCGTCGACACGGAGATCGCGCGCGTCCACACGCTGACGGAGTGGCTGCTCCAGCTCTTCCGCGACGAGCCCGGGACCGACGAACTCCTGGACGTGGACGACGTCATCGCCGGACTGCGCCCCGCCCTCGAGCGCATCGCCGCGGTCTCCCGCGTGACCTTGGACTTCCAGGCCGCCGGCCACGGCGAGCGCGTCTCCGCCGACCGCGCGAGCCTGCGCCACGCGATCCTCAACCTGGTGGTCAACGCGCTCGAAGCGATGTCCCCCGAGGGCGGCCACATGGACATCGCCACCCTCTCGACGGACGCCGGCATCCGTATCCGGATCTCGGACACCGGAAGCGGCGTTCCGCCCGGCATCGCGGCGCGCATCGGAGAGCCGGGCGCCACGACGCGTCCCGGCCACGCCGGCCTCGGGCTCGCCGTGGCACGCGCCATCGTCGAAGACGCCGGCGGATCCCTCGAACTCGCGCCCACCGAGGGACGGCCCGGCGCGACCTTCGTCCTCGCGCTGCCTCGCGCGGGCCAAGCTTGACCAGGCTCCATGCGGTTCGGTAACTTGACTCTCACGGGCCCCTCTCCCGGGCCGATTGGCGAATCGAAGGATGATGCAGCCTAAGCTCCTGATCGCCGACGATGAGCGCCACGTTGCGGAAGGCCTCCAACTCATCCTCTCCGAGGACGGGTACCCGGCGGAGATGGCGGTGGACGGTGAAGAGGCGTGGCAAAAGGTGCAGTCGGGCGGTTTCGGACTCGTCCTCGCCGACCTCAAGATGCCCGGCATGGATGGCCTGCAACTCTTCGCCCGCATGCGCGAGCAGGGGATCGACAGCGAGGTGATCATCATCACCGGCGAAGGCACCGTCGCCTCTGCCGTCGAGGCCATGCGCGTCGGCGCCTACGACTACCTCACCAAGCCGCTGGACCTCGAGCGGCTCAAGGCCCTGATCCCCAAGGCACTCGACAAGTATCAGGTCCGGTCCGCCAACCGCCGGCTCCAGGAACGCCTCGAGCGGCTCACCCGGTTCGGCGAGATGCTCGGCGAATCGGAGGAGATGCGCGAGATCTACCGCCTCATCGAGGTCGTCGCTCCTTCCGATGTGAGCGTGCTCATCATGGGCGAGAGCGGCACGGGCAAGGAACTGGTCGCCCGCGCGATCCACCAGCGCTCGAACCGCAAGAAGGGGCCGTTCATCGCGGTCAACTGCGGCGCGTTCCCGCGGGAGATCCTCGAAAACGAGCTCTTCGGCCACGAAAAAGGCGCGTTCACCGGCGCGATCAACGAGAAGGCCGGCTGTTTCGAGCTGGCCGACGGCGGCACGCTCTTCCTCGATGAAGTCGCCGAGATGGAGCCGGACATCCAGGTCAAGTTCCTGCGCGCACTCGAACAGCGCTCGTTCCGGCGCCTCGGCGGCAAGAAGGAGATCGAGGTCGACATCCGCGTCATCGCCGCGACCAACCAGGCCGTCGATGAGGCACTCGCGAAGGGCAAGCTCCGCGAAGACGTCTACCACCGCATTGCCGTCATGCCCGTGCCCCTGCCGCCGTTGCGCGACCGCGGCGCCGACATCCGCCTCCTCGCCGAGGAGTTCCTGCGCCGCTTCGCCCGTGACCACGGCCGCTCCGTTTCGTCTTTCAGCGACGCGGCCCTCGAATTCATCGAGACGTACCGCTGGCCCGGCAACGTGCGCGAATTGAAGAACGCCGTCGAGCGCGCCGTCATCCTGGCCCGCTCGGACCGGATCGAGGTCAAGGACCTGCAACCGCGTCAGGTCACGCGCGACGAGCGCGAGGTCCACATCCCCGTCGGCGCTTCCCTTCAGGAGGCGGAGCGGCTCGTCGTCCTGAGGACCTTCGCCCTCACCGGCGGCGACCACGCCCGTACGGCGAAGATTCTCGGGATCGCCGAGAAGGACCTCCGCGACCGACTCCGCGCGTTCATGGAGGAACCCGTCGCGGTTCACTGAATTCTACAGCCGCCGCGGCGGCGGGCGCCGACCGATGCCCGCCCACCGCCCCGCGCTGCGGCGCCAGGCAAGGAGTGATCTTCATGGCCGATTACGACAACGTACCCTACATCGTGGTGGAGCGCGGCTCCGGCGGGCTCTCATCCTTCTTCCTGGGCGCCCTGATCGGCGCCGGCCTCGCCCTCCTCTACGCCCCGCGCCCCGGCGAGGAGACCCGCCGCCAGCTCCGCGACCGCGCCCAGCGGCTCCGCGAAACCGCGGAAGAGACTACCCGCCAGCTCCGCGAGGCCGTCACCGGCACGCTCGACGACCTCCGCGAGCAGGTCACCGACCGCGTCGACACGGCCCGCCGCGCCGTCGACGTGGGACGCACCGCCGCCCGCCGGACCCGCAGCGACCTCGAACGGCGCATCCGCGAGGCACAGGCCGAGTTCCGCACGGCCGAGGAGCCGGCCGCCGAGCCCGATGAGCCGGACGCCCGCGCCGACGGCCAGGCCTGACGCCCCGCCGCCCCACCGCCTCGCCCGCCCCGGCGCGGCGGTCCGGCGGTTCCTGCGCGACGTCTACGAAAAGGCCGACGCCGACAACATCTCGTTCATGGCGGGGGCCATCGCCTTCAACGTCCTCGTCGCCTTCATCCCGCTCCTGCTCGCCGCCGTCGGCATCGCCGGCGTGCTGCTCCGCCTCCGGCACGCCGACCCCACCGAGCCGCTGCTGCGATACCTCGACGAGGCCATCCCGCCCGTCAGCGACCAGTTCCGCCTGCGCATCAGCGAAACCCTGCGCGAGGTGATCGGCAAGAGCACCGGACTGCTCGGCATCGGTACGCTCATCCTCGTCTGGATCGCGACCCGCCTCGTCGGCACCCTGCGGACCACGCTCCGCGAGGTCTTCGACATGCATGAGACCCGCGGCTTCATTGCCGGCAAGCTCTTCGACATCCAGATGGTCGTCGCCGCTGGAACGCTCCTCGCATTGAACGTCGCACTGACGGTGATGGTCGATTTCGTCGCGCGCTTCGGGTTCCGCTTTCTGGGCATCGCGCCGGGCGAGTTCGAGACCATCAGCATCCTGTACGGAAGGTTGATCGCGCTGCTCGTCGTCTGGGTGATGTTCCTGCTGATCTACCGGTTCCTCCCGCCGCGTGCGCTCCACTGGCGGACCGCGCTGGTCGCGGCCACCTTCACCGCGGTCCTCTTCGAATTGCTCAAGGCGGGCTTCAGTTGGTACGTCACGAACGTGGCCAACTACGGGTCCACGTACGGCAGTCTTGCGACGGTGGTCATCCTCGTGCTCTGGATCTATTACACGGCGGTCGTGTTCGTTCTCGGGGGCGAGGTCGCGCAGGTCGTGGCGATGCGACGGATCCGGAGGCAGCAGAAGGAGCGGCTGCGGTGATGGGCGCGCGGCGCCTCGGCGCGGTTCCGGCCTGCCTCTGCCTCGCGCTTGCCGTGCCGCGCGCGGCCGCCGCACAGGCTCCGGCCGCGTCGCTTGCGCTCGGCTTCGCCGCCGCCCCGGGCCAGGTCCTCTTCGACGACGCGCCGCTCCACCCGGACGGTCGCTACATCCTCATCCGCCTCGCGGAGAACCGGCTCTACCTGATGGAGCACGAGCGCGCGGTGTGGTCGGCGCCCGTCGCCACCGGGACCGGGTTCCGCCTCGAAGGCACCGGCCGGGCCTGGCAGTTCTCGACGCCCCGCGGCGTGTTCCGGGTCCAGCGCAAGGAGCTGGACCCCGTTTGGATCAAGCCCGACTGGGCCTTCATCGAGGAGGGGCGCCCCGTGCCGCCACTCGACTCGCCCTTGCGCCGCGAGCCGGGGATGCTCGGCACCACCGCGCTCTACATCGGCTACGAGCTGGCGCTGCACGGGACGAGTCGGCCCGAACTCGTGCTCCGTCCGGATCCCGACGAGCGCCGCGTCTCCCACGGCTGCATCCGTCTCACGAACGAGGATGCCCGCACGCTGTACCACCTCGTCGAGGTCGGAACGCCGGTTCTCATTTATTGACTGCGCCTTCCGTCCGCTCCGGCTTTCGGCTAGATTACGGGGTTATGGCGGAGTCGGGAACGGACGGGAAGAAGGTTGTCGCACGCAACCGCAAGGCGCTCCACGAGTATCACATCCTCGAGAGCCGCGAGGCGGGTATCGTCCTCACCGGCCCCGAGGTCAAGTCGATCCGGGCCGGCAAGGTGAACCTGGCCGAGGCCTTCGGTCGCATCGAAAACGGCGAGGTCTGGCTCTACGGCATGCACGTCAGCCCGTACGACCCCGCCAGCCGCTGGAACGCCGATCCGCTGCGGCCGCGCAAGCTGCTCCTGCACACGCGGGAGATCCGGCGTCTGATCGGCGCCGTACGCGAGAAGGGGCTCACGCTCGTCCCCCTCGATCTGTACTTCCGCCGCGGGAACGCGAAGGTCACGCTGGCGCTGGCCCGCGGCAAGAAGTTGTACGACAAGCGCGAGGATCTCAAGCGGCGCGATGCCGAACGCGAGATCCAGCGCGCTTCCCGGAAGCCGTGATGAGGACCCTGCTGCTACTCGCCATCGCTGCGAGCCCGACCGCGCTCGCTGCACAGGCCGCGCCGCTGCGCGTGGCCGGCGCGGGTGCGCCCTCGACGATCGCGCTCGCCATGGATCGCGGCTACCCGGCCTACTCGGTGGCGGCGCTCGAGCGCCTCGGCGCCGCGGTGACGGGCAGCGTCGCCGGCGCGCGTGCCGTCGTGTTCGGCGACACGCTCCGGTTCGAAACCTTCTCGCCCTTCTTCCGGGTGAACGGCAAGGTGCAGCAGCTCGTCTCGCCCGTCTACCGCGAGGACGGGATCCTCTATCTGCCGCGCCAGCTCTTCAGCGAGTGGCTGCCGCGTCGCTACCCCGACCGGCTCCGCTTCGAGGACGGCACGCTCCGGCTGCTCGAGACGGGCGTGGCGGTGGCCGCGGCCGACACGGCCACAGCGCCCCGCGTCGTCATCATCGATGCCGGCCACGGTGGCCGGGATCCGGGCAAACCCGGACCCGGCGGCCTGCTCGAGAAGGATGTCGCCCTCGCCGTCGCCCACCGGCTCGCCGCCGAGCTGGACCGCCGCGGCGGCTACGAAGTGCATCTGACGCGCACGACGGACACGCTCATCGCCCTCGCGGACCGGCCCCGACTCGCGAACGAATGGAAGGCCGGCCGCCCGGCGGCGCTCTTCATCTCGCTGCACGCCAACTCGCACCGCACGCAGGCGCGCGGCTTCGAGACCTTCTTCCTCTCGGAGGCGCGCACCGAGGACGAGCGCCGCGTCGCCGAGATGGAGAACGCGGCGATCGCCTACGAGGAACGTCGCGGCGTCACGCCCTCCGACGACATCGAGTGGATCCTGAACAACCTGCGCAACGACTTCTATCTCCGCGCATCGAACGACCTGGCCGAGGTCATTCAGCGGGAGATCGCGGCCTTCCACCCGGGCCCGAACCGGGGAGTCAAGCAGGCCGGGTTCCGTGTGCTGGTCGGCGCGTTCATGCCCGCCGTGCTCGTCGAGATGGCGTTCATCTCGAACCGCCAGGAGGCCCGGCTGCTGGGGCGGGAGAGCTTCCAGCGGAAGATGGCGTCCGGACTCGCCGATGCCATCGACCGCTTCTTCTCTTCCCACGAGCATCTCTGGGTGGCGGGCGGCGCGAATTGAGGCCGGCACGGTCGCGGTGAACCTCGAACAGCAGATCTTCGGCGCCGACTTCGCCAACCCGGTCCTCCTCGCGAGCGGCACCTGCGGCTACGGCCGCGAGCTCGATGGAATCCTCGACATCGACGCGCTCGGCGGCCTCGTCACCAAGGCCGTCACGCCCGAGCCGCGCGAGGGGAACGCCGCTCCGCGCGTCGCCGAGTTCGCCGCAGGCATGCTCAACTCGGTCGGCCTCGCCAACGTCGGCCTCGATGCCTTCCGCCGCGAGAAGCTGCCCTGGCTCGCCGGCCGCCTCCGCCGCGCCCGACTGCTCGTCAATGTGGCCGGCAAATCCATCGACGACTACGTCGAAGTGGTCCGCGGGCTCGACGCCGAGCCGGGCTTCCTCGGCTTCGAGCTCAACGTCTCCTGCCCGAACGTCGAGGAGGGCGGCGCCATCTTCTCGACCGACGAACGGCTCCTCGCCGCGCTCGTCGGCGCCGTCCGCACGCACACCAGGCGACCGCTCATCGTCAAGCTCGCGCCCAACGTCGCGGACATCGGACACATGGCGGAGGTCGCGGTCGAGGCCGGAGCCGACGGCCTGACGCTGATCAACACGTTCCCCGGCCTGCTCTTCGACCTCGACACGCGGCGTCCCCTCCTCGGCGCCGGGTCCGGCGGCGTCAGCGGCCCCGCGATCCTGCCCATGGGCGTTCACGCCGTCTGGCAGGCGCGCCGCCGCGTCCACGTCCCCATCATCGGCGCGGGCGGCATCCGCTCCGGCGCCGATGCGCTCCAGTATCTGCTCGCCGGTGCATCGCTCGTCGAGATCGGGACCGCCAGCTTCGCGGACCCTCGCACCGCGGTGCGTGTACTCTCAGAGCTGAAGCGTTACGGTAACCGGCACGGCGTCCGCCACGTGGGCGAACTCGTCGGCGCCGCGCTGCACTGAACCGATCCGCTCCACACCAATGGCAGAGATCATCGTCGCCCTCGACCTCCCGTCCCTCGACTCCGCCCTGGCGATCGTCGACCGCCTCGGCGATGCGATCGGCTACTACAAGATCGGGGCGCCGCTCTTCACGCGCGCCGGCCCGACGGCCATCACGCGCCTGCACGAGCGAGGCAAGCGCGTCTTTCTCGACCTCAAGTACCACGACATCCCGAACACCACGGCGCAGGCCGTCGCCGCCGCCGCCGATCTCGGCGTCGCGATGCTGACCGTCCACGCCGGCGGCGGGACCGCAATGATGCGCGCCGCCCGCGAGGCGGCCGGGGCGGACGGCCCACGCATCGTCGCCGTGACGATGCTCACGTCGTTCACGGCTTCCGATGTCGAGGAGGTTTGGGACAAGGAGCTGCGCTCCCTGCGAGAGGAGGTCGCGCGCCTGAGCACGCTGGCCGCGGACGCGGGGCTGGATGGCGTCGTCGCATCGGCGCTCGAAGCGGAAGCGCTCAAACGGCGGCACGGCGGCGAGTTCCTGGTGGTGACACCGGGCGTGCGTCCGAGTGGGCACGTGGCCGGCGATCAGGTACGGACCGCCACCCCCGCGGAAGCCGTGCGCGCCGGCTCGGACTTCCTGGTCGTGGGCCGGCCCATCATCCTCGCGCCGGACCCGAACGCCGTCGTGGCGCGTATGGTCGAGGAGATCGAGGGCGCGCAGGAGACGCGTGGATGAACCGCCGGGCCGCGGCGCTCTGCCTGCTCTTCGTCCTCGGCGCCGCCGTCGTGGCGCGCGCGCAGGAGGTCGAGCTCGAAGAGGTGCTGAACCGCCTCGGTACGGCCTGGGAGCACGGCGATGCCGGCGCCCTCGCCGCCCTCGCCGCACACGCCGGACTCTCGATCGAGATCCTGGGCGAGCGCGTCGGACCCCTGTCGAAGCGCCAGGTCGCCGCCGTGCTGCGACGCGTCTTCGAACGGCGTGAGACCATCGCACTCCGCCACGGCATGGCCCAGGTCGTCGGCGGCACGCCGCCCCGCGCCTTCGGCGAGCTGGCCTGGATCACCCGTGTGGAAGGGACGACGATCCCCGAACGCGCCACCATCTTCATTGCACTGATCCGCGAGGACGAAGGGTGGCGGGTGACGCAGATTCGCCTGCTGCGATGATCCTCCAGACGCAGGCGGCCTCTCCCGATTCGCTCGGCGCCGCGCTCGCGGCCATCGACTGGATCGCCATCCTCCGACCCGACGAGCTCCTGCGCAAGCTTGCCGCCAGCGCCGTCGTCGTCGTGCTGGCCATCATCGCGTATCGGGTCGTCCGGCTCCTCACCCGCCGCCTCGAACGCGAGATCCGCGCGGAGGACCCGCTCGTCAAACGCTTGCGCGAGCAGCGCGCCCGCACCCTCGCGAGTCTCCTGAACAACGTCGCCCTGGTCACGATCGTCGCGCTCGCGGGGTTGACGATCCTCGCATCCTTCATCAACATCGGCCCGTTCCTCGCGGGGATCGGCGTGCTCGGCCTCGCGGTCTCGTTCGGCGCCCAGTCGGTGGTCAAGGACGTCATCAGCGGTGCCTTCATCCTTGCCGAGGGCCAGTTCGGTATCGGCGATGTGATCCGCGTCGGAGACACGGCCGGCAGCGTCGAGAAGATCACGCTGCGGGCCACCGTGCTCCGCGACCTGCACGGCACGGTCCACGTGATCCCGAACGGTGAGATCACGCGCGTCAGCAATCTGACCAAGACGTGGTCGCGGGCCGTCCTCGACATCGGCGTCCCCTACGGCGAGGATGTCGACCGGGTGATCGCCTTGCTCGGCGAGCTGAGCCGCGAGATCACGAAGGATCCCGAGTGGGCGGCGCTCCTGACGGAGCCGCCGCAGGTCCTCGGCATCGAGGACTTCGACGCCGCCTCCGTCACGGTCCGCATGATCGCCACCACGCTCCCGCTAAAGCAGTGGGACGTCGCCCGTGAACTGCGCCGCCGCATCAGGAAGCGTTTCGACGCGGAGGGAATCGCTCCGCCATTCCCCCGCATGACCGTCGACTGGGGGGACGGCCGGACCACGCCGGCGCTCCCCGCGCCGGGCACGGCTCCGGCGGCCCCCGCGGAACCCGCAACCGAGGCCGGACGCGCCGCCGGCCCGCCCCGGGACTAGGAATCCGCCATGCCCCTGACATTCTACAACACGTTGACCCGTACGCCCGAAGCGTTCGAGCCGCTCGATCCGGGCACCGTCCGCATCTACGCCTGCGGGCCGACCGTCTACCAGCTCCCGCACATCGGGAACTACCGCGCCTTCCTCTTCTACGACCTGCTCCACCGCTACCTGGAGTGGAAGGGCTACGACGTTCGGTTCGTCATGAACCTCACGGACGTCGATGACAAGACCATCGCCGGCGCACTCGCGAAGGGCATCCCCCTTTCCGACTACACCGAGCCGATCATCCGCGACTTCTTCGGCGACCTCGATACGCTCGGCGTGCGCCGCGCGGACGTCTATCCCCGCGCGACGCGGAACGTCGAGGCGATGATCGAGCTGATCTCGCGCCTCGTCGAACGCGGCCATGCCTACGTCGCGGATGGCTCCGTATACTTCGACATCTCGTCGTTCCCGTCCTACGGCCGGCTCTCGCGCATCCCCCTCGACGAGGTGCGCCGCGGTGAGCGCGTCTCCGCGGATGAGTACGAAAAGGAGGATGTCCGCGACTTCGCGCTCTGGAAGGGCGCCAAGGATGCCGACCGCACCGTGGGCGCCGTCTGGGACACCCCCTGGGGCCCCGGCCGGCCCGGTTGGCACATCGAGTGCTCCGCCATGAGCATGGCCGAGCTCGGCGAGACGATCGACATCCACGCCGGCGGCGAGGACCTCATCTTCCCGCACCACGAAGACGAGATCGCCCAGTCCGAGGGCGCCACCGGCCGCCCCTTCGTCCGCTACTGGCTCCACGTCAAGCACCTGCTCGTCAACGGCGAGAAGATGTCCAAGTCCAAGGGCAACGTCTATTCGCTGCGCGAGCTGCGCGAGCGCGGCCACTCCGCGGCCGCCATCCGCTACCTGCTCCTCTCGGCGCACTACCGCCACGAGCTCAACTTCACCTTCGAGGGCCTCGACCACGCCCGCGCGGCGCTCGATCGCGCCCTCGCCTTCGCCGACCGCCTCGAAGCCACTCCCGTCGCGGAGGACGCAGCGCAGTCCACTCTCCCGGACCTCGCCCGCACCGCGCTCCACCGCTTCGAAGACGCCCTCGATGATGACCTGAACGTCCCCGCCGGTCTCGCCGCGCTCTTCAACTTCATCCGCGACGGCAACGCCGCGCTCGATCGCGCCGCCGCCTTCGCGGCACCCGACCTCGAAGCGGCCCGCGACGCCCTCGACCGCATCGACAGCGTGCTCGGCGTCCTCGCCCTCGCCCGCGCCGCGACCGCCGTCGACCGCGACTTCGCCGCCTGGGTCGAGACGCTCCTCGCCCGCCGTCAGGACGCCCGCGCCCGTCGCGACTTCGCCGCCGCGGACGCGCTCCGCGATGAGCTCGCCGCCGCCGGCGTCGTCGTCGAAGACACGCCGCAGGGACCGCGCTGGAAGAGGGTGGGTTAGACCGGTCGTCGTGTCGCTTCGGAGTCGTACGCGCCGGCCTGCCGAGCGCGGCGAGCGGCCGCGCGGCTCCGAACCCGCGGGCGAACCGCGCTAGGGCCGGCCCCGCCCCCCTCGACCGTTCGCCGGCGGCTCCGACCGTTCGGCGATCCGGCGTTGCCGTCGCGGGTCCGGCGGCGCGATCGTTTTCGATCGAGACGCGCATGCGCGTCAACGGCGCGCCCCTTTACGACCTGTACACCTACCAGGCGCCGGCCGGCACCTTCGTCGGCACCGTGAATCCGTTCCTGCTCGACGACATCACGTTCTCCTCGGGCGCGTTCGGCGCACGCTACGGCAACGCACTGTCGGGGCCCGTCGACCTCGAAACGGCGGGACGGCCGGCGCGGCCGAGCGCCACGGCGACGGCGGGTCTCGCCGCGGTCTCGTTCCTCGGCGCACTCCCGCTCGGCTCCACCCTCGGCGTGCGCGCGGCCGCCAACCTCTTCGACACGCGCCTGCTCTTCGATGTCAACGACCCGCCGCGCGAGTACTCCCCGCCGCCGCGCGGCCACGACCTGAGCGGCAGCGTGATCTGGAGCTATCGGCCCGCCCACCGGTGCAGACCGCTTGACACACACCACAACCTTTTCTATACTACTCGTCTGTTTTGGCGCTGACGTAGCTCAACTGGTAGAGCACCCGCCTTGTAAGCGGGCGGTTAAGGGTTCGAGTCCCTTCGTCAGCTCCTGCACGCGGGCGGGAGTAGCTCAGTTGGCTAGAGCATCAGCCTTCCAAGCTGAGGGTCGCGGGTTCGAGTCCCGTCTCCCGCTCTACAGGCGGCAGTCCGGCTTCTGTTCTCAGGGGTCGGGGAGCGGCGTACGGTCGCTCCCGACCCCTGAACCCTGAATTCGACCGCCGCTTCTCGCTCGCGTAGCTCAGGGGTAGAGCGCTTCCTTGGTAAGGAAGAGGTCACGGGTTCAATCCCCGTCGCGAGCTCCTGGTCGGACCGGTGATATCGATACGTCGAGGGGAACATGGCGAAGGCGAAGTTTGAGCGGACGAAGCCGCACGTGAACGTGGGGACGATCGGGCACGTGGACCACGGGAAGACGACGTTGACGGCGGCGATCACGGAGATTCAGGCGGCGAAGGGGCTGGCGGAGTTC
>DASVCS010000007.1:0-1468 GCA_036381495.1 Longimicrobiales bacterium
CCGCGCTCGACGCGCGACAGCGCGTGATCGACCAGCAGATAGCGTCCGGGCACGTCGAGCGTGAGCTCGGTCACGACCGCACCACCCGGCGGGACCGAGACGGTCTGGACGCCCTGCGCCGGCGGACTGATCAGGTCGCCCCAGGCATAGACCTTGTCGAAGATCTCGCCGATGACATGGAAGGAGGAGGTGTAGTTCGGGCCGCCGACGCCGAAGAAGAAGCGCACCGTCTCGCCGACCTTCGCGTGCATCGGATGCTCGGTCGTCAGTGCCCCCACCGTGCCGTTGAAGACGATGTACTCCGCCTTCTCGTCCAGCAGCTTGTCGACACTGAACTCCTGGGTTCCCGTTTCGCCGAACGGGGCATCGGTGTAGACCTCTTGCTGCATCACGTAGAACTCGTGGTCGACCGGCGGCAGGCCCTCTTCGGGCTCGACGAGGATCAGCCCGTACATGCCGTTGGCGATATGGTGGGCGACCATCGGCGTGGCGCAGTGATAGACGAAGAGCCCGGGCGACAGCGCCTTGAACTCGATCTTCTTCTCCTCGCCGGGCTCGACCTGCAGATGGGCGGCGCCGCCCCCCGGGCCGGTCGCCGCATGGAAGTCCACCGAGTGGATCATGATGGAATCCGGATCGTTCCTCAGGGTCACCGCGACGGTGTCGCCGACCCGCACCCGGATGAACGGCCCCGGCACCGTACCGTTGAAGGTCCAGTATTCGTAGGTCGTGCCGTCGGCCAGCCGGCCCGCCAGCTCGACGCTCTCGAGATGGACCTCGACGCGGGCCGGCTCCCGTCGCGCGATCGGCGGCGGCACCGTGGCCGGGTCCATGGAAATGATGTTCTCCACGGGGGCCGGTGGCGGCGCCCTTTCGGTCACGACGAAGCGGCCTTCCATGCCGGCCGCGCGATGTCCCGGGATCGTGCAGTAATAGAGGAAGTCGCCTGCCGCGGTGACGCGGAATGCGAGCGTCGTGCTGGCACCCTTGCGCAAGACCTTCTGCGACAGCACGTTCTGCTCGGGAAAGGCGATGTCGTGGACGGCGCCTTCGCCGTTGATGAGCGTGATCTGGACCACGTCGCCCACGGCGGCCTCGAGCTGGGGATTGACGACGCCGTCGATGGCGCCGCCGACGCCGATGAAGACCATCTGGCCCTCCGCGATCCCTGAGCGGATGGTGTAGCGGACGTCGGGCGTGTAACCGGCCGGCACCACCTCGGCGGCCGGCCGGGCGGGCGGTGCCTCGGCAGCGGGCGCCTCAGCCTGGGCAGCGGGCGCGGCCGTGCCCGGGGCCTCTGCGGCCGGTGCCGGCCCGGACGGTTCCTGCGTCGCGGCCGCGAGATAAGCGATGAGGTTTTCGCGATCCTCGGGCCGCTGCACGCCGCCATAGAGCATCTTCATGCCGGGAATCATCCGCCAGGGCGCGGCCAGGAACCGATCGAGCGTCTCGGGCGTCCAGACGATGC
>DASVCS010000008.1:0-8062 GCA_036381495.1 Longimicrobiales bacterium
ATGGGAGCGAGGTACGCCCGAACGGATCACGGCCGCGGCGCCCGATCTGGCCGAGGACGTCCCGACGATCCACCTCCGCGCGGCGCCCTACCTGCGCTGGAGCCCGGAGGAGATCCGCGTCGAGGCCGGCCGGAAGTACCGACTGCTCGTGACCAACGACGACCCGAGCTCGTTCCACCAGTTCCGGCTGCACCCGCGCCCCGAGGGCGAGGCGCACGGTGACGAGGACCTGCGCCACGAGCACGGGGGGACCGCCGGCCGGATCGGCGGGCTCTGGCGGCCGGGCGAGGCGCCGGCGCACGCGCATGACGGCGACCCGCCCGCGCCCCGCGACGTCTTCTTGACTCTGCCCCAGGGCGCGACGTGGGCGACGTTCGTCGAGTTCGAGGAGCCCGGGGTGTACGAGTTCATGTGCCCGGTCACCAACCACTATCGGCGCGGGATGCACGGGAGGTTCGTCGTGACGCCGCGCGGGCAGGGAGGCGAGCGATGAGGGGCTGGAGGACGAAGCGGTTCGCGCGATGCAGCCTTGCGCTCGCGCTGTCCGCCGCATGCACGAGTCCGCTGAGCGCGCAGGCGGGCTCGGTCGCGGCGGCGGCCGGTGCGGAGGCGTCGCCCGACAGCGTTGCACCGGAGCACGTCATCGCCCGGGCGCTGCGGTTCAACCCGGCGGCGAGCGTCACGACCGCGCGCATCCTGCGCGCGCCCGTCGCCGAACCGGAGGACTGGCTCACGTATCACGGCTCCTACGCCGCACACCGGTTCAGCCGGCTCGACCAGGTCCACACGGGCAACGCGTCGCGGCTGCGCGAGGCGTGGCGCATGTACCTGCCGATTCCCCACGGCTTCGAGGCGACGCCCATCGTGGCGGACGGTGTCATGTACTTCACCACCGGCGGCCACACCGCCGTCTACGCGGTGGACGCGGCCACCGGCGAGGAGCTCTGGCACCGGACCTTCGAGGTGGCCGAGGACGTGCCCGCCTGCTGCGACTGGGTGAACCGCGGCGTGGCCATCGGCGCCGGGAACGTCTACTTCGTCACGCTCGACGCGCGGTTGATCGCGCTGGACGCGCAGACCGGCGAGATCGCGTGGCAGAAGACGCTCGCTGACTGGCGCGATGGCTACACCGCGACCGTGGCGCCGCTCTTCGTGAAGGACAGGGTCATCACCGGGATCAGCGGCGGAGAGTACGGCATCCGCGGTTTCGTCGACGCCTACGACGCCCGGACGGGCGAGCGCGAGTGGCGCTTCTGGACGATCCCCGGGCCCGGCGAGCCCGGACACGAGACCTGGGGCGGCGAGCTGCCGACCTGGATGACCGGCGGCGGTCCGACCTGGGTGACCGGGTCCTACGACCCGGAGCTCGACCTGCTGTACTGGACCGTGGGCAACCCGGGTCCGGACTTCAACGGCGAGGTCCGACCGGGCGACAACCTCTACACCGACGCCGTCGTCGCCCTGGATCCCGACACCGGTGAACTCCGGTGGCACTTCCAGTGGACGCCGCACGACGTCTGGGACTACGACGGCGTGAACGAGGTGATCCTCGCCGATCTGACGATCGACGGGCGACCCGTCAAGGCGCTGATCCACGCCGACAAGAACGCCCACTTCTATGTGCTCGACCGCACGGACGGCAGCTTCATCCAGGCGAGGCCGTTCGCGCGGCAGACGTGGGCCAAGCGGCTCGATCCGCAGACCGGCCGTCCGGTCATCGACTCGACCGCCGTGTTGACTTCGGCGCTTGAGCCCCTCTGCCCGGGTCCCGCCGGCGCCAAAGAGTGGAACCACATGGCGTACTCTCCCGAGACCGGGCTCGCCTACATCCCGGTCATCGAGAACTGCGCCGTCTTCCGGGCGGGTCAGGCGTTCTACCGCAAGGGATTGCCCTTCTGGGGCAGCGTGGCCGATCCCGCGGCGCTCGGGCCGGGCGAGTCGCACGGCGCGCTCCTGGCCTTCGATCCCGAGACGCTGGAGCCGGCCTGGCGCATCGACACGCAGTGGCCGGTCATGTCCGGCGTGCTCACGACCGCGGGCGGGCTCGTCTTCTGGGGCGAGGCCGACGGGAAGCTCCACGCGACCGACGCGCGCACCGGAGAAGATGTCTGGACGCACGAGGCGCCGATGGGGATGCACGCGCCGCCGATGACGTACGCGGTCGACGGCACGCAGTACGTCGCGTTCCCCGTCGGCTGGGGCGGGTGGATCAACGGCTTCGCGCCGGGGCTCCGCCACGCCGACAGCGGGCATCTGATGCTCGTGTACCGGCTGCCGTGATGCATGTGCGGATCGAGCGATCGGTCTCTGCCGTGATCGGCGCTGGGTTGGCGGGTGTGGCCGCGGCTCTCGCACCCACGGCGAGCGCGGCGCAGGACGGCGATCCGGCGACGATTGGCGCACGGTCGGACGCTGCACGGGAGGCCGCGCCCATCGTCTTCTGCGCCGGCGCCGCGAACATGCCCATGTCGCAGGCCGGCTCTCCGCCCGGCTTCGATGTCGAGATCGCGGAGGCGATCGCGGCGGAGCTGGGTCGCGCCGCGCGCTTCGAGTGGCTCGGACCGGAGTCCGATGGCGTCGATCACGCGGTCCGACAGGGCCGCTGCGACGTCGCGCTCGGCGTGCTCGCCACCGCGGGCCCGATGGTCGGCCAGCCCGTCCTTGACGGGCTGGCCCTCACGCGGCCGTATTACCGCGCGGGGTATCGCATCGTCCGGCGCCCCGACGCCGATCCGTTGCCGACCCTCGAGCATGCCGGCGACGAGCGGATCGCCGTGGAGGGCGAGTCGGTCGCCACGTTCACGCTCCGCCAGCGCGGGCGAAGGGTGTACGTGCTCTTCGACCACGCGGCGGTGCTCGAGGCCGTGGCGGACGGGCGCGTCCGCTACGGCTACCTCTGGGGGCCGCTCGCCGCCTGGCGGGCTCTCGACCGCGACGACGTGGTCCTTGCACGCGAGTTCGAGCCGGTCGACCGCTGGAGCTTCGCGCTGGCGGTCCGGGACGACGACAGGGCCCTCCGTCGCACGCTCGATCGCGCGATCGCGCGACTCTGCGCGAATGGCACGATCGACCGCATCCTCGGCCGCTACGGTCTGCCGCCGCTCTCCGCGTCGCTGCGCTGAGCCGGGTCCCGGTGCCGCGCGTCGATCGGGTCCACCCCCGCATCCGCTTGGAACCTGCGGCCGACGACCGAACCCGGCTGAGGCGGGCCTCGGCTCCGCGGTCCAGCCAGCCGCGAACGAAGCGCTCCGGGTCTTGCGGCGTACGCGGCCCGTGACGGCCGGTCCGTCAGCTCATCCGTTTCCGTGGCGGATCAGCGCGAACGTCGATCGCCACCTGGCGGGCGGGGCCGATCCGCCCACCGCCGGTCAGCCGTGCGGTGCAGGGCTCCACCCGGTCAGCGGTCGGGAGATACGCCACTCCGCTGCGGTGCTCTCGCGCACCCATCTTGCTGCACGAACCGGCCGATGCGCCGCTCAGCCGGAGCGGCATCCCACCCCCCGCCTCTGGAGGCTCGATGTTCCATCACGTCAAGGAGCTGCAGTTCAACGCGCGCGTTTCGGGGCCCGACCCGGCCTTCGCGAGCATGCTCCTCGAACAGTTCGGCGGCGCCAACGGCGAACTCAAGGCCGCGCTCCAGTACTTCGTCCAGTCATTCTCGGCGCGTCAGTCGCACCCGAAGCACTACGACATGCTCATGGACATCGCGACCGAGGAGTTCAGCCACCTCGAGATCGTGGGCGCGACGATCACGATGCTCCTGGACGGCACGAACAGCGAACTCAAGAACGCGGCCGAAGAGAGCGATCTGGTGCGGTTGACGCGCGGCAAGGAAGAGAAGCAGGAGATGATCCACCACGCGATGACGGACCCGCAGTTCTTCGACCTGGCCGGCGGCGGGCCGAAGCTCACGAACAGCCAGGGCGCGCCGTTCAGCGGCACGTACATCAACGCGAACGGCGACCTCACCGTCGACCTGCGGAGCGACATGGCCGCTGAGTCGCGCGCGAAGATCGTCTACGAGTACCTGCTCCAGTTCACCGACGACCCGCTCGTCAAGGACAGCCTGCGCTTCCTCATGACGCGCGAGGTCGCGCACTACCAGATGTTCGGCGCCGCGCTCGAGACCATCCAGCCGAACTTCCCGCAGGGGCAGCTCCAGGGCGATCCACATTACAGCAACATGTACTTCAACATGTCGGATGGCGCGGGCGCACGCGGCCCGTGGAACGAGGGCGAGAACACGCTCGGCGAGGAGTGGCAGTACATCGAGGACCCGATCAAACACGTCGTCGAGACGGAGGGCATGCTGAAGCAGGGGATCAAGGGCACGGATCGTACGCCCGAGGACGTCGAGAAGATGGACCGCGAGCTGAGCCGCAAGCGGAGCCAGGAGGTCGCGAAGGCGATTCCGAAGGGTGCGAACCAGTGGTCGTCGTACGGCAAGGGCGATGCGGGGCTCGAGAGCCCGAAGGGCGTCGAGCAGCGCAAGACCCGGTAGCACGACCGGCCAATCCGGTACCCGGAGATGATGTACACCCGGCCCGGCCTGCCGCGAGCGACGCGGCCGGACGGGCCGGCCTCACGCACCGAAGAACCGAAGCGACGATCCATGGCGACAGCGACATCATCCGATGCGAGGTCGGCGACCGTCGAGGATTACGATCGTGACCACACGACGGAAGCCTCCGCCGTTCTCGAGATCGAGTACTACACCGACCCTCTCTGCATCTGGAGCTGGGCATTCGAGCCCCAGTGGCGGCGTCTCCGCTTCGAGTTCGGCGAAGCGCTTTCGTGGCGCTACCGCGCGGGCGGCATGATTCCCGACCTGCGCCGCTACAGCGACCCGATCAACGACGCCGGCAGCCCGACCCAGATGGGCTCACACTGGTATCGCGTACGCGACCGGTCGGGCGTGCCGATCGACGAACGGATCTGGACGGAGAACCCGCCCACCTCTTCCTATCCGGCCTCGATCGCGGTCAAGGCCGCTGAAGTGTGCGGTTTTCACATCGGCGAGTGCTACGCCCGTCGTCTTCGCGAAGCAGTCACGCTCGAGCGGCGAAACATCGCCCGCACGGATGTGCTCGTCGCCCTCGCGGTGGAGGTCGGAATCGATCCCGACGACTTCCGCCGGACGCTGGCCGACCCGGCCGTGGTCGAGGCGTTCCGGGATGACGTGAAGGAGGCGCGGTACCGCGACATCGGACGGTTTCCGGCGCTGATCCTGCGGCCGCGGCGCGGGTCCGCGGCCCTGCTCGTGGGGTGGCGGCCGTATGATGCGCTCCGGGATGCGGTCGAGCGTGTGGCGCCAAGACTCACGCCACTCCGCCGACCCGTCTGCGTGGCCCAGTACGCGTATCACTGGGGACGCGTCTCCGCCAACGAAGTCGCCGTCGCCTTCGACCTCGACCTCTCCGAGGCGCGCGATGCGCTCGCTACTTGTGTGGAATCCGGTCTGCTGCGGCGCCTGAACTTCGAGCGCGGGGTCCTGTTCGCGGCCTGCCCGGTACAATGAGCAGCGCCAATGCGTCGTCGCGAACCACCTGCCGATCATCTCCGTTCATGGCGGTCGTGCGGCGGTCGACCGCGTACCATCTCATCGTGGCTGTTGTCATCGGACTGGTCCCTGCGGCCGGGTTCACCCAGCAACCCGAGCAGGAGCATACGGTGGATCCGGACACCGCACACGCACTCCTGATGGTGGGTCCACTCGGCATTCCGCAGACGCGTGAGGCGTCCGGCACCGCGTGGCTGCCCGACTTCTCGCCGATGTACGCGTTCCACTGGAGCACGGACGCCTGGAACCTCATGCTCCACGGCAACGTCTTCCTCTACTACCTCGACGAGGGCAGCGACCGGGGCGACGAGGACTTCGGCAGCATCAACTGGATCATGGCCATGGCGCAGCGGGAGGCGCTCGGCGGCGAGCTCACGGCCCGGGCGATGCTGAGCGCCGAGCCGGCCACGATCGGCGAGTGCGGCTACCCGGACCTGCTCGCGACGGGTGAGTTCTGCGACGAGCTCGGTTTCCTGCACGACCGGCAGCACCCCCACGACCTCTTCATGGAACTCGCGGCCGAGTACGAGCGTGCGGTCTCCGACGACCTGGCTTTCCAGCTCTACGGCGGCCTCGCCGGGGAGCCGGCTCTTGGGCCCGTCGGCTACCCGCACCGGATCAGCGCGCTGCCGAACCCGTTCGCGCCGATCACGCACCATTGGCAGGACGCGACGCACATCGTCTTCGGCGTCGTCACCGCGGGGCTGTTCACGCGCAACTGGAAGCTCGAGGGCTCGCTCTTCAACGGCCGCGAACCGGACGAAAACCGGTGGGACCTGGACCTGGCCCCGCTCGACTCCTACTCGGCCCGCGTCTGGTATGCGAACGAGCGGTGGGCGCTCCAGCTCTCGGGCGCGCGCCTGACGGAGGCGGAGTTGCACGAGATCGGCGGCGAGCGCGAGAGCCTGAACCGGTACACCGCTTCCGCGACGTATCATCTCCCGCTGGGCCGGCAGGGGTTCTGGGCGACGACCGCCGTCTGGGGACGAAACGACGAGGAAGAGGCGGGTACGGACGGCTTCCTACTCGAGTCGGCGGTCGACCTGGGCGGCCGGAACCTGTTCTACGGTCGAGGCGAGGTGGTCGAGAAGACCGGCGGCGACCTCGTCCTGGAGGTCGAGGAACTGGAGGACGCGGTGTTCACCGTAGGCAAGGTGTCGGTCGGGTACACGCGGCAGTTCGGACCTTACGCCGGACTGCTCCCCGGGCTGGGCGCTGCGGCGGCGCTGAGCTTTATCCCAGACGATCTGGAGCCCTTCTACGACACGAACGTGGCGTTCGGCTGGTCCGTGTTCGCGAGCCTTCGGCCGGAACCCATGCGGATGCACGAGGCTGCGGCTCCACCGCCCGAGCGCCATCACGGTGATCATCGGCCTCGGGGGTCGGGTGAGTACTGACCCGAGAGCGCGACGCGCAGCGGCCTGCCGCGACGGTCTCCTGGCTCGTGGCAACGGGCGGACCGGCAGCGGGCGACCGACCTGCCTGACCGGCTGCGCGGCTACTTCTGGGACCACGCTGCGGAGCATCTCGCCTGGGAAGGGAGTCGGCACACGATCGTGCTCCGGCTGCTTCAGTCGGGCGGCATGGACGCGTGCGGTGGCTCCGGGAATCCATGAGTGACGAGGAGTTCACGATTGTCTGGCCCGTCGTCCGGGTCGCGGGATCAATCCATGTCGGATTCGGTTCTGGGAACTGCTTCTCGGAATCACCCGCGGCGAGGTCGACGGATGAATCGCCAGCGCGCGTGTGAATCACATGGCACGGGAGTGAGGTTCTTCCAGTGTCGCGACCCGGTGCTCATTCCGCCTCAGGAGTGGACGGAGTGTGGGGGCGGCTCGCCGCACTCGAAGACCTCGCCTGCACGAAGCTGCCCTCGATCGATGCTCGAGGCGAGACGAACTTCGTTGACATCTACTACCCTGATCACCACAACGGACCACAATCGGCTCCGGCGGTGATGGCCGCCACGTTCACCCGCACGCTTGGTCTCGCGCTCGGTTCGCATACGGCCACGCTCGTGAAGCCGGACGAGGAGAATCCAACATGACGTTGACGCTGGACGTACATGGCATGACCTGTGCCCGCTGCGCGGAGACGGTCGAGAAGGCGCTTCGGTGCGTGCCGGGGGTCGAGATCGCGGAGGTGGATCAGCCGCGGGGTCGGGGCACCGTCGTCACCGCCCATGGCGTAGACCCCGATCAGCTCACCCGGTCCGTCGAACGGGCGGGCTACCGGGCCGAGATCTCAGGCAGCAACGCGGCGCACGAGGAACCCGCGGAGGAGCGTGCGTCGGTGCCGCCCGACGCCGACGAAGACCCTTGCGACTACGACCTGCTGATCGTCGGCAGCGGCGGGGCCGGCATGGCGGCCGCGATCCGTGCCTCGGAGCTCGGAGCCACGGCGGCGATCGTCGAGGGCGGCGAGGTCGTCGGCGGCACCTGCGTCAACGTGGGCTGCATCCCGTCGAAGTACCTGATCGAGGCGGCCCACCGCTACCACACG
>DASVCS010000009.1:0-1280 GCA_036381495.1 Longimicrobiales bacterium
GCCGTCCGTGTTCACCCGCCGGAGCCGGTCGTAGTCGCCGTCGCGGACCGCGCGGACCAGCTCGGAGATGTGGATCTCGCCCGCGGCCCAGCGCCGGATGACCGGCCAGTCGCCCCGGTCCCAGAGCTGCGAGACGGCGGCGGCTCGGATGGCAGCGAGGTCACTCCCCCAGTCCGCCTCCAGCGACTTCCAGATCCGGTCGCCGTTCTCCTTGTCTGCGCTCACGGCGACGGACATGCGGCGCCCGTAGTAGGCCCGATTCCCGCGCCGCTGAAGCCCCGGGATTCCGCCGCCTCGCCTCGCCGTGCGACGCTTACGCGGCATGACTCACCTGCATGTTGCTACGACGCGCGAGGAAGTCCTCGACCCACGCCCATTCGAGGAAATATCGCGGCCGCGTCGCGCCTGGGCTCCGGAGGTCCAGTGCCCGAAGCCGGCGGTCGGGATCGGCCTCCTCGATCCACGACCGGACCGTATCGGCTGTGATCCGGTCCTTCCCCGCGGCGCCTGCGGCCTGGAGCCGGTCGGCCACCATCGCAGGTGTCAGCAGGTTGTAGCGTGCGTATTCGCGGTCCGCGGCCGTCGTCCGCTTCATCACCGTTTCCATCGTCACCTCGCAATCACCGTCCAGATCCCCCACGCCGCGCCGATGATCGCCGCCCACATCACCGCGGCCATCGCGAGCCCGACCAGGCACCCCGCGGCCGGACCGATCGGCGCCTCGTATGCCTCAGCGTCGTCCGGCAGCGGGTAGGCAGGATGATAGACCTCCACCGTCCCGTCCGTGCGCTCCACCTCCAGCCGCCGGAGCGGCATGCCGATGCGCTCGATCCGGCGCACGAGGTACTCGGCGGTGCCGAAGAGCAGGCCGCAGCACGCCAGCACGGCCCCGATGATGAGTAGGGTCGTCATGGCTCACCCTCCACTAGCGACGGGCTCCCACCTACCCTCCGCCGTATGCACCACCGGCACGCCGCTACGGTAGTCCACCCATACCGCCGCACCAGATGTCATCACGGTGGGCTGTCCCCACGCATGCCGCGGAGTGCGCACGAGTGCGGAGTCGTGCGCCTCGACCCGCGCGGAGCCGGACGCCTCGACCCGCGCGAAGCCGGACGCCCGGACCTGCGCGGAGCCGGACGCCCACGCGATCCCATCGCTCACCTGATGCGACCCCTCGACGAACACCCGCAGGGACGCCAGCTCGGCCGCGGTGAGTCGCCTAAGCAGCCGGCACCGGCGCACGGCGATCTTGTCTCCACCGTCACCGTCGCCGACGT
>DASVCS010000010.1:0-15787 GCA_036381495.1 Longimicrobiales bacterium
GCGCTGATCGTACCGGGTGAGGGTCCGCTGCCCGCCGTGGCGACGGTGATTCGGTCGGGCAGCGGGCGGGGTGGAAAGCGACATCGAAGGGCCGCGGCCGCCGTTGCACGTCACGCTGACGCGGGCTAAATTACGCATGGAGAACAACACGCACGCCACGCAGCGACGGCCCCGACCCGCATACATCGCGGGCTCGGGGCCGCTGTCATCTACGATGGACGCACGCTACACCGGCACGCACACCGTCCTCTACTGCCACGCACTGCTGCCGCACGGCGGCCGCTGTGCCGGCATACTCGGCGTGCTGCCGGGGCGGTGGGTGAAGGTGCGGTTGATCGAGGCGGGCGAGCGGGTCGCGGATCCCACGCACGGAGACCTGAAATGCGGGGACAAGCGGTGCGGCGCGAGGTACGCGGTCGCGCAGATCTCCCAGACGATGGCGGCGTGAAGCTCACAGCAAAGCAGCGCCGCTTCATCGAAGAGTACTGCGTGGACTTCAACGCGACGCAGGCCGCGATCCGCGCGGGATACAGCAAGCGCACGGCGTACGCCATCGGGGCGGAAAACCTGAGGAAACCTCAAATCCGGGAGGCGATCGAGCAACGCCTGAAGGAACTCAGTATGTCGGCCGCCGAAGCCACGCGACGGCTGACGGACTGGGGGCGAGGGACCATCGAACCGTTCCTGCATACGGACGGGAACGGCAACGTCCGCGTGGACCTCTCCACCGAGGAGGCGCGCCGCCATCTGCACCTGATCCGCAAGCTGAAGCAGAAGGAGCGGGTGCTTGCCCCAGAGCCCGGCGAGGAAGGTGTTGTTCTGGACCGCACGTTCGAGATCGAGTTGCACGACGCGAAGGATGCGGTTGTGCAGCTCGCCCGGATCCACGGACTCTTCGTCGAGAAGCACGAGCATTCCGGGTCCGTCTCGACCCCGACGCTTGAAGTCGTCGTGAAGCATGCGACTCAGACTCGAGATTCATGAGAAGCAGAGCCTCGCGTTCGAGTCGCCTGCGACCGAGATCCTCTACGGCGGCGCGGCGGGCGGAGGGAAGAGCCACCTAATGCGAGTGGCCGCGCTCGCGTGGTGTGTCGCGATCCCCGGGCTTCAGGTCTATCTGTTCCGGCGCACGAGTCCCGACCTGTTCAAGAACCACATGGAAGGGCCGACCGGCTTCCCGGCCCTGCTCCAGCCGTGGCTCGCCGAAGGAACGGCCAGGATCAACTACTCCAAGGGGTGGGTTGAGGTCGGGACATCGCGCATCCACCTCTGCCATTGTCAGTACGAGAAGGACGTCTACAAGTACCAGGGCGCGGAGATTCACGTGCTGCTCGTGGATGAGCTGACCCACTTCACCAGGACGCAGTACGTGTTTTTGCGCTCCCGGGTCCGCCTGGGCGGCCTCGAGGTCCCCGAGCATCTCCGCGACCGCTTCCCCCGGATCCTGTGCGCGTCGAACCCGGGCGGGGTCGGCCACAACTGGGTCAAGGCGATGTTCGTGGACCCGGCCCCGCCGATGCAGATCTGGCGGGCCGCACGAGAGGACGGCGGCATGCTCCGTCAGTACATCCCGGCCCGCCTTGAGGACAACCCTTCGCTTCTTGAGAACGACCCCGAATACGAAACGCGGCTCGAGGGGCTCGGGAACCCATCGCTTGTCCGCGCCATGCGGAACGGTGACTGGAACATCGTCTCCGGTGGCATGTTCGACGACGTGTGGGATCCCGCGGTCCATGTGCTGCCTCCGTTCGCGCCACCCGCATCGTGGCGGATCGACCGCTCGCTCGACTGGGGCTCGAGCAAGCCGTTCTCCGTGGGTTGGTGGACGGAGAGTGACGGCACGGCGCCGGCCGGCGATCGCCCATTCCCCCGTGGCTCGCTCATCCGGATCGCGGAGTGGTACGGCTGGGACGGCAAGACCCCAAACGTCGGCTGCCGGATGTCGGATGTAGATGTGGCGCGGGGAATTGTCGAGCGCGAGCGCGCGTTCCCGTGGGGTGCACGCGTGAAGCCCGGGCCGGCCGACTCGCAGATCTTCTTCGCCGAACCGGGGCGGCAGAGCATCGCCGACGTGATGGCGCAGGGCGGTGTCCACTGGACCGAGGCGGACAAGCGGCCCGGCAGTAGAAAGCTCGGCTGGGAGGCCATGCGCCGCATGCTCCGGGCCGCAATCGATCGCGACCCGGACCAGCCGCACCTCTACGTACTCGAGACGTGTCGGCAGTTCATTCGCACGGTGCCCGTCCTCCCCCGGAGTGAGAGGGACCCCGATGACGTCGATACCGATGCGGAAGACCACGTCGCCGATGAAACGAGGTACCGAATAATGGCCCCCAAGGCCAGCGCGACCGCAACCAGTTTCAGGATCTAGCGCCATGCCGAACGAACAGGACAACCCGGCCACCACCGGCATCGCCCATCGTCGCCAGGCGCCGGCCGTCGCCATCTGCCGCGACGTGTACGGCGGGACGATGGTGCTGCGAGAGAAGGCGGAGACGTACCTGCCGCCGTTCCCCAAGGAGGATCGCGAATCGTACGAGGCACGCATCCGATCGGCCGTGCTGTTCAACGCGTTCCGGCGGACCGTGGGTGGGCTTGTGGGCATGGTATTCCGCAAGGACCCGATGCTGGGCGACGATGTCCCGGCCCCCATCGTCGAGGACGCGGAGAACATCGATCTGGCGGGTCGGCACTTCGCGGTCTTCGCCCGGGATGTGTTCGAAGCGGCGTTGATCGACGGGCATTCCCACATCTTCATCGACATGCCGGCCGTGGACCGGCAACGGGTGCGTACGCTCGCGGACGAACGCCGGGCGGGGCTTCGGCCGTATTGGGTGCAGATCAACAAGCAGGACGTGTTGCGGTTCCGCGCTGAGGTGGTGGGTGGCCGGCCCGTGCTCACAGCCTTCGCGTACCGCATGCCGGTGCTGATGCCGGACGGCAGGTTCGGCGAGCGCGAGCTCTGGCGCATCCGCGACTACCGCCTCGTCTCCGGTCCCGGGGGGCCTGGGGTCGCGTTCACGGTCTACGAGAAGCGCCAGGGCGACGACGAATGGGTGCAGGTCGAGGCCGGCGTCATGAGCATCGACCGTATCCCGCTCGTCACGGTGTACGCGAACCGCACGGGGTTCATGACGTCGGATCCGCCGCTGCTGGACCTCGCGCTCGAGAACGTGAAGCACTTCCAGGTGCGGAGCGACAACGACAACATCCTCCACGTCGCGTCCGTGCCGATCCTCGTACTGAAGGGCATCCGCGAGTCCAATACGGTCGCCGTAGGTCCTTCGGTCGCGCTCACGATCGACGATGTCAACGGCGACGCGAAGTACATCGAGCCGACGGGCACGGCGCTCGAACACGGCCGGCAGCAGCTACAGGACATCGAGCAGCGCATGGCCGCGCTCGGGCTCGCCATGCTCCAGCGCCAGACCCGGGCCGCGGAAACCGCCGAAGCCCGGCGGATCGACAAGGCCGAATCGGACAGCGCGCTTGCTGCGGCGGCGCGGTCGCTTAGAGACGGGCTCGAGGAGGGGCTCGCCATCCACGCGCGGTGGCGCGGACTCGACGCAGGGGGATCCGTGTCCGTGAACATGGACTTCGAGCATCTGACGCTCGAGCCGGCCATGCTCCGCGAACTACGGGAGACGGTGCTCGCGGGCCAACTGTCGATCGACACGCTGTGGGACATCCTCGAGCGCCACGGCGTACTGCCGGAGACGTTCGACCGCGAACTCGAGCGCGCGCGCATCGAGAACGCGGACGTGGACCGGCTACCGAACTTGTCGGCCGCGGTGTGATGCAGGCCACCGCTCATCCCTGACCGATGCCGACCGATCCGACCGCCGCCGTCGTGCGAAACCTGATCCTGCTACAGCGGGTCGGGAATGGACTCGCACGGGATGCCCGGGCGCTCCTGCTCGCGTTGTTCGACGACATCGCCGCACAGCTCGCCCGCATCGACCCGACCGCGCCGGCGTCGGAGGCGAGCCGCCGCGCGCGCGTCGAGAAGCTGCTCGGCGTTGTGCGCGGCTCTGCCGAGGAGGTATTCGCGGCGATGCACAAGCAGGTGCGAAGCCGCCTCGCCGAGCTCGGCAAGCAGCAAGGCGAATGGGCGCGGGAACAGCTCGTGCGCGCGATCGGCGCCGTCGCGGTGGATGTTCGCCCGGGCAGCATCGGCATCAACCTCATCAAGTCCATCCTCGACACGGACCCGATTCACGGCCGGCTGCTCGCCGAGTGGTTCCGAGACGAGAAGGAAGCGACGCTGCGCCGGGTTGCGCAGCAGATCCGGCTCGGCATGGCGCAGAACGAGACCATCGGCGAGATGGTCCGGCGCATCCGCGGCCGCGCGGTTGGACGCGGGGAGAACATGCGCTTCGAGGGCGGTGTGCTCAACCGCTCCACGCGCGAAACCGAGGCGATCGTGCGGACGGCGGTGAACCACGTGGCGAACGAGGCGCACATCCGCACGTACCGCGAAAACGAGGATGTGCTGGCTGGCTACGTCTATACCGCCACGCTGGACAGCCGTACCACGCCCATCTGCCAGGCGCTGGACGGGCAGTTTTTCCGCCTGGACGACCCCGAGGCGAAACGGCCGCCGCAGCACGTGAACTGCCGCAGCACGATCGTGCCGCGAGTGGACTGGGACGCGCTCGGCATCGAGCCGCCGGACCCTGGCACGCGGGCGAGCGCAGGCGGTCCGGTGCCGGCGACGATGAACTACGAGGAATGGCTGCGGCGCCAGTCCCCGGAGGTGCAGGACGACATCCTGGGCCCCGCACGCGCCGAGCTGTTCCGCGCCGGGAAGGTGACCCTACGCGACCTGGTCCGAGAAGACGGCACCGTCGTGCGGGTCGAGGACCTGGTCGGGCGTGCGGATGCGGATCCCACGCCCGAGGGGGCGCGCGAAGCGCGGCGCGCGATTTTCGGCGAACTGGTCGATGAGAACGGCGCCGTTGCGCGGGAGGACCTGGAACGCGTGATTCGCCAGGGCCGCACCCGGGCATCCGAACGGCTTCTCGGACACGACGGCTTGGACGCGCTCGCGACTGAACTCGGCTGGAAGGACAACCTCGTACTCAAAGGGCAGGACCCGGCGAAGGTCAAGGCGCGCTTCGTGTACGACCGCGTTGCATTCGGGTGGGAGAACGAAAACCGCCCGCTCACGTACGCGTTGCACCTCGCCGCGAGAGACGAATTCGGCCTCGCCGATGCCGCGTTCGGGCACATTCGCCGGGTGCGGGCCGGCGAGGCGCTGTACGAGAAGCACGGCGCCGTGTTGCGGGCGGTGCTCCGGGCGCAGCAGGAGGCCACGGCGGAGTATTTGCGCAGCAGGGGCATAGAACATTTGACACTCCTGCGGGGTATTAAGTACAGGCCGGACTTCGCGACTCCGACCGGCGGTCGCGGGAGGTGGAGCGAACAACCGCTCGCATCGTTCAGTGCGTCGGAGAGTGAGGCGATCCGCTTCGCGATCGGCGAGGAGGGCGGTGGGCATCGGCGCGGCAAACATGCGGCCGTCATCATCGCACGGATCCCCGTGGATCGCATCGTGTCCATGCCGCGCACGGGCGCGGGCAAATGGGTCGAGCGCGAGTACGTCGTCTTCGGTGGCGAAATGGACACCATCGTCATCGACATCACGGGCATGTACGAAGTGGCCCGCATCTTGATCAACAACCAGCCCGCAGCCGCCCAATGGCTGTGGTCGCTCTTGGAGGAGTAGGATCCGCATGGCCAAGAAACCCGTTCCTTCCGCTTACGAGGGCCTTTCGCCGGAAGAGGCGGACGAGCACGCGAACTGGCTGCGTCGCTTCGAGCCCATCCCCGACGTGGACTCGCCCGAAGAGTTGCGCGCCTGGCTGCGGGAGAGGGGGATGACGTTCGCCGAATTCCAGCGAACGACCGCCTACCGACGCATGTTGGCGCAGGAGTACGAGGGAAGGCCGATCTTCGGTTGGCTCCACCGAATGCGCGCCGAAGAGGAGTGAGCGCAAGAGCATCGGTCGCTGCCCTCTCGCCCGTGGTCGCGGGAGCCCATGAGTCTGGACCCGAAGGACGTGCACGCGCTCGAGCAATTCGAGGCGTGGGTGACGGAGATGGCTGCCGCGCTGGTGCGAATGAAGCGCCGGATGGTCGAGGAGGCGCACGTCCCGCCCGGGGAGGCTGACCAGTATGTACGCATGATCGCCCAGAGCCTGTTCGGCGAACACGCGGACGCTGTACTGGACCGCAGGCTTGCGATGGAGGAAGAGCCGTCGTAACTTAGAACACGACAGGTGGGCCAAGCAGGAACGGCCGCGAAAGCGTCTACGGGCGCGTTCGCGGCCGTTTCGTGTTCCCCCATACACCCGGCCGGGCCGGGTTCCTACGGTCTTCTGGGAGGACTGACGATGCCGGAACTGAAGGCGGTGCTCACGTCGTTGGACGGCGTGGATGAGACGGTGAAGGGCTTCTACACCAGGGCGGACGACGGTCGCTACGTGCTGAACGTGAGCGGCGTGGATGAGATGCCCGCCGTGGTGGGGCTCAAGCGGGCGAAGAACGAGTTGCTCGACGAGAAGAAGCAGCTCCAGGCGAAGCTCGAGGCGTTCGGGGACCTGACGCCCGAGAAGGTCGAGGAGCTGCGCAAGGCCGCCGAGGGCAAGGGCGCATCCGCCGACAAGAAGGTCCAGGAACTCGAGGCCAAGCTCGCCGAGGTGAGCAAGGCCGCGCAACTCGAGATCCAGAAGGCGAAGGACGAAGCTGAGAAGGCGCGCCAGGCGTACCACAACAGCTTCATCGAGGGCGAGATCGTGAAGGCGCTCGCCGAGGTGAAGGGCTCGCCGAAGCTGCTGACGGACGTGATGAAGCGTGCCGTACAGGTGAAGGAGCAGGACGGCAAGCTCGCCGTCGTGGTGCTGGGCAAGGACGGCCAGCCGCGCATCAAGGACAGCCAGGGCAACCCGTTCGGCCTGGTGGACCTCGCGATGGAGTTGCGCGAGGATCCCGAATACGGCCGGGCGTTCGAGCCGAGCGGCAAGACCGGTTCGGGTGCGCCGGCCGACGGGGGCAGTCGCCGCGATGGGAACGTGGTGACGTTCGACCGCAACGACCCGCTGGCCTGGGGCCAGTACGTGGACCAGGTCGTCAAGGGCGAGGCCACCCCGTCCTGATTCTGCCGTACCGCAGTACCGCCGCGCCTGGGGCAAGGCGGGCCGTGCCTGGGGCACAAACACCACGCACCGTTCGACCTTGCCCGCTCCTGATCCGAGCGGGCCGCACAGGAGCAGGAGAAGATGGCGAACAACTTCACGCAGATCGTAGACAAGATCTTCGCGCGCGCGCTGCTCGCGCTGCGCGAGAACGCGATCATGCCCCGGCTGGTCAACACCAACTGGGGCGCCGAGGTCGCCCAGCCCGGCGACACGATCAACGTGCCGATCCCGTCCGCGATGGAGGTGTCCGACGTCGTGCCGGGTCCGACGCCGCCGGCCGGCGGGGACGTGGCGCCCACGACCGTTCCGATCCAGCTCAACCGCTGGCGGAAGGTGGATATGCACGTCACGGACAAGGAGGCGCGCGAGATCGCGCAGGGCGGGCGCGAGGTGCAGTTGTCCGAGGCCATGAAGGCGCTGGCCAACGACGTGGACGCGTACCTGCTCGGCCTGTACACGGGCATCTACGGCTTCGCCGGGACCCCGGGCACGACGCCGTTCGGCGGCGAGTCGCTCCAGGCCGCGACGGACGCTCGCAAGGTCCTGGGCCAGCAGCTCGCGCCGAGCGACCCGCGGTTCATCGTGCTGAACCCGGACGCCGAGGCCAACGCGCTGCTCATCCGGGCCGTGCAGGATGCGAGCTTCCGCGCGAACCAGGAGAACACGCTGCGCACGGGCCGCATCGGCACGCTGCTCGGCTTCGACTGGTTCATGGACCAGCAGGTGAAGAGCCACACGGCCGGCACGGGTGCGGGCTACCTGGTGAACCAGGCGAACCACGCCGTGGGCGACACGACGGTCACGGTGGACACGGGCACGGGCACGATCCTGCCCGGGGACATCTTCACCGTGGCGGGCGACACCCAGACGTACGTGGTGAAGAGCTTCGCCGGCAACGTCATCACGTACGCCCCCGCGGCCAAGACGGCGTTCGCGGACAACGCCGCGATCACGCTGAAGGGGAACCACGTGGTGAACCTCGCGTTCCACCGCGACGCCTTCGCGCTTGCCGTGCGGCCGCTGGCTCCGGCGGACGGCTTCACGGGCGGGCACGAGATCCGTACCGGCGTCGATCCGGTGTCCGGCCTCGCGCTGACGCTCGAGATCAGCCGCGAGTACAACCGTACGAAGTACCAGTGGAGCATCCTGTACGGCGCTTCTCTCGTGCGGCCCGAGCTCGCCGCGCGCATCGCCGGCTGATGCATCCGGGAGGGGGTCGGGCGAACCCGGCCCCCGCTCTCACGTCAGGAGGTGTGATGCAGATTCCCACGGTGAAGATCGTCGATCCGTCCAAGCCGGACGACTACGTCATCATCAACGAGGCGGACTTCGACCCGGCGGTGCACCGGCGCTGGGGCGAGCAGGAGTCGCAACCGGAAGCGCTGGGCAAGGATGAGACGGCGCCCGACGCTCCGGCCGCTCGCCGGGGCAGGCCGCGCAAGTCGGCGTAACGGACGATGCCCGTGCTTGACGCCACCGTCGGGAGCCCGACGGCGAATTCGTACGTAACTACGGTCGAAGCCGACGCGTACTTCGACGAACGCCTCCACGCCGAGGCGTGGACCGCGGCGAGCGCGGACGACAGGGCGCGCGCGCTGATTCAGGCGACCCGCCGGCTGGATCAGGAGGAATACCGCGGCGTGCCGCGCAACCCGCTCAAAGGCACGTCGGAGAACGGCCCGACGCAGGCGCTCAAATGGCCGCGGCGGGCGGCAGAGAACGATGAGGGGTGGGTGTACGAGGATGACATCATCCCGACCATCGTCAAGCACGCGACGATGGAACTCGCGCTCGCCTATCTCTCCGCTGACGCGGACCCCCTCGCCGATACCGGCCTCGAGGGGTTCGCGCGGGTCAGCATCGGGTCGCTCGAGGTCGAGCCGCGCCACGCGCGGGTCGCGGGCGAGCTGCCGGAGAACGTCCGGCGTCTGCTCGCGCCGGTGCTCGAGACGAGCCGGGCCACGGTGCGACTCGTGAGGGCGTAATGGGCGTACTCGACGGCGTGGCCCGGTCGGTCGCGGGAACCCTGATCGCGCGCTTCGGCAAGCGTGTAGGTGTCGTGTACCGCAGGGGCGGCACGTACGACCCGGCGAGCGGGACCATCACGGGGGCGCCCGAGGCGACGGCGACGCTCTCCGCGCTCATGGGCGACACGCAGCGCTTGCAGCGGCTGGGGTTCGGCGAGATCGGCGAGGTGCAGGCGGGCGACCTCGCCGTGGATCTGCCGGCCCGGGACTTCGAGGCGGCGTTCGGCGCCGGCGCCGTGCCGACGCCGGCCGATGCGGTAGTCGTGGACGGCGTCGAATACCAGGTCAAGCAGGTGAAGCCGATGTGGTCGGGCGAGCAGGTCGCGATGTACACACTGCACATCCGGCGGTGACGATGCCGTTCGAGGGTAAGGACGCAGCCACGCAACGGCTTCGCGAGAACGCGGAAAAGTACATGCGCGCTCTGGCGCTCGAAGCGCTCGCGCGGCTGATGCGCAAGACGCCGGTGGACACCGGGCGCGCCCGGGCGAACTGGAACGTCGCGCTCGGAAGCCCCGACCGCTCGACGGATGAGGACCGCACGATCGCGGACGCGGGGAGGGCGCAGGCGGAGGGTGTGCGCGTAATCGCGGAATTCGGGCCGGGACGCGTGCTCTACGTCACGAATTCCCTGCCCTATATCCAGGACCTGGAAGATGGACGCAGCAAACAGGCGCCGCAGGGGATGGTGAAGGTGACGGTGGCCGAACTGAAACCGCTCGCAAGCCGCATCGCGGCGAGGATCGCGGCCGGTGGCGAGTGAGCTTCGGGCGAAGGCGGCGGCGATCCGCGCGCACTTCGCGACGGAATGGAAGGCGGCCCGGGGTTATACGGACGAGCAGCTCGGCGAACGGGTCGCCTGGGAGGGCGTGGACTTCACGCCGCCCGCGTCCGAGTGGGTCCGCCTGTCCATCCTGTGGGGCGATGCGTTCGAGCAGACGATGGGCGGGCCGGCGGTCGGGAAGAACGAGGTCGTGGGGGTGGTGAGCGTGACGCTGTTCTATCCGCCCGGGCGCGGAACCGGAGTGTTGGAGGGTCTTGCCGACGACGTGCGCGACATCTTCAACCGCGCGGAGGTATCCGGCGTGCGGTTCGGCGCGCCGAGCGGCCCGAAGCCCGCGCGCGAACGGGACGGGTGGGTGCAGACGACGGTGGACGTGCCATTCACGGTCGAGGAGACCATCTGACGAGGGATGAGCCATGGCGACGTACAGGGGCAGCAAGGGCACGGTGACGGTCGGCGGAAATACCGTAGGCGAGCTACAAAGCTGGACGCTCACGATCAACCGTGCCTACATCGAGACGACTGCGATGGGCGATGCGGCGAAGACGGGGACGCTGGACATCCCCGGGGGGAGCGGCGACCTGTCGGCGAACTTCGACTACAGCGACACGGCGCAGGCGGCGCTGCTCGACATGCTCGTTTCGAACACGGACCCCACGCCGCTCGCCGCCGTGTTCGAGATCGATACGGGCAAGACCATCTCGTGCAACATCCTGCCGACGTCGGCGCCGGTCGCGGCGCAGCGCGGGGCGCTGGTGACGGTCAGCTTCAGCTTCGAGACGGACGGCCCCATCGCGTTCGCGTGGGCGTGAACCATGAGCGTATTCCGCGGCTCCAGGGGTTTCGTCGCGCTGGGCGGTGTCGTGAACGGCGCGCCGCTCGTCATGGGCGCGGTGGCGCAAGGCGCCACGACCGCGACGTTCGATGGAACGCCGCTCACCGGCGTCCTTCTGGCCGGCGACCGGTTCACTGTGGCGGGGGATCCGCAGGTCTACACCGTGACGCAGAACGCCGTCATCGGCATCCCCACGGCGAACCGGGTCACGGTGTCCTTCACGCCGGCCGTCCAGGTGGCGGGCGGATGGGCGGACAACGCGGCGGTGTTGTTCGTGTCCAATTCGCTCGCGGAGGTGACGGCATGGTCCGCCACCCCCGCCCGGCCGGTACTGGATCGGACGGTGATGGGGGATGATGCCCGCCGCATCGTCCTGGACATCCCGGGCTGGAGCGGCAACATCGAGGCGCTGTTCGACTACGGCGACGCCGAGCAGAAGGCGTTCATTGACGCCGTAGGGAGCGATTCCGCACCGGCCACCGTCGGGCTCGTGCTCGCGGTGGACACGGACAAGCACCTCTACGGCCACGTGCAACCCGAAAGCGCACAGGTCACCGGGCAGCGCGGCGCGCTGGTCACGGTGCAGTTCACGTTCCAGGGTGAAGGCGCCCTCGCAACCGACTGGTGAGCCATGAACGGACCCAGCGTCATCGACCGGGTGGTGGCGCGCTACCGCGACACGCGTAGACGCGTCGAGGTCCCCGAATGGGATGTCGTGCTCTACTTCGGCCCGCTGACCAAGGCCGACATCCTTGCCGTCGAGCAGCGCATGCGGGACGAAGACGGCAAGGAGCCGGACAAACACCGGCACGAGAAGAACATCCTGCTGATCGTCCAGAAGGCGGAGCTCGAAGACGGCAGCAAGGCGTTCCGCTGGGGCGACCGGCACACGCTGTTCGAGAAGGCCGAAGCCGCCGTTCTCGACCGCCTGCTCCTCGCGCTCTACTCGGGGGTGGTCCCGCTCACCCGGGAGGGCGTGGAGGAGGGAAAAGACGGATCCGAAGCGACCCCGACCTCCACTTCCGGCTGAGCCTGGGCGAGGCGCTGCACAAGTCGCTGGAAGAAGTCAACCACCTGCCGCTCGGCGAGCTTGCGCTATGGGCGGCGTATTTCGAGCTGAAACGCGACACGCACCGTGGCGGATAACATCCAGGCCGTAGGCATCGAGTTCGACGCGCGGGACTTCGAGCGCGCGCTGGAGCGCGCCATGCGTCGCCTGGACCAGCTCGAGAACGCGTTCGACGACACCGTCCGTGCGTCCAAGCGGCAGCAGGACGCGATCGACAGCCTGGCGTCGCGCGTCATCGCGCTCGCATCCGCCTACGGCCTGTTCCGCGGCGCCCAACGCGCCGCGTCCGCGCTGTTCGACACGAACGTCGAGTTCGAGCAGCTGGAGGCGCGGCTCATCTCCATCACCGGGTCGGTCGAAGAGGCGGCGGAATCCTTCGACCTGCTCACCCGCTTCGCGGCATCGACGCCGTTCCAGGTCCAGAACCTCGTGGCCGCCTTCACGCAGCTATCGGCCGTCGGCCTCGAGCCGACGGAGGAGATGCTCCGGGACCTGGGCAACTTCGCCGCCGCCATGGGCCGCGACATCACGGAGTTCGTGAACGCCGTGACCCGGGCGGCGACGGGGGAGACAGAGGCGCTGAAGAGCTTCGGCGTCATCGCGAGGTCGGAAGGCGACCGGCTCCGCGTCACGTTCCGCGGCATGACGCACGAGGTGCAGCGCGACTTCGGGCCGGTCGTGGCGCTGTTCCAGCAGCTCGGGCGCGCGAATTTCGGCGACGCGATGGAGCGCCAGATGGTCACGCTCGCCGGGGCCATCTCGAACCTGGAAGACACGACGGCGCTTCTCGCCAAAGACATCGGCGAAGCGGGGCTGAACGGGGAGATCACGAACCTCGTGCGCACGCTCGAGCGGGCGATCACCGAGAGCGATGACTTCGCCGAGGTGCTTGGAGGCGCGCTCGCGTCCGGCGTGCGCGGGGCCACCGAGGCGCTGGAGGCGTTCGTTGCGCACATCGATGTCATTCAGGCCGCGTTCGAGACGCTGCTCGCGCTCGGCATCGGAAGCGCCGTCGGCAACCTGGGCTCTCGCCTGGCCGCCGCGGTGCGGAGCGCGGGCGGGCTCGCGGCTGCGCTGCGTGCGCTGGCCGGCAGCGGGCTCGCGTCGCTCGGCGGGCCGGCGGGGCTGTTCGCGGCCGCGGCGGTGGGGCTTGCGCTCTTCGTGGATGATGAGCCCGAGGCCAGCGCGGCGCTGCGGTCGTTGCGCGAGGAGTTCGACGCGCTGGCCGACTCGGTCACGGAGCTGTCCGAGGCGGAGCTGGAGCGCGAGCTCGCGGACTTGCAGCGGCGCTTCGCCGAGCTCGGGCCGAAGATCCGGCAGGCGCGGGAGGAGGCGGGCCGCGCGACTGCGGCGGCGTTCGATCCGAAGCGCGACCGGTTCGCCGCGGCACAGGTCGGCGAGGAACGTCGGACGGCAATCGCGAACGTCGCCGACCTGGAACAGCAGGTCGTGGAGCTGGCGGGCGCGATCACGCTGATCGAACAGCGACTCGCGCGGCTGCGGGACCGGGAGGCGAAGGCGGCGGAGGACTCCGCCGAGCGGCAGATGCGGGCGTTGGAACGGGTCCTGGCCGGCCTCGAAGAACAGCGGATCGAGCTGACGGAGGGGGCGGAGGCTGCGTTCCGGTTCCGGCTGGAACAGGAGGGCATCACCGGCGCCGCTCAGGATGAGGCGGTTGCGCTGTTCCGCGCCGTATCTGCGCTGCAAGCCGAAGCGGACGCGAAGAAGGAGGCGGAGCAGGTCGAGGAGCGGCGCCGGCAGGCCATCGATCGCACACTGGAAGCGCTCGATGCCGAGTTCGACGCGCTCACCCTGTCGCGCGAGGAGCTGATCCGCAAAACGCTCGCCGCACAGGGCGCCACGGAGGAAGAGATCCGCCAGGCGGAAGAGCGGATCGCCGCCATCGAGGAGGAGGAGAAGAAGCGGCGCGACGCCGAAGAACGCGCCCGGGAGGCGCAGGCGGCGCTCGAAGCCGAGATGCAGCAGTTCCAGAGCGATGCCGACCGCATGGCGGAGACGTTCGGCGATGCGTTCGTGGACATCATCACCGGCACCGAGAACGTCGCGGATGCATTCCACGCCATGGTCGAGAGCATCCTACGCGACCTGGCGCGCATCGCGTTGCGAGAAGCCATCGTGGAGCCGCTCGGCGAGGCGCTCGGGGGGCTGCTCGGTGGTGTATTCGGCGCGCTATTCGGCGGGCCGTTCGGCGCCGCGGCGGGCGCCATTGCGGGGGCGGCGGCAGAGGGCGCGAATTTCCAGCCGGGGCAACGGTTCCTCGTGGGAGAGGAGGGGCCGGAGATCGTCGAGTTCGGCCGCAGCGGCCAGATCCGGCCGATCGAGGTGTCCCCTGTTCCGGCTTCGGTCCCGGCGCCGCAGATCACGGTCCGCCCGCGCTTCACGCTGGACCTGTCCCGGCTTCCGCCGCCGCGCAACAGCATCGAGGCCGCGCGCGACCCGGAATGGATCCGCCTGTTCGCGGAGACAATGCGCGAATGGGAGAAAGCGGGCGGCTCGCTCGCAAGGGTGTGACACATGGCACTGAAGGGCAACGCCGCCTTCCGCTACACGCAGGACGGCCGCGAGACGTGGCTGTACCTGAACGCGCCGCTCTACGACGTGCGCCCCGCGCGCGTGCGTACCCGGTTCACGGAGGAGTCGATCGACCGCCGCACACTGAACGTCGTGGTGGTGGACGGCGGCGCCGAGGAGATCACGGCCCGGCTGCGGTTCCAGGGGGATCCGGCGGCGCTCTTGGACCTGCTCGAGGCGGGCGCGGACGGAGAGACGCTCGAATACTTCCCCGACGCGTCGCTCGCCGAGTCCTATCCGTTCCGGCTCATGGACGCATCCGACATCGTCGCGGCGGATCCTGACCCGGATCGGTGGTGGAACGCGGAGTATACCGTCACGCTGCGGCTGCGGCGGGTCGATGGCGGGAGCGTCCAGGCGCTCGCGGACAACGTGCTGTTCCGCTACGTCCCGGGCCGCACGCTCGCGGGTGCCACCTTCACCCGTGCCTCCACCGCCACGTACCGCACCCGCTCCGGCACGCTCGCCACGGCCGCCGCGGACGTGCCGCGGCTCGCCTGGGTGTTCGAGCCCTCCACCGGCCTGTACCGCCGGGCGCTGCTGGTCGAGCGCGACAGCACGAACCTGGTGCCGTGGAGCAGCGCGCTGTCCAACTGGACGGGGAGCGCCTCGATCACCGTTCAGGACGATGCGCTGGTGATGGGCTCCCTCGCGCTCGCGCTCGTGACCGAGAACGACGCGGCGGGAGAGTTTCTGATTAGGATCGATACCTCGCCGTTCTCCGGCGACGGGGAGAAGGCGTTCTCCTGCTACGTCGCACAGGGCACCAGTGCGCTTGTCGGCCTGAAACTGCGGGACACAACCGCATCAGCCGACCGGCTGAATGCACGCATCTCGTGGGCGGGCGGAATGCCGAGCGTGTCGGTGTTCACGGGCACGCATCTCTACACCGAGCCGGTCGGCGGCGGTGTGTACCGGCTGTGGTTCCGTTCGGCGCCGGTCCTGGCCGCGAACAGCCACCGCGTGGAGGTGTTCCCGGCCGCATCCGACCCGGCGAACACCGGCAACGTCTACGTCGGCGGCGTGCAGGTGGAGGACGCGCCGGTGCCGTCGTCGCTGATCATCACGGCGGGCGCGCCGGCGAGCCGCGCGGTGGAGTCGTTCACCAGCGCCGCAGGCTTCGGCTGGCAGGACCTGACCGTGTACGTGCGGCTCACGGAGACCGGCGGTACACTGGCCGCAGGCGAAAACGCCGTGGTCACGCTGCAGGGCGGCGCGCATAGCGTGCGGATGCGGACGCTCGGAGGCGGAGCAGGTTACAGCGCGCGCCTGATCGTGGGC
>DASVCS010000011.1:0-23224 GCA_036381495.1 Longimicrobiales bacterium
CCTGCGCCGCCGCCGCTCTCCCCGTTCGAGACGGGGCCGCTCACCGCGCCGTGGCACGTGACGGTGGAACGGCTGCACGCGGTCGTCGGGATCGGTGTGACGCTCGATCTGCCGAGGATCGAGAGCACACTGAGCGTCCCCGTGCTCGATGGCCGCACGCCGGGCGCGCCGGTGCTGCACATCCGGACGCTGCGCCTCGTACGGCCGGAGGTGACGGCGCCGATCGACACGATCATCACGGGGATCAACTTCTTCGTCACGATCCTCGAACCGCGCGTGCGCGTGGACGAACTGGTTGTCGAGGACGGCCGCGTCGGCGAGTTGGCCGCCCCCTGGTTGGGCGTCGGGCGCTGGCTCTGGCGGGTTCGCGACCTGGATCTGCGCGCGCGCGATGTGTGGCTCGGTGGGCGCGATGAGGGTCTGACCGAGCGGCTGCGTATCGTACGCGCGTCGGGCACGGGTGAGGTGAAGGGGCGGCCGTTCCGTCTCGAACGTGCAGCGGTGACGGCCGAGCGGACGGCCGAGACGTTCGAGGCGGACGCGGCGGTCTCGCTGCCGCGGTCGCGTCTGGCGGCGCACCTCGTGGCGGACCGGCCCGTCGCGTGGCGGACGCGGATCGTGGCGGAGCCGTTTGCGTTCGCCGAACTGCGTGCCTTCCTTCCGTGGCTGCCGTCGACGGGGACGGGCTCGAGCGTGGTGTGGCTGCGCGGGCGCCGGCGCCTCGAAGGGGTGCGGGTGGAGCGCCTCGACGTGGCCGTGGGCCGTTCCCACCTTGCCGGGCACGGCTCGGTCGCGCTGGGCCCGGAGCCGCGCTTCGATGACGTGCTCGTCGAGGCCGCGCCTCTGCGCGCCCGCGATGCGGCGCGGTTGTTCGGCGTCACGGTGCCGGGTGGCGGCACCTGGGTCGGCTGGGCGCGCGCGGCCGGGACGCTCCGCGAGGGTGTCGGGCTGCGTGCCGAGTTGGCGCACGAGCAGGAGGGCGGCGAGGTTTCGCGCCTCACGTTGGACGGCCGCATCATCACGGACCCCGCACCGTTCATCGACGTCGCCATCACGGGCGCGCCGATCCACGCCGCGGACACGGCCTTCGATGTGGCGCTGCGCCTGCGGGGTCCGGCCGAGGCGGTGCGCGTGCGCGGGGATCTGGCCGTCCGGGGGATCGCCCGGACGGCCGCCACATTGGATGCAGTCCTCCGCTACACCCCGGCCGCGCCGCCGGTGCTGACCGGCCAGGCGCGCCTGCGCGTGGCGCCGGACGCGCTCGGCGTCGGGGCGGATGGAGCCGGCGCGGATGGCGCAGGCGCGCCGGCGCGGCCGGTCCACGCCACGGCCACCGGTCGCGCGGTCCTCGCCGAAGGTGGCGCGCTCGCGGTCCGGGTCACGGCGGATTCGGTGCCCCTCGCGCTGATCCCGTTCCCCGAGCCGGTGGACAGTGTGCGTGGCGCGGCGGATGCGGTGGCCGTGATCGGCGGCACCGTCGACCGGCCGACCGTGCGCGGCAGCGCGCGGATCCGCGGCGGCGGCCTCTTCGTGCAGCCGTTGGCGTTGGACGTCGACGAGATCCGCGGTGCGGTCCGACTCGCCGATGGGACGCTCGCGACCGACCGCATCGTGGCGCGCGCCGGCGGCGGCACGCTCGAAGTGCGCGGCCGCGCGCGCGTGCTCGAGGAGCCCCGCCGGCTCTCCCTCTCGCTGCACGCGGACAGTGTGCGGCTGGTCCGGCGCGACAGCGCGGACGTCACGCTCTCGGCCGATCTGACGCTCACCGGACCGCCCGAGCTTCCGCGTCTCGATGGACGCGTCTACGATGTCCACGGCTGGCTGCGTGAGGATCTGTTCCGCCCGTCCGCGCCACTCGACCCGGACGACCCGCCGTACGCCGACCTGGCCCGCGAGGTCCCGTGGCCCGAGGATTCACGGCTGCGCCGCATCGCGCCGGAGCCGCCGTTCCCGCTCCGCGGGCGGGTCGTCGTCGAGGTCGGGCCGGATCTGAGCGTCGTCGATGAGGACTCGGACCTGTTCGGCGCCGGCCGGCTCCACGTCCGCCTGCGCGAGGAAGGCCCCGATACGCGCGGCGTGATCCGCCTCTTGGGCGGGTTCTATGCACTCTTCGGCGAGCGCTTCCGCGTGACCGGCGGCGCGGCGCGGTTCGAGGGCGACGGGCTGCTGCCGCACATCGCGCTCATTGCCGAGCACGAGAACGGCCGGACACTGGGCGAGGGCCGCATCGAGACGGCGACGGCGCCGGACCGGTTCCCGCCGCTCGAACTCTTCAGCTACGGGCCCGCCGGACAGGCGCGCGAACAACTCCGGCGCTGGTCGCTCTTGCCGGAAACGCAGGAACAGCTCGCGGAACTGCTCCTCTTCGGCAACGAGCCGCAGCCGGTGACGGGCTGGCGCTATCCCCGGCTCTGGCGCGCCGATTCGCCGGCCGACCGGTTCGACGTCCGCGCGGAGACCCAGGCGACGTCCCTCCTCTGGAGCTACATCGCCGACCAGGCGTACGATTACGTTCCGCTCAGTCGCGGCCGGCTATGGACCGGCCACATCGAGGTCGGTAGCCGCTACCCCGCACGCATCGTGATCGGCCCACTCATCGCCGCGGGCGTCACTCTCGGCCGCGACATCGAGCTGCTCGCCGCCCAGCCGCTCATCGGCGGCGAGTTTCCCGGACTTCGCGTCCGATGGACGCTCCGCGGCACGACACTCCAGGCCTTCACCATCCCTCGCTTCTACGCCGCCGCACAGGCAGGCGCCGGACACCCGGGCTTCTCGGTTCGGCGCAAGACCGGCCTCGGCGTGCTCTGGCAGTGGGAGTTCTGATCGGCGCCCGACGGCGCCGACATGTTCCGCCGGGACGAATCGAAAATCCGGGACCTGGTCCCGGATTTTCGATTCGTCCCGAATGCGCACGCGTCGACCCCTGGACCCACCCGCTCGCGCGCGACCAGGAGGCCGCGGCCGGGGACGGCTATCCCCGGCCGCGGCTTGGGGTTCAATCCGGCTTTCCGTTCCCGCGCGCCGGCCGCTCCGGCCGGCCGGGCACGCGCTGGCGCCCGTGCCGCGTGTGGCCGTGGGCCGGCGGACCCTGCTGCGCCTCCGCCTCCGTCGTCTCACCGTGCGCGCGGTGCATCCCGCTCCGCGGCGTGATCCCCTGCTGACGCGAGCGCGCCGCCAACCGCTCGGGGCTCGGCGCACCCGTGCCCTGCCGCGACGGATCCTCCTCGGGCGCGAAGCTCTTGGGCTCCGTCGGGATCTGCTCATGACGCGCCGAGCGCCGGCCCGACTCCTGCGGCGGTTGGCGGCCCTTTCCGCGCGTCCGCGCCTGACGCGGACCGCCGCGAATTCCACTGATCCGCTGCGATTTCGCCTCGCCCGTGGCCGGCGAATCGCTCCCGATGTCCTCGGGCTCGCGGTACGGGTGATACGGCCCCACCATCGCGCCGCCTCAGCGGAGCGAGATGGTGCGCGTGGTGCGCAGCGTCATTGCCGTGCCGGCGGGGAGCTCCGCATCCACATCGCCCAGGCCGAGCGAGATGATCGTCCCCGCTCCGGCGCCGAGCGCACCCCCGATCAACACATCCGCCAGATCGCCGCCGATGATCGCGCCGAGCGCGGCGCCCGCCACGCCCCCGATCGCCGCGTGCTCACCCAGCTCCCGCGGACCCCTGCGCTCGACATCCGCATCCACGATCTCCGCCGACAACGGATACGACCGCCCCCGGATCTCGATCCGCTGGAGGTCCAGGCGGATCGCCGCCTGCTCCCCCAGCCGCTCCGAACGATCCAGACCGGTGACGACCCCGCGCACTCTCGATCCCCGCGGGATCACGGTCTGCCCGTTCCGCGCGACCAGTGGCTCGACCACCGTCGCGGTGAAGGGCTGGCCGACCCGGCTACTCCGCGTGCTCAGCGTCTGGTTCAACTGGACCCGTATGAGCGTCCCCGCCGGGACCGCCGCCGCCGTGGGAGGCGCCGGCTGCGCCGCGGGCTGCGGCTCCGACTCGACGTTCACGCCCCGACACGCACCCAGGACCATGAGCAAGGCGGCCGTACGGCCGAGCTTCGTCTGCACCATTTCAGCCTCCATCCTTCCGTCGGATCGCTGCAAATTCCACCACTGCACCAACCTGCAAGGCACGGGCCCCACTGTTCCGTCGCAGTCCGCGCCCCGCGCCCACCGGTGTGTGGCGCCAACCGCACCGATCGACGAAATTGTCCGCCTGCGAGCACGAATCGTGCATTGCGCGAACCGATCCCCTGTGCCAAGGAGCGAAACCATGCGGTTCCCCGTCGTCCGAGGGATGGCTCTCCTCGCCCTGCTCCCCCTGCTCGCCGCGTGCGCCCGCGGTGTCGCCGTCGAGAGCGAGCCGGGGCCCGCCTACACCCTCGAAGTGACCAACCCCATGCCACACCCGATGATCGTCTCCTACGACGATGGCACCGGCGTCCGCCTGCTCGGGACGGTCTCCGCCAACGGTTCCGGTCGCTTCGTCATCACCACGCCGGCAAGTCGCAGCATCTCGGTCCTCGCCACCGACGAACAGCGCGTGCACAGCGTGACGAAGAGCGTCGTCCTCCTGCCGGGCCAGATCACGGAGGTCGTGCTCGGATCGTGATCCGCGACACGCTCCCGAAGCCCCGCGGGCGCCGGATCGTGAGCTGCGGTACCTTCTCGTGCCGCCGCGGGCGCCGGCACGCCTGCCGGGCGCGCACCATGGGGACCGCGCGGCACCGAACGGCCGGTGCGTCGAACGCCATAACATGCTGTCATAACACGACTTAACATCTTCATCGGACGGATCCTCCCCCCCGATGAGGTGTACCCGGGGCCAACGCGTGGTGTGCGGCCGCCGAGGTCGCGCACGCTCGGCCCGCACGCGGCGGGCTGGCTCGAATGACACACCCTATACCGGAAGGGAGACGTGATGAAGCGTTGGATCCCCGAGGTCGGGGCGCTGTACGAGCGCGTGCGGCGGCCGGCCAGGACCGTCCTACTGGCGTTGTTCGTGATGGCGCCCGTGGGCGGCATTCTGTTGAACGAGAACCCCGCGCCGGTGTCGGCCGGGACGGCAGCCGAAACGGTGGCCGAGACGGCAGCCGAAACGGCGGCCGAGACGGCGGCCAAAACGGCGAATCACGATCGCGCGGCGGATCGCACGGTCGGCGCGGCGTGGGTCCGGGAGGCGACGGAGCGGCAGCGGCCGCCCGCCCTGCGGTTTGCACGGGAGTTCGGAATCCCGGTGAGTCTGGCGAAGGAGATCCACTCGGCGGCGCTTGCGGAGGGCATCGCCCCGCGCGTCGCGTTCGGCCTGGTGCGTACCGAGTCGAGCTTCCGCCGTACGGTGGTCTCGCACGCCGGGGCGGTGGGGTACACGCAGGTTCTGCCGTCGACGGCGCGCTGGCTGGTGCCCGGGACGTCGCGAAGCGACCTGTTCGACACCCGGACGAACCTGCGGATCGGGTTCCGCTACCTGGACTATCTGGTGAACAGGTACGATGGCAACATCCGGCTGGCGCTGACGGCGTACAACCGGGGGCCGGGTACGGTCGACCGGATTCTCGCGCGTGGCGGCAATCCGGACAACGGCTACGCGGGCAAGGTGCTCGGCTGACGCCGCGCTTTCCCGATCGGCATCAGGAGGCCAGGCTTTCCCCACCGGGGGAAGGCCTGGCCTCCCTTTACGATGCGGTGACGATCCGGCCGTCGCGGATGATGCCGACCGCCACGTCCTTGCCGGCTACGTCGCCGTTCTCGTCGAAGACGATCGTGCCCGAGACGCCTTCGAACGGCGGCGTCGTGCGCCCGACGGTCGCGAGGTAGTCGCGGATCTCTCGACGGACCGTGCGCGCGCCGTTCAGCGTGGGCTCCGCGTGCTGTTTCCGTACCGCATTCACCTCGCGGAGCGCGCGGACCAGCAGATAGATGGCGTCATAGGCCATGGCGCCCCGGTGGTCCGGGAGCTCGTCGTAACGCTCGACGTAGGCCTCGACGAACGCCTGGGCCTCGGGTGTCGGGCGGTCCGGGAGAAACGCCGAGGTGATGAAGACGCCGTTGGCGATGGGGCCGGCATCCTTCATTCCCGTGATCCCGTCGGCGCCCAGGACGGGCCCGTCGTAACCGAGGCGGCGGGCGGCCCGCAGGATGTCGAGTCCCTCCTCGGCCTGTCCGGCGATGACGAGTGCGTCCATTCCCCGCTGGATGGCGCGTTCGAGGTAGGGGTCCAGGGCGTCGTCGGCTTCCATCAGCGCGGGCAGGAACGGATCGCGGGCGACGAGCACGCCGCCGGCCTGTTCGAAGGCGTCGCCGAAGCTGCCGAGCAGGCCGCGGCCGTAGTCGTCGTTGGCGTAGAGGATCGCGGCTTTGCGCCTCTCGAGGCGGTCGTAGGTCCATTCGGCCAGAACGGGGCCGTGCTGGAGGTCGCTGGGGCAGACGCGGAATGTCCACGGCCCGGCGTCGGTCACCCGAGGGCTGCTGGATGCCGGCGAGATCTCGACGACGCCGTTCTCTTCCGCATTGTAGATCTCGGCGGCGGCGAGCGTCGCGGCCGAGTTGATGTGGCCGATTACGGCGAGGATGCGGGGGTCGTTGCGCAGCTCGGTGGCGACCTCGATCGCGCGGTCGGGCCGCGCCTCGTCGTCCTTGATGACGAGTGCCAGCCGGCGGCCGTCGATGCCACCGGCCTCGTTGATCTCGGCCACGGCCATCTCCGCGGCGAGCCGCAGCGAACGGCCGGTGGGCTGGCTGACCGGTCCTGCGATGCCCAGGTAGATCGGCTGTGGATCGGCGGCACACGCGCCGAGTCCGATCAGCGCGGCGGCGAGCAGGATGTGTCGGCCCGTCCGCCTTCTCATGCAGCGCGTGGCCGGATCGGGCGCGGTGCGTTTCATTGATCCTCCGATGCCGCGGTGCGCTCCCTGCCGAGGTGCCGCTCGAAGAGCTCGAGGATCCGGCGGTACTCGTCCGTCCACGAGCTGGGCTCAATGAAGCCGTGGCTCTCGACCGGATAGACGGCCATCTCCCAGTCGGTCTTGCCCAGTTCGATCAGCCGCTGCGCGAGGCGCACCACGTCCTGGAAGTGGACGTTCGTATCCACCATCCCGTGGGCGATGAGGAGCGGGTCCTCGAGCCCCTCGGCGAAGTAGATCGGCGAGGACTGGCGGTAGGCCTCGGGATCGTCCTGCGGCAGGTTCAGGATCCGGCCCGTGTACCAGTGGTTGTAGTGCGCCCAGTCGGTGACGGAGCGCAGCGCGGCGCCGGCGGCGAAGGTCTCGGATTCCTTGAAGAGAGCCATCAGCGTGATGAACCCGCCGTACGAGCCGCCGTAGAGGCCGATCCGCGCGGGGTCGACGCCCTCGTGCTCGACCAGGTAGCGCGCGCCGTCCACCTGATCGGTCAGGTCCTTGCCGCCCATGTGCCGATAGATGGCCGTCCGCCAGTCACGCCCGTAGCCGGCCGAGCCGCGGTAATCGATGTCCAGCACCGTGAAGCCGTGCGCAGCCAGCAGGTGGTTGAACATGTACTCGCGGTAGTAGCTCGACCAGCCCTTGTGCACGTTGTGTAGGTAGCCGGCGCCGTGGACGAAGATCACCGCGCCGCCGTTGGGTTCGGCGCCCAGGTCGCGCGGCCGGTAGATCCGGGCCGGGACGCTCACGCCGTCGCGGGCGGGGAAGTGGATGATCTCGGGGTCGATCCAGTCGAACGCGAGCCACTGCGGCGTGGGCGACGTCGTGATCCGCTCCATCTCTGCGCCGGGCTCGTTCTCCATGACGAACAGCTCGGGCGGCCGGTTCGAGTACGAGTAGACCACCGCGAGCCGGTCGCCGTCGGGCCCGGGCGTGACCTCGTAGACGCCGGTGCGGCTCGTGATCCGGGTGCGACGGCTGCCGTCGAGCGCCATGTGGTAGAAGTGCTGCTCGAACGGCGAGACCTCGCGGGTGTGGAGGTAGAAGCGTTCGTGGTCGGGTGAGAGCTCGACCGCAGTGACCTCCCACTCGCCGCGGGTGAGCTGGCGCAGGTTGCTGCCGTCCGCATCCACCGCGTACACGTGGTTGTAGCCGTCCCGCTCGCTGGTGAAGTAGACCCCGGCGCCATCGGGCATCCAGCCGGCGCAGCCGAAGCCGCACGGCCCGCCGATCCAGGCGTCGTCATGGTCGTGCGCGACGGTGGTCACCTCGCCCGTCGCCGCATTCAGCACGTGGATCCAGCGGTCCTTGAAGTCGTAGCTGACAGCCGTGATGAGACCGAGCGTGCCGTCGCGGTTCCAGCCGATGAAATCCGCGCTGGCGAGGCGGCCGGCATAAGGGTCCGTCGAGTCCGCCTCGGCTTCCGGCGAGAGGTCGAGCCACTCGACCGCGCCGGTGGCCAGCGTGACGAGCGCCATGCGACCCTCGCTCTGCGCATCGCCGACCTTGGTCCGGACCTCGTGCGTCTCCGTGTAGCCGGACTCCGTGACCCAGTCGGGGATCAGCGTTTCGCGGGCGTCGGGTGCCGGCTTGCCGATGCGGAGGATGGCGTAGCGGCCGCCCGGCTCGATGGCCAGCCCCATCACGCGCTCGCCGTTCGCGATGTAGATCGGCTCCGGCGCACCGGCCTCGCGCGCCTCGCGCCGCGCCTCGGCCGCCGCTTCGCGTTCCAGCTCCCGCCGGATATGTTCGAACAACTCCTTCTGTTGATCTTCCAGGAACTTGCGCTGCCCCTCCGCCTCTTCCTCCCGCGGCTCCGAGCCCCGCCGGATGTCCGTCAACTGGCGGAGCGCGCCGCCATCGAGCGGGAGCGCGAAGAGGTTGTCGCCGCGGATGAAGTAGATGCTGCGGCCATCCGCCGCGTAGACGGGAGCCGACTCGGCGGCGCGCGTGTCGGTCAGCCGCCGGACATCGAGTGAGTTCCGCTCGATGAGGTAGAGGTCGCCGCGGTACGACACCACGCGAGCTCGCTCGTCCGGCGAGACGTCGCCGGAGGCGACGAGGACGCCGATCGAATCCGCCGCCTCCTCGGAGAGACGCTCGGGCGCGCCGCCATCGGCGCGGACCCGGTACAGCGCCGGCTCCTCGTCCCACGGGCGGCCGCCCGGCTTCCAGCGGAAGTAGATCCACTCGCCGTCATCGGTCCAGCGGACTGCGCGTGGCGGTTCGCCCACGTGTTCCGGACCGCGCATGATGTTCGGCACGGTGAGCGCGAACGACGGCGCCGGCTCCTGCGCCCGGACGGGCGCGAACGGCGCCAGGACGAAGGCCGCGGCGGCGGCCAGACGGGGTAGAGCCCTCATCATCGGGAATTTCTCCTGTAGGGAGGACCGGAGAGGGTAGACAACCTACGAACGCGACGCGACAGGATCAAGCGGTCACGCCGCGCCCGTCACCATTCCAGGAGCCGTACGCCCTTCGAGAACACCACGGCCGCATCCCCGCGGTCCGGCTCTGCGCCGCCGAGCGCGAGCGGGAGGATCGGAGCGAGCGACGGCGAGCGGACCACGATCTCGGCGGCGGCAGTGACCGCCGGCCGTTCGATCACGCCGGCGAAGGCGACGAACAGATCGACGACGGGCCGCGTCTCGAGGTCCGTGGCGCCATCCCCCACCATCATGATCGGCCGGACGAGCTCCGGCGCCCAACGCTCGATGACGACCCGTTTGCCGCCGGCATACGCGAGCGGCGAGCCGGCATCGTAGCCCGCGTACTCGCCGGCATCATCGAAACGGACGTCCACGGCGGCCACGCGGTCCTCCGGGATCGCCAGCGCCCGGGCGAGCATGAGGACCGCGGGCGCGAGCCCGCCGGAGAGTATACGGACGTCGATGCGCTCCGCCAGCAGAACGGCGACGGTCTCCCGCGCATCGGCGACGAGCGTCTCGATGTAGCGACGACCCAACGCCTCGACCCGCGCGCGCGAGGGGCGTGCGGCCGCCAGACGCTGCGCGTACACCTCCTCGAGCGGAATGACGCCGCGCATCGCCGCCTCGGTCAGCGCAGCGACCTCGGCCCGATGCGCGGCCGCGAGCTCCTCGATCCCCTCGACGGTCGAGAGCGTCGAGTCACAGTCGAAGATGACCGTGCCGAAGCGGGGCATGGGATGACAGGGCTGGGGCTAGGGCTGGGGCTGGGGCTAGGGGCGGCCGTGTTCCACCATCTCGGCCTTGGCCCCGGCCTTTTCCGCCAGCTTCCGGAACTTCGCGAACAATCCGGGGTCCAGGACCCGGCCGGCCTCCTGGGCCATCACGCGCAACGCCTCCTCGCGCGAGAGCGCCGGGCGGTAGCTCCGCGCCATGGTGAGGGCGACGTAAACGTCCGCAATGCACAGGATCCGGCCGGAGAGCGGGATCTCCTCGCCGCGCAGGCCGTCGGGGTAGCCGCCGCCATCCCAATGCTCGTGGAGGCCGCGGACCATCGCGGCGACCGGCCACGGGAAACCGAGCCGCTCGACCAGCTCCGCGCCGCGCCGGGTGTGGTCCTTGACGAGCGCCCACTCGGCCGGGCTCAGTTTGCCCGGCTTGTTCAGCACGGCAGCAGGGATCGATGCCTTCCCGACGTCGTGCAGCAGCGCGCCCACCCGGATCCACACCAGGTCCTTGCCGGAGAACCCGACGGCCTCCGCGAGGGCGCCGGCATGCTCCGCGACGCGGCGGCAGTGACCGGCCGCATGATGATCCGCGGCCTCGATGGACGCGCCCCACGCTTCCGCCGCACGGAGGCAGTTCGCCTCGAGCGCCTCGAGGCGACGCTCGATGTCGAGCAGCTCGCGCCGCGCCGCCAACTCCGTCAACAGACGGTGCGCCCGGTTGAACGCTTCGATCGCCTCGCGGTACCGCAGCTCGGCCGCGTGGAGCACACCCCGCTCCGCCTCCGCCTCCGCCACCATCAACCGATCCCGGTGCGCCTCCGCCAACTCGATGGCGCGCGCGAAATGCGCATCCGCCAGGTGCGGCTTCCCCATCTCCCGGAAGACGATGCCGTACGTCCGGTACGTCGCGCTCAGCCAGCCGCCGGCATCCGCATGGCCGAAGACCTCGAACGCACGATCGCACGATTCGCGAGCGTTCTGCGGATCCCCACGCGCCAGAAACAGCATCGCCCGGTCCAGCTCGACGCAACCCAGCATCACCGAATCGTGCAGCCGGTCCGCCAGCTCGAAGACCTCGTTGTAGCACGACTCCGCCGCGTCGGCATCCCCCGAGGCCGCGTGGATCCGGCCCATCTCCGCCAGCGCCCGCGCAGCGCCCGGCTCATCGCGGAGCCGGCGGAACCGCTCGAGCGCCTCGCCGTAACGCCCCAGCGCGGCCTCCCGCTCGCCCCGGACATCCGCCAGTGCGCCCAGACTCAACTCGAGCGTGGCGGCAAGATGCTCGTCCCCCGCCGCCCGCGCCGCATCGTACGCCTCGACGTACAGCGCCTCCGCGCGGTCGCCCCGACCCCGCAGACGCTCGACCTCCGCCAGACGGCGCAACACCGCACCCGCCAGATCACCGAACCGGTTCGCCCCCGATACCGCCAGACTCGCCGCGTACGCCTCCTCCGCCAGCTCGAGGTCGCCCCGGCGCTGGTGCGCCTCACCGATCCGGTGCAGCAACTTCGCCGCCGATGCCGCATCGCCTTCGACCGGCAACCGCGAGAACGCCGCCTCACAATGCGCCAGCACCTCGTCCCACGAGCCGGCACGCTCCGCCGACTCCGCGGCTTCGAGGTACGCCGCCAACTTTCCCGTTTCGTTCATCGTCGAACTTCCACTCGCGACCCTCCGTCGGGCCCATCGTCGCCGATTGTCCCACCAGCGCCACGGTTGCGCTCGGCTCGCGACGCCCCGCCCATCGGCTCCCGGCGGCGCCACACCGCCGCGTCAAGCGCTCCAGCGGGCCGGGCACCGGGTAGAAATTGCAAGAATATGCAAGGACCGCGCCATCCCCGCGCCGCCCGCCGGGTCCGGTCGCATCGCCGCGCGCCTTCGCGCTACAGTATAAACGACCATCCCGCGTGTCGCGGAATCTAACGTCGCCGCCGCGCACAAACAAATGTTGTTCGCGCGGCGCGGGTCAGCGCCAGACGGCCAGCTCGAGGGCATAATACCGCTCGTCGGTCAGAAAGAACTCGCCGACGGGGGAGACGCCGGTGAAGAAGCGGAAGAGGAGGCGGAGTCCGCCGCCGGCGCCGTGCGCGGCCACGCCGGCGGCGGCGGAGAACTGGTCGCGCCATCCGGTGCGCTGGGCGCGCTGCCAGTCGAGGCCGGCCATCACGCCGATGCGGTCGCCGGCCCAGCGGTACCAGCTTCCATCAGCGCCGGCCTGGATCGCGAAGTTGTCGTGGATGTCGAGGCCGCGCAACCGCAGGAGCGGCTCGGACTCGGTGTTGGAGCGGAAGATGAAGGAGCCGCCGCCGTAGATGCGGCCGGAGCCGAGGATGCGGTGGGCGACGAGGAGGTCGACGGCCTCGTGGCCGAACTCGATGCGGTAGGTTCGGGCGTCGAGGAGCAGTTCATCGCCGAGGTGGGAGCTGCGGTGGAGGATGCGGAGTCGCGCGGAGAGGGGGCCGTCGGCCACTTCGATCGGGAGGGCGACGAGCCAGTCCGAGATCGCGTAGTCGCGGCTGGGCTCCTCGATGCGGAATCGTGCGAACACGCCGGCCTGTGCGCCGATGGTGAGCCCACCATCGGGCCAGGCGGCGGGCTGCCAGAGCGTCACGGTGCCGCCCAACGCGACCGCGCCCTGCACGTCGTTGTCGAGGTCCTCCGCATCCTTGAAGCGCAACGGCGGCCGTTCCGGCCCGTTGTTCCCCGGAGCGAAGAGGTTGGTGCTGACGAGCGCCACGCCGAGATGGACCTCGCGGGGGTCGGCGAGGAGCGGCGTGAAGAAGTGGTGGTCCGGGAACCATGGATCGATCGGAGCCCGCTCCTGGGCCGGCAGGCGACTGCACGGGATGAGCGCCAGCGCCGCCGCGACTGCCCCTGCCCTTCGCACCTGGTACGTCTGCACGCACGCCTCCGCCGTCGTGGATCCGACGTTCGCGCGGTGTTGCATCCGGGCATCGGCCGCGCCGGACGTCACATCGGATGACCGAATTCTAACCTCCTCGTGAGATTTCGGCAGGGTCGCGCATTTCACTGAGGGAGTGGCCGGCTCGCCATCGTGCATCGCAGTCGCGTTTCGGCGGGTCACCGCCACCGCTGCCCGCGGCGGATCCGCGTGGGTGGTCCCCCAGGAATGATGTCGTTGCATACGGGAATGGGTGGATGTAACGTTCGCGGCATCCGGGTTCGAGTCGCCGCGAATCCCGGGCGACCCCCGGGGCCCCCATGTGCGCCGTGATTCCGCGGCGCGCACCCTTCCACCAGCGCCCGCCGGGACCGGCGGGTGCCTGCCAACCAGGAGGTTCGCATGAAGAGGTGGTCCGTGGCATTCGTTTCGGCGCTCTTGGGCGTTGGCATGCCCGTGTCGGCGCAGGCGCAGGGGATCTCGTTCGGCGCGACGGTCGGGCTGAACCGCGCGACGATCGCGTCGGAGGAGCTCGAGGAGGGCTCGGATCTGAGCGCGCGGTACGGGCTCCTGATCGGCGGCTTCATGGAGGTGGCGACCGGGAATCGATTCGCGATCCGCCCGGAACTGTTGTTCGTGCAGAAGGGGGTCGAGTTCGAGGAAGGCGACGATACGGGCGCGTTGAAGTTCAGCTACATCGAGGTTCCGGTCCTTGCGCGGTTCGCCCTGGATGTACGCGGCGCGAGTGCCGTGACGCCGGTGCTGTTCGCCGGCCCCGCGATCGGGTTCCGGGTCGATGCCGAACTCGAGAGCACGGATGATGATACGGGCGATGTGTCGGACATCTACAAATCGACGGACTTCGGGCTGGTCCTGGGCGGCGGCCTCGAGGTGTCGAGCCTGTCGTTCGACCTTCGCTACGAGATCGGCCTGATGAAGCTCGACGACGCCGAGGACATTGCGGAGCTGAGCAACCGGGGGCTCTCGCTGACGGTCGGGTATACGCTGCCGTTCGGGATGTAGCGTCGGCCGGAAGGGGTGTCCATCCGGCGTGCGCCGCGCCGGCCGCCGGGTGGACATGCCCCCGGTGCATGCCTAACTTGAGGGGTATACCCGACGCGAACATCCCACCCGGCCGGGGCCCTTGGGCGCCGGCGTCGATCCGGTGCGATCCATGGTGCGAGCCACCCCGAGTTGCTCGGTCTGTGAGTCGTGCACTCCCCGAAGTCCGGAGGGGGGTGTCGCGGTTCGGCCCGCGCGGCGGCGCGGTCGGACCGGGTGGGGCGGCCGCGACGCGAGCGTGGTCGCGGCCGGGTCCGGGGGATGGGGCGCACGGCGATGAACGGGGCGTCCGCGGGAACGCTCGGACCCGTGGCGGTGTTCGCGGCCATCGCGCGCACGCTCACCGAGTCGCTCGAGCTTCCGGAAGTCCTGCAACGCATTGCGTCGGAGATGCTGGCGCTGACGGCGGCGCAGGGAGTCAGCATCATCATGCCGCGGGGCGAGCTGGCGGAGTTCGTCGCGCACGCCTCGCCGCCGCCGCATTCGCGCATCCCCGTGGGCTTCCGGTTCCGGCCCGCACCCGAGATGGTCGCGGCGCTGGCCTCGCGCCGCGAGCCCCTCGTCATCCTCGACCTGCACGCCTCGCCGCTCATCCCGCGGGCGATCCAGGAGCGGATCACGGCGCAGGACGTGGTCGTCCTGCCGCTCCGCGTGGACCGCGCGTTGCTGGGCGCGCTCTGCATCGCCTTCGACCAGCTCCCGGAGCGGTGGCCATGGGATCCCGCGCTGCTTCGCGCAGTGGGCGACCAGGCGGCGGTCGCCGTGCGCAACGCGCAGCTCTATGAAGAGGCGCGCCGCTCGGGCGAACGGCTGGTCCAGGCCGAGCGGCTCTCGACAATGGGCCGTCTGGTCGCGCACGTCGCCCACGAATTGAACAACCCGCTCACGACGGCGCGGCTCCTCACCGAGAGCCTCGAAGACGAGCCGCTCTCCCCACCGGTCCTCGAACAGGTGCACGCACTCCGAGAGGAGGTCGAGCGTGCCGCGACCGTCGTGCGCGACCTGCTCCTCTTCTCGCGCAAAGGCCGTCGCGCCTTCGGACCGGTCCGGATCCCGGAGGTCGTGAGCGATGCGGTCGCCGAGCAGGCCCGGCGCATGGAGGCCGCGGGCGTGCGCCTCGCCACGATCGTGGACGAGACCGTGCCGATGGTGATCGGCGATGCACGTGCGCTGCGCACGGCGCTGTCGAACCTGCTCCACAACGCCGTGCAGGCCCTGGAGGCAGTCACTTCCGACCGCTGGGTCGAGGTCCGCGTCCGGACCGAAACGGATCCCGAGCAACGGCGCCTCGTGGTCATCGAGGTCGAGGATTCCGGCGCCGGGATCCCGGAACCGCTGCGCACCCGCATCTTCGAGCCGTTCTTCACGACGAAGGGGGTGGGCGAGGGGACGGGGCTGGGCCTGGCGATCGTCAAGGAAATCGTCGAGGCGCACGGCGGCGTCGTCGAAGTGGATGGCGGACAGGTCGGCGGCGCCATCCTGCGGCTACGGCTCCAGGCCGCGGATGCTGAGGTGGTGGCCACCGAAACCGTCGCGCACGAACCCGGATCCACGCCGCGCCGCGGCTTGCGCGTGCTCGTGATCGATGATGAACCCGAGCTTCAGCGGGCCATGCACCGCGTCCTGGCGCATCTCGGCTGTGAGGTGACGTCGGCGCTCACGGGCGAGGAGGGGTACGATCGTGCCCGCACGGAGGCGTTCGACCTGATCCTGTGCGACATCCGCATGCCCGGCATGCATGGCCGGGACCTCTATACACGGCTGTCCGCCGAGGCGCCGGAGGCCGCGCGGGTGATGGCGTTCATGACCGGAGACACGTTGACGGGCCAGATCCGGCGGTTCCTCGAATCCAGCGGGCGGCCCGCACTGGCCAAGCCTTTCGGCCGCGCCCAGCTCGCCGAACTGCTCCGGTCGATGTCAATGGGGCGCGAGTGATGGACGCGCCGGGCGATGCCGTGCGCGCCGCGCAACACGGCCGGCTGCGGCGCGAGTGGGTCGCCGTCGACGCGCCGGATACGCGTGTAGGTGCGGCGGTCGAATGGGCAAAGCCGTGGCTGCACCGGTTCGGAGGAGATTCCGTGCGTGCGCCGGCCGGGCACGCCGCGGAGGATGGCGCCGGCGCGGTGCTCGCCACGCTGGCTTGCGGCGGGTTCGATGAAGCGCGCCGGACGCTCGCGCGGCTCGATCCGGACGCGCCGGGCTGCCTCGATCTCGTCGCCAGGTACCTGGCCTGGACCGGGGATGTCGCGTTCATCCGCGCGCGGCGGGATTCACTGCGGCGCGCGTGTGCGACGACGGAAGTCGTGCCCGCCGGGCTGATCGCGGTCGCCGAGAGCATCGGCGATCATGCGCTGGCGATGGAACTGCGCCGCCGCACGCCCGCGCTGGTCGCCATCGACGGCGCGCCGCCGCGTGCGCCCGCCGTAGACCCGGCCGCGCCGGAAGGCCCGCCCGTCACCCGCTGGGCGTCACTCGGCGCCGATGCCCTCGCCGCGGCGATCGCCCGCTGGAACCGCCACGTCGCACGAGCCGCCGACCGGGCCGACCCGGACGGCGAAGCGGACGCCCCCGACGCGGTGCGCACGGCGATCGAGGTCGTCCTCCCCCTTATCCACGGCATGCTCGGCGCCGAACCGGACGCGGTCCGCGGACGGCTGCAACTGAGCACCTGGATCCCGGCGGACTGGGACCGACTCGAGGTCCTCCGCCTCCGTATGGGCGATGCAGCCGTCGCGCTCCGCTACGACCGCGACGGAGCGCGCCACACCTTCCGCATCGAGCAGCACAGCGGCGCAATCCCGATCCGACTCATCCTGGAAGCGGCGCTCCCCGGGCGGCGACTGCTCGCCGCGCGTGTCGAGGGGACGGAGGCGGAACTCGATCCCGTGCCCGCCGGCGAACGGCTGCGCATTCCCGTGCAGCTCGCCCTCGACCACGAGCGCACCCTCGAGTTCCATGTCGCAGCGGTGTGATCCTGGTGCTCGATCCCGGTCCTCATCCCATCGGCGCCGCAAGCGCCGATCCGTAGGCGTCAGTCGCCGCCCAACCAGCCGCCGGAGCTGAGCATCTCTCGCAGCTTGGCCGGACGGTCACCGAGCTCGGTCCGGATCAGCGAGCGCATCACCGTGATGCGTTCGTCATCGGAGAGCCGGTCCACCACGGCGATCGGCGCCCCGTAGCGCAAGAGGTACCGCTTCGCATCCCGGGCCACGCTATCGTCCATGGATTCTCCTTCGCGCGGGTTGATGACGACTGTTAATCTAAGGGGCGGAACGCATTGCGGCAATGTTGCACGGTGATTCGCCAGCGGCTCTGCCCCCCTTCGACGCACGATGGATCACGGCGTCGGTCCCGCGTCGTTCCACCGGGAGAAGATCTCCGTGAGCTGGTGGAACGCGTCCGGCTCGATGCGCGCGGCGCCACCGAACGGCTTCGCGAGCGCGGAGACCAGGAAGAGGATGAGTGCGATCAGCCCCGAGAGCGCGACGGTCATCACGACCTGGGACCAGACGTTGCGTGTGCCGAAGAGATAGCTGAAACCGATCGTGAGCGCTCCGCCGATGAGGAGCGTAGCCCAGAGCAGGCTGGGGACCCCGGCGCGGCTGTCGAGCAGGCGGAGCCGGCGCGCATCGCCGAGCTCATCCAGCCGCCGCAGCGACTCGGCGTACCACGCGCGCTCGCGGTCGTTCCGCGGCTCGGTCTCGAGGTAGACCCGCCAGAGCGCGCTGAACGCCGTCCACGCCGCCGCACTCGCCTTGCCATCCGCCATGGCGGGCCACTCGTCCTCGATCACCGCCCGCACGTAGGATTGGATGCGGCTCCGTATCCGGGCGCGCGTCGCCGGCGGGAAGACCTCCGCGCCGCGAAAGAGATTCACCAGGTCGTTCGCCTCGGTGGCCGTGCGCACCACGGCATCGTCATACTGGTTCCAGACGACCACTACGGCGAAGGCGAGCAGCACGGCGTACATTACTCCGATCGCCGCGTAAACGGACCCCGCCACATCGTGGTGACGTTCCAACGTCGAGACCTGGACCGACCGGCGGACAACCAGCATCCCGCCGACCGCCACGCCGACCACTACAATGACGACCAGGATTCCCGCCAACCATGCTTCCATGCTTTCCACCGCCGCCGCCGGGGTCACCGCTGCCGTCCTCGCGAGTCCCGAGCGCGCCGGTCGTGCCCGGTCGGGCGCGGGACTCGTGGGATGGCTCGGGATGCATGGATCGGGCAACCGGCTGCACACTGCGGCTTGCCGTGTCCAAACGGGCCAGATCCGGCGCGGCGAGCGTGGACCGGACCGTGAATCGCATGCGGCCGTCACGGCGTCGGATCCGCGGACGGATCCATGACGGCGTCACGACGAAAGATGCAGCGGTTGGGGATCGGGATCGAGTCGGGATGGTGCTTCGGACCGCGGCGCCAGACTACCGGTCCAGCTTCTCGAGCGCCGCTCGGTAAACTCGCAGGTCCTCGTCGGAGAAGAGCACGAACCGCACCTCGTCGAAGGCATCGGGGTGCTCGCGCAGGTAGGCCGCGACGGTTCCGAGCGCGACCGGCGCGGCGCGGTCGATGGGGTAGCCGTATGCGCCGGTGCTGATCGAGGGGAACGCGACGGTGCGGAAGCCCTGCTCCCGCGCGCGTTCGAGCGAGTTGCGGTACGCGGCGGCGAGGAGCTCCTCCTCACCGGCGCGTCCGCCGCGCCAGATCGGCCCGACCGTGTGGATCACCGCTCGGGCGGGCAGCTCGCCCGCCGTCGTGACCACCGCCTCGCCCGTCGGCAGACCATCGGGGTACGCCTCCCGCCGGATCGCGCGACACGCTTCGAGGATCGCCGGGCCGCCCCGCCGGTGGATCGCGCCATCCACGCCGCCGCCGCCCATCAGACTCGAATTGGCGGCGTTCACCACCGCGTCCACCGCCTGCCGCGTGATGTCGCCCCGGACCAGCCGGAGCTCCGCACCGCCGATCTCTCGCGCCACTACTCGACCACCACCACTCCCGACATCACCTCGCGGCCGTGAAACTCGCAGTAATACGTGTAGACTCCGGGCTCGGGGAAGTTACGATGGTAGCTGCCGGTGATCTTGCCGGCCGACCGCAATTGGGTCGGATTCTCATCGAAGACGACGTTGTGGACCGCCTTGCCCTTCCACTCCCAGAAGACCCTCGCGCCCACGGGGATCGTGACGCTATCCGGGCTGAACGCGTAATCCAGGACGTCGACGGAAGCGGCAGTGCCCTCGGGTGCCGTCGCTTCATCACCGTGGCACCCGATCGCGGTCCCGACCACGGCGCCGAGCAGGAGAACGGTCTTCCATGTCATGCGGTCTCCCCTGGGAAGAGAGTGTCAAGGCCAGTCACTGTCATGATGCACGCTAGTATGACCCGTCCTCCACGCAGGACGCAACCCGCGCGCGGCGCGATCGCGCCGCGCGGGAGATGGCGAGCGGGTGTGACGGCCGACGCAGCGACCCCCACACCCGCCGCAGCACAGGCGATCGGGACCGCCGCTACTCCACGATGATCGTCCCCTCCATCCCCAGGTTCGCGTGGAAAGTGCAGACGTAGTGATACTCGCCGGGCGCCGAGAAGGTGCGCTCGTACGTGTCGCCCTCGTTCAGCACGTCCGAACTCTGCTCGTCATCGAAGGTCACGTTGTGCCCGTGCGTTCCCGTCGTGTTCCAGTGGACCGTCGTCCCGACCTCGACGGTCCGCGTCGGCGGTACGAACTGGTCATCCGCGACCGTGACGGTGACCTCGTTCGAATCGGGCGGTCCCGTCTCGTCCTCCCCACTACAGGCGACGACGGCGAGCAGCGTAGCGGCGACGAACAGCGACTTCCGGGTCATGCGACCTCCTTCGTGAATGAAGTGATGGGGATCGTTGCAATACTTCCAACACCGGCCGTTGGTTCCGGGCGCGGCGCGACATCCGACCGGGCCGGCGCCCGTTCGGCACCGGCCGAACGGCGTCGTCTCAGGCGATGATGACGACCTCGTCGAGATAGTCGCGCAACGGCCGTGCGGCAGTCATGGCCGCCTGGGCGAGTGCGGCGCCGAACCGGGGATCGACATCGTGGCGGCCGCTCACCCGTCGCGCGGCGAGTTCGCCGACGGTGCCGCCATCGCCATCGGCGGCGTCGTAGTACTCGGCGTAGCGGGCGCTGACGCGCTGTTCGAGGAGCGGGAGGTGTCCGCGGGGCGTGCCGTGGGCCTCGAGGTCCTCGAAGACGGCGCGGTGCATGGCATCGAGGGTGGCCTTGAGGACGTCGGCGTCGATGCGGCCGGCGAACGCCTGCTGGCACGCGCGCGTGTGGACCCAGAGGAAGAGGATGAGCAATTCCTCCGCGATGAGTCCCGCGGTCGCGTCGTCGCCGTCCGTTCGCGGGCCGTGCGGCGTCGGTCCGGACTCGATGTAGTCGGTGAAGCTCTCCCAGACCAGCCGTGCCAGGCCGTCACCGAGTTGGACGGGTGTCAACTCCATTGCGTCACTCCTCCCTGCCGGAATGGACTTCGGGTCACGGATCGAGGGGGTGGTCACGCGCATCAGCGGCGGTGGTTTGCGAACCATGCGATGGTCTCCGGCAGGCCGTCGGCGAGCGGGCGCGGGGTCCAGCCGAGCTCGCGACCGGCCTTTGCGTTCGAGTGCAGCCAGCGGAGCTCCGCGGCGACGTCTACGCTCTCCCGGCTGATCGGGAAGCGCATGCCGGTGCGGCGGCCGATGGCATCGAGCGCCGTCCCCGTGAGTCGCGCGAGTGGCACGGGGAAGCGGAGCCGCGGCGGTCGCCGGCCGGCCAGTGCGGCGGCGCGTGCCGCGAAGTCGTTCACCGAGCAGTGCTCTCCCGAGAGGACGTACGTCTCGCCCGGCACGCCCCGTTCCGCGGCGAGGATGAGGCCCTCGACCACGTCATCGACGTGGACGTACGAGAACCAGCCGGGCCTGGCCAGCAGCCCCGGCATCCGTCCGGCCAGCAGATCCATCAGGAAACGGCCGCCGGGCCCGCGGTCTCCGGGGCCGTAAACGTAGGCGGGGCACGCGATGATCAGCGGCAGCCCATCCCGTTGCGCGGCCCGCGCGAGCCGGTGCGCCTCCGCCTTGGTCCGATGGTACGCGGACGGATAGCGGGCATCGGGCGGGTATTCGGTGTTCTCGTCGCCCTCGCCGTCGGTCACCGGCGCCAGCGCCGCGGTGGTCGAGACGTAGACGGCGCGCGGCGTACCGGCACGCGCGACGGCGTCGAGAAAGGCGCGCGTCCCCTCGACGTTCGTCCGCGTCATGGCGCGCTCGTCCACGACGCCCACGTCGTAGATCGCGGCGAGGTGATACGCCAGCTCCACGCCATCGAGGCCGCGGACCAGCGCGGCGGCATCCGTGATGTCGCCTTCGATCCGCTCGGCGCCGAGTCGCTCCAGTTCGGCCGTGTCGGAGTCGGCGCGGACCAGACAGCGCAACCGGTCGCCATCCGCCGCGAGGCGGCGCGCCAGGCGCGTGCCGATGAAGCCGGTGGCGCCGGTCAGGAAGACCCGCCGGCCGTGCGCCATGCGTCGCTCTCCTTTGTCTGTGTCGATGATAGAAGAGTAACCGTCGGAGGCGAGATTGTCGAGCGGTACGTCCGGCCGCCGCTCAATCACACTTGATGATCTTGCAGAGCCGGCTCTTGACTTCCTTCTCGACCCTCGCGCGCGCGGAATCGGCAGCGGTCGACAGCGAATCCCGCTGCGGCAACAACTGCTCGACCGCGCCGTCGAGTGCCTTGGCGGCCGCCGCCTCGACGCGCTCCTGCGCCTCGGCCCGCGCCTTCGCCAGCGCGTTCTCCGCCGCCCGCGAGAAATCCAGCGCCAGCTCGGGCTCCGTCGCCGGCCCCGTGATCCGCACCCCGAGCGGAATGCGACCCTCCGGTCCCGCGACGGCCCCCGTCAGGCGCGACGCCACGTCAGCGCGCATCCGCTCGGCCACCGCGGGATCGAGGAGCAGCGTGGCCGTCAGGTTCAGCCGCCCGGCGAAATCGAACGAACCCGCCGTCCGCACCTGGACCTCGTCGGACGCGATCACCGACTCGGTCAGCGCGATCTGCGGTCCGGCGACCTGGAAGCCGCCCGTCCAGTCATGGAACGTGAGCGTGTCGAACTGCGGAAGCCCCAACCGCTCGGCGAGCGCCGACAATACCGTCCAGTTGGCGAGTTGGCCGCCGTTGACCGCCAGCGTCCCCTCGGCCGTGAGGCTCTCGCGCCGCGGGAGCAGGTACTCGTCGAGCACCATGCGGGCGGTGCCGCCCATGAGCAGCGAGCCGGTCAGATGGTCGCGGAACGGTGTGAGCGTGTTGAAGAACGGTGCCGCGCCGACGTCGCGGAGCTGGTACGTGAGCACGGTCGGGAACCCGGCCTCTCCGTCGGCCGGTGTACCGGCCGGGATGCCGATTCGTCCCGAGACCTGCACGCCGCCACCCATCAGGTTGAAGCGTGCGTCCGTCAACTCGATCCGGTCGCCGCGGCCGGCGACCCGGACGTCGACGTCCTGGAGTTCGAGGCCGTTGCGGCGCAATGTGTACGCGCGCAGCCGGCCATCGAGCCGGATGGGCGGCAAAGGCGGTAGGCCGAGTCCGGCCTCCTCGGCGATCTCGTCCACGGGCCGGCCGTCCACGGGTCGGTCGGCGAGCCGTGCGAAGAAGAGCTTGCTGTAGAGTGCGCTGTCCGGCGTCCCGAGGAGCGCATCGAGGTCGAGGAGCCGTGAGCGGGCATCGAAGCTCGCGGACGCGACGGCCGTCGAGTCGCCGAGCGCGAAGGGGAGCCAATCATTCACGGTGAGGTCGAGTGCGACGTCGCTCTCGCCTGCCTGGATCTGTAGCTCCTCGCCGCGGACGCGTTGTCCGTCGAAGACGAGCCGTCCTCCCTCGATGGCCACGGGCTGTTCGAGTGCCGGCGTCGTGACCGTCACTCCGTCGAACTGGACCGTGCCGTCGACGGTGCCGCGTGCCGGTGCGAGGACGGGCGCCCGGACGGCGAGGTCGACCCCGAGCCGGCCTTGGGCCGCGAGCGAATCCGGCAGCAGCCCGAGCGCGGCCGCCTGGTCGAGGTCCACGAGCGTGCGGATGTTCAGCCGGATCGCGGGCGCGGCCGGATCGTGCACGGCGAACGCGAGTTCGAGCGGCTGACCCGCCAACCGTCCGAGCAGTTGCGAGCTCGCCACGGAATCGA
>DASVCS010000012.1:0-65662 GCA_036381495.1 Longimicrobiales bacterium
ACGGGGGCGTGGGATGGTGCGGGTGGGGGAGATGTTGGTGGAGGGCTAGGGCTAGGGCTAGGGCTGGGGCTGGGGCTGGGGCTGGGGATTGCCCGGGAGGGGGTGCGGTGGAGGAGTGGAATGCCCGGGCATGGCCGGGAACGGCCGGGAGCGGGAACGTTTACGTTTACGGCGCGGGGTGGGGACGGCCGGGGAGGGGATGTGGGCCGCGCTTCCGCACGCGCTCGCGTTCGCGCACGCGCACGGCGCGGGGATCGGGAGGGGATGGGAACGGCCGGAAGCGGCGACGTTTACGGGGGCGCCTACAGGGCGTTTGCGGGGGCGGCGGTGGGGCGGCGGTGGGTCCTGGGGAGCGCCGCGCGTGGCGGGCCGGGGCGGGGCTACGTGCGCCAGGCATCCTCGACATGTTCGATGGCGGGGGGAGCGGGATCCCGGCAAAGGATGGCGATGGCGTCGAAGCGGTAGACCTCGCCGGGGCGGCCGTGACGCGCGATCCACGCACGGGCCACCTGCTCGATCTCCGCACGCTTGGCCCGCGTGATGGCTTCCAGTGGATGGCCGTAGGCGGCACCGGTGCGCGTCTTGACCTCGATGAAGGCGACGACGCCGTCGCGCCGGGCGATCACGTCGATCTCCTTGTGACCGAGGCGAAAGTTGCGGGCGAGGAGGGTCCAGCCGTTGCGGCGGAGCATGTCGGCGGCGATGGCCTCGCCGCGGCGGCCGAGGTCGTGCGGAGCGCCCATGGTGGTGCAAGGGGTGATGGTGGGCCGGGCGAAGCCATGGTGGAGTGGGACGCGCGCGGATCCCGACCCGGCCGGGGTAGTGTGACGGTCGCTACTGCGCGGTGTAGACGCGCCGCACGGCCTCGAGCACCAGCGTCAGCACGCCGGGTGCGCAGGCGATGATCCCGTGGGGCTGCACGGGGTCCGGCTTGTTGTAGCGGAGCGGCTCACCCAGGCAATCCGTAACGGAGCCGCCTGCCTCGCGGAGGATGGCCTCGGGCGCGCAGGTGTCCCACTCCTTGAGGTAGGGGACGGGGTGGATGTAGAGGTCGCGGAGGCCGTCGAGGATGCGTGCGCACTTGACGCCGACGGAACCGCAGGGGAGGACATCCGTGATCCCGAGCGCCTCCTGGATGGCGGTGAGGCGTGGATCGGCGTGGGAGCGGGAGCCGACGAGGCGGAGCGGGCCGGTGCCGGCGGGGTCGCGACGCAGCGGGGCGCGTGTCCCCTTCCGCTCGACGAACGCCCCGATGCCGGGCGCCGCGCCGTAGAGCGTGTCGCCATCCGGGAGGTAGACGGCGCCGAGGACGGCGACGCCCCGGACGGCGAGGCCGATCATGATGGCGAACTCGCCGTTCTGGGCGAGGAACTCCTTGGTGCCATCGAGCGGGTCGACGATCCAGACGCGTTCGGCGTCGAGGCGTTCGTCGGAGTCGCGCGATTCCTCGGAGAGGATGGCGTCGTCGGGGAACGCCTCGCGGAGCCCCTGCACGATGATGCGGTTGGCTGCGTGGTCGGCGGCGGTGACGGGGGAGCCGCCGTCCTTGTAATCGGCGGTAACGCTGCCGTAATAGCGGACCGCGGCCAGGCCGCCCATGCGGGCGAGCCGGGCGGCGACGCGGAGTTCACGGGCGAGCACGCCGGGCCTCGATCCGGGTGTGGAGGGCGTTCCCCGCCCGAGACCCACGCGCGGGGCAACAGGACCGCGGGGCGCGGGGCGGCCGGGCGCGCGGGGCGATGCCCACGGCGATCAGAGCGTCCGCCCGATCGCGGCGGCGATCGGGCGGACCTGCGCCATCAGCTCATCGAACTGGTCGGGCGCGAGGGACTGCGCGCCGTCCGATAGCGCGCGGTCCGGCTCCGGGTGGACCTCGATCATGAGGCCGTCCGCGCCGGCGGCCACGGCGGCTCGAGCCATGGGGATGACCTTTGCGCGCACGCCGGTGCCGTGGCTGGGGTCGGCGATGATCGGGAGGTGCGAGAGCGAATGGACGACCGGGATCGCCGTGAGGTCGAGGAGGTTGCGGGTGTGGTTGTCGAAGCCGCGGACGCCGCGCTCGCAGAGGATGACCTGACCGTTGCCTTCCGCCAGGATGTACTCGGCGCTGAGCAGCAGCTCCTTGATCGTGGCGGCGAGCCCGCGCTTGAGCAGGATCGGCTTGCCGGTGCGGCCGGCGCGGCGGAGGAGCGGAAAATTCTGCATGTTGCGCGCGCCGATCTGGATGATGTCGGCGTGCTCGGCGACGACATCGACCATTTCGGGTTCGAGCGCCTCGGTCACGATCGCGAGGCCGGTCTCGGCGCGCGCGCGGGCGAGGAGTTCGAGGCCCTCGACGCCGAGCCCCTGCCATGAGTACGGCGACGTCCGCGGCTTGAAGGCGCCGCCGCGCAGGATGGTCGCGCCGGCGGCGCGGACGCGGCGTGCGGTTTCGAGGATCTGCGACTCGGACTCGACGGAGCACGGGCCGGCCATGATCACGACCGTGTCGGCACCGATCCGCGTCCCGTTCTCGAGCTCAATGACCGTCGGCTCGGGACGCCACTCGCGCGAGACCTGCTTGTACGGCTGTGAGACGTGGATGACCTGGAGCACGCCCGGGAGCGCCTCGAGGCGGCCGCTGTCGACCTTGCCGTCGTTGCCGACCAACCCGACCGCGGTGCGCTGTTTGCCCGGCATCGGGCGGGCCTCGTAGCCCATTTCTTCGATCGTCTCCACGACGCGGCGGACGTCCTGCTCGCTCGCGCCATGGCTCATCACTACGAGCATCGATGTTTCGTCGTCTTGGATCGCTGCGGGGGTAGGCCCAGGTGTGGAGTGCCTGCGCCAGCCGCATGAATGTAGGCGCCGGGGGCGCGAGCGTCCAGTCACGGCGGCTCGCGCACGGCAACACGCACTCGCACGCGTGCGTTTCTAGAGCAGCACGCCTGCGGGTTCGGAGCCGCGCGGTCGCTCGCTGCGCTCGGTTCGCGGGCGCGTTCGACTCCGAAGTGATGCGACAACCGCGCTAGAACCCCCAGGTCCCGCGGGTGATGAGCTCGATGCTGTTGCCGTCGGGGTCGCGAAAGTACAGGGAGCGGCCGCCGCCCGGCCAGGAGATCTCCGTCTCGATGGAGACGCCGGCGGCGTCGAGGTGGCGGCGCCAGGCATCGAGCGCGCCGGCGTCGGGGACGTCGAAGGCGACGTGGCCCGGCCCCGTGGCACCGTGGGCGGGGACGGCTCCCCCACGCGCGGTGGCCTCGGCGTTGAAGAGGAGGAGCACGTCGGTACCGACGCGAAAGAAGACGTCGCGGCCCTCGTCTCGCGCGACGAGGGGGAATCCGAGCCGGCGCCAGAACCGTTCGGCGCGATCGAGATCTTGTACGTAGAGGGCGGCCTCGTGGATGCCGCCGAGCGGGGGGAGCAACTCAGCCATGGGGGCGTCCGATCGTGGCGAGCGTGTGCTCGTCGGTCAGCAGTGTACGCGCGGGCTCACCGCCGCGCGCGGAAGAAGGTACGCAGCAGATCACCGGCCTCCGCGGTCAGCACGCCGCGCGTCACCGCCACGCGATGATTGAGGCGTGGATCCTGGACGATGCAGGCGAGTGATCCGCACATCCCGGCCTTGGGGTCGGCCGCCGCGTAGACCAGGCGGCGGACCCGGGCAAGGACCATGGCCCCGGCGCACATGGCGCAGGGTTCGAGGGTGACGTAGACCGTCGCCTCGAGGAGCGCCCAGCGGCCGACGCGGCGTGCAGCGCGCCGGAGCGCGACGAGCTCCGCGTGGCCGGTCGGGTCGTCCGCAGCGCGCGTGCGGTTCCCCGATTCGGCAATGAGACGCCCGCTCGCGACGACGACGGCGCCCACCGGAACCTCTTCTCGGGCCGCGGCCGCCCGCGCCTGCTCGAGCGCGCGCTGCATCCAGAGCCGGTCCTCGGCACCTGCTGGGCCGAACTCGCAGGGCACGGCGCGCGTTCAGGGGACTGCGCGTTCGCCCTCGCCTTCGGCGATGCGCGCGGCGGCGACGACCGGCGGCCGGAGCCGGCGGAACACGGCGGTCACGCGTCCGGTCAGCGCGAACGCCTCGCGGTCACGGACGAGCATGGGGGGATAGTCGGCGTTGGCGGGTTCCAGGACCACTTCCGAGCCGCGCCGGAAGTAGCGCTTGATGACCCCCTCGTCCCCGAGGGTCGCCGCGACGATGTCGCCGTTCTCGAGATCCTCCTCGTCGGCCGGCTGCACGAGCACGAGATCCCCGTCCCGGATCCCGGCATCGCGCATGCTCTCTCCGCTCATGACGAGGAAGCAGGCGCCGGTCGAGCCGGCCAGGCGCCGGTCGACACGGAGCTCATCGGCCGGGTCGCCCTCCGGCGCCATTCCGGCGTAGCAGGGCACGACAATGGTATCCGCTTGCAGGTCGAGGCCGAGCAGTCGGACACCGCGCGAGCGCGACCGATCCCGCTCGATCCAGCCCTTGTCCGCCAGCGACTGGAGCTGCTCCGAGACCGTCTTGGTACTCTTGATGCCGAAGCGCCGTCCGATCTCACGGATCGACGGCTGGTAGGTATTGCGCCGAAGATACTCGATGAGGTAATCGAGGATCCGGCGCTCGAGACTGGTCAACGGCTCGGGCATCATCGCCTCCCGCGCGGCGGAGATGGGCCAAGAGGCGTCCCCAAGTTGCCCCTCCTGGGTTCGAACCAGGACTCTCCTGATCCAGAGTCAGGCGTGTTGCCAATTACACCAAGGGGCATCCGGACGCGTGGCAGTTTAGGCCCATGCGTGGTGACTGTCAACCCGCCGAGGACGACGTGGCGCCCCATGAAATCAGTGCGCTGCCGCGCCTTCGGACCCATCGGCGCTCGAGGACCGATCGAGCGCCTCGAGCGCAGCGTCCAGCCGGCGCAGCGTGAGATCCGGCCCCATGGCGACCAGGACTTCGAAAATCCCGGGTGAAACCGCCATCCCCGTCACCGCGACCCGCAGGGGATGGATCAGTTTCCCGGCACCGATGCCGAGCTCGTCGGCGAGGCCGCGCAGCGCCGCTTCGAGCGTTTCCGCATCCCACGGCCGAATCGGGCCGAGTCTGTCTCGTAGCGCCGCCAAGCGCGCGCGCGTGGCCGCCGGATCCTTCCAATGTTTCCGCACCGCGGTCTCATCGTACGTGATGGCTTCGAGCAGGTACGGCCGCATCTGCTCGACGATGTCGGTCACGTTGCGGGCGCGGACCTTGAGCAGGTCGATGAGCCCGAGACGCCATTCGCGGCGGGCGGCCAGTGTTTCGGCGTTGGCCAGGCCGGATGCAACGAGGCCGTCGGTAACCAGCGGATCGAGTCGTTCCGCAGGCGCGCGACTCAGGTGCTGGCCGTTGAGCCACTCGAGCTTGCGAGAATCGAAGACCGCGCTCTTGCGGTTGATGCCCTCGAGCGAGAAGCGTTCGATGAGGCCGGCCAGGTCGAAGACTTCCTCGTCGCCCTTGGGGGACCAGCCGAGGAGTGCGAGGAAGTTGACCATGGCCTCGGGCAGGATGCCCTCCTGCCGGTACTGGCCGATGGCCGTGGCGCCGTGGCGTTTGCTGAGACGTTTGCCATCCGGTCCCAGGATCATGGGGACGTGGGCGAAGACCGGCGGCTCGAATCCGAGGGCGCGATACAGGAGGACCTGCTTGGGTGTGTTCGAAATGTGGTCATCGCCGCGGATGACGTGGGTGATCCGCATGTCGATGTCGTCGCTGACGACGGCCATGTTGTAGACGGGCGTGCCGTCGGAGCGGAGGATGATGAAGTCCTCGATGTCGGCGTTGTCGAAGGCGAGGCGCTGGTGGACGGCATCGTCCCATGCGGTGGTCCCGTCGGGGACGCGGAAGCGGATGGTAAAGGGCTGGCCGGCGGCGGCGCGGTGTTCCGCCTCGTCGGGCGGAACGGTGAGGAGGCAGTTCCGGTCGTAGCGGTAGGCCTCCGGCGCGGTGCCGGCGCGGGCGCGTCGTGCGGCGAGGATGTCGGGGGTGCAGAAGCACCGGTAGGCGTGGCCGGACTCGAGGAGGCGGAGTGCGTCACGCCGGTGGCGCTCGATGCCGTCGGCCTGGTGGAACGGACCTTCATCCCAGGTGAGCCCGAGCCAGGTCATGCCATCGAGGATGGCGCGAGTCATCTCGTCGCTCGAGCGTTCGCGGTCGGTGTCCTCGATGCGGAGGACGAAGGTGCCGCCGTGGCGTCGCGCGAAGAGCCAATTGAAGAGTGCGGTCCGCGCGCCGCCGACGTGGAGATAACCGGTCGGTGACGGCGCGAACCGCACGCGTACGTCGTTCGGGGTCATAGCGGCGGAAGCTAGCCGGAGTTCGGGGGCGAGTCAACGGAGCGGGCGTTCTACCCGGCCCAAGCCATCCCGTCCGGCTCCTCTCCGGCGATGATGGTGCCGACGACTCGCCACGCTTCGAGGTCGACGACGGAGATCTCGTCGGTCTGGGTGTTGGCGACGAAGGCCGTGCGGTTGTCGGGCGTGATCAGGATGCCGACGGGCATCTGGCCGACGGGGAGGCGTCGGACGACGGCCCATCGGTCGAGGTCGACGGCCACGATCTCGTTGCCCCGGGCGTTCGAGACGAGCGCCTCGCGGCCATCGGGGCGGACCTTGACGCGGATCGGGAAGTCACCGACGTCGAGGGTGCGGGTGACGCGGTTCGTGCCGACATCGATCTCGGAGAGCGTCCCCGCCGCGCGGTTGACCACGTAGACGTGCCCGCCATCGGGTGCGATGTCGATCCCCTCGGAGCCGGCGCCGGTCCGGATCTGCGTGAGGATCCGCTCCGCGGCGGCGTCGATGGCGGTGACCGTGCCACTGCCGATGTTTGCGGTGTAGACGCGTCCGCGCTCGGCGGCGACGACGACCATGTGCGTCACTTCCTGGCCCGTTTCGATCGCGCGGAGCACGCGTCGCCGCTTCGGATCGAGCTGGAGCACGTGCCGCGAACCCTCGGTCGTGACCCAGACGGTGCCGTCCGGCGCGACTGTGATTCCGTGGGGTCGGGAATGCTCGCCCAGGTCGATGACACCGACCCGCTCCGCGGCATCCAGGTCGATGATGGTGACGGTGTGGCCGGCCCGCGGTCCGGTGCCGTAGTCGCTCACGTACGCGGTTCGGCCATCCGCCGAGACGGCCACCTCGTGCGGCGCGAAGCCGGTGGGGACCGTGGCGACCTCGCGCCGCGTGGACACGTCGATGATCGAGATCGTGCTCGCACTCTTGTTGACGATGATGAGGCGGCCGTCCTGCGCGGCGGCGGGGGAGAACGCTCCGATCACGAGAATCGCCAATCCCGCGGCGCCCCCCGCCGCGGCGCGCCAGCGTCGCGGCGATCTCCGCTCCTCGTTCATTGCGCCTGGCTCCTGCTGAGGGATGAAACGTTCGATCGCCCCGAAATTAGCAGTCGTGGCCGCCGTGCGCCATCGGCGATGCCGCCACGCCACTCGGTGGATCGAGGATGCGCCGCGTCGTTCGATCGCGGCGGCGCGGAGGCGCGGTGGCGGATGTGCGCGGGCGTGCTCACGCCGGGGCGGGTGCCGCCTCGGCCCGTTCCCCGGCGGCCGCAGCAGCAGCGATCCGCCGCTGCTCGGGGCGTCGTTCGAAGAGCAGGTACAGCGCCGGCGTGACGGTCAGCACGAGGAAGGTCGAGCTACTGAGTCCGCCGATCAGGGCATAGCCGAGCGCGTTCCAGATGTTCGAGTCGGCCGCTTCGCTGAAGAGCACGAGCGGGAGGAGACCGAAGATGGTGGTGGCCGTGGTCATGAGGATCGGACGGACCCGCTCGATGGTGCCCTCGAGGACGGCTTCGCGCAACGGCAGCCCGTCGCGACGACGTCGCTGATTGATGTGGTCGATGAGGAGGATGGCGTTGTTGACCACGATCCCGCCCATCATGATCACGCCGATGTAGGCCTCGCGCGTGAAGCTCGCGCCGGTGAAGAAGAAGATGAGGAAGACGCCGATGAGCGCCATGGGCACGGCCAGCAGGACACAGAGAGGCTGCCGGATGGACTCGAAGACGGCGGCCGTGACCATGAAGATCAGGACGAGAGAGACGGCGAGCACGCCGTAGATCTGACCTCGCTCCTCATCGGACCAGTGAAACTCGTCGCGGCCCTCGAGCTTGTAGCCGGGTGGGAGCACGGTGGCGGCCATGACGGCCTCGTGGATGCGGTCACCGAGTTTGGGCGGCCCGCGGAACTCGTAGCTGACGAAGCGCTGGTACTGCTGGTCCTCGCGGACGATGCGCGCGAGGATCTCGCGCTCATCGAGGGTGGCGACGTCGGCCAGGCGCACGTTCTCTCCGGTTGGCGTGGGGATGAGCAGATTCTGGAGCCCGAGCAGGTCGAGGTCGCGGTTCCCCTCGAGCTTGACGGAAAGCTGGACCTCCGTGCCGCTGAGAGTCATCTGCCCACCGCTCGCCCGGCCGCGGACCGCGGCGCTGACGAAAGCCGCCACATCCCTCACGGTCAGATCGTGAAGCGCGAGCTTCTGCCGATCGACGCGGAGCACCAGCTCGGTCGCCTTGTCCCGCGTGTACCATTGGCCGGAGGAATTGGGGTCTACATCGCGGATGCGGCTGAAGCCCTTGAGCCGCTCGGCCAGGTCATTGGCGATCGCCTCCACGGTCTGGTAGTTGTACCCCAGGATCTTGATCGAGTAGTTGGGCGGGCTGCTGCCGCCGCCGTAGAAGGATGGCCCGTAGCCGTACACGCGGACCTCCGCGCCGCCGAACTGGTGGCTGTACGCCACCATCTGCTCCTTGATGGCGACGGGCACGGCAGTGCGCTCGATCGAATCGGGGAACGTCACGCGGATGTGGGAGCTCTGCGGTGTGACGTTCGTGACGAACTGCTCGACCTCGGGCAGGGCGAGCAGCTTGGCTTCGAAGTAGCGTGTCAGCTCGTCGGTCCGCGCCAGCTCCTCGCCACGCGGAAGCCGGATGTAGATGTCGACGTACGTGTCCCGAGCGCCCCAGCTCCCCCAGACGATGCCGCGTGTCACGTACTTGTCGAAGAGGCGGTAGGAGCCGACGAGTGCGCCGATCGCGAGGACGATCGCGATCCATGGGAATCGGAGCGTCCCCCTGATCAGTGCCGCGTAGGCGCGGACATAGAACGGCCGCTTCGGCTTCATCGGAGCCGGCACGGCATCCGTCGGCACGCCACCGGCCGCGGCGGCGGCGCCCGTCGTCGCCAGAGTCGCCGGCGCGCCCCCGGCCGGCACCAGGAGCCGCGACCCGAGCGCCGGGATGAAGGTGAAGGCGACGAAGAGGCTGGCGGTGAGGCCGAATCCGACGACGATCGCGAGCGGGATGTAGAAGACGCGGAGCTCGCCCTGGAGATAGACGAACGGGATGAGGACGACGACGGTGGTCCCGGTCGCGGCGAGCACGGCGAGCACGACCTCGCGGGCGCCACGCTCGGCGGCGACCGATGCCGGAACGCCATCGCGGCGCAGGCGATAGATATTCTCGAGCACGACGATCGCGTTGTCGACGATCAGGCCGAACCCCATGGCCAGCCCCATCAGCGTGAGCACGTTGAGCGTGAACCCGGCGAAATAGATCAGGTTGAGCGTGATCAGGATCGAGAACGCGATGGTTGCGAAGACGATTCCCGCCGAGCGGATCGAGCCCAGGAACAGGAGGAGCACCACGAAGATGACGCCGGCGGAGACGAGCGCGCGGAACCGGAGGTCCGTGAGCTGGGCGCGGATCGCCTCGCTCTCGTCATCATCGAGGATGATGCGCACGCCCGGCGGGTGGAGCGGCGCGATCGCGGCAAGACGGGCCTTGGCGCGATCCGAGACGTCGATCGCGTTCGTGCCGGCTTCGCGGAAGACCTGGAACGAGACCGCCGGCTGGCCGTCGATGCGGTAATAGCTGCGCGCCTCCTCGTACGTGTCGTGTACGTCGGCCACGTCGCGGACCCGGACGACGCGCCCATGGTCCATGAGCAGCGGCGTGGCGGCGACCTCCTCGAGCGATTCCGGCCGGTGCCGGATCGCGAGCGTGCGCAGGGTCCCCTCCGTTTCGACCATCCCCGCCTGGCGGACGTATTCGAGCTCGCGGATCCGCCGTGCCACGTCGGTCAGGTCGAGGCCGAAGGCGCGCACCCGGTTCGGATCGAGCTCGATTTCGAGGACGCGCTCGCGGCCGCCTCGGGCGACGACATTGGCCACGCCATCCACCTGGGCGAGCTCGGGGAGGATGACGTCCTCCACGTGCGCGCGCAGCGCCTCCATCGTGTAGGGGCCCGTGATGGTATACAGGAGGAACGGGCGCTGCTGCTCCACGATGTCGTCCGGCAGGTAGGGCTTGACCACCGGTGTGCTGGCCCCCGCCGGCAGTTCGTCGTCGAGGGCGGCGAGCCGCTCGGCGAGTTCGAGGCGGGCGAAGTCCATATCCGTGCCGCGGGCGAACTCGACGGTGATCGAGGTCTGGCCGCGACCGTTCTGCTCGGAGGACTCCGACACGATGCGCTCGACGCCGCGCACCTGCTGGACGGCGGCTTCGATCGGCGAGGTCAGGAGCGCCTCCGTCGTCTCCGGCGACGCGCCCCACCAGTCGGCGGTGATGGCGAGCTGCGGGAGCTGCGTGTCCGGCAGGAGCTCGATCGGGATGTTGCGCCACGCGGCGTAGCCGAGCAGGCTGATCGCCAGGTAGGTCATCGACACGGCGACGGGACGGCGGATCGCGAAGCGGATCATCTCACCTCCGGGAGCCGGCTGGGGCGGTCTCGACGATCAGCAGTTCAATCTCCGGGCGCGGCGTCCGGGAAGGGCTCGGCCGCGGGCTCGCCGGGCGTACCATGCACGCCCGCGTGCGCGCCCCGCGCGAGCCACGGGATCAGCGCGCGGACCCGCGCGCGCGCATCCTCGATCAACTCGTAGACGACCGGGATCACGATCAGCGTGAGCGCCGTGGCCGTGAACAGCCCGCCGAAGACGGTGATCCCGAGCGGCGCCCGGAGATCGGCGCCGCGGCCGAAGCCCAGTGCGAGCGGCAGAACGCCGAGCAGCGTGGTCAGCGTGGTCATCAGGATCGGCCGCAGACGGGTCCGGCCGGCTTCGAGGATCGCCTCGCGCATGCCCATCCCCTCGCCGCGGAGTTGGACGATGAAGTCCATCATCACGACCGCGTTGTTGTCCACCAGGCCGACCAGGATGATGATGCCGATGAGGCTCATCGAATTGATCCCCGCGCCGGCGATCCAGAGCGCGAAGATGGCGCCCACGAGCCCGAGCGGCACGCTGAGCAGGATGGTGAACGGGTGGACGAAGGACTCGAACTCCGCCGCCAGGATCATGTAGCAGAGCACGATCGCGAGGGTGAAGGCGAAGGCGAGTGCGCGGAAGTTGCGCTGCATTTCCTCGCTCTCGCCGCCGATCTCGACGCGGATCCCGCGGGGCGGCGGTGCGGCGTCGATCGCGGCCTGGACGGCTTCGAGCGCCTCCTCGATATCACCGGTGGCGGCATCGGCAAAGACGGGGACGACGCGCCCCTGGTCGACCCGGCGGACCTCGACCGGCCCGAGCGCCTCCCGCGTCCGCACGAGCTCACGAAGCGGGATGCCGTCCACACGGAGCACATCCAGCGTCTCGAGCGACCGGCGCGCCTCCTCTGGGAGCCGGACGACCACGGGGATTCGGCGATCGAAGTCCAACAGGCCGGTCGCCTCGACCCCGAGCATGTATCGCTGGACCGTCTCCGCGATGCGGGTCGGCTCGATGCCGAACGCCGCGGCGCGCTCCCGGTCGATCTCGATCTGGATCTCCGGCTGCCCGAGCTCGGTGCCGAGACGCACGTTCGTGAGGGCCGGCAGCGTGGCGAGCTGCGCCTCGACCTGTTGGGCGTAGGCGAGGGATTGTTCGAGGTCATCGCCGCGGATCCGCACCGAGAGGTCCGCCTCGCCGCCGCCGAGCAGACGGCCGAGCGCCGTCGCCTGGCCGGTCTCGAGCGTGAGCGCGCCGGGTGGGAAGCCACCGAGCCGAGGCCGGAGCCGCTCGAGGACTTCGGCCGTCGAAGCGTGCTCGGTCAGACGCACGTCGAGCACGGCGGTGTTCAGGCCGCTCTCGTCGTCGTCCAGGCCGGCGATGGCCGTCTGTCGGCCGACGCGCGTGAAGACGGCCTCGACGTCGGGATCGCTCTGGAACACCTCCTCGAGGCGCCCTGCGGCTGTGGAGGTCGCGTCGAGGGGTGTACCGCGCGGGAGCACGAGTCGTGCGCGGAAGGCGCCCTGGTCGACATCGGGCAGTACGCTGCGATCCAGGGTGAAGCCGACGGCGATGGCGACGGCGAGCAGCACGAGACTGAACGCGATGACGCGGCCGCGGTGTTCCATCGAGCCGGCGAGCGCGCGATCGTACCACGCGGCAAAGCGGCCGAAGGCGCGCTCGAACGCGTCCAGCGGCCGGCGCGTGAGCCATGCGATGAAGCGCCCCCCTGCTCGCCACGCCAGGCGGAACGGATTGCGTGTCGGCTGCGGTGCGCCGCTCTCCGCGCCCCAGCGCGCGGCCATGGTGGGCAGCAGCGTGATCGCCACGAGCAAGCTCGCGAGCAGCGAGAAGCCGACCGCGAAGGAAAGCGCGCCGAAGAGCTCGCCGGCCACGCCCTCGACGTAGATGATCGGACCGAAGACGGCGATGGTCGTGAGGGTCGACGACGTGATCGCGCCGGTGACCTCCTCGGTGCCGAGCGCGGCCGCGGCTGCCGCGGCGAGGCCTTTCTCGCGGTGGCGGAAGATGTTCTCGAGCACGACGATCGAGTTGTCCACCAACATCCCGACGCCGAGCGCGAGGCCGCCCAGCGACATGATGTTGAGCGAGATCCCGGCCAGGTCGAGGAGCGAGAAGGTCGCGACCACCGAGATCGGGATCGCGAGCGAGATGGCGAGCGGAAGGCGCGCATCGCGCAGGAAGAGGAAGAGCACGAGGAACGCGAGGACGCCGCCCTGGACCAGCGCCTGGACCACGTTGTTGATGGCGTCGGAGATGAAGCCGGCCTGGCTGGTGGCGACGTCGATCGAGACCTCGGGGTATTCCGCACGGAGTTGTTCGAGCACGTCGTCGACGCGCTGCGCGACACGGACGGTGTTCGCGCCCGATTCCTTGAAGAGGAGGAGCCCGACGGCGTTGCGCCCGTTGTAGCGGGCGATCGACTGGCGCTCTGCGAAGCCGTCCTTGATCTGCGCGACATCGCGCAGCAGCACGATGCCGCCGGCGCCGGCCGAGTCCGCGTCGGTACGACCGCGCGGGGTCCAGCGGACCGGGACCCGCGCGACCTGCTCGACGGTTTCGAGCTCGCCGAGCGTGCGCAGCGAGTAGCGGTAGCGCCCGCGACGGATGGTGCCGCCGGCGGCCGTCGCGTTCGCGGCCTGGAGCGCGGATTCGATGTCGGCGATGGTCAGCCCCAGGCTCTCGAGGCGCCGGGCATCGACCTCGACCTGGATCTCGCGCTCGAGGCCGCCGGTCACCGCCGCCTGCGCCACACCATCGATCTGTTCGAGCCGGCGCTTGAAGACCGACTCCGCCAGGTCCTTGAGCGCCCAGAGGTCTTCGGCGCCGGCCACGCTGAGCGCCATGATCGGCTCGGACGTGGGATCCGTACGCAGCACGACCGGCCGCTCCGCGCGCTCGGGGAGCCCGTCCGCCAGGTTGTCCAGCTTCTCGCGCACGTTCAGCACCGCGAAGTCCATGTCGGTGCCCCACGCGAAACGGAGCGTGACCAGAGAGACACCCTCGCGGGAGACGCTCTCGATCCGTTCGACGCCCGGCACCGCGCTCACGTACTGCTCGACCCGCTCGGTCACGAAGCGCTCGACCTCGGCCGGCGCCACGTTCGGGTATTCGGTGTAGACGACGAGCTTGGGGTACGCGATGTCGGGGAGCAGGTCGATCGGCAGGCGCCGGAACGAAATGAGCCCCAGGAACGCCACCGCCAGGAACAGCATGGCGATGGCGACGGGACGCGCGATGGAGCGGGAGGGGATCGACATGGCTACGGCCGCACCTCCTTCCCGATCTTCGACTCGAGGGTGACCAGCGCCGTGACGTAGGAGAACTGCGCCGTGATCGCCGTGCGCTCCGCGCGCGCCGCCTGGTCGATCGCGCTCTGGAGATCAATGAACGAGACGTCCGCGCCGGTGCGGTAGCTCTCCTGCATCAGCTCGAGCCGCTCCTGGCTGAGCGCCAGCGACTGCTGCGCGAGCTCGAGCGAACGGTACGCGTTCTGGAGGTCGAGCAGCGCGGAGCGGACCTCGACTTCGAGCGCGAGCCGCTCCGAGCGGAGCTGCTCCCGGGCATCCTGGACCTGCGCCTCGGCCTGCGCGATCTGGGACGAGGTCTGGAAGCGCGAGAAAATCGGGATCGACGCGGAGAGGCTGAAACCCCAGGACTGGTTGGGCAGGTCCCACGCGAACAGCGCGCCGTACTCGTTGCTCCCCAGAGACCGGCCGTAGCCGGCGGAAGCCGAGATCGAGGGCCAGCGGGCACCGCGCGCGGCGCTCTCGTTCCGTTCCGCGGCGGTGAGGGATGCCATGCTTTCGAGCACGCGCGGACTGGATTCCAGCGCCAGCGCGACCAGCGCCTCGCCGTCGAGCGCCGCGGGGTCGAAAACGGGGGGCAACGAATCTGCGAGAGTGAAATCGGCCAGCCGGTCCAGTCCCATGGCCTGGAGCAGCTCGAGCCGAGCCTTGCGCGCCTCGTTGCGCGCCGTGGCGAGCGCGCTCTGCTGCTCGGCGACGGCGGCCTGCGCGCCCAGCACCTCGTCGCGCCGCGCCGCACCGATCTCGAAGCGCCGCTGCGTCATCTCCAACTGCTCCTGCGCGGACTCCAGGAGCCGCTCCTCGACTCCGATCGTCTGCTGCGCGCCGAGTGCGCGGTAGAACGCCGTGGCGACCTCGGTGCGGAGCTGCACCTCGCGCGCTTGCACCCGGGCGTTCGCGGCGCGCGTGTTGGCGCGTGCCGCGCGTAGGGAATTCAGTCGACGGCCGCCGTCGAAGAGCTGCATCGAAAAGTTGATCCGCTGGGAGGCGCTGCTACTCGTGACATCGATGACGCGCGCGGTATCGACCACCTGGCCGTAGTCGCCCTGTCCCGTGCGAGAACGGCTGTGCGAGCCGCTAAAGTCCACGCTGGCGTTCACCGTCGGCAGGAACGCGCCCCAACTGCTCCGCTCGCCCATCTCCGCGACATCCACATCGTTGAGCACCTGGAGATAATCGGGGCTGTTGCGCCGCGCGACCTCGAGCGCCTCCTCGAGCGTGAGCGGCGACGGCACCTCCTGCGCGTGCGCGGCCGGTGCGAGGACGAGGACGATGCACGCGGGGATGGGTAACGATCTCATGGCAGCATCATCGGTCAGGGTGGAGCCGTCCACGGCCGACCCGGAGCCGGCGCGCGCGGGCGCCGCCGCTCAGTTGGGCCGGCCGCCGGCCTCGCGGACGCTTTCGACCAGCCGCACGGGCGCGTCGTGCGTCAACGTGTAATGCCCGTTGACCAGGACCTGCTCACCCGGCTCGACCATATCGGTATCGGGGTTGCGCACGATCTCGACGAGCGTCTCGTTCTGGAGGCCCGGCGTGACATATCGCCATTTCGCGCGGCCGTCCTCGTAGACGAAGAGCATGGGTCGGCCATCGCGCTCGAGGATCGCGGCGCGCGGGACGAGGATCCGGTCCGGGAAGCGCTGCGCTTCGAGTGAGACCTGCGCGAACATTCCCGGCAGGATGCGGCCGTCGGGGTTGTCGAGCACGACGGTCACCTTGGCCGTGCGGGTGCCCTCATCGACCAGCGGGTTGATGGTCTCGATCGTCCCGGTGAACGTCTCGTCGGGGAACGCGGCGAAGGAGACGCGCGCCGGGCGGCCGGCCTCGAGGTAGCCGACCTCTCCTTCGAGCACCTGAACCTCGACGCGGATCGGGTCGAGGTCGACGATGGTCATGAGCTCGTCACCGGGAGAGACCCTCTGGCCGGGCACGACCTTGATGCTGGCCGCGCGGCCGGGGAACGGCGCGGTGACCTGCGTCCGCGCGAGGTCGAGCTGGGCGCGCTGGAGACCGACCTGGGCGCTGAGCAGCCCGCTCTTCGCCCGCGCCACGCTGTCGCGCTGCGCCCGGACGACCGGATCATCGACGCGGTCATCGAAGAGGATCATCTCGCGGTACGTCGCCTCGGCGGACCGCATCTGGGCACGGGCCTCCGCGAGGTTCAGCTCGTACTGCGTGGACTCGATCGCCAGCAACAGTTCATCCGCCGCAACACGCTCGTTCTCGCGCACGGCGACGCGTTCGACGCGACCCTCGACCTGGGCCAACACCACCGCCTGCCGCCACGCGACCGCCTGCCCTGGCGCGCTGACCGAGATCACCAGCGTGTCCTTCCGCACGGGCGCCGCCTCGACCGGGATGGCGACACCGGTCGCGAACGCCTCGGACGCGGAGGCGACCGCCGGCTGATCGCCGTCCGTCTCTCCGGACGCCGCGGCCTCCTCTTCCGCGTTGTGACTATGGATCCGGACGTAGATACCGGCGCCGAGCAGCAGGACGACGACGGCTGCGGCGATGAAGCTGAACAGGCGTCGAGGGAGTGCCATGGTCCGTCCGAAACGAGTGAACGTTGGTGCACGGCTTGCGGGCGTGCCGGTGCGGCGCTCGACTAAGGATATAGTAACGGGTGCGGACAGGCAATGGTCTTATGCGTCAATCCGGACGCGCCCGTCGTGTCGTTTGGATGCGGCGAAACGGAAGAGGGTTGCACGCCGTTTCACGCCTGCGGGCGGCCGTGCATGCGGCGGATGGCGCGGCGGATGCGGCGGGTGAGGCGTTCCTCGCGGGCGTGCTGGCGCAGGAGTTGTTCGAGAATGGCATCGCGGCCGTTCTCGCGGGCGTCTTCGATGAGGAGCCGGTAGCGGGCGAGGGCGTCGAGGCGATCGCGGAGCTCGCGTTCGAGCGGGTGCTCGTCGGATGCCTCGTGATCGGCATCCTCCCAGAAGGAATCGAGCGCGGGCGGCGTTTCCGGCGATCTGCTCATACCCTCGACAGCGCTTGCGGCGGGAATGTGGACAGCGGTGGGCTCCGGCCGCGAGCCGGTGCGCCCCGTTCGTGGAAACTGTTGTTGCAAGCGACGTTCCGGCGGTGCCCGCGGAGCGCAGGTGGGGATCCTCAGCCCTCGTCGGCGACGCCGGCGAGGTCACGGATCCGGCGCAGGATGACGGGGAGGTGCGCGGCGTCGCGGAGGATGAGGAGGATCGTGTCATCGCCCGCGACGGTGCCGAGGACCTCCGGCCATTCCTCCCAGTCGATGGCGCTCGCGATCGGCTGTGCGCTGCCGGTGAGCGTCTTGATGACCAGCAGGTTCCCGACTCCCTCGGCGCTGACGAAGAGCGCGGGGAGCAACCGTGTGAGCTGCGGCGTCAGTTCCCAGGCATCGGGGGGGAGCGTGTAGTGCGTGCCGCCCTCGGCGTCGGGGACCTTGACGAGCCGCAGTTCGCGGATGTCACGCGAGAGCGTGGCCTGGGTGACATCGAAGCCGCGTTCGGCCAGCAGTTCCCGGAGGTGCTCCTGGCTCGCGATCCGGTGGCCGTGCACCAGATCGAGAATCGCGGCGTGGCGTTCCCGCTTTCCCATGCGCCGAGAATGCCCGCTTTCGGCGTTGGCGTCAAGGCTCGATCTCGAGCCGGTTGCGTACGCCGGTCACGCCGGCCGCGCGGCGGGCGTCGCGGAGGGCCGCGCGGACCTCGCGCGCTCGCGGGAGCATCCCGATGAGCGTGACCACGCCGTCATGCACGTCCACGGTGATGCGGTCGGCATCGATCCAGGTGTCGCGGAACAGGATCTCTTCCACTTCCGCCTTGATCCAGTGATCGGGCCGGCGGCGCCGCAGCCGCTCGAAGTACGGACCCTCGCCAGGGGGTCGCGGCGCCGGTCCGCGGCGACGTCGGGCCGCCCGGGCGCGCCGCTCACGCGGCCGCTCCATCGCGGGCCCGACGTCGTATTCGTAGGGGCGGCCAGGGCCGTACCCGATGTCTTCCCGGGTCAGGATCCGGGCATCTCGATCTTCCCTGTGCATCATCCGCTCCCGGCTGCGCCGGAACCCCGTCTCGATCGCGTCGCGGGTCCGTGGCACCGGCACGGCCGAGGCGCCCCGCCCAGGGTCGCGCAACCTGCGCGGGACGCCGGTACTCTCAACGCCGGGCTTCCCGGCCACCCGTCCGGCTCACGGCGTTACGCGGCCCGCGGACGCGTGGCACCCTGCGCCCGAAACGGCTGCTCCGCGAGCGGCATCACCTCGCCGCCGCCGAGACGCTGGATCGGCTGCCCGGAGGCCAGGTTGATGATCTCCTCGTTCACCTCGGCCCGGTTGCCGAGAGCCGCGAAGGTCGGAGGCCAAAGGCCCACGAACAGCGCGAGGTGCTTGCGCCCCATCATGTAGGCGGCCGCCGAGAGCCCGATGGTCGCGAAGCACAGGTTGTACCAGAAGCTGCTGCTCCCCGCCTTCGGAACCATCTCCATCACGTCACGCATGGCAACCTCCGTCTGATCTTGAGGTTATCCTATCCCACCTCAACCATTACCGGAGCATGCAATGTGCCATGATTGCGGGGATTTGCGGGGGAGGAAGGAGAGGCCCCGGGCGGATTCGAACCGCCGAATAGAGGTTTTGCAGACCTCCGCCTTACCACTTGGCTACGGGGCCGTGTCCCGGTGTGTCCGCGGAGCGCGACGACGGGGCGGACCGGGTCCGCACGCCGGGCCCGGGCGCCGGGGTCGAAGAGCGGGAAACCGGACTCGAACCGGCGACCTTCTGCATGGCAAGCAGACGCTCTACCAACTGAGCTATTCCCGCGCTGTCTTTATGAATTCTAGCAAGACCGGCGCTCCGGGTCAACCGCCGGCGGTGGCGAGGACGGCGGTGTAGAGTTGTTCGTAGAGGGCGGCCGCGTGGTCCCAGGACCAATCGATGCGCATGCAGCGGCGGCGGAGCGAATCCCAGCCGGGGGCGCGCCAGGCGGCCATGGCGCGTGATACCGCGGCGGTGAGGGCTCGTGGAGTGGGCGGCCGGAAGGCGAAGCCGGTGATGCCGTTGCGGACGGTGTCCACGAGGCCGCCGGTGTGGCGGACGACGGGCGGCGTGCCGTAGCGTTGCGCGATCATCTGACCGAGGCCGCAGGGTTCGTAGAGTGATGGCATGAGGAAGAGGTCTGCGCCGGCGTAGATGCGGCGCGCGAGGTCGTCGTCGAATCGGAAGCAGGCGGCGATGCGGGTGGCGTGCTCGGAGGCGGCGCGGGCGAGTGCGTCCTCGTAGGCCGGCTCGCCTCCGCCGAGGATGACGAGGCGGGCGCCGCGGCGGAGGAGCGCGGGGAGCGCATCGAGCACGAGGTCGATCCCCTTCTGGTGGACGAGGCGGGCGACCATGCCGAGGACCGGGCCGCGGGGGTCCAGGCCGAACTCATCGATCAGCGCCTCGCGGTTCCGCTCCTTCCGTTCGAGGTGATCCGCGTCGTAGCGCGCCTCGATCGCGCGATCCGTGGCAGGGTCCCAGCGGCGCACATCGAGCCCGTTGAGGATTCCGGTCAGTTCGTGGCGCCGGTGGCGGAGGAGGCCATCGAAGCCGGCGCCGAGCTCGGGCGTCTGGATCTCGCGTGCGTACGTGGGCGAGACGGTCACGAGCCGGTCCGCGAGCGCGAGACCGGCCTTGAGGAACGAGGCCGTGCCGTAGAACTCGACGCCATGGTCGATGCGGTAGAAATCCGGCCGGATCCCCACCTCGGGCAGGAGCGAGGGCGGGAAATTGCCCTGGTACGCAAGGTTGTGGATCGCGAACACCGTCGCGACGGGCACGCCGTCCTGCTGTGCGTAGACGGGGACCAGCCCCGTGGGCCAGTCGTTGAGGTGGACGATGTCGGCGCCGAGGGCACGGGCGCGCTCGACGATGGCGCGGCAGAAGAGTGCGAACCGCCGGCCCGCGGCGACGCGGTCGAAGCGGGTGGGGCCGTACGGGTCGAGGACGTCGAAGAAGTGCGGCTGATCGACGAAGAGTGTGGGCGCTCCGTCCGGCGGCCGGTGTTCGAGGTACCGCACGGGCAGGTCACCGCCGGGCCAGGGCAGCCGGGCGACGCCGACGACCTCGACGGGGAGGGTCCGGCGCCGCAGTGCGCGGTAGAACGGGTGGACGATCAGGACGTCGTGGCCGCGGGCGGCGAGAGCATCGGGCAGGGCGCGCGCGACGTCGGCGAGCCCACCTGTCTTCCAGTAGGGGACCGCCTCGGACGTGGCGAAGAGGATCCTCACGGGGTCAGTAGCTCCCGGTCGAGATGCGGCGGTTGCCGGCCGTGTCCCGTTCGAGGACCAGCGAGGCGCCCTCCTCGACCTGATCGCCGATGGGCCGATCCAGGTAGATGCCGTGCGCCGGGCGCTCCGTGGACTCGAAGATCAGGCGCCACTCGCGCTTCTCGGCGGGATCGATGCCGAAGTGGTGCAGACTCCGGAGCAGGAGCTGGTCGGCGCGTTCCTCCGGGTGGACCGCTGCCTGGTACGTCGCGTCGGCGTAGCGGACCGAGACCCTGAGCGGCTCGGGCATCTCTCCTCCCATCGAGCGACCGGCGCCGTGCCGTGCAAGGTCCACGCCGCGCCATCGCGTCCGGCGGAGTGCGCGCCGGCGGCCGTGCGGTGGCGGGGCGTTCACCAACCGGTCGCCTGCTGGAGCGTCCAGGCGAGGAGCCCGGCGATCGCGGCGTGGTGAGGGCCGCTCGCGGTGGCGCCCGTGTCGGCGTCGTAGGTGGTCGATGCAACGTCGCCGTCGAGCGTCAGCCGGCGCAGCACGTCGAGCGCCTCGTCGCGCCGGGGGCCGAGGAGCTCGAAGCAGAGCGCGGCCAGACTGGGCTCATCGGGGCGCACGCGCGAGGCCTGGCCCGGATAGCGGCGGCCGCTCAGTCGGAGCGGGTAGCGCGCCGAGTGGAGCAGTTCCGCCGTGTTCGCCCAGATCGGATCCTCCACGTCGCAGAACCCGAGGTGGGGGAGGAGCATGAGGCTGCCGTGCGGATCGTCGTAGATGGCGGCTGCGCCCTCGAGATCGGTCGACCAGGCGAGGACGCGCAATCCGTCCACCTCAGCGGTGCAGTAGCGCCAGATGGCGGCCGCCACCGGCTCCGCGTTCCGGGCGAACCGCGGATCCTGCGCTCCGCGCCAGACGCGGTCGAGCGCATCGCAGAACGCCCAGACCAGAACGTTGTCGTAGGTCACGTACGGGTGCAGCGCCGGATCACCGGATGGAAGCAGCTCGGTGGCGGCCAGGAGGATCTCGGGGTGCAGGCGGTCGACGAGCCAGTCGTCCAGGTCCCGCAGGACCTCGCCGACGATCGGCTCGTCGAGGATGGTCTCGTCGCCGGTGGCGCGGACGTAGCCATCGAGCGCGAGCACGTAGGCGCAGTACTGGTCGAGCGCGAACGCCGGCGAGACCACGCCGCCGTCGATGTAGTGCGCGGCCGCGCCGGGGTGGTGCGAGAACTGTTCGTACGCCCGCAGCAGCACTTCGCGCGCGAGCGTCTCATCGGCCAGGAGCAGCGCCGGGAGGCTCCAGAGGAGGGCATCGCGCTCGCGGAACACGGCGCATTCCGGGCAGAGTGGTGAACGCGAGACGACGGGGTAGAGGCGGTCGTCGTCGAGTGCGCGCCCGACGGAGAAGAACGCGTTGAAGATCAGGTTGCGGTTGAGAAGCGTCCCGAGCGCCGGCTCGCGCGCGCGCCGCGCCATCTGCGCGAGGTTCAGGCGCGTGGCGCGGAGCAGGCTTTCCGCGCCGGCACGGCGCAGCGTCGCTGCCCGCGCGAGCGCGCCATCACGCTCGACCGCCGCGGCGAGGTAGAAGTCGACGGAGACCCGGCGGCCGGCCGGCACGCGGATCGTCCTCGCGATCCGGATCCGCAGCGGCTCGCCGTTGGCGGCGGTGAATTCCGCTTCCGCGCCGCGGGCCGGTTCGCTCCACTCCCCTTCCCCGGCGGCCACGGCGCAGCGCGCGTCGTCGTGCCCGGCCAGGATCACGAGCGCGGCGGGTGAGAGCGCGCCAGGCAGTTCGAGGATCAGTGCGGGCGACTCGCGCGCGGTCGCGACGCGGTTCAGGCCATCGATCGCGCGCGCCGTCATCACGTGGCGGAGCGACCAGCGCCACGTGCCGCCGAGCGCGACCTCGACTTCGCGTTCGACGCGGCCGCGATTGCCCACCTCGAGCCGGTAGACGGCGCCGGCCACGAGATCGCGCCCGCCGCCGGGGGCGAAGAGCGTTCCCTTCAGGTCGAGGTCCCCTTCCAACACGGCGTGGAAACGCGGGATCCAGTGGTCGATGCGCTCCCACGACAGCTCGGCCGGCACGGCGCGCCTGCCGTCCACGCGGACCTCGGGCGCCAGCAGCGGCTCGGTCGTTCCCGGCTCGGGCGCCCGGGCGCCGCTCCACTCGAGCAGCCCCAGCGCCCCGCGGTGCAGCACGTTCAAGCAGTGGATCCCGCCGTCCGTGCGTGAGACGCACGGGAAGGCCAGGTAATGGTTTCCCGTCACCTCCCAGGAGGATCGCACCTCTCTCGCTCTCCGGTCGTCAGACTGCTGGATCCGGTTCGCGCCCCGGTGGGCTGCCGCGCCAGGGCCCGACCCGCGTCCGCGGGCGGCGAAAGTATGCGTCCAGCGCCGGCGGGCGTCAAATCCCGTGGACGTACGCCGCCCGCCGGGGCGGGTCCCCGGACGCACACTCCAACGCGGGGCATGCCTGCGCGGTCCGCTCCGACCCACTCGTCTGCCCCGGCGGACCCGCAGCGGCGCGGCCCGCGCGGGCCGGTGCACCGGTGAGCACCGGACTGCCCCGACCGGCGCGAATGCGGGAGTACGCCGGGACTTCGCTTGACGCTCCGCGCTCCCGCATCCTATACTTGAGGCCGTACACGCCCCGCCTGGGGAGTCGGTCGGTTCGTCCCGACGAAGGCTCCGGCGGGGCAGGCAGGTTGCTCTCCCGACCCGCAGGTCTCCCGGTTCCATGCAAGTGCGCCCGGCCTCACGCCCGTTCCGGGGAACCCGATCGCCGTCGGCGCGTCGTATCGCACCCAATGCTCGCGAGGTGAGCCCCATGCACGTCCATGTACGGAAATGTCTCCCCGCCGCGTTCTTCCTGACGCTGCTGCTCGCGCCATCGGCCCTGGCGCAGAGCGGCCAGATCATGGGCCGGGTCACCGATGCCGAGTCCGGTGCACCGCTGGTGGGCGCCCGGCTCGAGGCGGTCGCCGGCAATGACCGCGTGGCCGCGAGCGCGTTCTCGGATCAGAACGGCCAGTATCGCCTCACCGGGCTCGATGCCGGCGCCTACACGATCGTCATCACCCTCGTCGGCTACGAGACCCAGCGGATCGAGGGCGTTCGTGTCGTTGCCGGGCAGACCAGCCTCCAGGCCTTCACCCTGACGGCGGCGGCGCTCCAATTGAACCCGCTCGTCGTGTCGGCCTCGAAGCGCGAGGAGAAGGCGCTGGACGCGCCGGCGACCGTGGCCGTGGTCAACAGCCAGGCGATCGAGCAGCGACCCACGTTGACGCCGCTCGACCACCTGCGCTCCGCACCCGGCGTGGACATCATCACGTACGGACTGCGGGGCGGGAACATCGTGCTGCGCGGCTTCAACAACATCTTCTCGGGCGCGCTGCACATGCTCGCGGATTACCGGGTGGCGCGCGTGCCGGGGCTGCACGTCAACCTGATGCACTTCATCCCGTCGATCGACGAGGATGTCGACCGGATCGAGGTCGTCCTCGGACCGGGCTCGGCGCTGTACGGCCCCAACACCGCGCACGGCGTGGTCCACGTCATCACGAAATCGCCGCTCGACTATCAGGGGAACATGATCTCGATCGCCGGCGGCCCGCGCAGCACGGGGGATGGCGAGACGAACGACCACCCGATCGATTTCATGCAGACGCAGTTCCGGAGTTCGCAGCTCATCACGCAGAACCTCGGCGTCAAGGTCTCGGGCGAAGTCACGCGCGGCTACGAGTGGGTTTACGTGGATCCGGCAGAGCTGGCCGCCAAGGAGGATCCCACGTTCCTCCGGCGGGCCTGGACGCTCCAGGGGATCGATCCGAGCGTGATCGAGCGCCGGATCGCCCGTCTCGGCAATCGCGACTACGAAACCGAAGCGTGGTCGCTCGAAGCCCGCGCGGACTGGCGGATCACGCCGGACCTGACCACGGTCCTCTCGGTCGGCCGGTCGAAGGCGGTCAACTCGATCGAGCTGACGGGGCTGGGCGCCGCGCAGGCCCGAGGCTGGACGTACGACTACTACCAGCTCCGCGCGAACTACCACCGCCTCTTCGCACAGGTCTACCTGAACACCAGCGACGCCGGCGACAGCTTCACGCTCAAGGACGGCGAGGCGGTCATCGACCATTCGAAGGTCTTCGCCGCACAGATCCAGCACGGGTTCGACGCGAACGAGCGCCAGAGCTTCACCTACGGCCTCGACTTCATCCGCACCATGCCGGAGAGCGAAGGAACGATCTACGGCATCAACGAGGACGATGACAACTACACGGAATTCGGCGCGTACCTCCAGTCCGAGACCGCGCTGAGCCCGAAGTTCGACCTCCTGCTCGCCGGCCGCATCGACACGCACTCCGAGCTCGACGATCCGGTGTTCTCGCCGCGCGCCGGCATCGTCTACAAGCCGCGCGAGAACCACAACGTGCGGCTCACCTACAATCGCGCGTTCTCGACCCCGACGGCGATCAACCTCTCGCTCGACAAGAGCGGCGGCCTCGCCCGCCAGCTCGAGACGCTCGGGTACCTGACACGCGGGCAGGGCACCGGCAGCGACGGCTTCCAGTTCATGCAGGACGGCGCACTGACCGGGATGCGCTCGCCGTTCAGCCCGTTCGCAGGCCTCGGCGCGCCGTCCACCCTGCTCGAGGCCCGCAGCAGCACGCTCTACCAACTCGCCGTCGGCCTCCTCCGCGAACAGGGGTTCATCGACGCCGCACAGGCCCAGGCACTGCTCGCCATCCAGCCGGCCGATGCCGACGTCGGGATCAACGTCTTCAACCCCCTGACAGGGACCACGACTCCGCTCGATGCCACCACGATCCCGGACGTCCCGCCCATCCAGGAATCGGTCACGTCCACCTACGAGGTCGGCTACAGCGGCCTCTTCGGCGACCGGCTCATGATCTCGGCCGATGCCTGGTACTCGCAGTACAAGGACTTCGTCTCGCCGCTCGTCCCCGTCACGCCCCTGCTGATGCTGGACGGCGAGGATCTCGGCGCGTACCTGACGCCGCGTCTCCTCGCGGCCGGCATTCCGTCGACGCAGGCGCAGGCGCTCGTGGGGGCGATGGCCCAGATCCCGCTCGCCGTTGTCTCATCCGAGCAGGTCGACGCGGCGGGCGCCGACATCCTGGCGACGTACATCAATTTCGGTGACATCGACCTGTGGGGCGCGGACTTCGCGGGGACGTTCCTGATCGACGACATGTGGAGCGTGGGCGCGAGCGCGTCGTTCATCAGCGATGACTATCTCGAAGCGCCGATCCTGGGACGTGTCGACCAGCCGATTGCGCTGAACGCGCCCAAGTTCAAGGGGACGGCATCGCTCGGCTACAACAACGCGGAGCGCGGGTTCCGCGGCGAGCTGCGGCTGCGGCACACGGGCGAGTTCCCGGCGAACTCCGCGGATTACGTGGGTACCGCGTGCATCCTGCCGGAGGCCGAGGCTGCGGCTGCCACGCCGTGCGTGGAGGCCGCCACGCTTTTCGACCTGACGCTCGGGTACGAGCTCCCGTTCATGCAGGGGGGCGAGGTGCAGCTCGGGATCAAGAACCTCTTCGACGAGCCGTACCGGAGCTTCGTCGGGGTGCCGGAGATCGGGCGGCTGACGATGTTGCGGCTGACGTACCGGTTCTGAGCAGAACGCCCTGCGCGCGGTCGTTTCCTGCACGGCTCCGACGCGGGCGGGTGGAGGACGGGATCGAGTTCGAATGGCTCGACAGCGGGCCGGAGCTGTCGGGATCGGACGTGCACACGAACGGGGGCGGCCGATGCGCCGCCCCCGTTCGCGTCGACGTTCCCGCTGCCGGTTCCGGGGAATCCGGCGGACGTGCGCCACTCAACCGGACTGCGAGTAGGGCTTCGGCTCCGTCCCGATGTCGAAGCGCATTCCGTCGCGGACGGGTCTCGCATAACCCGGCCAGCCGGCGGCGCGGATCAGGTTGGGGATGCGCGCCGGATCGAGTTGCGGGTAGATGTGGGTGAGCAGGAGCCGTTCGGGCCGTGCGCGGCGGGCGAGCGCGGCCACGCGGGTCGGCGTGAGGTGCGGATCAATGGCCAGGTCGTCGGGGAGCGAGCATTCGGCGAGGAGGATGTCGACGCCCTCGAAGAAGGCGCCGAGTGCGTCGCTCTCGCCCGTGTCACCGGTGTACCCCAGGGCGCCCTCGGGCGCATCGATCCGGTAGGCGATCGACGCGCCCGTGTGGGGCGTGGCGCAGGCGCCGAGCCGGGTCCCGTCTTCGAGCGTCAGGACGTCGCCGCTCGCGAGTTCGCGCCGGTCGACCGGGAAGCCGGGGTCGCGGAGCGATTCGCCGAAGGCATCGGCCATGCGGTCGAGCAGGGCGCTCGTGCCCGGCGGCCCGATGATCGTGAGCGGCAGGGTTCGGGGCTCGGGCAGTCCATGCTCGAGGGCGAAGAACAGGAACGGCAACGCGCCGATGTGGTCGGTGTGGAAGTGGGTGAGCGCGACGTAGCGGAACTCACCCCACGGCACGCCGAACCGGGTGAGGTGCTGGAGTGCTCCGGGCCCGCAGTCCAGCAGGAGCCAGTGGCCGGTGGTCTGGACGGCGTACGCCGCGCAGGCCCGCTCGGGATCGGGGACGGCGGTGCCGGAACCCGCGATGATCAGTCTCACGGCCTCCTCCCCTTGATCCCGCCGTTTCCCGTACCGACGAGCACCTCATCGAGTTGCACGCCCACGATGGTGCTGACGCCCGCGTCTTCCATGGTCACGCCGTAGATCCAGTCCGCGGCCTCCATGGTTCGCGGGTTGTGCGTGATCACGATGAACTGCGTCTCCGCCTTGAACTCCTGGAGCATCGCGACGAAGCGGCCGATGTTGGCCTCGTCGAGCGGCGCATCGACCTCGTCCAGCACACAGAACGGGCTGGGCTTGACGAGGTAGATGGCGAAGAGGAGCGCGAGCGACGTGAGCGCGCGCTCGCCGCCGCTCAGCAGATTGATCTGCTGGGTCCGCTTCCCCTTCGGCGCGGCGGAGATTTCGATACCGGACTCGAGCGGATCATCGGGGTCGGCGAGCCAGACGTCGCAGACGCCACCCTCGAAGAGCGTCCCGAACGTGCGCTGGAAGTTCACGCGCACCTGTTCGAAGGTTTCGAGGAAGAGCGCGCGCGCCGTCCGGTTGATCTGCCGGATTGCCGTCCGGAGATCGTCGCGGGCGCGGAGCAGGTCGTCCCGCTGGCTGGTGAGGAACTCGAAGCGGCGCCGCTCCTCCTCGTGCTCCTCGATGGCGAGCATGTTGATCGGCCCGAGTCGCTCGATGTCCGCGGCCAGCGCCTGGAGTTCCGCGCGCAGCGCATCCGGCGTGCCGTCGATCGGCTCGGCCGACGCCACGAGTTGCTCGAACGGGCGGCCCCATTCGGCCTCGAGGCGTTCCCGAATGCTCCGCTCGCCGGCCACGCCTTCCGCGCGCAGCAGTTCCAGTCGATGCCGCTCCTCCGCGCGCTCCTCGGCCGCGCGACGCAGCGTTCGGACACGCGCTTCCAGCGATTCCATCTCGCCCTCAGCGCCGGAGAGGCGTTCATCCAGCGTGCGCAGCTCGGCGGTCAACGTTTCGCGTTCCCGGAAGAGATCTTCGAGCTGGGCGCCCGCGTCGGCGCGGACGCCGGCGATCTGCTCGAGCGTCTTCCGGTGCTCGATCTCCTCCCGATCGAGCGCCGCCGTGCGTTGGCGCGCATTCTCGATTCCACTGCGGGCCGCGGCGAGCCGTCGCTCGACTTCCGCGAGCGCGGCCTCCGCGCGGGCGTGCGTCACGCGCAGTTCGGCCTCCTCTTCGCGGGCGGCTTCGAGCGCCGCCTCGCGCTCGGGGATCGCCTCGGTGCGGGACTGCCAGGCTGCGCGATGCTCCGCGAGCGCGGCCTCGAGCCGCGCGCGCTCCTCGTGGGCCGCGGCGATCTCGGCCCGGGCGGCATCGCCGGCGGCGACGGACTCGGCGTGCTGTTGGTCCAGCGCGTCGAGCGAGCGCTGCAACCGTCCGCGCCGCTCGCGCCACGCGGCCTCATCCGCGTCGACGCGGCGCAGCTCCGCCTCGAGCGACTGCACGGCCGCGTCCCGGTCGCGCAGCTCCGCCTCGGCGGCGGCGATGCGCTCGGCGGCCGCCGCCCGGGTCGCTGCGGCGGCATCACGCTCCCGGGCCGCCCGTGCGGCCTCCTCCCGCAGCGCCGCCAGCCGCTCGCGCCGGCCCAGCAGGACGGCATCGCGCGGCGCATCGCCGGCGAACCGGACCGCATCGAGGATCTCGATCAGACGCGACAGCAGCGATTCCGGGAGCAGTGCGAGGACGCCTTCTTCCGGCGCCTCGCGCTCGAGCCATGCAACGACCTCGGCGGCCGCGGCGGCATCCCGGACCACCAGGAGTTGCAGCAGCGAGCCGAGCGCCGACTCGACGTGTGCGGCTCGCTCGGGCGGCAGGTCGAGGAAATCGGCGAGCGGGCCGAGGAGGCCGTCCACGCGGTCGCGCGCGTCGAGCGCCGCCGCGACGACCGGGCGGAACCCATCGTGCGCGCGTTCGAGCGCTTCGAGCGCCGCGACCTGCCCTGCCAGGAGCGTCGCACGGTCCGCCGCCGCATCGTAGGCGCGGCGCGCGTCGGCTTCCTCGGCGCGGCGGACATCGAGCCGCTCCGCGCACGCCGCGCGTGCGGCCGCGACCTCGGCGTGCTCGGCCGACAACGCCCGGGACCGCTCCGCGAAGCGTTCGTTCTGCGCATCCAGCGGCTCCAGCGCGGCACGGATCTCCTCGCGCTCGCCTTCCAGTCGTCGCAACCGCGCGTCGTGCTCGGCCGCGCGCGCCGCCGCGGTCGCCGCCGCCGCCTCCGCCGCGCCCACTCCGCGAACCAGCTCCGACTCCCGCCGCCGTGCCTGCTCCTCCTCCCGCCGCGCCGCCGCGACCTCGTCCCTCAGCGCCTGCACCCGCGCGCGCACCTCGTCCAGCCGGCCGGCCAGCGCCTCGACCCGCGCCCGCTCCGCCTCCCGCTCGGTTTCGAGCGTCGTCGATTCCGTCTCGAGCGTGGCCACGCGCGAACGCAGTTCCTCACGCTCAATGGTCATCTGCGCCAGGCGCCGCTCGGCGTGTGCACGCCGCTCCTCGGCCACGGCCAGCTCGCGGTCGCGCTCGGCGATCCGGCGGCCCACGTCCTCGAGGCGCGCCGCCGTCGCGTTGCGCGTCCGTGCCGCCTCCGCGGCCTCGAGACGACGTCGCTCGAGCTCCGTCTCAGCGGCGCTCAGCTCCGCCCGCGCGCCGGGCTCGTCCCGTTCGAGGGTATCGAGCCGCGCCGTCGTCGCATCCAGATCCCGGCGAAGCGCCTCGATCTCCATTGCGGCCAGCGTCACTTCGAGCGCCAGCCGCCGCGCCCGCATCTCCTCGTAGCGCTGCGCGCGCCGCCGCTGGCGCGCCAGGCCGCGGACCTTCGACTCGACTTCGGAGATCAGGTCCTCGAGCCGCGCCAGGTCGGCTTCCGAACTCTCGAGTCGCCGCTGCGCCGCCCTGCGCCGGTCCTTGTAGCGCCCGACGCCCGCCGCCTCCTCGAAGAGCTGTCGCCGCTCGTCCGCCCGATCCGAGAGGATCGCGTCCACCATACGCTGCTCGATCACCGCGTACGCCGCGGCCCCGAGCCCCGTGTCCCGGCAAAGGTCCAGGATGTCGCGCAGCCGGCACGGCGTACGGTTGAGCTGGTATTCGCTGCCGCCTTCCCGGAAGATCGTGCGCCGGATCTCGATCTCGTCGTACGGCACCGAGAGCCGCCCCTCCTCGTTCGAGAAGACGAGCGCCACTTCCGCACGACTCACACCGCGCCGCTCCGCCGTCCCCTGGAAGATCGCCTCTTCCATCTTCGCGCCGCGGATGGCGGACGGGCGCTGCTCTCCCAGCGCCCAGCGGATCGCATCGCTGATGTTCGACTTGCCACAGCCGTTCGGACCGACGACCGCGGTGATCCCTTCGTGGAACCGCAACTCCGTGCGATCGGCGAAGGACTTGAAACCGTGGAGTGTGAGACGCAGGAGCTTCATGCGCCCGGGCGACCGGTTCGGCGCACCAACTGCGCCGTCGCGCCCGCACTGCTCAGGAGCCGGGCCATGACCTCGGCCTGGGCGGGATTCTCGTATGCGCCCGCGTAGAGCCGGTACCGCGGTGGACCGTACGTGTACGGAACCTCGACCGTGTAGGTGGGGACCCCTTCCCGCCGCAGCGTCTCGGCGCGCGCCGCGGCGGCCTCGGGCGTCTCGAAATCGCCCAGCTTGTACGCCCAGATCGTCGGCCGCAGGTCCCAGTCCGCGATCCCGGTCTTGTGGCCGCGGTCCACGAGGTGGCGCATCAGCGCGGCGGCCGAGGCACTGTCCACCGTCGGACCGGCCAGGACGCGGTAGTAGACGGCGCCGTTGACGACGATGGGCGCGAGATAGAAGCCGATGGACGGCTCGGCCTCGCGGAGCGCGGCCACCCGCTCCTGCGCGATGGCGTAGTCGGCGTGCGCCTCGATGGCCACGGAATAGGGGATCGGCGCCTCGACGGGCTGGGGCGGCTCCGTGGGCGTGGGTTCGGCGGGCGCCGTAGCGGCGGCGGCGGGTGCGGTCTCCGCATCCGCCGCGCCCAATGCGTTCATGACCGGATCGAGGTACCGGCGTCCGGCGAACCAGCCGCCGAGCCCCAGCGCGAGCACGAGGAGGACCCAGAGCACCGGCGAGACGCGACGGCGGCGCGGCGGCGCGCGCATGATGAAGCCCGGCTCCATCAGCTCGATGTCCTCCGGAACGGGGTCCGCGGAGACCGGGTCGACCGGAAGCGGCGCGGGGGCGTTCTCGTCCGCTCGCCGCACGATCCGGGCGCCGCTGCCCTCCTCCGGCTCGTCGATCCCGGCGGGCTCACCCGGCGGGTGCAGGACCAGAGCGATCGAGCACGCCGCGTCCAGCGAGGTGACGATGGGCTCCGCCTCCTTCGCTCCGGCGAGCACGATCGCCTTTCCGATGCGCCGCGCGAGCAGGTCGAGCCCCGGGGCGCCGGCGTGCACGAAGACGAGCAGTGTGGCCTGATCCTCGGCGAAACGGGCGACGATCCGCTGCCAGCGCGCGTTCGCGATGAGCGCTTCCGCATCCGCGACGTACGGACCCGCCGGCACGAAGCGGAACCCGCGCCCTGGCACGGTCCGGGCGACGCGGCTCAGCGAGAGCCCGAATTCGAAGACGTCCGTGAGCCCCTCGGCGTTCTCCTCGCCGAGCGACGCGTGCAGCGTAGGCGCATCCACCGCGAGGTCCGCGAGCACGATGTCGCCGCGGCGCTCCGCCCACCCCGTGGCCAGAGCGATGGCCGCACGATCCGCCCACCCGGACTCCCGTGCCGACGCGCCCGCCACCAAGAGCATGGCGGGCACCGTCGCCGCCGGACGCGCAAACAGCGCCTCCAATGCGGACGGGAACGTCCCGGCATCCGGATCGAACGACATCGTGGTCGGCGATACGGGCGTACTCATTCCTCGGGCGTGCTCAGAGATCTCCGAACGGGATGCACCGGTGCGGCGCATGCGGATTCATTCGCTAATGATACATGCGCACGGGCCGAAGCAAAAGACCCCGCCAGGGGCGGGGGCGTGCCGATGAACGTCGGCCCCGAATCGGCGCCCGGTTCGGAGTCGGCCGTTCGGGCCTCGGCGGCGCCGGCACTCCGGTCACCTCTGCCCGCCGCGGATGGGGCGGGCAGAGGTGACCGGGCGACCTCAGAACGACGGCCCGAACGAGAGCGAGAACTTGCCGTGCCGGTCCGGCCGGTTGAGCGGGAACGCGTAGTCGAGCCGCAGCACCGTGTAGAACACGTTGATCCGCAGGCCCACGCCGTAGCTGAAGAGCGGCTCGCGGAAGAGGAACGGATCCTGGCCCGGCTTGCGGTCCCAGACCAGGTGGATATCCCGCGTCTCGCCCTGACATTCCGCGAACGGGTCGCGCACGTCGTCGATCGTATTCGTCAGGCACGCGCTGTTGCTCCACGCCAGCCCGCCATCGAAGAAGGCCACGGCGTCCACGGGCGGGAAGTTGCCGAGGAACCCGATCTGGAGCTCGGTGATGATCGGGAACCGCAGCTCCGCGTTCATCATGGCGACGTTCGAGCCCAGGAGCTGCGTGGCCGCCGGACAGGGAGCGACCGAGACCTGGCCGTTGCCGTACGTCGGGTCGCACTCCGCGCCGTTCGGGTCGAATGAGTCACCGCCGTAGCCGCGCAGGAAATACGGGCCGCCCCAGAACTGCTGGAAGACGTCCGAGTTGCCGCCGAGGCGCATGCGACTGAGCAGGCGCGTGGCGAAGACCAGCTTCCGGCCGATGTTGAGGTAGTTCCGGAAGTCGACCAACCCTTCGGTGAAGGAGAGATCGCCCAGCGACCGCGAGACCTGGAACCGGTAACGGCGGCCGACGATCGGGCCCGTCCAGCCGAAATACGAATTGTCGAAGACCAGCGCCAGCGACGGCTCGATGTACTTCGCACTCCACAGGCGCTCCGTGTAGTCCAGCCCCCGGCCGCGGGTCAGGTTCACGCCGCGCAGAATGTAGTCGCGCTGCATCATCACGCCGCTGGCCCCGAACTCGAGACGCTGGAAGGTGCTGAACGGGTAGCTGACCACGCCCTGCGCGACGCGGATCAGGTCCCGCTGGAACTGGAGAGCGTCCACAATGCTCGGCTGCCCGTCGATCACCACGGGGACGGCACAACACGGTCCCCCGTACCGGTACAGCGGCTGCTGCATCAGCGAGATGCCGTAGTTCGCCCTCGTCTTGAGGAAGTTGTAGCCGCCGAAGAAGGCGGCATCCGAGAACGAGCCGTTGATGCTGCCGGCGACCAGGATGTTGTGGTTGCCGAGCATGTCCGAGAGCGAGATGAAGCTGCCGCCGTAGACGCCGTTGCCGTAGTAGCCACCGACCTGCGCCCCGATCGTGGGCCGCCCGATCATGTCGGGCGCGAACTTCACGTTGTAGTCCGTGATATCGAAGTCACTGGTGTCGGGGAGCACGTACTCCGTGCTGTCGAGCAGGGCCATGACGGAGATCGGCTCGGGCGCCTCGACGCCCTCGGGGATCTCGTTGCTCGGACGGAACGCGCCGCCATGGCGGTAGAACGAGGATCCCGCCGTGACCGTGATGCCGGGCTCAGCGGCCGCCGTATCCGAAGCGACCACCACGGAGTCGGCCGTGCCCGGCTCCACGCCGTCCGAACCCGGTGCCGCGCCATCGGAACCCGTCGCGGCGGTGACCGCCGAGTCCGCGCCATCCGAGCCCGGCACGCCATCGGCCGCCGGCGCGGCGGCCGGCTCACGCGCGGGCTCGTTCTGCGCGATGATCGGAAGCGGCTGCGCCTGCCCCGGCAACTCGGAAACCGGCGTGCGCGGGAGTCGGAGCGGATCGTCGACCGCGAAGATGCTCTGGCCCGCGGCCTCGAAGTAGGCGAAGAGAAGCGTTCCCTCGTCGCGGGCCCACGAGAGGACCGGCGCCATATCCGTGGCGCTCAGGCCGACAATGCCCGAGAGGACGTGCGTGATGGACGACAGCGTTCGCGTGTTTCGGTCGAAGAGATACAGGTCCTTGGTCCCGGTCCGGTCGCCGACCCAGATCAGCGAGCGGCTGTCCGGCGACCAGACTGGGTTGACGTTGCGCGCCTCCTGTCCCGGAAGCACACGGATCTCACCGCTCGCGACATCGAAGAGCGCGACGCGGAGCGGAGCGTACGTCAGCATGCCGAGGTCCGTGCCCTCGCCGCGGTCCGTGCTGAACGCGATCCAGCGGCCATCGGGCGACCACGCCGGGAAGAGGTCCGCGTAGCGGTCCGAGGTGAGACGCTGGAGGTTGCCGTCCAGGTCCGTGATGAAGAGGTCGCTCAACCCGCCATCCAGCCCCGCGAACGCGATCCGCCGGCCATCCGGCGACCAGGTCGGGTTCATGATGGCGTTCAGCTCGTACTCGAGCTTCTTGGCGAGCTCGTTCTCCTGGACGTCGTAGATGTAGAGCGCATCCCGGCCGCCCGTCTGGGCGACGAACGCGAGGTAGCGGCCATCGGGCGAGAAGGAGGCGGCGGAGCTGAGGAAACGGAGCGACTCGAAGTCCGCCTCCTGGCTCGACTCGACCAGCCGGCGCTTGAACTCCCCCGTTTGCGCATCGGCGAGCCAGAGGTCCGGGAAGAAGCCATCGCGTGCGCTGAACACCGCCATGAGCTTGCCGTCGGGCGAGATCGCCGGCGCCATGTACGACGGGTCCTCGAGCTTCTCGTGGCGGAGGACGGCGCGCGCGAAGCTCGTCGGCCGCTGGAAGTCGACCACCTGGGGGAGGTACGTCCGCCGGACGGTTTCGAGCCACTCCTGGTTCAGCTCGGCGAGCGACATCCCGAGTGTGGAATCGAACGCGCGAAGCATGCCGATGCGCGTCGCCTTCTGGAGGATGATGCCGATCACCTCATCGCCCCACCGCGAGCCGACGTACGCCCACAGCGCCTGGCCGAAGCGGTACGAGTAGTAGTCGTCGATGCGGTTCATCTCGCCGATGGTCCGGATGTAGCCGGAGAGCGTGGCATCCCGGACCGTCGCGGCGGTGATCGGGTCGATGTGCCCGATCGACAGGTACTCGGCCATCCCCTCCGTGAACCAGAGCGGCAGCCGGGTCGCGAACGGGTTCGCGTTCGTCATCGCCGCGTTCCGGAACATGATGTCGTGCTGGAACGAGTGGACCAGCTCGTGCCGGAAGACGTGGTCGAAGTCCGCGTACGACCCCGTGAGCGGGATGACGATCCGGCCCCGGAGCGGCTCCGCGAACGCGCCGGTACTCTCCGTCAGGAAATCCCGGATCGTGTTCGTCTGCTGGAAGTCCGCGTGCGAGGCGTACAGGATGATCGGCTTCTTCTCCTGGAACTCGTGCCGGAGCAGCCGGGACAGCCGCGCGTACGCCCGCTCGGCCATCTTCGCCACGTCCAGCGCCGCCTCCCGCTCCTGCTCGTAGAAATAGAGGTCGAAGTGCTCGGTGTGGATGATCTGGAAGTCGAAGGACCGGTACTGCACCTTGTTGCGGCCGAAATACTGTGCGTCCGCCTGCCTCGGTCCCAGCGTGGCCAGCACGCCGAGGACGAACAGGACGGCCAGGAGGCGCTGAGTCATGAGATCTCCTTCACGCTTCCAGGGGGTGCATAGGCGCATCTCCCCAGAGGCGCTCGAGCTGGTAGAAATCCCGCGCGGCGGGGTGGAACACGTGGACGACGAAGTCGATGTAGTCGATCAGCACCCAGCGCCCCGCGCGCAACCCCTCGACGTGTCCCGGACGTACGCCTTCCGCCTTCAGCTCGTCGATCACGTGCTCCGCGATCGCGCGGACGTGGAGGTCGGAGGTCCCGGTGACGAGAAGGAAGTAATCCGTTGCGCTGGAGATCCGCCTCAGGTCGAGGAGCAGGAGGTCGCGTCCCTTTCGCTCGAGGGCGAGTTCGGCGGCGTGCGCGAGCTCGACCGGCAGATCCAGGGATGCAGGGGCGACAGATCCGGCCATCCGATCTCCAGGATGAGGTCCTCAATCGGTAATAATACGCCTCTCGGGGGAAAGTTCCCCACCGGCTTCCGTCCGGCGCGTCACCGCGCGCCGGTGTCCGGGCCGTGCATCATCCAGGCCAGTGATGTTGCCGTGCCCGGCGGAACCGCAGCCGTGGCCCCGAGAGTCGGCGCGCCCCGCGCTCGCGGGTCGTGGCGGCGCACCCCGCCCCGCGGCCGGCCGGCCGACGCGCGATCCGGGTCCGCCGGCCGCCGTTCGACTTCACCCCTGCTTGATGACCCAGACCTTGATCTCCGGCCGGACATCGGCGTGCAACCGGATCGGGACGGCGAAGACGCCCAGCGTCTTGATCGGCTCGTCCAGCTCGATCTGACGCCGGTCCACCTCGAAGTCCAGACCCTGCTCGTTCAGCCGGTCGGCAATGTCGGCCGTCGTGATCGAGCCGAACAGCTTCGACTCCTCGCCCGCCCGCGCCTCGAAGGTCAGCGAGATGTCCGCGAGCGCCTTGGCGCGCCGGCGCGCCTCGAGATAGTCGCGACGGGCACGCTCTTCCGCGCGGCGCCGCTCCTCTTCGAGCTGCCGGATGTTCGCCTCCGTCGCCTCGCGCGCGATGCCGCGCGGCAACAGATAATTGCGCGCGTATCCCGGCCGAACCGTGACGATCTCGCCCGCCTCGCCCAGCGCGGGCACGTCATCACGGAGGATCACCTTGACGTTCTTCATGTTCCACTCCATCAGGAGCCGGGGCGCACCGGCGACCGACGCGCCCGAAGGTCTAGCCACGTATCGGTCACACCGACCAGTACGCTGGCCGCCATGACCATGGGAAGGAAGAAGAGCGCGACGATTCCGAGCATCGCGCTCCCGAAGCCGGGCGGCCCGAGCACGGCGAGGACGACCGCAGCGCCACGCAGCGCGTAGAGCGCACCCATGAAGGCGAGCAGATTCGAACCCGCCCGCACCGCGGGATCGCCGAGCGGCAGGACCACGAGCAGCAGCCCGCCGATCAGGACCCACACCAGCTCATCGCGGAAACGGAACTCGCGGAACGGCGCGAGCGGCCTCTCCTCCCGCACTGTCAGCCGCCGGAAGCCCCACCACGCGACGCCCAGTCCCGCGAGTGAAGCCAGCGCGAGCAGCGCCGGGTGCAGCAGGATCTGGAGCTCGGCCGCCTCGCGGATGCTCTCGGCCAGCGCGACGGGCGCCGTCCACCCTTCCGCGGCGGCGGCGGCGCCCCAGCGCGCGGCCAGCTCCGCCGCGGCGCGGTGATACCGTTGCGATGCCAGCCAGTCGAGGTACGGCCATCCACCAGGGATCGCGACCAGGCAGAGCGCCGCGGTCGCCGCCGTGGCCGCGACCGCGGCCAGTCCCCGCGCCAGGAAGCGCGCCCGTGGCAGCGCCACGACCGCGATGACGAACCAGGCGCCTGCCACCAGGGCCCAGCCGCGCGACACGAACCAGAGCGTGTCCGCGCCTCGGTCGTAGAGCAACGCGACCGCGAGCAGGCCGCATCCCAGCGCCGCCAGCCCGGGCCGCCGCGGCGGCACCGCAATGAACAGGAGGGCGAGCGGGACGAGGACGAGGAGCAACGGGCCCAACAGCGAGAGCGTCGCCGCCACCAACGTCAGTACGGCGACCGCGCCCCATCCCCGCCCGGGCCGTTCCGCCACGTGCTACCCCGAGTACCCCTTGATGAACGGCATGAGCGCCAGGTAGCGCGCGCGCTTGATCGCCGTGCCGATCTGCCGCTGATGCCGCGCGCACATCCCCGTCATCCGACGCGGGAGGATCTTGCCCTGATCCGTCACGAAGCGCGAGAGCGTCTTCTCATCCTTGTAGTTGACCAGCCGGATCCCCGACTCGCAGAGCGGGCACGTCTTCTGGTGTCGACGCATCGCTAATCCTCCTCTTCCTCCTCTTCGTCCCCGTCCTCCCTCGGCTCACGCGTCGCGAGCGACATCGGCGCCGTCGGCTCGCCCGCCCACGACACCACCAGGTAACGGAGCACGATCTCATCCAGCTTGAGCCGCCGTTCCAGCTCCGGCAGCACTTCCGGCTCCGCCCGGAACTGCGCGACGACGTACGTCCCGTTGGCCTGCTTGCGGATCGGGTACGCGAGCGGCCGCCGTCCCCAGTGGTCGACGGCCGTGATCTCACCCCGCCCGTCGGCGGTCAGCAGGCCGTGGTAGCGTTCGAGGCGTTCCTCTACGGCGGACTCGGCCGCCGTCGAATCGAAGATGTAGACGATCTCGTACTCCCTCACTGCACCCTCCCGTGGTCTGTTCGGCCCCGCCGGTCGTGGCGGGGCGGGAGCAAAGCATGGTAATATACCGGCGTCGACGTGTTTCGTCCACCCCGTGCCGCGGCATCAGACGTTGAAGCGGAACAGCATGATGTCCCCATCCTGGACCACGTAGTCCTTGCCCTCGCTGCGGACCAGGCCGCGCTCGCGGGCGGCCTTGACGGAGCCGGCGGCGAGGAAGTCCTCCCAGCCGAGCGTCTCGGCGCGGATGAAGCCGCGTTCGAAGTCCGAGTGGATCTCGCCGGCGGCCTGAGGGGCGCGGGTGCCGCGGCCGATGGTCCAGGCGCGCACCTCCTTCTCGCCTGCCGTGAAGTAGCTGATCCGGTCGAGGAGGCGGTAGCCTGCGCGGATCAGGCGGTCGAGGCCGGGCTCGGCGAGTCCGAGGTCGGCCAGGAAGACGGATCGCTCGGCGGGGTCCAGCTCGATCAGTTCCGCCTCGATCCGGGCCGAGAGCGGGATGATCTCCGACGGCGCGCCGTCGCCGGCGATCGCCTCGCGCAGCGCCGCCGTGAAGCGATTCTCGCCCCCCGGCAGGTCCGATTCCGCGACGTTGGCGACGTACAGTTCCCGCTTGGCGGTCAGGAGCTGATAGGTGCGCAGAAGCCGCCTCTCCTCCTCATCGGCCGGCTCGAGCTGCCGTGCCGGACGGCCATCGGAGAGGAGCGCGATCAGTCTGCGCAGCAGCGCCACTTCCGCCTGCGCCTCCTTGTCGCCGCTGCGCGCGGGCTTCTCGGCGCGCTGCAAGCGCTTCTCGGCCACCTGGAGGTCGGCGAGCACGAGCTCGAGGTTGATGATCTCGCGGTCCCGCACCGGGTCGACCGAGCCGAGCACGTGGCTCACATCCGCGTCCTCGAAGCAGCGGACCACCTGCACGATGGCGTCCACCTCCCGGATGTTCGCCAGGAACTGGTTGCCGAGCCCCTCTCCGCTGGCGGCCCCCTTCACGAGTCCGGCGATGTCGACGAACGTGACGACGGCCGGCGTCGTCACCCGCGGGCGGACGCGCTCTTCGAGCAGGTCCAGACGTGGATCCGGGACCGCCACCACGCCGACGTTCGGGTCCACCGTGCAGAACGGATAGTTCTCCGCCGCCGCGCCCGCGCCGGTCAATGCATTGAACAGCGTGGACTTCCCCACATTGGGGAGGCCCACGATCCCCAGCTTCAGATTCGGCATTCGCCCCTACGTCTCCCGTGTGCTATACCATGAGAATATAACGGCTTGTGCGGGGCGAAACCACTGCGTCCGGTCCCGCTCCCGCAGGCGCCGATTCCGATGCCGGCAGTTCCCATCCCTGCCCGGTCCCCTTCCGTGCGCGTGCGGGTACGCGATCGGCTGTGCGCGGCCGTGCGTGGCCCGCACCCGTTCCCGGGTGCCCCCATCCCGTTCCCGTAAACGTGGAAACGGAGGCCTCCTTCGGGCGCCCCGCACCCGATCGCGTCGGCGCCGCAGAGGCGCCGTTCCCGTAAACGTAAACGTTCCCGCTCCCGTTCCCGGCCGTTCCCCGCCCTGCCCGGGCATTCCTCCACCACACCCCCTCCCGGGCACACCCCAGCCCCAGCCCTAGCCCCAGCCCCAGCCCTATCCCACCGTCACCGCCTGAAGCGCCCGCACGACCCCCGGATACGCCTCGTAGACCTCACGCGCGGCGTCGAGTTCGAGGCGCTCACGGTTCGTGTGCGCGTGCCGCTCTTCGCCGGGCGCGAAGCCGATGGTCGGGATCCCGTGCTCGCCGCACGTGTGCCCGCCATCGGTGGCGAAGGTCCACGGCCGGACCGCCGGCGTGCGGCCGGTGGCGCGCGCAACGGCGTCGGCCGCGGCGCGGGCCACGGGATGGTCGGGATCCAGGAGGTAGCCGGGCGTGAACAGCGGGCGTTCGCTCCGGCGGCCCGTGTACGTCTCCTGGAGCTCGGCCGCGAGGCGGACCTCGAGGGTGAAGCCCTCGGGGATGCGAACGTGCTCCCGAAGGAAGCCCTCGAGGTCGGCGGCCGCGCGTTCGGCCGTGAGCCCGGGGAGCACGCGCCAGTCCAGGGTGAGGCGGACCAGGTCGGGGATCACGTTGTTGCTCCGCGGCAGCGTCTCGACGCGGGTCGGCGCGATCGTCGAGCGGCCCAGCACCGGATCCGCCGGGAGGCGGCCGGCGAACGCGCGGATGGCGGGGAGCACGGATTCCAGTACATCGAGCGGGTTGCGGGCGCGCTCCGGCGCACTGGCGTGTCCGGCCAGGCCGTGCAGGTCGACGAGCAGTTCGGCACGCCCCCGGTGGCCGATGCAGATGTCACCGCCCGTGGCTTCGCCGAGGATCGCCGCGCCGGGCCGCACGCCCTCGGCTTCGAGGAGATGCGCCATCCCCCACCCACCCCGTTCTTCGAGAACGGTGTGCGCCACGAGGACGTCGCCGTCGGGGCGTTCGTCCAGGAAACGCGCGGCCGCGTACGTCTGGAGCGCGAGCGGCCCCTTGATGTCCATGGCTCCGCGGCCGTGCAGGAATCCACCCTCGAGCACGGCGTCGAAGGGTGGATGCTCCCAGCTCGCCGGGTCGCCCACATCGACCACATCGAGGTGCGAACTGAGCATGACGGCCGGTGCGCGGCCCCGGCCCTCGACCCGGCCGATGATGTTGCCGGCGGCGTCGGAACGCACCTCGTCGAAGCCGAGTGCTTCGAGCTCGCGCAGGACGCGCGCGGCGACGTCGCCTTCCGCGCCCGGTGCGCTGGGGATGCGGATCAGGTCGCGGGCGAACGCGATGGCGCGATCGAACGAGAGGTCACGGTTCATTGTCGCCCCCTGTGTCGGGTCGAGAGAAAGGCCCGGCTGGTCGGCCGGGCCCGTCTCGTACATTCGGGTGGGTCCGCACTCGCGGCCGGCTATCCGAGCAGGGTATGGACGATGTGGACGACGCCCTCCCAGAGCGCCTGCATCGGGCCTGCTTCGGTCCCGGTCAGGCCGTGGATCCGGGCGAACCACGGCGCGAGGACGAGCGCCACCACGCTCATCAGCTTGATGAGGATGTTCATGGACGGTCCGGACGTGTCCTTGAACGGGTCGCCGACGGTGTCACCGACCACGGCGGCCTTGTGCGAATCCGAGCCCTTGCCGCCGTAGGCGCCGCCCTCGATGTACTTCTTGGCGTTGTCCCAGGCGCCGCCGGCGTTCGCCATGAAGAGCGCGAGCAGGACGCCGCTGATGGTGGCGCCGGCGAGGAGCCCGCCGAGCGCCTCGACGCTGAGGTAGCCCACGATGACCGGGGCGATGACCGCGACGAGGCCGGGCGCGATCATCTCACGCAGCGCCGCGCGCGTCGAGATGTCGACGCAGCGGGCGCTGTCCGGCCGCGCCGTTCCCTCCATGAGGCCGGGGATCTCGCGGAACTGGCGCCGGACCTCCGCAACCATGCCGGCGGCGGCGCGCCCGACCGCGGTCATGGTGAGCGAGCCGATGAAGAACGGCAGCACGCCGCCGATCAGCATTCCGATGACGACGGCGGGGTCGATGATGTTGAGGCCGACCTCGCGCAGGCCGACCGCGCCCGCGTAGGCACTGAAGAGCGCCAGCGCCGTCAGCGCCGCGGAGCCGATCGCGAAGCCCTTGCCGATCGCGGCCGTCGTGTTCCCGATCGCGTCCAGCCCGTCGGTGATGCCGCGCACCTCGGGGCCGAGGCTCGCCATCTCGGAGATGCCGCCTGCATTGTCCGCGATCGGGCCGTACGCGTCGACCGACATGGTGACGCCGACCGTGGCAAGCATGCCGACGGCGGCGATGGCGATGCCGTAGAGGCCGGCGAAGAAGTAGGCGACCCAGATCCCCAACGCGATGAAGAGGATCGGTACGACGGCGGACTCCATCCCGACCGCGAGACCGGCGATGATGTTCGTCGCCGAACCGGTCTGGCTCGAGTCCGCGATCCTGCGGATCGGCTTGGCCGCCGTGTAGTACTCGGTAGCCAGCCCGATCATGATCCCGACGATCGCGCCCGCGAAGATCGCCCAGAACGGCCCGCTCTCGAGGTACGCCTGGCTCGTGGTCGGATCGAAGATCTCGAAGCCGAGCGCCTGCACCACGAAGTACATGATGATGACGAACAGCCCCGCGGCGATGAAGGTGACGTTGCGCAGCGCGGCCGCCGGATTCGTCCGTTCGAGCACCTTCATGAGCCCGATCCCGAGCAACGAGGTCACGAGCCCGACCATGATGGTCAGGATCGGCAGTGCGGCGGCCTCGAGGCGGTTCATCGCGTACAGCGGGCTGGTCGCGGCGATCGCGATCGCCGCGACCACCGAGCCGACGTAGCTCTCGAAGATGTCGGCGCCCATCCCGGCTACGTCACCGACATTGTCCCCGACGTTGTCCGCGATCGTGGCGGGGTTGCGCGGATCGTCTTCCGGGATCCCGGCCTCGACCTTGCCCACGAGGTCGGCGCCCACATCCGCCGCCTTCGTGTAGATCCCGCCGCCCACGCGGGCGAAGAGCGCGATCGAGCTCGCGCCCATGGCGAAGCCGCTCACGATCTCGGCGAAGCGACGGAACTCCTCATCACTGATCGCCTTGGAACCGAAGAAGTAGAACCAGCCGCCGATGCCGACCAGCCCGAGCGCCGCCACCGACAGCCCCATGACCGCGCCGCCGAAGAAGGCGATCCGCAGCGCCTTGCCCTGCCCCGAATCCTTCGCCGCCGCCGACGTGCGGACGTTCGCCCGCGTCGCGGCGCTCATCCCGAAGAACCCCGCCAGGATCGAGCTCAGCGCACCGGTCGCGTACGCCAGCGCCGTGAGCGGTCCGACCGCCAACGCGAGCAGCGCTGCGACCACGACCAGGAAGACGAGGAGGACCGAGTACTCCCGCCTCAGAAACGCCATTGCGCCTTCGTGGATGCGGTCGGCCAGCTCCGCCATCAGGTCGGTGCCGTGCGGCTGCCGCTTGATGTACAGGTACAGGACCAATGCGCCGCCCAGCCCGAGCAGGCCGAGAATGGGCGACCAGAGGGCCAGCGTCGTCACTTGCGTCACGCACGCCTCCGTTCGTGAGGAACTTGATTCTCGATGGTTTGGTTCACGATCGATTGAAGCGGTTCATCGCCGCCTCGATGCCTTCCTCGAGCCAGACGCCCACCGCGGTCACCAGTTCGTCGAGCAGCGACAGGACCCGTTCCTCGTCCTCGGGCGAAAACGGCGCCAGCACCCAATCCGCCAGGTCCACGCCCGGCGGCGGGCGGCCGACGCCGATCCGCAGTCGCGCATACGCCCGCGTCCGCAGCACCGCCTCGATCGACTTCAGCCCGTTGTGCCCGCCCGCACTCCCCTGCGGCCGGAACCGGAAACGGCCGACATCCAGCGCGACGTCATCGACGACCACCAGCAGGTCGCGCGAGATGTCGAAGTCTTCCAGATTCCGCAGCGGCGCCAACGCCACGCCACTGCGGTTCATGTACGTCATCGGCTTGAGGAGCCGCACGGCCTCGGCCCCGACCCGTCCGGCCGCGACGCGGGCCGCGCCCTCCCGCCGGAACGGCCCGATCCGCCACTCCGCCGCGAGCCGGTCGACCAGCCACCACCCCACGTTGTGACGGGTGGCCTCGTACGCCCCGCCCGGATTGCCCAGCCCGCACACCACCTTCACGGGACGCCTCCCGGCGCCTGACGTCGGAGCGCCCGACGGCCGCTACTCCTCTTCCGCGCCTCGTTCGCGGATCAATTCGGGCTCGACCTCGCCGCCGACGCCCTCCGGCTCCTCCGGCGCCTCTTCGAGCGCGCGCACCGTCGGCGCCGTCACGCCGCACACCGTGCGCTCGGGGTCCGTCACGACCTCGACGCCCTCGGGCACGGCGAGATCCCGCACGTGCAGCGAATCACCGATCTCGAGCGCGGAGATGTCCGCCTCGACCGCCTCCGGGATCCGGTCGGGCAGGCAGCGCACCTCCACGACGTGGAGCCGCTGGTCCAGCACGCCGCCGGCCCGCACGCCCTCGGCCGTACCGACCAGGTGTATCGGTACTTCGACCGCGACCCGCTCGCCCGCGTGGACCTGATAGAAGTCCACGTGGAGCACCTCGGCACGGTACGGATGCGACTGGACCTCGCGAACCAGGACAGGGACGGCGCCCTGGCCCTCGACTTCCAGGTTGATGACGGTGTTCTCGACCGAGATCCCGGAGAACAGGCGCTCCATCTCGTGGGCGTCGACCGAGAGCGCGCGTGTCTCCTCGCCTCGGCCGTACACGACCGCCGGGACCCGGCCGCTCGCGCGCAGCCGCCGGGCGGCACCCTTCCCACGCTCGGCGCGCGGCGCGGCCTTGAGAGTCGCGTTGTTTGCCATCCCGTATTCTCCTTCAATCAAAGAGTTGGCTGACCGATTCGTTCGAATGCGTGTACCGGATCGCCCGCGCCAGAAGATCGGCGATCGACAGGATCGTCAGCTTCGGGAACCGCTTCTCGTCCGGGATGTACAGCGTGTTCGTCACGACGACCTCGACGAGCGGCGAGTCCTGAAGCCGCTCGATGGCGGGTCCCGAAAGCAACGCGTGCGTCGCCGCCGCGTAGATGTCGGTCGCGCCGCGGTCGTGCAACGCGTGGACCACGCTCTCCATCGTCCCCGCAGTATCGATCATGTCATCCGCGATCAGGCACGCGCGTCCCTCGACCTCGCCGACCACCGTGAGCACCTCGGCCACGTTCGGCGCGGGCCGGCGCTTGTCGATGATCGCGAACGTCGCGTTCAGGCGCCGGGCGAACCCGCGCGCCATCTTGGCGGCACCCACGTCGGGCGCCACCACGACCAGCTCGCCGAGTCGCTTCTGGCGGAAGTATCCCGTCAGGACCGGCGCCGCATAGAGGTGGTCCACCGGCACATCGAAGAAGCCCTGGATCTGATGCGTGTGGAAGTCCATCCCGAGCACCCGGTCCGCGCCGGCCGCCTGGATCAGGTTCGCCACCAGCTTCGCACCGATCGCGACGCGCGGCTGGTCCTTCCGATCCTGCCGGGCGTACCCGTAGTACGGCACGACCACCGTCACACGGGCGGCCGACGCCCGCTTGGCCGCGTCGACGAGGAGGAGCGCCTCGAGAAGGTTGTCCCCCGGCGGCGGCGTCGGCTGGATGATGAAGACGTCGCGACCGCGCGCGTTCTGGTTGATCCGCGTGAAGATCTCGCCGTCCGCGAAACGTTTGATGGTGACGTCCCCCAAGGGCAGCCCCATGTGCTCCGCGATCTCCTCCGCCAGCGGCCGGTTCGCGGTGCCGGACAGGAGGAGCATGGGTCCGCGGGACTCGTGATCGGGCATACGACGCCGTTAGGTCTCCTGAGTGATGAGCGACAGCCGCAAAAATTACCGGCGCAAGCGCGGTCGTGTCAACCGCCGCGGCGCGGCCCAGCGGCGAGGGGGCAGGGGATGCGGTGCGCGCCGGCGGTGTTCGCGCGGACCCGCGAGGCGCACCGGCGCTTTACGACGGCTCGCGACGCAGCGGGCGGACCGGCCGCGGCACGCGCGGCGTCGACTCGGGCGCCGGCAGATGGATATCGGCCAACCGTGCCATGGTCCGCTGGAACACGGCCTGCGCGCGTCCGCCCGAGAGTCCCAACAGGTCGATGTACTCTTCGACCGCGCGGCTCAGGGATGTGTAGGGCTCGAGCAGTCCGGCGATCGCGACGGCATTCTCGATGTGCAACAGAATCGTGCGCTCCTCGGCCCGAGCGATGGCGAGGCGGACGGTCCGCTCGGTCGCCTCGTGGCGACGATGGCGCTCGCGCACCCGATCGACGATGCCGCGGGGGCGGAGCCGGCGCTCGCCGGCGGCGGCGGTCCCGCTCTGCGGCGCCTCGGCGCCCGACACGAGCGCGAGCGGCCCCTTCCCTTCCGCGCCCTCGAGCGCGACGAGGACACGGGTCTGGATCGCCAGGGCCATCGCCTGAGGCACGTCCATCTCGCGCAGGTAGCGGAGCACCGCTTCATCGAAGGGAATACGGCCAGCGAGCAAGTCGGCGAACTCGAGCGCCTGACGCGTGTGGGTGTCGAGGAACGATTCCCACGCCACGGCGCGGGCGACCTCGAGACGGTGCCGCACGGCGTCCGGATAGCGTCGAAGCGCATGACGGCCGGGTTCGTACATGGAACACTCCGGCGGCGAGGAATGGGATTTCGATCCCGACCCGTGGCCCGGCGCGGCCCGCCCGACACCGTGCGTTCGGCGGGACTTCAAACGAGTCCCGCCCGGCGCCGGCGGACCGGTCGCGCACCCGGATTTTCGACCAAATTGTCGCGGGACCACAACCTTCCGCAAGTGCGCGCATCGCCCGGGCGGGCAGCGCTCACGTGCCTACGGCACTCCGCGCGGGCCCGGTAGCGGGACCACTCCGCGACCGTCGCCCCATCCCCGACGACGTGCGGCCGACCGGCGCCCCGAGAGCGAAACGGCGGAATGCGTGCACATGAATCCGGCACGGACCGTGAGGCCGCACTGCTTGCAATGGCCCGAACCATCCGCGAAGCGCCGCCACTCGAGCGATTCGCACCGGGGACACGCCTCCGGGGCGCGGGCGGCCGCAACGGCCATCACCACGATCGCGAGGGCACCGGCAGCCAGGCAGGAAGCCAGAGTGATCGCATACATGTCCGTGCCTCCCCGGTGGTCGTGGATGCAGAACGCGAGCGCACCTTGAACGGATCGATGGAGCAGCTTTCAGGGGTCGCAAGATCCGTACCGCGGCTGGCCACGGGTCGAGACAGGCGACTTCCGAGCACACGGAGAGCACGATCTTCCACATCAGGACCCCGCGCACGCAAGAATTTCACGGTCCCGTGAAGCGCCCGCGTCGCTCCCCAGCGACGCACCGGTCAAGCACGCACGCCCGTCGAAGCAGCGCAGGGCGCACGAGCGCGCACGTATGTATGGAGCGACAGGCATGCGTGGTGCACGGAACGTATCCGGCTGGCCAGCGACGCACGTTCCACGGCGTCCGGCGCGCGTGGTCCGATGATATCGAGGAGAGTAAGGGTCTGGACACCGTGACGGCCGCCGGGGGCTGGTCGCGGAGGGAGACGCCGGAGGCCCTCCACATCAGCAAGCGCCACGTCGGACACCTCGAGGGCGCCCGACGCCGGCGCGAGCGCGAGACCGACACCGAGCGGTCTGGGAAAGGAGGCGACGGCAATGAATAGTTTTGGGGCTGATGCGCCCCAATATGGCCCGGCGCGGGAGCGAGATCGTTGCCGTTCGCCAAGTTACCGTTGTGACGAGATTCCGGGGGGTGGATTCGAACCACCATTGGCGGATCCAAAGTCCGCAGTCCTGCCCTTAGACGACCCCGGAACGGACGACCGCCGTCAGGAGAAGATAACCAAGGTCTGAAGCGGTATCAACCGAGTGCCGCGGCGGTCGATGCGCCGGCCGGCCCGGCCGTGGCGGTGCGGATGAGTCGGAGGTCCGGGAGCAGGCGTGCCAGGGCGGCCGCGGCGCCGTCGCGAACCCGCGCGTCGGCGAAGATGCCGAAGAGCGCGGCGCCGCTCCCGGCCAGGAGGGCGGGCGCCGCGCCGGCCCGGGCGAGCGTGTCCTTGGCGCGCGCCAGTTCGGGGAAGCGCTGGAAGGTCGGACGTTCGAAGTCGTTTACCGCTGCCGCTGCGACCGCCTCCCACGTGGCGAAGAGCTCCGGTCGCAGGACGGCCGGCTCGGCACACGCCGGCGCCCGCGGGCCGTGGGCGCCGTGGCCACCGCCTCCACCGAGCTGAGTCGAATCGTCGAGGGCCCGGTAGGCATCGGCTGTCGAGATTTCGAACGGCGGCATCGCGATGAGAACGGGGGCCGGGGGCAGGGCGGGCAGCGCCAGCAGGCGCTCGCCGCGTCCCCACGCCAGCGCGAGCGCCGATCCGCAGAGGAAGAACGGCACATCGCTGCCCAGCGCGGTGCCCAGGCGGAGCAGCTCCTCGTGGGCGAGTGGGGTTCCGTGCAGCGCGTTCAAGGCCCGGAGCGTCGCCGCGGCATCGCTTGATCCGCCCCCCAACCCGGCGCCCGCGGGTACGTTCTTGACGAGTCGGATCCGTACGCCGGGTGTGATGCGGGCGGCATCGAAGAAGGCGCGTGCCGCGCGGTGCGCGAGGTTCGCCTCGGGCGGTCCGAGCGCCGCGCCCTCGACTTCGAGCCGGATCCCCGTCCCCGCGCGTTCCACGGCGAGTTCGTCGGCCAAGGTCAGCGCGCAGAAGAGCGTCTCGAGCTGGTGGTATCCCGAGGCCTCACGCGCGAGGACCCGAAGCCGCAGGTTGACCTTTGCGGGCGCGGCGAGGCGAACGGCAGTGGCATCCGGCGCCGCGGCGCCCGTCGGCGGAGTCGTCGATCCGGCCGCCGTGGACAGGGGACGCCCGACCGGCCCGCTCACCGGCGGACCTGCTCCGGCCGCGGAGACGCGCCGCTGCCCGCCGTGCCGTCAGCCTCGCGCTCGGCCATGGCTTCGCCGCGCCGCACATCGCTCCACGAGAGACCGAGTCGCCACGCGTAGTAGAGCCCCCACACGGTGACGACGAGGAAACTCCCGATGTGGAATCCCAGTGCGAACCCGACCGCCTTGTCGAGCGGCACGCCCCAGATCTCGTGCAGACCGACGCGGGTGGCCGCCTCCCACAGGCCGAAGAAACCGGGCGCGGCCGGGAGCGCGACGGCCAGTGCGACGAGCGACTGAAGGAAGAGCGCGGCGGAGAACGGCACGTCGATGCCGAAGGCGCGGAACCCGACCCAGAAGGCGGCCGCGTTGACGGCCCAGACGCCGAGCGACCAGAGCCCGGCCCGCGCCAGCAGACTCGGCCTGCGTAGCGCCGCCAGCCCCGTCAGAAAGGTCGAGAGCATCCGCAACACCGGTCCGCGGAGCGAGGCCGGGAGCAGCGGCGCGACCCACCGCTCGGCGATGCGGAGCACGCTCTCGGGCCGAAGCACGAGGACCAGCAGCCCCAGCCCGACGCCTCCCATCAGCGCGAGCATCATCAGCGCCGCACCGCCCGGGTCCGTCCCCTCGGTCGCTCCGATCCCGGGGAATCCCGGCAGCGCCATCGCGAGGAAGAGGTACATCGCGACGACGACGCCATCGAGCAGGCGTTCGACGACGAGCGAGCCGAACGACGCCACGACCGGCACCGGCTCCATGCGAGACAGCGTGTACGCCCGCGCGAACTCGCCGATGCGAGCCGGGAGCACGTTGTTCGCCATGAAGCCGATCATGCTGGCCTCGAACCGTGCCCGGAACGACGTGCCGCGGCGGATCGGTTCGAGCAATGCGCGCCATCGCCACGCGCGCACCAGGATGGGCGCGGCGGCCAGGACCGCGCTCGCGAGGAAGAGGAGCGGGTCCGCACGACCGATCTCGTGCGTCACGGCCGCGACGTCCACGCCACGGAGCGAATAGCCGAGGAGCCCGACCCCGAGGGCGATGCCGAGCAGGGCCTTCCAGTCCAGCCTCCCGCCGCGCCGGCGCTCGCCGCTCACGACAGGTTCACGCGCAGCAGATCGATCAGCTCCTCGACCGCGTCCCGCGCGATCGGGTCCCCTCCCGTGATCGGCTCGAGGATCGCCCGCAGCTCGAGCGCGCGGCGGAGCGCAGATTCGCCGCGGTAGAACAGCGACTCGACCGGAACGATCGCTCCGGCCTGCGCCGGCGGCGGGGCAACGGCCGGAGCCGGTGGCGAGTGCGCCGGCATCGGCCGCGGCACCGATGCCGCAGCGGGCGCGGCCGGCGCCTCCGGCTGCGGGCGTGGCGCCGTCCCGCCCGCGACCTCCGGTGGCGCCGCAGGCCCGGCCGCGGCCGTGGCCGCGCGCAGGCCGGGGAGCAGCAGCAGCACCTCGGAGATCATGCCATCCTGCGCCCGGGCGAGCGCGACCGATGCGCCCTCTGCGGCCGTCGCGAAGCCGAAGGCCTGCGCCGTGTCCCGCAGCGCCGCCAACGCCGCCACGAGCTCGCGTCGGAGCACCGTAGCGCGAGCCGGTTCTGCCCGCGCGAGGTCATCCGCCATTCGCTCGATCCGATCGAGCAGCGCCGCCGCCTCGGTCCGGAAGAAGCCCGCGACCTCGGACGGCGCGTCGCTCGTGGCCTGGATCGGCGCGCGTCGCGGCTCATCGATCCCACCGTATCGCTGGAACAGCGCGTCCCGCAGATGGCGCAGCCGACCGAGCGCCGCCGGCTCGACCTTGCCACCGCCTCGGCGCAACGACCCGGACACTCCGGCCAGTACATCCCGCGCCGATCGGAACACGTCCAGCCACGCGCCCTCGACGGCCACATCCAGGCGCGCGATCAAACGACAAACCTCGTCGATCGCGCGGAGCGTCTCGGCCACGGCCGGCAGCCCCGCCAACTGCTCGGCGCCCAGGAGCTTCCGCTGACGGCGCAGAATTGCCTTGAGCCGCTCCCGACCGCGCGGCTCGCGCGCCAGGATCGGGATCGCGGCGTCCAGTTCCGCGAGGATGCCGGACACCTCCCGCGCGGCGAAAACCAGGAATTCCGGGCTCGCCGAGGCCGGCGCCGGAGACGATGCCGCTCCGCCCGCACCCGGCGCAGAGGGGAGGCGCACACCCGGCCGGCGCCAGCGATCCATGACCCGCGCCACGCGTGCGGCGGCCGTCTCCGGCTCCGTTCGCTGCACCAACGCCCGCAGATCCTCGATCGTCTCGAGCGCACGCGCACGCACGCCGCCATCCCAGGTCAGGACCCGGCTGACGATCGCCCGCGCCGCAGCCTCGAGTGCCTGCGTCGCCTGGTACACCCACTCCTCCCGCGCGAGCTGTGCGCTGCCGCGCAACACGCGGCAGATCCGCAGCAACTCGTTCGCATCCACCGTGGTATCATCGGCGGAGCGCACGACGCGCTCGATACCGTCCAGGCAGTCGCCCGCCTCGACGACGAAGAACTCGCGTACGGACGGCATCCGGCTACGGCTCCACGGCTCCGGCCCGCGCCCGCCGCACGATCTCTTTCATTTCACGCACAGCCCGCTCGATCCCGACCAGCACCGCGCGGCTGATCACGCTGTGGCCGATGTTCAACTCTTCGATCTCCTGAATCTCGGCGAGGGGCGTCACGTTCTCATAGGTCAGGCCATGCCCGGCGTGGACATCGAGGCCGAGCGAACGCGCCAGTGCGGCGGCGCGGCGGATGCGCTGGAGCTCATCGGCCACGGCCGCCGGATCCCGTCGCTTCCAGCTCTCGGCGTAGGCGCCCGTGTGCAGTTCGACCGCGCTACTCTCCATCCGGGCGGCCGCACGCACCGCAGCGGGATCGGGGTCGATGAAGAGCGATGTGCGGATGCCGGCATCACGCAGCCGGGTGAGCGCGCCCTCGACCCGGCGGATCCGATCCGGGTCCGAGAGGACCAGTCCGCCCTCGGTGGTGAGTTCCTCGCGCCGTTCGGGGACCAGCGTCGCCTCCATCGGCCGGAACTCGCACGCCAAAGCGACGACGTCGTCCGCCGCCGCGAGCTCGAGGTTCACGCCGGTCCGGACGGTATCGAGCAGAAGGCGCACATCGCGCTCCTGGATGTGGCGCCGATCTTCGCGCAGATGCACGGTGATGCCGTCCGCGCCACCCAGCTCGGCGAGTACGGCGGCGCGCACCGGGTCGGGTTCATCCGTGCGGCGCGCCTGTCGCACGGTCGCGACGTGGTCGATGTTGATCTGGAGACGCATCAGCCTGCCGAAAGGATGGCTTCGATCTCGGCGGCGCGGGCTTCATCGAGCCCGGCCGCGCGCGCGAGGCGCAGCGCCTCCCGCCCGAGCGCGGAATATAGCGAGCGGTCCTCCGCTGACAACCGGGCCATGTGCAGGCGCACCGTGTCGACATCACCGCGCGCGAGCGGACCGGTCAGCGCGGCGGTGATGCCGAGGTGTTCGACGTTGTTCAGCGTGCCCTGCAACAGCGGCAAGATCGCGGGGAGCGTGTCCGCGGGCTCGACGCCCGCCTGTCGCAGGAGTCGCTCGGTCGTCGCGGCCAGTGCGACCAGGTAGTTGGACGCGAAGACGGCCGCGGCATGGTACAGCGGCCGCAGCGCCGGTGGGATGACGAGCGCCCGGCCGCCGAGCGCGGCGACCAGGCGCCGGGCGGCCGCGAGGGCCGGCGGCTCACCCGCGATGGCGAATGCCGCACCGGTGAGCCGGTCGCCGCCCGACCACGGGTCCGCAACGGTCTGAAACGGGTGCATCGAGCCGATGGCATAGCCGGCGCCGTGCAACGGGGCGAGCACCTCCGTCGGCAGTGCGCCGGCCAGATGCAGCGCCACGCACCCGGGTGGCGCCGGGCCGACCCGCGCCAGGCCGCGCGCCGCTTCCGCGACATGGTCGTCCGGGACCGCGAGGAGCACGATGGTCGTACCCGGCGGCACCGGCTCGGGCCCGATCCGGTACTCCGCGGATGCCTTGCCCGGCTCGAACAACGGGTGAGGCGGCGGCTCCAGGTCGCGGCCGAAGTAGGTGAGTCGCCGCACCCGCCCGCACTGCGCGAGTGCGGCGCCGAGCGCCAACCCCATTCGCCCCGGACCGACGATCAGGACGCCGTCGCTCACGCCGCCCCGGAGATGTGGACGCCGGGCCGCTGCTGGAGACGCCCGAGCGCCGCGAGCGGCAGTCGGACGATCACGTCGATGCTCGTCGCACCCTCGATCCGCTCGAGGACCTCGCCCTCGCGGTACACCGCGGCCAGGGTCTGACCGTCGACGATCGGAATCCGCAGATGGACCTCCGGCCGCCGCGCACGCAACTCTTCCCGCAGCCGCGAACGCAGCTCCGCGAGCCCATCCGGCTCGATCGTCGATGCGAAGGCGCTCGGCCGGGCGAACAGCGACCGCACCCGTTCGCGCAGCGCCCGCTCCTCCGTGTGCGTCAACTGGTCGACCTTGTTGAACACCAGGATCACCGGCCGGCCCGAGAGCTCGAGGGTCGTGAGCACCTCCTCGACCACTTCCTTCTGCGCCTCCCACTCCGGGTGCGAGGCATCGATCACGTGCAGCAGCACGTCGGCCTCCGCGGCCTCTTCCAGCGTCGCCCGGAAGGATGCGACCAGATGGTGCGGCAGCTTGCGGATGAAGCCCACGGTGTCCGTGACCAACACCCGTTCGGCCGGCCCCAGCTCGACCGCCCGCGTCGCCGGGTCCAGCGTCGCGAAGAGCCGGTCTTCGACGAACAGGTCCGACCCCGAGAGGGCACGCAGGATCGAGGATTTCCCCGCATTCGTGTAACCGACCAGCGCGGCGCGGAACTCGCCCGAACGCCCCTTCCGCTGTGTCGCGCGACGCTGCTCGACGCCCCGGAGCTTGGCTCGCAGATCCCCGATCCGCCGGCGGATCAGACGACGGTCCGTCTCGAGCTGCGTCTCGCCCGGCCCGCGCAGCCCGATCCCGCCGCGCGTCCGCTCGAGGTGCGTCCACATCCGCTTCAGCCGCGGCAACAGGTACTCGAGCTGCGCCAGCTCGACCTGCATCTGTGCCTCACTCGTCCGCGCGCGCGTCGCGAAAATGTCCAGGATCAGCTCCGTGCGGTCCAGGACCCGGACGCCCACGAGGTCCTCGAGCGCCTTCCCCTGCGCGGGCGACAGTTCGTCATCGAAGAGGACGACGTCCGCTCCGGTCTCCTCGCACAGGCGTTTCAGCTCCGAGGCCTTGCCTTCACCGATGTAGAATCTGGGATGCGGCGCGTCGAGACGCTGGATCACCGTGCCGACGACTTCGGCTCCGGCCGTCGTCGCCAGGCGCGCCAGCTCGTCGAGGTGCTCCTGTACGGCCCGCGCAGCAATGACCTTGACCGGCGCACCGACCAGGACGGCACGCTCGCGGAACACCTCGTTCGTGATGGTGGGCGTGATGGTCTGTTCCCTCCTGTTCCGAACCACCTTAGACCCGCAGTCCATACCCCGACCGGGCGCACGGTGTTCGGCCCCAGCGCCCATGGCGACCTGCCCGCGCCGGGCGCGGGACGGCTCAGCCGCCGTCGACCAGTGCCACGGTTCCGCGCTCCCGGTACGGGACCTCCGTCGAAATCGGCTCCGTCACCGAGATCCGGCCGCTGACGCGGTAGTCGAACGTGCCGCGCGCGAGGATCGAGCGCACCGCGGCGCCCACACCCGCGTAGCTGAACTCGACCGGGATCTCGACCACGGCGCTGTCCCGCGCGCCGACGCGGACCTCCTCGGAAAAGGCGCCCTCCGTCAGATTCACCCACTCGTCGTCGCCCCCCGCGGCCCTGAGATCCAGGTCGTAGGTCAGGCGGTCGGCCTCGAGCCCGAACTCGTTCGGATTCACCACACTCAACTGCACGTACACCAGCCCACCCTGAAGGCCGAGCCCACCCAGTCGGACGCCCACCACGCGGACCTCCGGCGACTCGACCCGCGGCACGCACCCCGCGGCCCAGCACACCAGCATGACCGTGGCGACGACGTCGACGATCCTACGCGTCATCCCTGCCCCTTCGTTCTGCCGCTCGCTCGGGCCGCCCACCCTCCTCCACACCCTCCGAGAGACCTTCCGCCTCGCGGCGCCGCTCCGCCCACCAAGCCATGCGCTCGGCGATCCGCTTCTCGAAACCGAACCCGCTCGGCTCGTAGAAGGTCCGCTCGCGCAACGGCTCCGGAAGGTATTCCTGCGGCACGTAGTGGGCCACCGCATCGAAGGCGTAACGGTAGTCGCGCCCGTAGCCGAGTTCCTTCATGAGCCGCGTCGGCGCGTTCCGGAGATGCACCGGAACCGGCTCGGCCGGCGTGTCCCGCGCCGCTTCGCGCGCCGCGCCGAACCCACGGTAGAGACGGTTCGATTTGGGCGCCGTGGCGAGGTAGACGGCCGCCTCGGCCAGCGCCAGCTCCCCCTCCGGGGTGCCGAGGAAGTGGTACGCCTCACGCGCCGCCAGTGCCAGCGGCAGCGCCTGCGGATCGGCCAGCCCGATGTCCTCCGCCGCCATGCGCACCATCCGCCGCGCGATGTACATCGGGTCCTCGCCCCCTTCCAGCATCCGCGCCAGCCAATAGAGCGCGCCCTGCGCGTCGCTCCCCCGCACTGCCTTGTGAAAGGCGGAGATGAGATTGTAATGCTCCTCACCGCTCTTGTCGTAATGCGCAAAGCGGTGCTGCAGCGCCTCGCGCGCGGTGTCCTGCGTGATGCGACCACCCGGCCCCACCAGCGCGGCCGCCGCTTCGAGTGCGTTGAGCGCCCGCCGCGCATCGCCATCGGCCTGCCGGGCGATGAGCGCAAGCGCCTCGTCGTCGATGGAGAGGTCGAGGTTGCCGAGGCCGCGTTCCGCGTCGGCCAGCGCCCGGCGAAGGATCGTCTCGAGTGCACCGGGCGCCAGCGCCTCGAGCACGAACACCCTGGCCCGGCTGAGCAGCGCGCCGTTCACCTCGAAGCTGGGGTTCTCCGTCGTGGCGCCGATCAGCGAGATCGTCCCCGCCTCGACGTGCGGAAGGAAGGCGTCCTGCTGCGCGCGGTTGAACCGGTGGATCTCGTCGCAGAAGAGGATCGTGCGCCGCCCGGCGGCCAGGCGCGCCTCGGCCTCCTTCAGGATCTGGCGCACCCGCGGGACCCCCTCCGTGACCGCACTGAACGGAACGAAGACCGCCCGCGTCCGCTCCGCAATGATCCGCGCCAGCGTCGTCTTCCCCGTCCCGGGCGGACCCCAGAGGATGATGCTGCCCAGCTCATCCCGCTCGATCAACTCGCGCAATGCACGGCCCGGGCCCAGAATCGCGTCCTGGCCGACGAACGCGTCCAGCGTGCGTGGCCGCATCCGCGCGGCAAGCGGGGCGGCCGCATCGTCCTCCGCCGGCCGAGAACCCGGCCCCACGTCGAACAGTTCAAGCTCGCTCATCCGCCGACCTCCGGCAACAACAGGCGCGCGACGTAGAACGTCGCGACGCCGAGGAACACGGCGCCCGAGACCGCCCACCCTGGCTCCCGCTGGGCTTCCGGGATGAGGTTCGATGCCGCCACGTAGATCGTCACCCCCGCCGCCAGCGCGAGCCCATACTCCGCCAGCACGCCCACGACCGGCGTGACCGCAGCCCCCAGGAGCGTGGCCGCGCCGACCACCACCACCGCCACCACCGTCTCCCTCCGGCTGTTCCCGCTCGCCAACATGACGCTCGCGAGCGAGATCCCGGTCGGAACCTTGTGCAACAGCACCGCCGTGAAGATCAGGACGCCCAGCTCCGCCGTCGCGAGGAAGCCGCTCGCGATCGCGACGCCATCGAAGAACGAGTGCGGCAGCAGCCCGATCAGCGCCCAGACCCCCACCCCCCTCGAGACCATCGCCTCCGGATGGACCTCCTCGCCGAAGTGGAAGTGCGGCGTCAGCACGTGCTGCGTCAGGTGCACCGCGAGGTAGCCGCCCAGCACCGCCATCAACCCGCCCGCCACCATCACCGCGTGCGGCATCATCTCGAGTACCGCCACCGCGAGCATGAACCCCGCGCCGAACGCGGTGAGCACCGGCAATGCCGCATTGCGCCGGCCGGCGCCCATGAGAACGAGCACGCCGCCCACCAGGTTGGCCACGGCAGCCAGCGCCGAGAACACGAGCGCCCGGATCACCGCAGGAACTCCGTACGCACCCGTTCCAGCAGTGCCTCGCGCGTGTTCAGTTCCGGCCGCTCGATGACCGCTTCCAGCAGTCCGCGCAGGATCCGGCCGTACTCCGGCCCGGGCTCGAGGCCCAACGCGCGGAGGTCGGCACCGCCGATCGCGAGCCCCTTGACTTCGAGCACCGGATGCTGCCGGAGCACTGCACGAACGGTTCGCCAGCGGTCGATCAGGTCATCCGGCGCCGCGCCACCCGCCCTACCCACCGTGGCGGCGCGCCAGAGCGCGAATCGGAGCCGGAAGAGATCCCGCACCAGATCGGGCCCGATGTCGCGGAGCCATCGACGGACGCCCGCTCCGGGGGCATCGGGCGGAAACAGGTCCGACTGATGCCGGACCAGCCGCCGCACCCGATCCGTGTCCGCGTTCGACGCCTTGAGTCGCCGCATCACCGCCTCGGCAACCGGCGCCCCCACCACCTCGTGGCCCACGTAGCGCCACCCGCCGCGCAGGTCGCGCGTCCGCGCGGCCGGCTTGCCGACCCCGTGCAGCAGCGCCGCGACACGCAGCAACGGGCGCGCCGGCGGCAACGCATCCACGGCGAAGAGACTCTCCGTCCACGCATCGTGCCCCGCGCCGTCGCCCGGTTCGAGCCCCACCAGCCGGTCCAGCTCCGGGTACAGCACCACGAGCGCGCCCGCCGCCGCGTACAGCGACAGCGCCGCCGATGCGCGCCGCGTCTTACCGAGGATCTTCCACAGCTCCTCCCGGATCCGCTCCGCCGACAACTCGACCAGATGCGGCACCGCCGCCACCAGCGCATCCCACGTCGCCGCGTCGATCACCAGCTCGAAATCGCCCGCGAAGCGCAACGCCCGCAACACCCGCAGGTAGTCCTCCGCGAAGCGCTCCGCCGGCTCACCCACCGTCCGGAGCCGCCCCGTCTCGAGATCCTCCATCCCGAGGAACGGGTCCCGCAGCTCGCCCGTCAGCGGATGCCACGCCAACGCGTTGATCGTGAAGTCGCGACGCGAGAGATCCTCCTCGATCGTGTCCGCGAACTCGACTACCGCGTGACGCCCGAACGTCTCGATGTCACGCCGGAACGTGGTGACCTCGTACAGCACCCCATCCTCACCGAGCACGCCCACCGTCCCGTGCTCGATGCCGATCGGCACCGTGCGCCGGAACAGCCGCCGCACCTCCGCCGGCCGCGCACGGCTCGCCAGGTCCCAGTCACCCGCCGGCCGGCCGAGCAGAGCGTCGCGCACCGCGCCACCCACGGCCCACGTCTCGAACCCCGCGTCCTCGAGTCGCCGCGCGATCGCGCGCACCGGTGCCGGCGGATGGAGATCCGGCACTACCCGCACAGCACCGCCCCGCCGTTCACGTTCAGGACCTCGCCCGTGATGTGTCGCGCCAGCGCAGAGCAGAGGAAGACGATTGCGCCCGCGACGTCCTCCGCCGTGGCGACACGTCCCAGCGGGATCCCCGCCTCGATCCGCGCACGGCCGCCGCCGGCGTACGCCGGCTCGCACATCTCGGTATCGATCCAGCCCGGCGCCACGCAGTTGACCGTGATGTCGCGCGGCGCGAGCTCGACGGCCACGCTCTTCACGAACGACATGATGGCACCCTTGCTCGCCGCGTAATCCGCATGCCCCATCTCCCCTCGCTGCCCCGCCGTCGAACCGACCAGCACGATGCGACCGCCATCGGTCAGCACCCGCGCAGCCGCACGCGTCGCGCGGAAGATCCCGTCCAGATTGACGGCGATCGTGCGATGCCATTGCGCGTCCTCCATGCGCGTGAGCGGCACCGCCTCCGGCGGCCAGATCCCCGCATTGCCGATGAAGAGGTCCGCGCCGCCGAATTCATCGATGGCGCGTTGGAAGAGGCGGTCCGCCGCGGCGGGCTCGGCCAGATCCCCGCCCTCGGCCCACGCCCGCACCCCGAGTCGCTCGAGGTCGGAGACGACGTGGTCGGCCTCATCCCGGCGCGTGCGGTACGCGATCCCGACGTCGGCGCCCGCACGCGCCAACAGCAACGCGACCGCGCGCCCCACCCCCCGCGAGCCGCCCGTCACCACCGCCCGCCTCCCCGTCAGATCGATCTCCAGCATCAGCTTGTCCCTCTCGATGGATCCGCTGTTCGCCCGCGCCCTGCCGTGCGCCGCCGCCCCCCGATCCGCGCCGTGCGCGGGCGCGTGCGGGTGCGCGTCACCGCAACACCGCCTCCCCGCAAGCGCTCACCCCGCCCTCCGATCCCGTTTCCTGCCGTGCGTGGGCGCGAGCAGGTGCGTGGCCCGAATCCCGCTCCCGGCCGTTCCCATCCCGCTCCCGTCGGCGCCGCAGAGGCGCCGCTCCCGTAAACGTAAACGTTCCCGCTCCCGCTCCCGTTCCCGGCCGTTCCCATCCAGCTCCCGCCCCTCCCCGGGCCATCCTCCCCACCACCACACCCCTTCCCGGGCCACCCCAGCCCCAGCCCTAGCCCCAGCCCCAGCCCTACCCCATCGTCCATTTCCCCGTCAGCGTCCGCGCATGCAGTTTCTCGACACGCAGGAACTCGCGGATCCGGGCCGCGGTCTCATCATCCAGCGGCAAAGCCAGGATCGCCTCGTAGCGCGCGACTTCGGCATCCTCGCGCTCGCGTGCGACGGTCTCCCAATGGCTGAGGGATGCGGTGGGCGCGGAGAGCGCGCGCAGATCCTCGAGCCCTTCCCCCAGCTCGAGGAGCCGCGCGCTCAATCGCGAGAGGTGGTGCTGTTCGTCGGCGTGCAGTCCGTTGAGGCGCTCGGCCAGCTCGAACTCGCCCGCCGCCTCGGCCTGCGCCGCGAGCCCGCGGTAGAAGAGCGACTGCTCCTTCTCGGCCGTGCGTGCCCGGTGCAGTGCGCGCAGCGCATCGGGATCCACGGTTCAGACCCCGCCGCCCGCGCCGGCCAGCCGCGCCTCGACGACGCCGCAGATCGCGTGGCCGATCGCGAGATGCAGCTCCTGTGCTCGCGCCACGTTGTCCGTCGGCACGACGAGGGCCACATCCACGGCCTCCCGCAGGCGCCCGCCGCCGCGGCCGAGCAGCGCGACCGTCTTGACGCCGACCTCCCGCGCCGCGCGTGCAGCTTCCAGCAGGTTCTCCGACTCGCCCGACGTCGAATGGAGGAAGGCGACATCGCCGGCACCGCCGAGTGCCCGGATCTGCCGCGCGAACACCTGCTCGAACCCGAGATCGTTCGCCGCCGCCGTCAGCAGCGACGTGTCCGTCGTCAGCGCGATCGCGGGGAACGGCCGTCGCTCACGCGCGAAGCGGACCACGTATTCCGTCGCCAGGTGCTGCGCATCCGCCGCCGAGCCGCCGTTGCCGCAGAAGAGCAGCTTGCGCCCCCCATCGAGGGCGTGGAGCACGAGATCCGCGACCTCCGCGATCTCTCCGGCCAGCTCATCGGCCACTCGCCTCGCCGTCGCGGCAAGGTCGTCGAGGTGCTGCGTGACCTCGCTGACGATCGGACTCTTCATTCCTCTTCAGGCCGGAGGAGTTCCGCAAGTCGCACCGGATCATGGGCGTGCGTCGTCGCCTCGAGAGCGTCCAGACCGGCTTCCGCCGCCGCCTCGCACGCGTACGTCAACAGTGCGTCCGCGGCGAGCAGGTCGTAGGCCGCCGCGCGGCCGCCCGGCGCGGCGAGGACCCTCCTCATCGTCACGACGGCGGCCGCGGCCAGCACGGCCGCGAGCCACGCCCCGCGGGTGGGCGCCGCGCCGGGCGCGGCCGCGCCCGCGGCGCAATGCTCGGCCGCGAGGCGTGCCGTGGCCGGCGCACTCACGGCCTCGGCCATGCGCGCGCGGAGCCCCTCGGGCGCCGCCGGCTGCCGCGCATCGAGCCACTCCAGGACCGCCGCAACGCCGCTCACCCGCTTCCCGCCAGGAACGTCCGCACGATCTCCGGCGTCCGACCGAGCGCATCCGCGACCCGTGCCGGATCGCCGACGCCGCCCTGCGCCATGTGCGGCCGGCCGCCGCCCGAGCCTCCCGTGAGCTGCGCCACCTCGCGGACCAGCCGGTCCGCACGCACGCCCCGGCCGATCAGGTCATCGGTCACAACGGCGAAGAGCGCCGTCTTTTCCGGAAAGCGCGCCGCCAGCACCGCTGCCCCGGTACCCAGTCGCTCCCGCAGCCGATCGCCGAGCGCTCGCAGCTCGTCGGGGCTCGCGACCGTGACCTCGGCAGCCACCACGCGAGTGCCGTCCACTGCCGCCGCACCCGCCAGGATGTCGCCGACCGTGTCCGCCGCGCCCTGCGCCCGGGCGCGCTCGAGCTGCCGGCTCAACTCACGGTTCTCCTCGACGAGCTGCGCGACCCGGCGGACCACGTTCTCGGGCCCGGTCCGCAGCAGCGCCGCCACCTCCTCGAGCCGCGCTTCCTGTTCGACGGCGCGCCGGTAGGCCGCCGATCCCGTCACCGCCTCGATCCGGCGGACGCCCGAGGCGACCCCCGTCTCCGCGGTGATCCGAAACTGACCGATCTCGCCCGTGTGCCGAACGTGCGTCCCGCCGCACAGCTCCATGCTCACGCCCGGAATCTCGATCACCCGCACCACGTCGCCGTACTTCTCGCCGAACAGCGCCATCGCGCCGCGGTCCACCGCCTCCTGGTACCCGCGGTAGTCGATGCACACATCCTCATCCGCCAGGATGGCCTCGTTCACCTCCGCCTCGACGCGCCCGATCTCCTCGGCGCTCAGCGGACGGGGGTGCGAAAAGTCGAAGCGGAGCCGGTCCGGCGCCACCAGTGAGCCACGCTGGAGCACGTGCGGACCCAGCACCTTGCGCAACGCTGCGTGCAGCAGGTGCGTCGCTGTGTGGTTGCGCTCCGTGTCGTGCCGCGTCGGGCGCTCCACGACGGCTCGCACGCCCATCGGCCGGTCCCCTCCCGGGAACTCGCCGGCCACGTCGCCCAGCACCGCGACACGCCCCGACACGCGGCGCACGTCGTCCACCTCGATGCGCCAGCCGTCACCCTCCACCACACCCCGGTCGCTGACCTGCCCGCCCGCCTCCGCATAGAACGGATTCTCGCGGAGCTGGAGCGCCAGCCGCCCATCCTCACGACGGTAGGCGACGACGTCGGTCTCGACCTCCGTCGTCCGATAACCCACGAACTCCTGCTCCGCACCGGGATCCAGCTCCTCCCACCCCTGGCTGAACTCGTCGGCCGAAACCTCGAAGCCCGCCGCCTTCCGGTCCTGCCGTGAACGCTCGCGCTGCTCCTCGAGCGCCGCCTCGAACCCCTCGACGTCGACCACGTACCCCCGCTCCCGCGCGATCAGCTCGGTCAGGTCCAGCGGGAAACCGAAGGTGTCGTACAGCTTGAATGCATCGCCGCCCGAGAGCTGCGGCCGCGGGACCCGGCCCTCATCGGCCGCGGCACGCACCTCCGGCGCGAGCGGCGGCGCCAGCTCCACGATGCGTTCCATCCCCGCCTCGATCGTCTCGAGGAACCGCTCCTCCTCGGTGCGCGTCGCCCGGAGCAGGTGCTCGCGCCGCTGGCGCAGCTCCGGGTACGTGTCGCCCATCCGGTTCACCACCTCGTCCACGACCTCGACCAGCGTCGGCTCCCGCCGCCCCAGCAGCCAGGCATGGCGCACCGCGCGCCGCAGGATCCGGCGCAGCACGTAGCCGCGCCCCTCGTTCGTCGGGAAGATGCCGTCGGCCATCAGGAACGCGACGGCGCGCGCGTGATCCGCCAGCACGCGGTACGAGACGCCGCCCGCGCCCGGGTCGTACGGCACACCCACCACGCGCTCGGCTCGCTCGATCAGCGGGACGAACAGGTCGGTCTCGTAATTCGACGCCACGCCCTGGAGCACGCTCGCCAGCCGCTCGAGGCCCGCGCCCGTGTCGATCGACGGCGCAGGCAACGGCGTCAGCTCACCGTCGGCGCCGCGGTCGAACTGCATGAACACCAGGTTCCACAGCTCGAGGAACTCGCCGCGCTCGCCCGCCTCGACGAACGCCTCGACCGACAGATCCGTCCCACGCCGGTCCTCCGGCCGCAGATCGTAGTGCAGCTCCGAGCACGGCCCGCACGGACCCGTCTCGCCCATCTGCCAGAAGTTGTCCTTGTCCCCCAGCCGGAAGATGCGCGACCCCGGTAGCCCAGCGACCTCCTGCCACAACCCGAACGCCTCGTCGTCCGAGTGGTGCACTGTCGCCCACAACCGCTCCCGCGGCAGCCCGTACTCCCCGGTCAGCAGCTCCCACGCGAACGCGATCGCGTCCCGCTTGAAGTAGTCGCCGAACGAGAAGTTGCCGAGCATCTCGAAGAAGGTGTGGTGACGCGCGGTCACGCCCACCTCCTCCAGGTCGTTGTGCTTCCCGCTCACCCGCAGGCACTTCTGCGACGTCGTCGCGCGCGCGAACGGCAGCTTCTCCTCCCCCAGGAAGACCCGTTTGAACTGGACCATCCCGGCGTTCGTGAAGAGCAGCGTCGGATCATCGGACGGCACGAGGCTCGAGCTCGGGCGCACCGTGTGCCCGTGCCGCTCGAAGTAGTCGAGGAAACGCTGGCGGATCTCGGAAGCTGTCATTGAAGCGGAACCGCGCACCTGTTCACAACCCGGGTCGTCGGAAACCGGGCGCGCCTCGCACGCGCCCGTAAGCGTGGTAATATATGTAAACCCCTCCGCCAGGCGAAGGGGTTCGCGTGGTGCCGACCGCCGCGGGACGGGCATCGGCCGGAGCGGGGTTGCGATGGCCACGGGCGCGCCCCCGGCGGCGGTCCCTGCGCCGTGGGCGGCACTCGCGACCCGTCAGTCACCCGTGATGTAGCGAACGAACCGACCGTCCTTCCAGTAGTACAGCGTAGAGGCTTGCCCCTCGAAGACCTCCACGATCCCGTCGCCGACGAGCTCCGGTGCCGGCCCCTCCAGGGACTCCAGCATCGGCGGCACGTCGACCTTCCCCGGTGGCGCTCGGCGGAGATACGCGGCGCGGCCGGGACCGTCGGGGTCCGGGTGATACGGCTGCCGGTACAGCTCGACGGCTCGGAACACCGCGCCGTCCGAGAGGAGGACGACGAAGTACTCCTGCGCGGCATCGTGCCCCTGGAGTGCGACGTCGCGGACCCCGTCCGCATTGAAGTCTCCGATGGTTCCGAACAGCGGGAGCCGTTCCGGCGGCCCGGCGTGCGCCGCCGCCTCGACCTCGTACTCCTCGAGCCGCCAGGGCCGGAATTCCGGCGCGTAGGCCTCCAGCGCTTCCCGCATGGCGGCAGGAAGGCGCAGGACCGGCCCCGAGTCGCTCATCGCGAGGTACGGCTCCTGTGAGATCGGCGCGGGATCGCCGATCGAGTCGCCGGCCGGGTCGCCGGTTGCGTCGCCGCTCATGCTACGACTCGTGCCGCCGGCCGCCTCGCCGGGTCCGGGCCGCGCGCACGCGACCTCCGGTGCAGCCTCAGCGGGTACGCAGTGTGGCGGTCGATTCCCGAGGAGGAGTACCGCGAGGAGCCCCGGGAGGACTAGGCGTGCGGCGCCGAGCGTGCGCCGGCCGGCGCGGTGCTCTCGAACCTTGCCGCGACGAGGTGGGATCGGGCGGTTCACGGACGGACCTCGCATATGCGCCTCACAACCGCTCGAGCAGGTACGCAACGTTGACCCGCAGCAGCCAGTATGCATCGTCGCTCACGTGCTTGCCGGGCTCGGGGCCGTGCTGGGCCTCGAGCTCCTGGAGGAACGCCGTGAGCTGGCCACGGGCGGCCTCCCTCTGACCGCGCTCTACGGCCCGCGCCGCCTGCTCCAGCTTGGTCCGAAGGCTGTGGCAGACACCGGCGTTGCTGATCCACGCGAGATCGCCGCAGAGCCGCTCGAGATCCCGCTCAATTCGACGAGCGCCATTGGCTGCATCATTGAGCATTGCTGGCTCCCGGGCAGGAATAATACTGAGCAGTGCTTTCCAGCCGTGTACCTCCTGAAGCGAATCCACCACCGCTCGAGCCCGATCATTCTCGGCGATTGGGTCGGAAGTCGGCCATTGAACTCCCTCGGCGAAACCGACTGCCCTGACCTCGCCGATGGCAGGCAACAGATCCGTGATCAACGTGGCATTGAGCGAGTTCCCGGCAGGAAGTGCTATGGCACCGCCAAGATACGCACATACAGGCAGGTCATCCCAGGCATACGTGAAATGGCTCGTCGGCCACGGGTCAGCTGGATCTGAGAACCCACGCAAATCACTGAAGCGGGTCTTCGGCCCCGGGCATCCGACGAGCAGTTCTCTCAATCCTTGCGGACTCGTCGGATCGACCGCGACGGTGTAGCTGTACCGGAGCCGACCGGGTGACAACACCTCCACTCGTGGCGTGATGGTCACACTTACCTTGTCGGAAGGGACAACCCTGAGTTCCACCGGATCGAGGTCGTCGTTGTAGACGGTGACCAGGTAGTCCCCGCTCAGCGGATCCGTTCTGACGATCTCCTGGGCTTGCACGCCCGAGACGATGGAAGCCAAGGATAGACTCACGATCGTCGTACGCATTACGATGATCCCCCGTGATCGAAGGTACGGCCGATATACACGTGGAAGCGTCCGTCGTGGTATTGGCAGATCGTTTTCGTACCTTCAAAGCGGAACTCTTCCCGACCACGCGTACTCCGGATTCAGCGTGGCGGTCAAAACTCCTCGATGCGGACCCGAACACAGCATGTCCCCGGGTAGTTCGATGAGGTCGATGTCCTTGAGGAGCGCTCCGGGGAGAGTGATAGGAGCCGGCTCCAGATTAAACCCGCGCGAGACACAAGTCAAGAAAAGGTCGGCCGCACAACCGGAAATCCTCGCCGTGCGTCACCGTACGAGAAACGCCCCGGCGCAGTGCGCCGGGGCGTCTCGAAGGCTGCCCGGGGCGCGTCCGCGCCTAGTCCACCTCGCCGTCCCCGTCGTCCACCGCCACCGGCGCCCCGCGAATGCCGAGCTGCTGGCGAACCCGGTCCTCGATCTGCTGCGCCGTCTCCGGATGTTCCTTCAGGAACAGCTTCGCGTTCTCG
>DASVCS010000013.1:0-2444 GCA_036381495.1 Longimicrobiales bacterium
CGGTCGCTGTGCGGGCTTCAATGAGGCCGCGGATCAGAGTCCGCGGATCGTCAACATCGCGGCCGAAGGCCAGCCAGCGGTCATCATGCTTCAATGAGGCCGCGGATCAGAGTCCGCGGATCGGGCGGAAGCGGGCTTCACCGTTTCTGGCGGAAAAGGTGCTTCAATGAGGCCGCGGATCAGAGTCCGCGGATCGCTGCTGGTGCTGAGCAACGCCGCGGCCGACGCGGAGTTGCTTCAATGAGGCCGCGGATCAGAGTCCGCGGATCGGCGCGCTCCGGACGATCCAGTCGTGGAGGCGGACCGGCTTCAATGAGGCCGCGGATCAGAGTCCGCGGATCGGCAGCCGATGGACTCCGGATCGTAGACCCCGGCCGTCGGCTTCAATGAGGCCGCGGATCAGAGTCCGCGGATCGAGCCCGCCTCGGAACCCGTTGGGCCATGCCGCTTTCGGGCTCCGTCCGCGAGCGCCGTCTCCCGGAGGCCTCGCGGCGGCGGACCACAGTGAGGATCATCACTCCCAAAACCCTTGCTGTCAAACACCTTCGAGCGCAGGCCGGGTTTCACGCACCACCTCGCCGCTCGCGTGGCCGTTGTGCCGCCGCCGAATCAGACAACGAGCGTCCGTACCGACGGGGCATACGGCCGGCCGAGACACTCGATCCCGTGCTCCAGCGGGGTCGCGGCCGGGCCGAGGTCCACGATCAGGACCTGGTCTTCTATGGTGTTGATCTCGCGCCGGAGCCGGGCGCGCACCTCGGCCAGCTCGCGCTCGTTGAATTCGCAGACGAACACGCTGAACTGCACGTGGTCGCCCTGGCCCTCGAGGATCTTGAAGACGGCGTTGCGACGCCGGTCGTCCGAGATGTCGTAGGACACAAGATAATGGCGGCGAGTCATGCTGTCACGTCCGTCTAGCGGGTCGTCATGCCGGCGTACATGGGCACGTCCCCGCGTAACCAGCGCGAGAACAGGCGGGCCTGGAGACGGATCACCTGGCGCCAGGAGCACCGGTAGTCGAACAAAGGGTGCGTCACGAGCTGGTCGAGCCGCGCCTCGTACGCCCGGATGAACGCCTTCCGCCCGGACGCGGTCAGGACGCACGCCGCCCCGGACCGCACGAAGTCGCGGGCCGTGACCATCCCCGTGTTCACCGCCGTGATCACAGCGCTGTCCACCACGAGCGGCCGGAACTCCTCCATGAGGTCGAGCGCCAGTGCCGGCCGGCCATGCCGCGGCTGGTGATACAGCCCCCACCACGGGTCCAGTCCTTCGGCGAGCAGCGCCACCGTGCACTCTTTGGCGAGCAGCGCGTAGCCGAACGAGAGCAGCGCATTGACCGGGTCGCGTGGTGGGCGGCGGTTGCGCTCTTCGAACGCCCACTCCGCGTCGAAGTCCCGGGGCCGCAACAGCGCGGAGAAGTTGGCGAAGTACTGGCTGGCGAGGTTGCCCTCGATGCCGAGGACTTCCTCCACGGTCCGGGCGTGCTCGAGCTTGCGCAGGAACGTCGCCATACGCGCGATCGCGCCCTCCGGCTTCGGCTGCGCGTTGCGGTTGAGCAGGGTGCGCTGGTTCGACCCCTTGGCCGCGATGATCGCGCGGGCGAAGGCGAGGACCCGGCCGGGGTCGGCGGCGGCCCGGAACTGCGCGGCACGGTCGAAGGCGTTGCGCAGCGTGATGCCGTGCGTGATGCCGTAGAACCAGTGTCCGGCCGAGAGGTGCACGATGGGCACCGCGGCCTCGCACAGCAGGTGGATCGTCGCCGCGCTGACCCCGACCCTGCCGCAGAGGACGAGCTGGCTCACGTCGCGCAGCCGCACGCGCGCGATCTCCTCGCCCGACTTCTGGATCACGAGCAGCTCGCCGCGTTTGCCGACCGTCGCGCCCTGCTCCTGGACGTACAGCGGCAGGGCTTCGTCGCGCGCGGGATACAGCCGACGGACCGGGGGATGGCCCGTCGTGGTCGGGTCGGCCGGCACGTGGCGGAGGGCGAGGGTCTCGTCCGGCAGGCAGATGCCGTTGAGGGAGCAGCCGTTGCACTTGGGGCTGTCGTCGAGTGGATCCGGTAGCACAGTGGAGAGCGCCGCGGCGCGCGCCTCCTCGATGTAACGCAGCGTGCGTGCCTCGAGCTCGGGCGTGAACGGCACGTCCACGCGGGTCTTCGAGCCCTCGTAGTAGAGGACGCCGTGGTCGCAGCGGTAGCCGTGCTCGCGCAGCAGCAGCCCCTGCGCCATGAGCTGCACGCGCTCGGGCTCCCAGCTCCGCTCGGGGTTGTTCGGCACGCGACCGCGCTTGGTGTCCACGGGCACCGCCTCGTCTCCCGCGGTGGAGACGAGGTCCAGTTTCGCGGTGATCCCGAGGCGGGGCGAGCCGAGACTGACCGAACGCGAGATGGTCGGCCGCTCGTCGCCGTCGCCCTCGGCGTCTGCCGCGTCGCGCGTGCC
>DASVCS010000014.1:0-1298 GCA_036381495.1 Longimicrobiales bacterium
GACTTGGCAGGACCTGATCGTTCACATTGACGGCGTGTCGCAGCCGCTCGAGCCCGCGCATCTGGTCGGGCGGGTGGACGAGTGGGACGGCGACCGCCCCGTCGTGATCGAGGGCGTGCTCCTCGCCGCTCCGGGCGAGGAGCCGGACTGGGACACCCCGCGCGCCCCCGTGGACTGGACGGGGCTGCGGGCGGCCGTCGAGGCGGCGTCGCTGTACCGCGATTATCCCGAGCACGCCCGCCCGACGGCGGCGGAATTGGAGGAGCTGCGGGCCTACCACGCGATGGCGGCGGCCGAGGAACGAGGGCTGCGTGAGCGTGGCGAGTGGTCGGACATCGTGGAGGCGGCGCGCGACGAGCTGGAGGCGTCCGGCTGGCACCGGGGGACGGCGGTCCGGGCCGTCGCGGCGCGGCTCGACCTGACGCATCGGACGGCGGAGCACGCCGTCGAGGAGGCGCTGGAGGCGGCGGCGCGAGAGTAGACGCAGAGGGACGGCGGGGTGCATCCCCGCCGGTAATGCGGCGGCCCGGTCCCAAGCCCGGGCGATCCACCCTACACCACGGAGGCGATCATGGCATTCGCGACGATCATCATCAGTCAGGACGGCGTTTACGCCGGCACGGGCCGACTGATCCGCCACGACGACGGCGTGACGATCGAGGACTGCTCCGCGGTCCTGGGCCCGGACGGGCTCGACCACGAATCGGGCGAGGCGCAGGACGCGGCCGACCGGGCGTACGAGGTGATCGAGCGCGCGATTGCGGCGGGCGAGTCCACCGTCACGGTGGACGGCTGCACGTACACGTGGCAGATCGAGGATGACCCGGAGCCTGAGGTGCTCGGGCTGGGTGACGAGGACTGGACGCACGACGACGAGCGCGAGTGGATGCGCTACGGCACGGTCCGCGTGCGGCTCGGTGAGGTGGAGTACCAGGTCGGTGTTGCGATCGGCGTGCCGGAGTACCTGCGGGCGACCGCCGAGGCGGCAGGCGGGGACACGACGCGGCCGGCGTACCTGTCGGCGTGGTACATCGACCAGAGCGACTGGTCGTGCGCGCGGGCGAGCGAGGGGCGGAACGGAATTCCGCAGGGACGCGACCGCGACGTGCTGGACGCGGTCAACGACGCCGTGGTCCGGCTGTGGCGGGAGTACGAGCAGGAGCAGGCGGTCGCATGATCGCGGTAGTGAATGACGGTCCGCGCATCGCATCGACCACGTACTGGCAGACGGAGCATGCCCGCCGGGGCATGCTCTACGTGTCGGTGAACGCCGGCGCGTTCCGCCTGCTCGTGCCGGC
>DASVCS010000015.1:0-72899 GCA_036381495.1 Longimicrobiales bacterium
GCATGCCCACGCCGGTCGTGCCATGACTCAGTTGGAACAGCTATCCAGCGGCCGGCGGACGCCGACGGGTGTGCCTCGGATGCGGCTTCGCGATCAGTGGAACAGAAAGTGAAAAATGATGCGTACTTCTACGCATAACGCCACGAAGGTGGGTTGTCAATACATTCGATGGAGGGTTGCAGGGCCACATGGAGGAGGGACACCCGGCCAGGGTGCCCCGCCCCTCACTCGATGTGCGCGTTGAGCAGCGGCAGCCAGCGCAGGCCTGCGCGATTGTTCCCCGCGTAGTTGAGGAGCCCGATCTGCACGCCGTGCAGTTCGCGGGCGTAGTTGAAGATGCCGATGCTGAGGCCGTGCTGGGTGCCGCGCACCTGGTTGTAGCCGGCGATGGCGACGCCGGTCAGGTCGTCGGCGCGGACCCAGGTCGGGCTCACGGCGATGCCGGTGACCTCGGGGCTCTTGATGCGGTAGCCGGCGACGGCGATACCGCGCACCGCGGCCCGACTCTCGACCGCGCCGAGGCTCAGCGCGAGACCGCGGATCGGCTCGTCGGTGCCGACGACGGCGAGACCGCCGACCGCGATGCCGGTGATCCCCTCTTCGCCGACGACGCCGAGTCCCGCCACCGAGAGGCCGCGGAGTTCGCCCTGGGCGACCGCGCCGAGTCCGGCCACCGAGATCCAGCGGAGATCCCCCTGCGCGACGACGCCGGCGCCGCCGAAGTTGAACCCCAGCATGTCTCCCTCGGCGACCGTCCCCAACCCGGCGATGTTGATGCCGAGCATGTCTCCGTTGGCGACCGTGGCGAGTCCCGCCAGATTGAGGCCGGCCATGCCCCGCTGCGCGACGGTGCCGAGCCCCGCCACATTGAGCCCGTACATTCCGCCCTGCGACACCGTGGCGAGGCCGGCGATGTTGAGGCCGACCATGCTCCCCTGCGCGACGGTGGCGATACCGGACAGGTTGATCCCCCGCATCTCGTCCTCGGCCACCACCGCGACGCCGGACAGGTTGACGCCGTGCATGGCGCCGTCGGAAACGGTCGCGAGTCCGCCGATGTTCAGCCCCGTCAGCTTGCCTTCGGCGACGAGGGCGACGCCCGCCACGCTGATCCCGCTGGCCGCGCCACCCGAGACGACCGCGAGGCCGCCGGCCTTGAGGCCGCGCGCGCGCTCCTCGGTGACGACGGCGCCGAGTCCGAGCGCGATGCCGTTGATCTCGCGGGCGACCGGGGCCGCCAGGCCGATGGCGGCGCCGTTGATCACCGCGCGCGGATTCTCACGCGGTTTCCAGAGAGTGAGATTGATGCCGTTGACCCGCTCGAGCCCGTGGTCCACGAGGTTGATTCGCAGCCCGTTCCAGCGCGCCGAGTTGCCGAGACTGAGGCCGACGCCGCGGATCCCCAGGTCGAGGCTCGAGTGGTCCGCCGAATCGGGGACAGGCCGGGTCTCCTGCGCCGGAGCCGGAGCCGCCAGCGAGATGGTGAGGGCAAGCGCTGCCGTGAGTTTTCGCATGGCTCGTGGGATTCGGGTGGACGGGCGCCGCAATCGCCGCGACGGATCGGTACCGCGGAGTCGTACGACCGCACGCGCGCGCCGGTTTCGGCGCACACCGCGAGATCCGGTGCGGAGAATGCGGTCTGCGGCGCCCGAGACGGCGCCCCTCAGTACCCTACCGCGGCTCCGTCCGCGTCCCGGGGGTCGGGCGCGCCGAGTCGCTCGCCCGTGGCGGGGTCGATCATGATGCAGTGGGCGCTGCCCTGTCGGCCGCCCATACGGACCGTGTGTCCCATCCCTTCGAGCGCCGCCACGACGTCCGGGGCCACGCCGTCCGCCTCGATCGAGATCCGGTCCGGGAGCCACTGGTGGTGGATGCGGGGCGCGTTCACGGCTTCCTGGATGTTCATGTGGAAGTCGATGACGTTCAGGACCACCTGGAGCACCGTGTTGATGATCGTGCGCCCGCCCGGGCTGCCGACCACGGCGACCAGCTCACCGTCCTTCGCCAGGATCGTCGGGCTCATGCTCGAGAGCATGCGCTGCTCGGGGCGGGCCAGGTTCGGCCCGGTCCCGATCCGGCCGTCCGTCGTGGTCATCCCGGGCGCGGCGTTGAAGTCGCCCATCTCGTTGTTGAGCAGGAACCCGGCGCCGGGCACGACGATCTTCGAGCCATAGCCCTGTTCGAGCGTGTAGGTGACGGCGACGGCCATGCCGTTCGCGTCGACCACCGAGTAGTGCGTGGTCTGGCGACTCTCGTGGGCGAGGGCGACGTCCTCGGGCGCCGACGGCGTCGCCCGCTTCGGATCGATGGTGGCGCGCAGCTCCGCGGCGTACGGCTTGCTCGTCAGATGCTCGATGGGGACCTCGGCGAAGTCGGTGTCGGCCAGGTAGCGTGCGCGGTCCCGGTACGCGCGGCGCATGGCCTCCGCCAGGTGGTGAATGTAGACCGGCGAGTTGTGTCCCATCGCGGAGAGGTCGTAGCCCTCGAGGATGTTGAGCATTTCGACGATGGCGATGCCGCCGCTGCTCGGTGGCGGCATGCCGATGACATCGTAGCCGCGGTAGGTGCCGCGGATCGGCGTGCGCTCCTTCGCCTGGTAGCGCGCGAGGTCCTCCTCGGTGATGAGCCCGCCGCCACGCTCCATCTCGGCCGCGATCAGGTGCGCGGTCTCGCCGCGGTAGAAGCCGTCGCGGCCGTGGTCGCGGATCCGCTCGAGCGTCCGGGCGAGGTCCGGCTGGCGGAAGATCTCGCCGGCATCGTACGGCTCGCCGTCCTTCGAGAACTTGGCCACGCTCGCCGGATACGGCGCCATGCGCGGGAGCACGGCCGCCATCGAACGGGCAAGGGCGGGCGTGATGGCGAAGCCGTCGGCCGCGAGGTCCACGGCGGGTTGCACGAGGTCCGCCCACGCGGCGTTGCCGTACCGCTCGTGCGCCAGCGCGAAACCGGCGACGGTCCCGGGCACGCCGACGGCGAGGTGACTCGCGTGATGGCGCTCGTACGAATACTCGCCCGCCTCGTCCAGGAACATCTCGGGATGCGCGGCGAGCGGCGCCTTCTCGCGGAAGTCGAAGGCCGTGGCGCGGCCATCGGGGAAGCGGATCACCATGAACCCGCCGCCGCCGATGTTGCCGGCCGTCGGGTGCGTCACCGCGAGCGCGAAGCCGGTCGCGATCGCGGCGTCCACCGCGTTGCCGCCGCGCTTCAGGACCTCGATCCCGGCCCGGCTCGCCAGCGGGTTGGCGGAGACGACCATGCCGTGGGCGGCGCGGACCGGACGGGCGGCGGCGGGCTCCGGGGTCGCGGCCGGGCGCCCGACCGGTCCGGAGCAGGCGGCCGCGAGGAGCGCGGAGACGAACAGTACCGCCGCGGAAGCGCGTTGCTGCGACGTGGAACGGATCAGGTTGCTGGGCATCTTCCGTTGAGGGAGCGAATGACGTACGGGAGCCGAAATGCGCTCCCGGGGATAGCGTACTCTAGCGGGATGCCCGCGATTTGGACAGGGCACGCGACTCGCCCGACACCGCGAGGGCGCCGGGCGAGTCGGTGCGCCGTGGGGCGGTCGGGCTCAGTCGCCCCACTCCATACCCCAGGCCGGCTCGGGGGCGATGCCCGCCTTTTCCTTCCTCCGCCGCCGCTTGCTGCGCTCCTCGCGGGCGCGGGGCTCGCGCACGGGTGCGCGGACGCGGCGGCGGATCCAGCCGCCGATGTCGTCGAAGTAGGTGTAGGCCACCGGCACGACGACGAGCGTCAGCAGCGTCGACGTGATGAGGCCGCCGATCACGGCGCGCGCCATCGGCGCGCGGAACCCGCCGCCCTCGCCCATGCCGAGCGCGACGGGGAGCATGCCGAAGATCATGGCGAAGGTGGTCATCAGGATCGGCCGCAACCGGACGCGGCCCGCCTCGATCAGCGCCGTGCGGCGATCCGCCCCGAGTTCGCGGCGGCGCTCGTTGGCGTTGTCGACGAGGAGGATCGCGTTCTTCGTCACGAGTCCCATGAGCATGATCACGCCGATCATCGACATCATGTTCAGCGTGTCGTTCGTGAGCAGCAATGCGAGGAGCACGCCGACGAGCGAGAGCGGCAGCGAGACCATGATCGCGAACGGCTGGGTCACGGACTCGAACTGCGAGGCGAGGATCAGGAAGATCAGGATGATCGCCAGCAGGATCGATTCGAGGACGTACCCCATGGTCTCCGCGAGCTCTTCGGTCTCCCCGCCGAGCCGCACCGAGTAGCCGGGCGGCAGGTCCATCTCCGCGAGACCCGCGGCGATGGCGGCGGATGCCTCGGAAATCGAGAGCTCGGGAGCGGTGCTCGCACCGACGGTCGCTACGCGCTGGAGGTCCTGCCGGTCGATCTGCGCCGGAGCCGCGCCGCGCTCGATGCGCGCGATCTGACCGAGCGGCACGGTCACGGCGGCACCGGTCGCATCACGCATCGGCGTGGCGATCGGGAGCGTGGCGAGGTCCTCGACGGAGGTCCGCTCCGCCTCCGCGAGCTGGACCACGACGTCGCGCTCCTCGCCCGTCGGATCCTCCCACGTCGTGGCCTCCTCGCCCGCGAGCAGGGGGCGCACGGACGCCGCGATCTGGCCGATGTCGAGTCCCAGCTCGTTGGCCAGGTCCCGGTTCACTTCGATCCGGTACTCCGGCCGGGGCGCGCCCAGCGACGTCTCGATGTCCACGATCCCGGGGATCTTGCCCATCATCGCGGCGATCTCTTCCGAGAGGCGCTGGAGCTCGCTCACCTCCGGCCCGCGCAGGTTGACCTGAAGCGGACGCTGCGGCCCCCCCATGCCGCTGGCGTCCAGCACGCCGATCTCGACACCGAACAGGTTGCTGAGCCGCTGGCGCGCCACGACCATCAGCTCGTCCTGCGAGAGCGTCCGCTCCGCCGGCGGCACCAGCCGCACGTACGTGTTCCCCGCGGTGACGGTCCCCGTCGCGCCGGCGCCGATCGTGGTGTAGGTGTAGTCGACGCCATCGAGCGCACGCAATGCGGCCTCGATCGCCTCCGCCTTGGACCGAGTGTAGTCCAGCGACGAGCCTTCCGGCGTTTCGAACGTCACGCTGAACTCCGAGTTGTCCGAGTCCGGCATGAACCCGCCGCCGATGAGCGGGAAGAGCATGAATGCGGCGACGAACGACGCGGCCGCCAGCCCGAGCGTCGTCTTGCGGTGCGCGAGCGCCCAGCCGATCACGCCGCGGTAGCGGTCGGCCTGCCGGTCAAACCACGTGTTGAAGGCGCCGATCCCGCGCGTGAGGATGTTGCCGCTCGTGCCCTTGTGCGGGTCCACGCCCCAATGCGCGGAGAGCATCGGGGTGAGCGTGAACGAAACGAAGAGGGAGACGAGCACCGCCCACGCCACGGTGAGGCCGAACTGGAAGAAGAAGCGGCCGACAATGCCGCCCATGAACGCGACCGGGACGAAGACGGCCACGATCGAGAAGGTGGTGGCCATGACGGCGAGGAAGATCTCGCGTGTACCGACCCGCGCCGCCGTGAAGTGGTCCTGTCCCATCTCGCGATGGCGCACGATGTTCTCGATCACCACGATGGCATCATCGACCAGGATCCCGATCGAGAGCGAGAGCGCCATCAGGGTGAGCAGGTTCAGCGTGAAGCCGAGCGCGTTCATCAGGACGAACGACGAGATCACGGAGACCGGCAGCGCGAGCGAGGTGATGGCCGTCGCCTTCCAGTCGTTCAGGAAGAGCATGACGACCACGACCGTGAGCAGCGCGCCCAGGAGCAACTCGTGGATCACGTCTTCCACCGAGTGGCGGATGTCGACCGAGTTGTCCCGGACGACCTGGAGCTCCACACCATCAGGGAGCTCCGCGGCCAGCTCGTCGATCGCCTCGTTGACGCCGTCGGCCACCGCGACCGTGTTGGCGCCGGAGACCTTGAGGATGTCGAGCGAGACGGCGCGCTGGCCGTTGACGAGCGCGATCGAGCGCTCCTCTTCCGTGGCGTCGACCACGCGGCCGACCTGGCCGAGCCGGATCGGTTCGCCGCCACGATTGGCGATGATGACGTCGGCGAACTGCGCCGGATCGGTGATGCGGCCGGTGACGCGCACCAGATCCTCGTGACTGCCTCGCTCGACCCGCCCCGCCGGGACCTCCATGTTCTGGCGCTGGAGCGCGGCCATGACCTGGGAGGTCGAGACGCCCAGCGCGCGCATCTGCTGCGGGTCGAGGAAGATGCGGATCTCGCGGAGCAGGCCGCCCGCGAGCTGGACGTTGCCGACGCCCGAGACGGCCTCGAGCCGCCGCCGCACCGTTTCATCGGCGAGCGTGGTCAATTCCGCGATCGACAGCTCGTCCGAGGCGAGCGCGAGCGAGAGGATCGGCTGCGCCGCCGGGTCGAACTTCTGCACGACGGGCGCCTCGATGTCGAGCGGGAGTTCGCGCCGGATGGCGTCGATCTTCGCCCGGATGTCCTGCGCCGCCTGATCGCCATCGCGTTCGAGCTCGAACTCGACAATGATCTGGGACATGCCTTCGAGCGACACCGACGTGATCCGGTCCACGCCCTCGACCGGATTGAAGGCCTCCTCGAGCGGCCGCGTGACCTCGCGCTCGATGGTCTCCGGACTCGCACCCGGGTAGACCGTCTGCACGACGACCACCGGGATGTCCACCTCCGGGAACTGATCGATCGGCAGCCGGCGGAAGCTGAAGAGGCCGAGCACGATCAGGCCGAGCATCACCATCGCGGTGAAGATGGGGCGGCGGATCGCAATGCCGCTCAGTCCGCCACCGCTGCTCGCGCCGCCGTCGCCGCCGCCGGCCTCATCCGGCGGCCGGGATTGCATTTCTTCCGTCATTGTTCCCCCGTCGCGGATGTGGAGGCCTTCTCGGCCGTAACGGAAACGCCCTCGACGTTTTCGGTGGCAATGCGGACGCGTGCGCCGTCGGTCAGCGCTCCGGGCGAGACCACCACGCGCTCGCCGCCGGCGAGGCCTTCGGTGACCTGGACCACGCCGCGGCGCTCGTCGCGCGCGCCCGTCCGGACGGGGCGCCGTGTGGCGGTCCCGTCCGCGACCACCCAGACGTACGGCTCGTCGCCCTGCGGCGAGCGTACCGCCGGGATCGGCACGACCACTGCCTCTTGTTCGGCGCCCGTCAGGACCCGGCCGGTGGCGAAGAGTCCGCCCACGAGCCCGTTCGCCTCGTTCTCCAGGCGCAGGTAGACGCCGACCTGCCGCGTGGCCGGATCCGCGGTCGGCTCGATGCGGGCCACCTCGCCGCGGAAGACCCGGCCGGCGTACGCATCCAACGTGAACTCGACGGGCATCCCGACGCGAACCCGCGCCGCCTGGTCGACCGGGATCTGACCCGCCAGCTCGAGGGTGTCGGTGTTCACCACGGTGAACAGTGCATCCCCGGGGCTCACGGCCTCGCCCTCGCTGACCATGCGCCGGCTGACCTCACCGGTGATCGGCGCTTCGATGGTGGTGCGCTGCGCGGACTCGATCGCGCTTGCGGCCTGCGCCTGCGCTGCCGCGAGCTGCGCCTGCGCCGCCTCGAACGCCGCCTCCGCGCTCTTGAAGTCGATGTCCGACATCGCCCCAGCTTCGTGGAGCTTGCGCGCCGATTCGAGCTGCTGCTGCGCCAGGACGCGGTTGGCCTCGGCCGCCGCAACCGCGGCGCGCGCGCCCGCGGCCTGGCTGCGGATCCCCTCCGCCTCGATCGTGGCCATCACCTGGCCGCGCCGGACCGCACTGCCGCGGTCAACCCGGAGCTGGCCGATCAGCCCCGGCACCTGCGCGCGAACCTCGACCACGCGGTACGGGTTCAACGATCCGGTCAGGACCACGCTCCCGCGAATCGTGGACCGTTCCGCGACCGCCACATCGCGGGGCGAGAGCACGACCGCCGTGGTCTCCGCACCCGCCTCGATCGCCGCGGCTTCCGCGGGCGCCTTGCCCGCGCCGCACCCTGCGGCCGCGATCACGAGCGCGGCGGCCGCGATTGTATACGTACCTCGGTTCCTGCCGTCGTACCGACTCATCGAAGACTCTCTATCGTTGGGTTCAACCCTTTCGGCCCGCGCCGACCCCCTCCCGAGGGGCCGAGCGCGGTGCTCAGTGTTCACCGGAATCCTGCCCGGACCGCACCCGCCGATTCGCGACGGCCGAGCCGCCACGAGCCCGCTGGACAGACGCGTCGGCGATATAGTAATCGGCAATCGCCTGAGCCAGGTTCGTCCGGGCCTGGAGCAGCGCCAGGCGCGACTCGGACACTTCGAGCTGCGTCGCCACGCCCTGCTCGTACCGCAGCACGGTCAGGTCGTAGACGCGCTCGGCGACGTCGGCCGTGCGCTCGCGCGCGGCGATCGCGGACAGTGCGCGCTCGCGCTCGGCCCGTGCCCGCTCGTAGTCGAGCTGGACCGATTCCTTGAGTTGCTCCACCTGGAGCCGGGCCTGGTCCAGTTCGGCACGCGCTCTGCTGACCTCCGCGGCCCGACGGAACCCCTGGAAAAGCGGGATGTCCACCCCGATCGAGACCGTCCAGTCCGTGCGCCACTCACCACCGAAGTCGAACGTCGACGCCGGGTAGAGCTGGCGGCCGTACGCCGTGCTCAACGACACGCTCGGCAGGAACGCGCCCTTCGCGATCCTCACCTGCTGCTCCCGGATCGCCACCTGTCGCTCGGCCGCCTCGACCGCCGGCCGCTCCTCGACGACTTCCACCGCCGACGGCGCCGACACCGTCCGCGTCGCGGCCGGCGGCGGCTCGAGCGGCGTGGTCAACTCGACCGTCCGCGTCAGCGGGATGTCCAACAGCCGCTTCAGATTCAGCATGGCGAGGTCCGCGGCGTTCCGCGCCTCGACGAGCTGCGGCCGGAGATTGTCCCGCGAGACCTCGGCACGCATGACTTCGAGTTCCGAGGCACGGCCGGCTTCGAGACGCAGCCGCTCCTGCGAGAGGAACCGCTCCGCCTGCTCGAGCGCCTCCTCCGCGATGGTCTCCGTTTCCCGCGCCAGCAAGGCCTGGTAATACGCGGTCCGAACCTGCTGCTCGACCTCCGCACGCGCCTCGGCCAGACTCAGCCGCGCCGACTCCGTGAAATGATCCGCCGCCTCGAGCGCCGCACCGACCCGGCCACCCGAATACAGGAGCTGCGACGCCGTGATCGATGCATTGTACGCGTTCTCCTGGCCGAACGGCAGATCGCTGAACAGGCCGCCGAGCGCGCCGAACGCAGCGTTCGGCACCTTCTCCTCGAGATACGTCACCCGGTCCTCCAACGGCAGCGACGGATCCGGATCGAAACGCAGAGAGTCCGGCAACGTGAACCCATCGCCCGTATCGAACTGCGAGGCCAGCGTCCGCGTGTATCCGAGGCTCAGGTTGATCTGTGGCAGGGCATCGGCGCGCGCCGCCGTGACCTGCGCCTCCGCCACCTCGACGCTCGCGCGCGCCATCTTTACTTCCTGACTCTCCTCGAGCGCATGATGTATCGCCTCATCGAGACTGATCCGCACGACAGCGGTGTCCGCTCCAGCCGCGGCCGGCGGTTCCTGCGCCCGGACCGCGCCGGGCATCCCGATCAAAGCCACCAGCGCCGTCGCCGACGCAATTCCCTTCATCGTTCTCCTCACCATCTATCCTGTTCGGCCGGCGCCGCCCCGACACCCCTCTCGATGAACGGCGCCGGGATCCACGCCCGCCAATCCGTAGGGCACGGCCCTCGCCGCGGCCATGCCGTCTTCAAAGAACGCGCGGAGCGCCCCGAGCCTGTCACGGGCCTCCCGCGACACGGCGAGACGCCCACAGCGGCTCGGGTGGGATCACACCGCTACCGCCGCGCGCCCGGAGCCCGTCCGACGGCCTCTGGACGGACGGCCATCGCGTCGTCAGGCTCTCCTGGACCGCCGCCTCCGGCGGTCCAGGTCACTTCGCCCCGCCGGCGCCGCCGGCGCTTCCACGCCTCGGCGCCGGCGGGGCCGCTCGTATCCATACCGGCCATTGCCCACGTCATCGAACACTGCTTCGCCGCGGCATCACCGCTCATGCATGGGTCCGGCCCTCGAGCCCCCGCCAGAGAATGCGCGCCAGCTCCGGCGCGATCGATTCCGGATCCACCTGCTCGGGGTGCACGAGCCAGTTCAGCACCAGACCGTTGACCAGGCACCGGAAGAGGATGGCGATCGCTCGAGGATTCAGCTCGGGGCAGAGGCGTCCTTCGCGCTGCATCCGGCGGGCGGTCGCCGTGGCCATTTCCTGACCCGATCGGTGGAGGTCGCGGAGCCGCTTCCGGACCTCGGGGTCACGGCTCGACGCGGAAAACTCCATGTACAGGCGCGGCCACTCAGGATGGCAGCGGCCCATGGCGATCTGCTCACGCAGCAGGTTCGCCAGACCATCCACGGGGTCCTCCGCTTCCGCCATGCGGCGCACCGCCGCCGGGAGCGTCTCGCACCAGCGCTTCACGTCCGCTTCCAGGAGTGCCAGGAAGAGGTCGCACTTGCTGGCGAAGTGCCAGTAGACCGCGCCCTTCGTCATTCCGGCGTCCGCCGCGACCTGGTCCACGGTGGCGCCGTTGTAGCCATGGCGCGCGAAGACGCGGGACGCGGCGGCAAGGATCCGCTCGCGGGTGCTGGGCGCGCCGTCGACTAGGTCCGGACTCTCGACGGCCAACCACGCCCTGAGCTGCTCGCGGCCGCCCAGGTGACGCCGGACGGTCGGCCAGCTCACATCCGCATGGCGCGCGATCCGCGCGAGACTGATCTGCTCGATCGGCGTGTCGGTGACGAGCTCGCGCACCGCGGCCAGGATTCGTTCGCGGACGGTCATCGCGGTAGTGGCATCGGGGCCGAACAAACTGGCGGGTATTCGATTCCCATACTCATGGGAATGGAAGCTAGCTCCGAGCGGGTGAACGAGTCAAGGGGGCGCCCGAGACTGCGGGTGCGACGCGGCGCGGGGCCCGGGATCGGACGGGATGCCGCGGACGGAACCTGCGTAGGCGGTCGATCCCGATTGCGACGGCCGTACGGTCGGGCCGCGTGGCGTGTTTCATCGTCCACGCCCGGCCGGATGCGGCGTCGTGTTCCGGGGCCGGGCCCGGGCGGGACCGTGGGGGCGTCCGCGAGGCCGGAGGCCGGCGGACGCGTAGCCGGAGCGGATCCGTGTACCGGTGGTTGCCGGTGTTGTTCCCGTGCGTGTGTCGCGGTGCGCGGTCGGCGCTCGCGCCGGCGGGTCCGGCGACGCGGGCCAGGCGCGTCGCGGTGCGCGTCGCGGTGCGGCGGGGCGCGTTCGGGTCGTTGGAGGGTAGCAGTGGCGGGCGGGATGCCGGGCGCCGTCCGGGGTGGCGTCGCGCCGGTCTTTCGCGGGGCCGGGCGAGAGCGCACTATTGCGGCGCCCGGGGGGCCACGACGACGCACAAAGGGGGACGACACGGGATGACCTGGACGATCGACGATTCCCGCGAACTGTACAACATCGACGGCTGGGGAATCGATTACTTCGGGATCAACGAGAAGGGGCACGTCACGGTCCATCCGACCAAGGACCCCGACCGAGGCCTCGATCTCTTCGAGTTGGCCATGGATCTCGAGGCCCAGGGCGTGGGGCTGCCGCTCCTGCTGCGCTTCTCGGACATCCTCCGCACGCGCATCGAGACGCTCACCGAGCGGTTCCGTACCGCGATCCGGGAATTCGGCTACGAGGGCGAGTATACGACGGTCTACCCGATCAAGGTGAACCAGCAGCGGCACGTGGTCGAGGAGATCGTGGGGTTCGGCGAGCGCTACGGCGCGGGACTCGAGGTGGGGAGCAAACCCGAGCTCCAGGCGGTGCTGGCGCTGACCGAGCGGACGGATCACATGATCATCTGCAACGGCTACAAGGATGAGGAGTACATCCGGCTGGCGCTGATCGGGCAGAAGCTCGGGCACACGGTGCTGATCGTGATCGAGAAGATCGGCGAGGTGGACACGCTGCTGCGGGTCGCCGCCGAGATGGACGTGCGGCCGACGGCGGGTGTGCGCATCAAGCTGTCGGCGACCGGTGCGGGCCGTTGGTCGGAGACGGCGGGCGAGCGGAGCAAGTTCGGCTTGAACGCGTCGCAGTTGGCGCGGGTCCTGGACAAGCTCGAAGCGGCCGGGCGGCTGGACATCCTGAAGATGGTGCATTTCCACCTGGGCTCGCAGATCCCGGACATCCGGAACGTGAAGCTGGCGATGACGGAGGTCTCACGCTTCTACGTCGAGCTGCGCAAGCTCGGGGTGGATATCACGTACGTGGATGTGGGCGGCGGGCTGGGCGTCGACTACGACGGCTCGCGTTCGACGGCGTCGGCGAGCGTGAACTATTCGATCCAGGAGTACGCGAACGACATCATCTACTCGCTGGCCGAGGCGTGCCGGGAGGCCGAGATCCCGATGCCGCACGTGATCTCGGAGTCGGGTCGAGCGCTGACGGCGCATCACGCGTTGCTGCTGATCAACGTGGTGGATCTCGAGACGCAGATCGAGGAGGTGCCGGAGTCGGTCCCCGAGGATGCCCATCCTCTGGTCCAGGAGCTGGCCGCGACGCTGCGCGAGGTGGGCGAGCGGGGCGTGCGGGAGGTGTACCATGACGCGTCGTTCGCGAGGGACCAGATGCGGACGCACTTCAACAGCGGCGTGCTGACGTTGCGGGAGCGTGCGTTGGCGGAGCGGCTGTACCTCGCGATCATGAACCGGGTCGCGCAGCTCGTGTCGAACGATCCGGAGGAGTACGACGACATCCTGCCGGAGCTCGAGGCGATCCTGATCGATCGGTATTTCTGCAACTTCTCGCTGTTCCAGTCGCTACCGGACTCGTGGGCGATCGACCAGCTCTTCCCGATCCTGCCGATCCACCGTTTGGACGAAGAGCCGACGCGGCGCGGGACGCTCCAGGACGTGACGTGCGATTCGGATGGAAAGATCGACCGGTTCATCGGTCCGCGCGCTCCGAAGCCGAGCCTGGAGCTGCACACCTTCCGGCCGGACGAGCCGTACATTCTGGGGATCTTCCTGACCGGCGCGTACCAGGAGATCCTGGGCGATCTCCACAACCTGTTCGGTGACACCAACGCGGTGCACATCCGGCTGACGGCCACGGGCTACGAGGTGGGCAACCTGGTCCACGGCGACACGATCACCGAGGTCCTGAACTACGTGCAGTTCAACGCACAGGACCTGATCACCACGTTTCGGCGGAAGGTGCAGAACGCGCGGAACATCAGTCGGGCCGAGGCCAATGCCTTCATTGCGGATTACATCGGCGGGCTGGCGGGGTACACGTATCTGGAGGGCTAGGGCTAGGGCTAGGGCTGGGGCTAGGCCTCGACGAAGAGGGTGCTGAGCCAGCGGCGGGTGCGGCGGCCGCGGCAGAGGGGCGGGAGGAGGGCGAAGCTGAGGTCGCGGAGCGGGCGCCGGAGCCAGGCGCGGGCGATGGCATCGTGGATGCGCTTGATCCGGAGCCACGCGCGCGTCTTCGAGGGCGGGAAGCTCGGCTCGAGGATCCGGCGCGCGGTCTCCTCTCCCGTGACCAGTGCGGCGTAGATCCCCTCGCCGGTGAGTCCGGACGCGACGCCGGCGGCATCGCCGACCAGGTGGACGCCTCCGGCGAAGTCGAACCCGGCGAAGTCGACTTCGATGGTCGCGCCTTCGTAGGGAGTCTCACCGCGCGCGATGCCGATCGCGTCGATGCGGCGTTCGAGGTACGGTCGGATCACGGCGGGGCGGACGGCCGCCTTGTGGACGCCGGCGCCGATCGAAACGTAGTCGCTGTGCGGGAAGACCCAGAAGTACCCGGAGCCGAGCGTCGCGGCATCGGTTTCGACGAAGAGGTGGTCGGCGCGTGCGCCCCGGACGTTGAACTCGGCGGCGTAGAAGGCGCGCGGCGAGGGGATGCCGAGTGCCCGCCGCACGACGGAGCGGGAGCCGTCTGCGCCGATGAGGTGCCGGTAGCGGATGCGGCGGCCGGCGACCTCGAGGGTGGACGCCGCGACGTCGATGCGTGAGACGGGCGCCGCCGTGCGGATCTCGGCTCCGGCGGCGCGGGTCCACTCGGCCTGGAAGCGGCCGAGCGTGCGGCGCGCGAGTGTGCGGACGACCGCGCGTTCCGGATCCAGCGGCACGAGTCTGCCGGCGAAGGCCGCGTGCGCGACGAGCGGCAGACCGGCATCGGAGGGCAGGCCGAGGGCTTCGAGTTCGCGGACGGCCTTGGTGGTCAGTCCGCCGGCGCACGTCTTCGGCCCGATCTCGGCGTTCTTCTCGAGGACCAGCACCTCGCGGCCCGCCTCGGCCAGCACCTGAGCAGCGCGTAATCCGGCGGGACCGGCGCCGACCACGATGTTCTCGATCTCTTCGATCATGCCTTCCTCCGGTCCGACCTCCGGTCCGACTCGAGCGTCATGAGGATGATGCTCCGGGTGCGTTGACGGCAAGACCGGCGCCCGCCGGGCGCCGGATGTCGGACGTTGCGCGACGATGGGGTCGTCACGTACTCTACGGGTACGTGGAACAGCCCGAAGGACCGTATGCACACGTCGATCGAATCTCTGCTCCGCGATGCGGAACGCACGGGTGCGCGACTCCCCGACGTGGTTCTCGATCTGGAGGTGGCGGAGAGTGGGCAGGCGCCGGAGGAGATCCGCGCGCGCCTGCGCCGTACGCTCGAGGTCATGCGTTCCGCGATCGAGGAGGGGTTGAAGGGCGAGGTCCGTTCTCCCTCGGGGTTGACGGGCGGGCGCGCCGCGCGGCTGTGGCGGGACGGGCCGCGGCTGTTGGGCCCGCGAGTGACGGCCACGCTTGCGCGCGCCATTGCGACGCTCGAAGTGAACGCCGCCATGGGGTTGATCGTGGCGGCGCCGACGGCGGGCGCCGCGGGCGTGCTCCCGGCGGTGCTGCTCGGGACCGAGGAAGCGTTCGGACAGGACATCGACGACGAACGACTGGTCGATGCCATGCTGGTGGCCGGCGGAGTCGGCGGGGTGGTGGCGCACCGTGCTTCGCTCGCGGGTGCCGAAGGCGGGTGTCAGGCGGAAACGGGGTCGGCGGCCGCCATGGGTGCGGCGGCGGTCTGCTGGCTCGGCGGCGGAACGCACGAGCAGGTCGCGACGGCCGTCGCGCTGTCGCTCCAGGGGATGCTCGGCCTGATCTGCGACCCGATCGGCGGCCTGGTCGAAATCCCGTGCATCTACCGGAACGCGTCGGCGGCCATGCAGGCGATCGCCGGGGCGGAGATGGCGTTGGCCGGGCTGGATTTCCCCGTGAGCGCGGACGAGGTGATCGACGTGATGGGCGAAGTCGGCCGGAAGATGCCCGTCGCGTACCGGGAGACGGCGCTGGGCGGGCTGGCGGCGACGCCGTCCGCGCGGCGGCTGGTGCAGATCCAGCCGTCGCGGCGACCGACGGGGATCAGCGGCTGAGCGGCGGAGGCGGCGCGTGGTCTCTCTCTTCGACGTTCTGGGCCCGGTCATGGTCGGCCCATCCTCTTCGCACACGGCCGGCGCGTGTCGACTGGGGCTCATGGCGCGCGCGATCCTCGGCGGCACGCCGGAGCGCGCGCACATCGCGCTGCACGGTTCGTTCGCCGCGACGGGGGAGGGTCACGGCACACACCGCGCCATCGTGGGCGGGCTGATCGGGTTGGCCCCCGATGACCTCCGTCTGCGCCATGCGTACGCCGAGGCCGAAGCCGTGGGGTTGCATTGGGAGTTCGCGAAGGTCGACCTCGGTGAGGGCGCGCATCCGAACACCGCGGTGTTCAAGATCGAACGGGACGGCGAGACGGTCGAGCTCCGCGGCGCCTCCGTCGGCGGCGGGCGGATCGAAGTGACCGAGATCGACGGCTTCCCGGTCTCGCTCAGCGGCGGGTATCACACCCTGGTCGTGCTCGCGCACGACGAGCCGGGCACGATCGCCACGATCGCCGGGATCTTCGCGCACGACCGCGTCAACCTTGCCACCATGCGAGTCGACCGGACCGGCCGGCACAAGGACGCGCTGATGACGATCGAGGCCGACGAGCCGATCTCGGACAAGGCGCTCGCCGAGATCCGCGCGCACGCGTGGCTCCGTTGGGCGCGGCGGATCGAGAAAATCTCGTGATGGCGCCCGTGCGCGCGGCGTACGGCGCACGGATCGACGCGTACGCGCGGCGGCCGACCACGAAACGGCCGCGGCGACATCCTCGCGGCACCGATCGCAGGAGATCGACATGATGTTTCCGGTTCGTTTGCGGCAGCGCGCCGCCGGCTCCTGGCTGTTGCTGTGCGCGCTGTCCCTTCCCCTCCCTCTCGCGGCGCAGACCCATGCCGGCACGACCGATGGCTGGACCCCGGCGCTGAGCATGCGCTACCGGACGATCCAGGGCACGGCCGTTTCTCCCGATGGCGAGCGCGTGGCGTACGTGGTGCGCGAGCCGGTGATGGAGGGGGATCAGTCGGAGTGGCGGAGCCAGATCTGGCTCGTCGCGGCGGATGGCAGTCGCAACGTCCAGTACACGCGGGGCGAGGAATCGGCGAGTTCGCCGAGCTTCTCGCCCGACGGCCGGCTGCTGGCGTTCACGTCGTCGCGTTCCGGCGAGAGGCAGGTCTGGATCCTCCCGGTCGACGGCGGCGAGGCGTGGCAGCTCACGGATGCCGAGAGCGGCGTGTCGTCGTTCCGCTGGTCGCCGGACGGCGCGCGCATCGCCTACACCATGCGGGATCCGGAGACGGAGGCCGAGAAGAAGGCGAAGGAGGAGAAGCGCTACGTCATCGTGGTCGACCAGGACTTCAAGTACAACCACCTGTACGTGGTCGACCTCGAGCCGGACACCGCGGGTGAGCGTGAGGCGCGGCGGCTGACCGAGGGCGCGTTCCACGTCACGTCGTTCGACTGGTCCCCGGACGGACGCTCGATCATCTTTGCGCGCCAGCCGGATCCGCGGCTCGACACGGGGTACCGCTACGGCGACATCGCGGTGGTCTCGGTCGAGGGTGGTGCGCCGAAGCCGCTCGTGACGTGGGATGGCGTGGACGGCGACCCGCTCTACTCCCCCGACGGCCGCTGGATCGCCTTCGTCTCGACCGGCGAGCGCCCGGAACCGGTGGGGCTGGGCGACGTGTACGTGGTGCCCGCGGAGGGCGGCGCGCCGCGGAGGCTCGCGGAGACGCCGGACCGCAACGCGCGCTTGATCGGGTGGTCCGCCGATGGCGAGAGCGTCTACGTCACGGAGCCGGTCGGGACCACGCGGCAGGTCCTCGCCGTGCCGCTGGACGGGAGCCCGGTCCACGCCGTAACGGAAGGCGAGGGCGTCTTCGGCTCCGTCTCGATCGCCGCCGACGGCTCGCGGATGGCGTTCACCTTCGAGACGCCCGCTACGCCGGCGGACGTCTACATCTCGCCCGTGGCCGATTTCTCCATGACGCGCCTCACTGACGTGAACCGCGACATCCCGCGTCCACCGATGGGCCGGACCGAGCTGGTCCACTGGACGTCCAAGGACGGCACGCCGGTCGAAGGCCTGCTGACCTATCCGGTCGGCTACCGCGAGGGCCAGCGGGTCCCACTGATCCTCAACGTGCACGGCGGCCCGGCGGGCGTGTTCACGCAGTCGTTCACCGGCGGGCCGAGCATCTACATGCTCCAGTACTTCGCGCAGGAGGGCTTCGCCGTCCTGCGGCCGAATCCGCGCGGGAGCACCGGTTACGGCAAGGAGTTCCGGTACGCCAACGTCGAGGACTGGGGCTACGGCGACTTCGAGGACCTGATGAGCGGCGTGGACCACGTCATCGCGATGGGCGTGGCGCATCCGGACAGCCTGCTGCTGATGGGGTGGAGCTACGGCGGCTACATGACGTCGTTCGCGGTGACGCGGACGGATCGCTTCAAAGCGGCGAGCATGGGTGCCGGACTTCCGGACCTGATCAGCATGGTGACGACGACGGACATCGGTCGCTACCTGGAAGCGCACATGGGCGGCCCGTTCTGGGAGGACTACGAGACCTACCAGAAGCATTCGGCGATCTACCACATCGAGGACGTGCACACGCCGACGCAGGTGATTCACGGCGCGGAAGACCTGCGGGTGCCGTTCACGCAGGGGCAGGAGTTCTACCGGGCGCTGCGCCGCCTGGGCGTACCGACCGAGATGATCGTGCTGCCGCGCACGCCGCACGGGCCGCGCGAGCCGAAGCTGCTCATGGAGGTCTCGCCGCGTATCCTCGCATGGTTCACGAAGCACCTGCGTGGGGGCGGCGTGGCGGTGAATTGAGGGGGCGGCGCCGTTGGCGCCGCCGGGCTGGGGCTGGGGCTAGGGCTAGGGCTAGGGCTGGGGCTGGGGGTGCCCGGGAGGGGGTGCGGTGGAGGGGAGGAAGGCCCGGGTATGACCGACAGCGGTGGGAGCGGGCTGGGAACGGCCGGGAGCGGGAGCGGGAACGTTTACGTTTACGTTTACGGGAGCGGGATGGGGGCGGCCGGGGGCGGGGTGCGGGACGCGCGCGCGCTCGCGCACGGGAGGGGCTGGGGGCGGCGGGGATCCAACGGGAAATCGCATGAACATCCGCGAGGGAGGGATGATGAAGCACAGCGCGAGGATGATGCTGGTCGCCGCGGGGTTCGGCCTGTGCGCGGCGCTCGGGGCGCCGCCGGGGCTGGAGGCGCAGCAGACGGCCAAGCCGGTGCTGCATGGGAAGCACTGGGTGGCGATCACGGGGAAGCCGCTGGGGGCGACGGCGGGTGCGATGATCTTCCAGCGCGGCGGCAACGCGGTGGATGCGGCGTGCGCGATGCTGGCGGCCGTATCCACGATGTGGGACGTGCTGAGCTGGGGCGGCGAGACGCAGGCGCTCATCTACAACCCGCACACGGGCGAGGTGATCGGCATCAACGCGCTGGGCGTGGCGCCGACGGGCGCGACGGCGGAGTTCTTCCGGGAGAAGGGGATGCGCTACCCGCCGGAGTACGGCCCGCTGGCGGCGGTGACGCCGGGGACGCCGGGCGGCCTCATGACGATGCTGGCCGAGTGGGGCACGATGTCGCTCGCGGACGTGCTCGCGCCGGCGATCGAGATGGCCGAGGGCTACCCGATCGAGGCGCAGACGGCCAACAGTATCGAGCGGGAAAAGGAGCGCATCAAGCAGTGGCCGTACTCGAAGGCGCTGTTCCTGCCGCACCTCGGGGAGGAGCGCGAGGCGCCGTACCCGGGCGAGGTCTTCCGCCAGCCGGACCTGGCGGCCACGCTCCGGAAGCTGGTCGAGGCCGAGCAGGAGGCGCTGGCGCAGGGGAAGAGCCGGAAAGAGGCGATCTACGCCGCGTACGACCGGTTCTACAAGGGCGACATCGCCCGCGAGATCGTGCGCAGCGTCCGTGAACAGGGCGGCCTCTTCACGATGGAGGACCTGGCGAACTGGCAGGTGCACATCGAGAAGCCGGTGCACACGAACTACAAGGGGATCGAAGTCTACAAGCTGACGCACTGGATCCAGGGGCCGGTGCTCCTCCAGATGCTGAACATGCTCGAGAACTTCGACCTGAAGGCGATGGGCTACAACAGCGCGCGCTACATCCACACGCTGTATCAGGTCATGAACCTGGCGTTCGCGGACCGGGACTTCTATTACGGCGACCCGTACTTCCCGCCGGAGGAGCCGATCGAGGGGTTGCTCTCGAAGGAGTATGCGAAGCAGCGGATCCAGGAGATCGACTGGGAGCGCAACGATCCGAACGCGGCGCCGGGCGACCCGTACCCGTTCCAGGGCGGGACGAATCCGTTCCTGGACCTGCTCGAGCAATGGAAGCGCCCGACCACGGTGTCGCTCGGTGCGTGGACCCCGGAGGCGCTGCGCGAGTTCGACGAGGCGTTCTACGCGGGGACGACGTCGATTCAGGCGGCGGACGAGGAGGGCTGGGTCGTGTCCGTGACGCCGAGCGGCGGGTGGGTCCCCGCGGTCATCGCGGGCCACACCGGTGTCGGCTTGAGTCAGCGTATGCAGGCGTTCGTGGTGGAAGCGGAAGACGGCCCGTACAACGTGGTCGAGCCGGGGAAGCGCCCGCGCGCCACGCTGACGCCGAGCCTGGCGTTGAAGGATGGCAAGCCGTTTCTCTCGTTCGCGGTCCAGGGCGGCGACAGCCAGGACCAGAACCTGCTCCAGTTCTTCCTGAACGTGGTCGAGTGGGGGATGAACGTACAGGAGGCGGCCGAGGCGGCGAACATCAACAGCTTCCAGATGCACAGCTCGTTCGGCCAGCACGAGTCGGTGCCGGGACGGTTGCTGCTGAACGAGGCGACGCCGCCGTGGGTGCGCAGCAAGCTGCGGGAGATGGGGTACCGGCTGACGTTCGACGACCGCACCTCCGGGCCGATCAACGCGATCTACTTCGACCGCGAGCACGGGACGTTCTGGGGCGGCTCGAGCAATCACGGCGAGGATTACGGGATCGCCTGGTAGGGGGCGGCCGATCCGGGCTACAACGGCTGGTCGAGGTCGGGGCGGTAGCGTGCGACGGCCCGGCGCGTGATGGCGAAGGCGAAGAGCGCGGCGGCCGCGAGCGCCACGAGGAGCACGGAGGCCGCGGCGGGGAGCGCCCACGGCGGGATGGGGCCATCGCGGAGCGCTACGGCGACGTCGGCGGGCCGGACGCGCTCGGCGATCCGGAGCAGCAGAATCACGGCGAGGGCGACGACGACGAGGGGCCAGCGGAGCAGTCGGGCGAACTCGAACGCGGCCGCCGCAGCGACCAAGACCCAGGAGGCGATGGAGAGCAGGAGCCAGAACCCCACGGTCGCGGCCGCGAGCAGCCCGCCGTGCAGGACGTCGAATGGTGTGGGCAGGTCGACCGCGGCCACGGCGATCCCAGCGAGCGCCGCCCCCGGCGCGAGCGCGAGTGCGGCGGCGGCGAACCGGGCCGCGGCGATTTCGCCGGCGGTCGCCGGCAGCGTGCACAGGAACTCGAGCGTGCGCTCCATCTTGTCGCGCACGATGGTCATCGGCGCGAGCAGGGTCGCGCCGATGGGCGTACCGATGAAGGCCGCCAGCAGGTTTTCCGTCGATGCCTTCCCGAGCAGGATGAACAACGCGGCCAGCACGAGCGCGGCGCCCTGAACGCGGAGCACGGTTGGAGCAAGTCGCCGCAGCTCGAGGCCGAGGAGCGCCTTGAAGTGGCCCGCGCTCATCGGCCTTCGAGGAGCCCGTACAGCGCGCCCGCCACGGAGCCTTCCCGCGCGCGCAACGCTTCGAGCGTGGTGTCGGCGCAGAGGACGCCCTGTTTGAGGACGACCACCCGCTCCGCCAACCACTCGACATCTTCCAGGAGGTGCGTCGAGAAGAGGACGATGCGGTCGCCGCCCGGCGGGGCGCATTCGCGGATGATCTCGATGACTTCGCGGCGCACGACGGGATCGAGGCCGGAGGTCGGCTCATCGAGCAGGAGCAGCGGCGGCCGGTACGCTTCGGCCGCGACGAACGAGAGCTTGACCCGCATCCCCTTCGAGAGCGCGCCCAGCTTCACCTCGTCGCGGAGCCCGAGCCGCGCGAGGAGCGACCGCTCGTAGTCGCGGTCCCAGGTCGGGAAGAAGCGCCGCAGGAAATCGAGATGCTGTCGCACCGTCAACCACCGGTAGCCCAGCAGATCCTCAGGTACCAGCCCGATGCTCGTCCGGATCGCCGGGAGCGCGGACCGGACCTCGACGCCGTCGAGGTAGATGCCGCCGCGGTAGTCCGCGGCGAGCCGCCCGGCGATCGCCTTCAGGGTTGTGGTCTTCCCCGAGCCGTTGGGCCCGACCAGTGCGACCGCCTCGCCGCCGTGGAGGACGAGCGACATCGGTTCGAGCGTAAAGAGCGGGTAAGTCACCGAGAAGGCGCGCAGCTCGAGGCGTCGCTCCACCGGATGCGGCGGGCTGGTCGTGGCCTCCCCCCTCATCGTGGCGACCGTGGCCTCCGGTCTCATGTGCCCATCGAGTTTCGTATCGGGTGCGCGATTCCGCCGAGCCGGATCGTGCTACGACACGCGCCGAGGACCGGCTCGCGAGCTCGTCGTGTATGATCCGGTCGAAGCGGCGCGGCGGTGGCGGCCCGGCCCTCGAACCGCGCGACCAGGACGGCAACGGCCATCAAGATAGCGCTGCACGGGGCGCGGCGGCGAGCGTCGGCATGCGACCCCGGGTCGCGGATGGATGCGGGCCGTGGCGGCCGAGGGACGCCGAACCCTTGCTGCGCCGCAGGTTGCGCGGGGTCGTGCGGCGCGGTAACGTTCGCGGTTGCGCGCAAGCAGACCGTTCGATCGTGAGGAACCGCGTGGAGAGCGAAGTCGTCGTGGATGCGCGCGCCGGTGGTTCGGCGCGCCGGGCGCGGTGCCCCGGCCGATCCGTGGGACCCGAGGCGCCGGCGGATCGGGTCGGATGACTCCGCAGGTCACGCTACGGCGCCCGACGCAGCCGGCCGAGGCCGCGAGCGCCGCCAGCGCGCACGAAGGGGAGCCGCGCGGACGCTATCTGGTGATGCTCTCGCTGACGGCGCTCGGCGTCGTCTTCGGCGACATCGGCACCAGCCCGCTCTACGCGCTCCGGGAGTGCTTCTTCGGCGAGCACGCCGTGGCGGTGACGGCCGCGAACGTGCTAGGCGTGTTGTCGCTCATCTTCTGGGCGCTCATCCTGGTCATCTCGGTCAAATACCTGACGTTCATCCTGCGCGCGGACAACCGCGGCGAGGGCGGGATCCTGGCGCTGATGGCGCTGGCGCGCCCCGAGGCGCGGGGGACGCCGGCGCGTCTGCCGCGCCTTGCCGCTTTCGGCATCTTCGGCGCTGCGCTGCTCTACGGGGACGGGATGATCACGCCGTCGATCTCGGTACTCAGCGCAGTGGAAGGGCTCGAAGTCGCGACGCCGGTGTTCCGGCCATACGTGATCCCGATCACGGTCGGGATCCTGGTGGCGCTTTTCCTGTTGCAACGTCGCGGCACCGCAGGGGTCGGCGCGATCTTCGGTCCCGTCACGCTGGTGTGGTTCACGACGCTGGCGGGGCTCGGAATCCGGCAGATCATCCGCGAGCCATCGGTGCTCGCGGCGGTGAGCCCGCTGCATGCCGTCGACTTCTTCGTCCGCAACGGCGTCATCGGGTTCTTCGTGCTGGGCGCGGTCTTCCTGGTGGTGACGGGCGGCGAGGCGATGTACGCGGACATGGGCCACTTCGGGCGCCGCCCGATCCGGCTTGCCTGGTTCGGACTCGTCCTGCCGGCGCTGCTGCTCAACTATTTCGGCCAGGGCGCGCTCCTGCTGCACACGCCGGAGGCGGCGCACAACCCGTTCTACCGGCTCGCGCCGGGGTGGGCCCTGATCCCGCTGGTCGTGTTGGCGACGGCGGCGACGGTCATCGCGTCGCAGGCGGTGATCTCGGGCGCATTCTCGCTGACCATGCAGGCCGTGCAACTCGGGTTCAGCCCGCGCGTGCACATCGACCACACGTCGGCCGAGGAGTTCGGCCAGATCTACATTCCCGGCATCAACTGGACCCTGATGCTGGCGTGCATCGCGCTGGTCATCGGGTTCCGGACATCGAGCAACCTCGCGGCCGCGTACGGCGTGGCCGTGACCACCGACATGGTCTTCGCCTCGATCCTCTTCTTCGCGGTCCTCCGCGGCCGCTGGCGCTGGAGCGTGTGGGCCGCGCTCGCACTCGTCGGCGCGTTCCTGACCATGGACCTGTCGTTCTGGGGCGCGAACATCGTCAAGGTTCCCGATGGCGGCTGGGTCCCGCTCGCCGTCGCCGCCACGATCTTCACGCTCATGACGACGTGGAAGCGAGGCCGCGGGATCCTTGCCCGACGCCTGAACTCCACCTCCATTCCCTTCGATGCGTTCCTCGAGGGACTGATCGCGCACCCGCCGGTGCGCGTCCCCGGGACGGCCGTCTTCATGACCGGCAACCCCGGCGCCACGCCGCCGGCGCTGTTGCACAACCTCAAGCACAACCAGGTGCTGCACGAGCAGGTCGTCCTCCTCACCGTGGTGATGGAAGAGGTCCCGCACGTGCCTCGCTCCCGGCGCATGCAGCTCGAGGAGCTCGGCGGCGGCTTCTACCGCCTGACCGCGCGGTACGGCTACATGGAAGAGCCTGACGTGCCGAAGGTCCTCACGCAGGCCGGGCGCCTCGGCCTGCACACCGACCTCATGCGCACCACTTTCTTTCTCGGTCGCGAACACCTCATCGCCTCCCGCAAGCGGGGAATGGCCCTCTGGCGCGAAAAGCTCTTCGCACTCCTCACCCGCAACGCCACCAGCGCCACCGCCTTCTTCCGGATTCCGCCCAACCGGGTCGTCGAGATGGGGATGCAGATCGAGATCTGAGATCAGGTTCGCGGGAACCGGTCAGTGTTACTGCACGGGAACGGGAGCGGCGGCTGCGCCGCCTGGAGCGGGAACGTTTACGTTTACGGGAAACGGGAGCGCCCTCCGTGCCCGTAAACGTAAACGTTCCCGCTCCCGTTCCCGCTCCCGGAGGTCACCCCGAATCGCGCACGGTCCATGCGAACTTGATCTGAGGGAGCGGCGCAGTCGCGGCGCCTGTCCCTGCAAGCGTTGTCGCTGCCGTTCCCGATCCCGCCCGATCCCGTCGCGGCCAGACGTAATTCGCCGAGCCGAGCCTGAAATTCGAGCGTCCTGTCCGGGTGTACCGCGGTGCGCTTGACACTTCGGTGTTTGTTCGGTATCCTGTCGGCGGAATCAGCCGGAGGGGGAGATGACGCGGGATCCGGATCTGGGGCGGAAGCTCGAGCTGCTGATGTCGCTGGCGATCGACGACCGGGAGGCGGGGGCGCCGCCGGCCGGGCGCGCGCTGCCGCCGCGCCTGCGGAACGCGGGGGAGGCCGGTGTTTTGCGGCCGCTGAACCTGCGAGAGGTGCGGGCGCGGGGCGGCGGGCGCGTGTGGCTGCTGCGGGTGTTGATGACGAACGCGTGCAGCTTCAACTGCCACTATTGTCCGATGCGCCGGGACCGTGAGCTTCCCCGCACATTGCTCAAGCCGGAGGAGCTGGTGCGGATCTTCCTGGGCGCGTACCGGCGCGGCTGGTGCAGCGGGCTGTTCATCACGACGGGGATCCCGGGGCGGCCGGTGAAGGTGATGGACGACCTGATCGAAGTGCTGGAGTCGTTGCGCGAGCGACACGGCTTCCGGGGCTACGTGCACGTGAAGCTGGTGCCGGGCGCTGAGGCGGCGCAGATCGAGCGGCTGACCGCGCTGGCGAGCCGCGTTTCGCTGAACCTGGAGGCGCCGTGCGGTGCGAGCCTGACGCGGATCGCGCCGGAAAAGCGCTTCGATGAGGCGCTCGCGGAGCTGGACACGGCGCGGCGCCTGGTGTTGCGGGAGTTGGCGGAGGAGGCGGACGGCAAGCGTCGCGACCCGCTACGGCCGGGTGGTGCATCTGGAATGACCACGCAGTTCGTCGTGGGTGCGACGTCCGACACGGACCGTGCGATTCTGGGCAGGGCCGCTGCGCTGTACGCGAGCGGCGGGGTCCACCACACGCATTACAGCGGTTTCCGGCCGATCCGTGGCACGCCGATGGAGGACGTGCCGGAGGTTCCGGCGATGCGCGAGCACCGACTGTACCAGGCGGATCACCTGTTGCGCCTCTACGACTTCGCGCCCGATGAGGTGGTCTACGACGACGAGGGGAACCTGCCACTCGCGCTCGATCCGAAGGCTGCCTGGGCGCTCGCGCATCCGGAGCGGTTCCCGGTCGAGGTCCGCACGGCCTCCTATCGGGCGTTGATCCGGGTCCCGGGGATCGGTCCCGTCGTCGCGCGCCGCATCATCGCCGAGCGTCGCACGACGCAGTTCAGGGGTCTCGCGGACTTGCGGCGACTCGGCGTGATCGCGCGGCGGGCGGCGGGCTTCCTCACGCTCGCCGGCCGGCGTCTGGGGGATGTCCGCTGGGCCGAACAGCTCTCGTTGTGGGGAGCGGACGACCCGGCGGGCATCCCCTCGCGCCTCTACGAGGTGAGCCCGGGGACGTTCCGGTAAGACAGTCGGCGCGAGGGGGCACCGGACGGCGCGATCGGGGCCGTGTCGGTCGTGGTGCGGAGCCGCCTCACGGCTCGATCACGAGCGGCACCGATCCGCCGGCCTTCTCGATCCTGTGGGCCAGAGCCACCGCATCGCTCTCCGTCATGCGGATGCACCCGTGGGATGCGGCCGCGCCGATCGAGGCGGGGTCGTTCGTTCCGTGGATGAAGTAGCTCGGCTCACGGAAGTAGATCTTTACGCCCCGCATCGGATTCTTCGGATCGCCGGGCGCACGCGGCTTCTCGCCGCGGGCCCAGGGCGAGTTCGGCGGGTTCCACCCAGGGTTCCACACGATCCGGCCGGTCCGGAAGGTGCCGGTCGGCGTCGGATGACCCGGCATTCCGACGGCAATGTTGTATGTCTGCACGGTCTCACCGTCTTCAATGACGTAGAGGTGGCGCTCCGAGAGGTCGACTTTCAGTCGCAGCGGCGGCGTGGTATCGAGGAACTCCGCGACATTGGATCTGAACAGCAGCACCGCCGCGGCGATCGGGATCGCGAAGAGGAACAACGCCAGCGGCAGGCGGTACGTCGGACGTGGCATGCTCCCTCCCAGTTGTGGGTCCAGGGATAGGGGGAGCAAATCGTGTTCCGGAACGGAGCTGGCCCGTTCCCGCGGGTGTGCATGGGGTGGTCGGTCCGCCGGACGGCTGCCGCAGCGCTTCGGCGTCGTGGACGCCGGCGGAAGCGAGTCCGGGGGGACTGCCGAACGCGGCCCCGAACGGGCGGGGGCGCGCCCTACCGCGTGCCCATGGGCGGCGGCCCCAGCACGTCGCTCACGTCGAGGAAGCGGATATCGCCCAGCGCCTGCTCGCGGACCTGCGCTTCGATGGCCTCGCGGTCGCCGACGACGATGATCGCCAGGTTCTCGGGGTCGATGTACTCGTGGGCGACGCGCTCGACATCGGCCTTCGTGACGGCGAGGATGCGCTCGGTGTAGCGGTTGTACTCGTCGTCGGGGATGCCGTAGCGGACGATGTCGGCGAGGCGTCGGGCAATGCCGGCGACGGACTGAAACGCGGCCGGATAGCGCATGGCGAGGAAGCTCCGGGCGCGTTCGACCTCCTCCTCCGGGATCGGCTCGAGGATGCCCTGGAGCTCGTTCATGAACTCGCGGAGCGAGGCGCCGGTGGCATTGGTCTGGACCGCCGCGGCGGCGATGAACGGGCCGGCAGCCGGCCGGAAATCGAAATTGGAGCCGGCGCCGTAGGTGTAGCCCTTGTCCTCGCGCAGGTTCTGGTTGAGACGGGACGTGAACGATCCGCCGAGGATCGTGTTCATGACCTGGAGCGCGTAGTAGTCGTCGGTGTCCCGCGGCGGCCCGATGCGGCCGATGCGGATCACGGACTGCGCGGCGCCGGGTTTGTCGACCAGGTAGACGGTACGGCCGTGGACCTGCTCGGCGTCCGCGACGTCCACCGGCGCGACGTCGTCGCCGGGCGTCCAGGCGCCGAACGCGGCTTCGAGCCGCTGGCGGAGGATCTCCGGCGTGACGTCGCCGACCACGACCACGGCCGCGTTGTTCGGGCGGTAGTAGCGGTCGTAGAAGGCGCGAACGTCGTCGGTACCGATGGCGCGCAGCGTTGCGGCATCGCCGATCGTACCGCGGCCGTAGGGGTGCGTCGCGCCGAAGAGCGCTTGCTCGAGGGTGACGCCGGCGATCCGGTTCGGCTCATCGCGCCGGCGGATCAGGAAGGTGAGGCGCTCCTGGCGCAGCCGGTCCAGCTCGGCGGCCGGGAAGTCGGGGTGCAGCGCGACGTCGGCCATGAGCGCCAGCGCCTCTTCCAGGCGCGCCACCGGCACGCGGAGCGACAGGGTGGCCAGGTGCAGGTCGGCGCCGATGTTGAAACGGGCGCCGAGACGCTCGAATGCGCCGGCGATGTCGAGTGCGGCCCGGCCGGCCGCGCCCTCATCGAGCATATCCGCGGTGAGGTCGGCGAGCCCGACGGTACCCGCCTCATCGCGCACGCTCCCCGCGCGGACGTGCAGATTGACCTGCACCAGCGGGACTTCGTGTTTTTCGAGGAGCAGGACCTCGAGGCCGTTGTCGAGGGCGAACCGCTCGACCGCGGGCAATTCGAGCTCCGGGACGGGTCCGACGGCCGGGCGAGTGGTCCGGTCGGGGGGCTGGTCGCGCCCGCATCCGGGCGTTGCGGCGAGCGCGCCGGCGAGCGCGAGCGCAGCGGCGCCGCTCCGCGCCGGCCGCCTGGCGGGCCGGCCGTGGTTCTTCTCGCTTCCTGAGACGTCCATCGTCGTTCTCGGCTCCTCGGGGCTCCGGTTCGTGCAGCGGGAGTCGGGCATCAGCGGCCCGGAGCCGCGGCCGTTTTCGTGCCGCGCGCGTCCGGACTCAACATCAGGTCATCCGCCGGAATGGCACGGCTGTCCGGGATCGCGAGCTCGGGCCGCCCGCGCGGCACAATGCTCAACACGACCCGCCGCGCCGGGTCCAGATACGTCCGGGCGGCCGCACTCACCGCGGCGGGCTCGAGGGCGCGAAAGCGCTCGAGGTCCTGGTTGAAATAGTCCGGCGTACCCGTGTAGTAGAAGTACTCGTTCAACTGGTTCGCCTTGGCTGCCACGCTCTGGAGGCGCTCGAGGAAGCCCACCTCGTACTGGTTGACGATCCGCTCGAGTTCGGCCGCCTCCGGCGGCTCGCCCTTCACGCGCTCGAGCTCTGCCAGGATCTCGCGATCCAGCTCCTCGAGCGTGTGGCCGGCGCGCGCCGTCGCCACGATGACGAACTCCCCGGCCAGCTTGCCGCCCCGCTGGTACGCCGAAACATCATCGGCGATCTGTAGATCGTAGACGAGCCGCCGATACAGGCGCGAACTCTTCCCGCCCGCGAGCAACTCGGAGAGCGCGATCAGCGCAGCATCATCCTCCGCGTACGCCGGCGTGGTCAGCCAGGCCATGTACAGGCGCGGGAGCTGCACCCGGTCTTCGAGCAGGATCCGCTCCGTCCGCTCGATCTTCGGCTCCGCAGGCGCCAGCGCCTCGACCGCCGGGCCCCGCGGGATCTCGCCGAACCACTTCTCGACCAGCCGCCGCGCCTCCGCCGGATCGATGTCCCCCGCGATCACCAGACTCGCGTTGTTCGGCGTGTAGTACCGCTGGAAGAAACCGACCACGTCGTCGTACGTCGCCGCGCTCAGATCGTCCATGTACCCGATCACCGGCCAGTGGTACGGGAACGACGCCGGATACAGCGCCTCGGTCAGGAGCTGCGACGCCAGACCATACGGACGGTTGTCGTAGCTCTGCCGCCGCTCGTTCTTCACCACATCCCGCTGGCCATCCACCACCGCCGGCGACATCGCATCCAGCAGGTACCCCATCCGGTCCGACTCGATGAAGAGCGCCAGATCGAGCGCGTTGCTCGAAAACGTCTGCATGTAGTTCGTGCGGTCGCGCGTCGTCGAGCCGTTCGGCGAGCCGCCCACCGCCTCGAACCATTCGTCGATCTTCCCCTCCGGTACGTTCTTCGACCCCTCGAACATGATGTGCTCGAAGAGGTGCGCGAAGCCCGTCCGCCCCGGATCCTCCCGCGCAGAGCCGACGTGATACCAGATGTTGGTCGCGATCACGGGCGTCGACGCATCCCTGTGCAGGATCACCGTCAGCCCGTTCGGCAGCGTGAACTGTTCGTACGGCACTTCGATGCGCGTTTCCTGGCCGATCACCGGCCGAGCAAGGGCGAGCAGTGCGGTGAAGGCGATCAGTGTCTTCATGGGGTGTTCCCGGTTCGGGGAGTCGTCCCTGCCCCAATCTGACGAAGAAACAGAACATTGCCAAGGGGCGGCGGCCGTCGTGTGCGCGACCTCGCGCCTCGACGGAAAGTGTGCTTGACAGTCTGACAAATGTCCTTTACATTGGCGCGAGTGGGTGCCGGGGTTGCCGCGTATGGAGAGCGGCTCGCGGGGGGCTCGGCGTTCAGCGGCCGCGGCGTGGGGGTCCGGCGTCGCGGCCGGGCGCTCGGAACGAACGGGAGGGCGCATGACGGAGACGGTGGCCTACCGTCGGACGAAGCGGCGGTACGTGAAGGAGTTCGGCGCGGCGATGCTGGGTTACGGCGTGGTGCTGGTGGCGTCGCTGATGTGGCTGGAGGCGCACCCGGAATCGGCGTGGCGGGTCCCGGTGTCAGTGGCGCCGGTGGTACCGATCGGGCTTGCGTTGTGGGCGGCGGTGCGGCTGTTCCGCCGCCTGGACGAGCTGCATCGGCGGATCCAGGTCGAGGCGCTGGCGTTCGCGTTCACGGGGAGCGCGCTGTTCGTGATCACGTACGGATTCCTGGAGGGGGCGGGCTTCCCGAAGCTGACGATGTGGTGGGCGTGGACGGTGATGGGCGTGTTGTGGGGGGTCGGACACTGCATCGCGAGGTGGCGTTACCGGTGAGGAATCGCCTGAGGGTGCTGCGAGCGGAGCGGGGTTGGTCGCAGGTCGAGCTGGCGGAGCGGCTGGGGGTTTCGCGACAGACGGTGAACGCGCTCGAGAACGACCGCTACGATCCGAGTCTGCCGCTGGCGTTCAGGATCGGCCGGCTGTTCGGGCTGCCGATCGAGGAGATCTTCTTGGATGGGGGCGCGCAGGAGGAGGGCTAGGGCTAGGGCTAGGGCTAGGGCTGGGGCTGGGGCTGGGGTTGCCCGGGAGGAGGTGCGGTGGAGGGGAGGACGGCCCTGGTATGGCCGGGAACGGCCGGGAGCGGGAGCGGCGGCTGCGCCGCCTGGAGCGGGAACGTTTACGTTTACGGGAGTGGCGGCGGCCGGGACGGGGGGCGATGGAGGGCGGAACGGCCGGGAAGGGCCCGGGAGGGCGTGTGGTGGAGGGGGAAGGGCCGGGTATGGCCCGGAGGGGGCGGAGCGCGGTTGATGCGGCGCCGTCGGGACGTACGGACGGGCGGGGCATGGCGGGGAGCGGTGTGGTGGAGGGGGCGGTGGGACGCGTGCGCGTACACGGTGGGCATGGGGGCTTCGGGCGAGCGGCTGAGATGAACGGCGGGATGGAGGGGTGACCATGGGCAAGGGGGTCGGGAGGACGGGGTTTGCGGCGGTGGTGGTCGGCGTTCTCCTCGGGCTGGCGGCGCCGGTCCGGGGGCAGGAGGCGACGGTGATCCGGGGGGTGCGCGTCTTCGACGGGGCGCGTGTGATCCCCTCGGCGACCGTGGTGATCCGCGGCGGTCGGATCGCGGCGGTCGGGCCCGGCGTGGACGTCCCGCCGGATGCGGAGGTCGTGGAGGGGGCGGGGCGGACGCTGCTGCCGGGGCTGATCGATGCGCACACGCACACCTTCGCGCCGCAGATGCTCGAGGCGGCGCTCGCGTTCGGCGTGACGGCGCAACTGGACATGTTCACGCCCCCGGCGCTGGCGGCGCGGTGGCGAGCGGAGCAGGAGGCGGGGGGCGCGGACACGCGAGCCGACCTCTTCTCCGCGGGGATCGTGGCGACGGCGCCGGGCGGCCACGGCACCGAGTACGGCTTTCCGATCCCGACGATCGCCGCGCCGGAGGCGGCGCAGGCGTTCGTGGATGCCCGCATCGCCGAGGGCTCGGACTACATCAAGATCATCTACGATGACGGCGCGGCCTACGGCGTCCAGTTCCCGACGCTCGACGTGGCGACGCTGCGCGCGGTCGTCGCGGCCGCGCACGCGCGCGGCAAGCTGGCGGTCGTGCACATCGCGACGCTGCGGGATGCACGCGAGGCGGTGGTGGCCGGTGCGGACGGGCTCGCGCACCTGTGGGTCGACAGCGTCCCGGGTGATGCCCTGATCCGCGAGATGAGGGCACGCGACGTCTTCGTGATCCCGACGCTGACCGTGCTCGAGAGCGTGACCGGCCGGGCGAGCGGCGCGGCGCTGGTGGATGATGCGCGCATGGCGCCGTTTCTCGGGCCCGAGCAGCGCCAGCAGCTGATGCAGCACTTCCCCCGCAATCCCGCGGCGCCCGCGTCCTTCGATGCCGCGCGGGAATCGCTCGCCCGTCTGGCGGAGGCCGGCGTGCGCATCCTCGCCGGCACGGACGCGCCGAATCCGGGCACGACGCACGGCGCCAGCATCCACCGCGAGCTGGAGCTGCTGGTCGCGGCGGGGCTCCCGCCGGTCGAGGCGTTGCGTGCAGCCACCGCCGCGCCGGCCGCCGCGTTCGGCCTCGAAGAGCGCGGGCGAATCGCGCCCGGACGGCGCGCCGACCTGCTGCTCGTCGAGGGCGACCCGACCACCGACATCACCGCGACCCGCGCCATCGTCCGGATCTGGAAGGCGGGACGCGCGTTCGACCGCGAGGGCTACCGCCATCGGGCCGCGAGCCGTCCGGCGACCGCCGCGCGCGAGGCCTCGGCGCCCGCTGCGATCCAGCCGGGCGGCGCCATCATCGGCGCCTTCGATCACGGGGCCCTCGACGCCCCACTGGGCAGGGGCTGGGTCGAGACGACCGATGCGCTCATGGGCGGCCGGTCCACCGCCGTCCTCGACGTGGTCGCCGGCGGCGCCGCCGGGACCTCCCACGCGCTGCGCATCACGGGCGAGATCGCCGCCGGGCTCCCCTTCGCGTGGGGCGGCGCCATGTTCGTCCCCGGCGAGCGCCCCATGGCGCCCGTCGACCTCTCGGCCGTACGCGGACTCCGCTTCCACGCACGCGGCGACGGCGGGCGCTACCGCGTCCTCCTCTTCACCCGCAAGGGCGGCCAGGCGCCCGCGGTCCGGAGCTTCACCGCCGACTCGACATGGCGGGAGTACGCCTTCGCCTGGTCGGACTTCAACGGCAGCGACGGTTCCGACGTGATGGCCATCGCCATCGTCGGCGGACCGACACCCGGCCCGTACACCCTCTGGATCGACCAGGTCACGCTGCACTGATCCACACGCCGCACCCGGGACGGGACTGGCGGACCACGTTCCGCGCGAACCAGAGCGGTTCCTGCGCAGGATCATGGCGGATCCGCTGCCGCACCCGCCCAACCATCTCCCGGGCAGCGGCCGTGAGGTCTAGAGCGGTTGGCCCGCGGGTTCGGAGCCGCGTGGCCGCTCGCCGCGTTCGTACCGCGGGCGCGTGCGAATCCGAAGCGACGCGACAACCCCTCTCGCGCGTCGTGCCCCGGCACCCGGCTCCCCGCCCTCCCCCGGACGCGGCGCAAGGTCCTGCACGAGCTGATCCGGCACACCACTCCGGCCCCTGCTCCCCACCCTCCCATCGACACTCTTGACATCTAGTTTCTACACTCGTAATACTACGGCCGTAGAACATGAGGCGACCGACGGCGGTTCGGGGTTGCCGGCAGACCGGCGAGCGAAGTGGCGTGGGGGCGAGGGGAGACGCCGCCCGTGCGGCAAGTGGAAGGATGGTACGGATGAGCTATTCGTTGACGGAGCTCCAGCTCGCGCTGATGCGGGTGTTGTGGGAGCGAGGGGAGGCGACGGTGGTGGCGGTGCAGGAGGCGCTGGAGCCGGAGCGGCGGCTGGCGCAGTCGACGGTGGCGACGCTGCTGTCGCGGCTGGAGAAGCGGGGGCTGGTGACGCATCGGACGGAGAGCCGGCAGTACGTGTACCGGGCGCTGGTCACGGAGCAGGAGGTACGCCGGTCGATGGTGAGGGCGTTCGCGGAGTTGGCGGACGATCTGTTCCGCGGGGACGTCGCCGCGCTGGTGAGCCATCTGCTCACGGCGCAGGAGGTGGCGCCGGCGGATCTGGCGCGGGTGAAGGCGCTGATCGAGGCGAAGGAGCGGGAGCTGAACCGGAGGAGGTCATGATGGCGGGGATCGGATCGGCCGGGAGCGTGTTCGTGGGGGGTGTGGCGGGGTGGCTGGCGACGTACGCGGTGCACAGCGCGATCCTGCTGGGCGGAGCGGCGTTGGTGACGCGCCGGCTGGTGCGCGCGGATGCGTGGCGCGAGGTGATCTGGAAGACGGCGCTGCTCGGGGGTCTCGCGACGGCGACGTTGCAGGCGGGGCTGGACTTCCGGCCGCTGAGCGGAGAGTGGCGGTTCCCCGTCGGCCGGGTGCGCGTCGCCGGCGCCGCGCCGGCTGCGGCCGACCGGACGGCGCGAGGCGTGGAGGACGGCACGCCGGCCGCGGCGCCCCAGGCGAGCCCGGGGGTGCGATCCGACGCCGGGCGCAACACCGCCGGCCGCACGGACTTGCGCGGTACGGGATCCGTCGCGCAGGCCGGAGCGCGCCGGCAGGCGGGGATCGGGACGGCCCCATCGACCGTCCAGACCGGCGGGAACACCCGGGCTCGCGACGGCGGGGAGGGAATGACCAGCGGGCGCGCCACGTCCCCGTGGCTCATGGCGCTGCTGGCGCTCTGGTCGGCCGGGGCGGTGCTCTTCCTCGCGCGGCTGGCGCGCCATCATCTCCGGCTCCTGCGGCTGCTGCGGGACCGCGCACAGGTAACGGATGGGGCCATCCTCTCGCTCCTCGCCACCCTCCGGCGGAACGCCGGCGTCTGGCGGCCGGTGCGGCTCACGGTAGCCGCGACGTGTCCGACCCCGCTCGCGCTCGGTACCCGCGAGATCTGCGTGCCCGAGCCGTTCCTCTCGCGCCTCGACCGCGACCAGCAGCGGAGCACGCTCGCCCACGAACTGGCGCACCTGGCGCGCCGGGACCCGGCATGGCACCTGACCGCCGGGATCATCGAGGCCATCTTCTTCTTCCAGCCGCTCAACCGGCTCGCACGGCGCCGGCTGCGTGAGGCCGCCGAGAACCTGTGCGACGACTGGGCCGTGCAGCAGACCGGTTCGGCGCTCGGCCTGGCCCGCTCGCTGGCGGAGGTCGCCTCGTGGGTCGTGCCGGGCGCGGAGCCGGTCCCGTCCGGAACCATGGCCATGGCGGAAGGGGGCTCCCCCCTGCTCCGGCGGGTCGAGCGGCTCCTCGCGGAGCGGGAGGGCGCGGCTCCTCGCGGAGCGGGAGGGCGCGGCGCCGCGCGGGGTGCGGCGCGCCGCGGCGGCCGCTGTGGGGTTGCTCGCCGTCGTCGCCGTGGTGGCGCCGGGGGTGTCGGCGACGGGTGGTGGGTCGGAGCCGTCGCGCGCGGCGCCGGTGGGACCGGACTCGCGGCCGTTGGCGAATGCGAGCGCGAGCGCGCAGGATCCGGTGATCCGTCACCCGGCGCCGGAGGAGCCGCTGGAGCGGCGGTGGGGGTGGGCGGAGGCGGAGGCGCAGCGTCGCGGGGATTCGGCGTACTGGGTGGCGTACGCCTTCGAGCGTGCGCTGTCTCCGGACCGGTTGTACGTGGAGGACAGCGAGGGCTGGTCGACGGAGGAGACGGCCGACGCGCCGCTGGGCCGGCTCGTGTTCGGACCCTCGTACGAGCGGCCCGTGAAGGCGAGCGGCCCGGTGCGGCAGCCGGTGCTGGTGCTCTTCCGCGTGGCGGCTGCGGGGTCGGACGGGCCGCGGGTGGACCGGGTGTCGGTGCGCGCCGCGTCGCTCGGGATGTCGCTGAGCGGCTTGCCCCTCTACTGGCTGGGCATGGCCGAGGAGTCGGAGAGCTTCGATTGGCTGCGACGCTGGGTGGACGACCTCGGTGACGAGCGGCTGCGGGGCACGGTGATCGAGGCGATCGCGATGCATGAGGATGCGGGACGCGTCGTGCCGTTCCTCGCGGATGTCGTGCGGAGCGAGCGGCCGGACGGCGTGCGTGAGGAGGCGGTCGAGGGGCTGGCCTGGCATGCGACGGAGGGTTCCGTGGCTTTGCTGCGGGCGACGGCGCTCGAGGACCGGTCGGTCCGCATCCGTGAGGAGGCGGCGGAGACGCTCGGCGAGTTGGGGACGCCGGAGGCATCGGCGGCGCTTACGGAGGTGGTGCGCTCGAGGACGCCGGAAGAGGTGCGTGTCGAGGCGGTCGAGGCGATGGCCGGGTGGTCCGCGCCCGAGGTACTCGAGACGCTGGTACGCCTTGCGTTCGAGGATCCGAACGCGGAGATCCAGGAGGAAGCGATCGAGACGATCGCCGAGTTTCCGGCGGCATCCGCCGTTCCGGCGCTCGAGCGTATTGCGCACGAGCATCCTTCGATCGGCATCCGACGGGAGGCGGTCGAGCAGTTGGGCGAGCTGGATCCGGCGGCGGCGGCGGAGGTGATCGAGGCGCTGTTGCGTGAGGATACGCCCGCCGAGTTGCGGGAGGAGGCCATCGACGCGCTGGCGGAGCGGGCGTCGCCACGCGCGCTCGAGGCCATCGTCGCCGTGGCGATGTCGGACCCGAGCCCGGAGTTGCAGGAGGAGGCGGTCGAGAAGCTGGCGGAGTTCGCGCCGGCGGATGCGCTGCCGCACCTCGAGCAGATCATCTGGGAGCATCCGTCGGCGTCCGTGCGCCGGGAGGCCGTCGAGACACTGGCCGAGTTCCCGGCGCAACTGGCGCTTCCGATCCTGGACGAGGTGGTGGCCCGAAGCACGGAAGGCGCGCTGCTCGAGGAGGCGGTGCAGGCCATTGCGGAGTTCCCGGCCGACCTGAGCGTGCCGCGGCTCCTGAAGATCGTGCGGGAGCACCCGCGGGCGGAGGCACGGCGCGAGGCGCTGGACCAGCTCGGCGACAGGATCGGGTGAGCGGTTCACGAGGTTCCGCGCCGGCCGGGTCCCGCCCGGTCCGGCCCAGCGGAACAGGTGTTGCGATCAGGATGTTGGGGCCCGGGGGTCCCCCGCGCTGCTGCGCTGGCCGCACGCGGCTCCCCCGACGAAGCCGAGAAAGACCCGGGCGGACGCCAGCACGGGCGCGTCCGCTCCGGTCGACGGACACGGAGGACAACCATGGCCCACCCGCTCGTTCGCAACTGGGGGACCCTCGTCCTCGAAGGACTGGTCGCCATCCTGTTCGGCATCATCTTCCTGGCCGTCCCCTTCGCCAGCCTGCTGGCGCTGACCTATGTCTTCGGCGCGTTCGCGATCGTCGACGGCGTCCTCGCACTGGTCTCGATGTTCTCGCCCGAACGGAGCGGATCCCGCTGGGCGCTCGCGATCTACGGCATCGCCGGCATCATCATCGGGATCCTCGCGTTCGTGGTGCCCAGGATCACGATCATGGCCTTCGTCTACCTGCTGGCGGCCTGGGCGTTCATCATCGGGATTCTGCGGATCATCTCGGCGATCGCACTGCGCAGGGAGATCCGCGGCGAATGGGTCCAGATCCTCGCCGGGATCGTGGCCGTCGCCTTCGGCCTCTACCTGCTCTTCGCTCCGAGCCGCCTGATCGCGCTCGTGCTCGCGATCGGCGTCTACGCGATCATCAAGGGCGTGCTCCTCGTCATCAGCGGCATCCAGCTCCGGCACCACGTCGAGGAGATGCGCCGCCGCGCCGGACCGGGACCGACCTTGCAAGGACGCGCCGCGGCTTGATCCCGGGGCCTCCCGGACCCGGTGTGAGCGACGCCGGGACCGCGAGGCCCTTGTGCAAGCGCCCCGGTCCAGTGTAACGTGCCTCCCCCGGGTGGGCCCCGACCGGCGGAACGCGACGGCATCGCGCCGATGCCACGAGGGCGGCGAACCGGACGCATGCCCACCATACACCCCATCAATCGAGTCAAACGGCTTGAGCACGAACGCGCCGTCGGACAATGCGGTCGATCGCGCCGGACACGCATACCGGCGCCTCCGTGATCTCATCCTCCACGGCCGCCTCGGCCCCGGCTTCCGCCTCACCGAGATCGAGGTCGCGCGCCGCCTCGGCATGAGCCGAACGCCCGTCCGCAGCGCGCTGCAACGACTCCAACAGGAGGGATACGTCCTCACCATCGCCGGTGGCCGGCAGAGCCGGACCGTGGTGGCCCCGCTCACCCGCGATGATGCCCGCGAGCTCTTCGGCATCGTCGGTGAGCTCGAAGGACTCGCGGGCGCGATGGCGGCGCGACTTCCGGATCGAGTGCGGCTCCCGCTGGTGCGCGAAATGGAACGCCTCACCGCGGAATTGCTCGCGATCTCCCGCGCGCCCGCCCCCGATCCCAACCGCCGCTTCGAGAACGACACCGAATTCCACGCCCTGTACGTGAACGCCGCCGCCGGCCCCCGCCTCCGCGCTCTGCACGCCGCTGTCAGGCCGCAGGCCGAACGCTACGTCCGCCTCTACATCAGCCTGCTCGTCGACGCGATGGGGACCTCCCACGACGAACACGCGGCGATCACCGCCGCCATCGCGGCGGCCGACCCCGACGCCGCCCAGCAGTCCGTTCGCATGAACTGGATCAACGCCGCCGAACGACTCTGCGCCGTAATGTCCGAGCAGGGCGAGCGCGGAATCTGGTAGGATCCGCGCGGCCACACCCGCCGTACATGCACCCGTCCAGCTCGACCGTGACCGTTGCGGGGAACGGTTGACCGCTCATCACATCGCGACACGGCCGCACATCGATCACCACCGCGACGCGGTGGGCGTCCGTCTCGATTCAGTAGACCGTCCGGCCCGCGGCGACGGTCGTCCGGGTTCCTGCGTGTGGTCAGTGCGGCGTCGCGGCGCCCACGTCTCCGAATCTCATATTTCCGCTTGACATTCTGTTGTTCTCGTCGCAGATTGCCGAAAAAAGCAAGGGTTCCCGTGGATCGGCAGGGTGGTGCCGGTGTGCCGGACGGCACGGCGGCCGGCGAACGTTCACTCTCCCCGGTGGAGGTCGTCATGATCGCACGCTGTGTTCCGTACGTCGTGGCACGAGCCACGACGGTCACGAAGATGCTGCCTCGCGGCGTCGCGGATTCGGGAGGCGGAGTGTCGGGGGACGCGAAGGGCGGGATGGGCATACGGTGGCTGTCGCGCCTGGTACCGGTGGCCGTGTGGCTCGGGCTGGGCGTGGCGTGCGCCGGCGAGCCGGCGGCGCTGGAGTCGCCGGCTGGGGATGGCGCGGTACTGGAAGCGGGTCGGGTGCTGGAGCGAAAGACGCCGCGCCGGGTCGAGGAGGGCCGGTGGATCTTCCGTTACGACGACTTCGGCGACTGGCGGTTCTGGACGGACACCCTGCGGCTGAACGACCTGGTGGAGCAGGTGACGCCGCGGACCGCGTTGCAGCTCGGTCTGAAGGTGGATGCGGATGCGATTCCGCCGGAGGTTCTGGATGCGGTGCTGAGCGACCCATCGCTGCTGGATGACCGGGCCATCACGCGGGCGTTGCTGCAACTGGATGCCGTGGTCGGCGTGAGCGCTCAAGTCGAGGGCGACCAGATCACGCGGATCGGCATCACGTGTGCGCTCTGCCATTCGACGGTGGATGATGCGGTCGCGCCGGGGATCGGACATCGGCGGGACGGGTGGCCGAACCGCGACCTGGCGGTCGGAACGGTCGTGTCGCTGGCGCCGGGACTGCCGGACGAATTGCGGGGGATCTACGGCTCGTGGCCGGCGGGCTTCTTCGATCCCCGGTTCAACCTGGATGGGATCAGCGATCCGGTGGTGATCCCGCCGGCGTACGGGCTGAAGGGCGTGGGGCTCGAGACGTACACGGGCGAGGGGCCGGTGTCGTACTGGAACGCGTACGTGGCGGTGCTCGAGATGCACGGTCACGGCTCGTTCTCCGACCCGCGGCTGGGGGTCCGTGTCCGCATCCCGCCGGGTGAGGACGAAGTCCGGTCGAAGCTCGCGGCGCTGCGGCAGTACCAGCGGACGCTGGAGGCGCCGCGGCCGCCGGAGGGGAGCTACGATGCGGCCGCGGCGGCGCGTGGCCGCGTGGTCTTCCGGACCGTGGCTCGCTGTTCGACGTGCCACTCGGGACCGAACTTCACGGATGGCGGGAACCTGCACGACGCGGCGGAGACGGGCATGGATCCGGCGTACGCCGCGCGCGGCACGACGGGCAAGTACCGGACGACGCCGCTCAGGGGCTTGTGGCAACACCCGCCGTATTTCCATGATGGGAGCGCCGCGACTCTGGCGGAAGTCGTGGATCACTACGACCGCGCGCTGGGGCTGGGTCTGACGCCGGACGAGCGGGCGGACCTGATCGAGTACCTGAAGACGCTGTGACGGCCGGCATCGCCCGGCCCTGCGAGGCCGGGCGATGCTGGTCCGACCGGCGAAGACGTTCGAGACGAGGAGGAATGGAAATGGGGAACGAGCCGTCGCAAGTGACGGGACCGGATCTGGCCGCGGGCGTCGCCGTCGACACGCTGGTCGAGGGCGAACCGCTCCTCGGCCAGGTGGATGGCGAGCCGGTGCTGCTGGTGAAACGGGGTGGAGAGCTGCTCGCGATCGGCGCGGTCTGCACGCACTACGGCGGCCCGCTGGCGGAAGGGCTGGTGGTGGGAGATACGATCCACTGCCCGTGGCACCACGCGTGTTTCTCGCTGCGCACGGGCGAAGCGCTCGGCGCGCCGGCGTTGAATCCGGTGGCACGCTGGACGGTCGAGGTCCGCGACGGCAAGGCGATCGTGACCGGGAAGGAGGAGGAGCCGCCGCTCTCGGCGCGTGGTCGGACGGCGACGGGTCCGGAGTCCGTCGTCATCGTCGGCGCGGGCGCCGCGGGGAGCGCCGCGGCGGAAATGCTGCGCCGCGAGGGGTACGCGGGTCCCATCACGATGGTGGACCCCGATGCGCCGGCGCCGTACGATCGGCCGAATCTCTCGAAGGACTACCTGGCCGGGAACGCGCCGGAGGAGTGGATCCCTTTGCGCCCCGAGGGCTTCTACGCGGAGCACGGCATCGAGCGCATCGACGCGACGGCCGTCTCGCTCGACCCGTCGGCGCGGACGCTCACGCTCTCGGACGGACGGAGCCTCGGCTTCGGTGCGCTCCTGCTCGCGACCGGCGCCACGCCCGTAGCGCTGCGCGCGCCCGGCGCCGCGCTGCCGCACGTGCACCTGCTGCGCTCGCTCGCGGACTGCCGCGCGATCATCGCGGCGGCGGAGAGCGCGCGCCGCGCCGTCGTCGTGGGCGCCAGCTTCATCGGGATGGAGGTGGCCGCCTCACTGCGCATGCGTGGGCTCGCCGTCACGGTCGTCGCGCCCGAGGCGCTCCCGTTCGAGCGCACCCTCGGCCCGGACCTCGGTCGCCTGCTGCGCTCCGTACACGAGGAGCACGGCGTGTCCTTCGCGTTGGGGCACACCGCCGCGCGCATCGAGGCGGATCGCGTCGTGCTGGATGACGGTCGCGAACTGGACGCGGACCTCGTGGTGGTCGGCATCGGCGTACGGCCGAACACCGACCTCGCCCGGGCCGCCGGACTCGAAGTCTCGAACGGCGTGCTCGTGAACGAATTCCTCGAGACGAGCGCGCCCGGCATCTTCGCGGCCGGCGACATCGCGCGCTTCCCGGACCCGCGCACCGGCGAGCGGATCCGCGTCGAACACTGGGTCGTCGCGCAGCGGCAGGGCCAGGCCGCGGCGCGCAACATCCTCGGCCGCGCAGAGCCGTTCCTCGACGTGCCCTTCTTCTGGACACAGCACTGGGATCTCCCGGTGGCCTACGTCGGTCACGCCGCCGGCTGGGACGACATCGTCGTGGATGGCGACCCGCTCTCCCGCGACTGCACGGTCCGCTACCGCCGCGGCGGAGAGACCCTCGCCGTCGCCACCATCTATCGCGACCACGAGAGCCTCGAAGTCGAAGCCGAGATGGCCGCCGCCGGCGCGCGCCGCGTGGCGGAGACCGCGCGCGCACACGCCGCCTCCCCGGAGCGTGCGTCGTGAGTCGCCGCAGGACGACGTCGCAGAATCCAGTGATCCCGACGACGTCGGGTGCCCCGGCGCACCCGGCGCCGCCGGACGGCGCGGCGAACCCCGCCGCCACGGCGCCGGCGGGATCCCCCGCCGATGCGCCGGCCCCGGCCGCCGCGCGGAACGGCCGCCCGCGCCGATCGGATGTAGCGCCTGCAACGGACGCGGCCTCGCGCGCCGCCCCGAGCCCGCACACCGGGGAGGACCCGCCCACGGATGCCGAGCTCGAAGGCCTGGTCCGCCGCCTGCTCGAACTGCTGGGCGAGGACCCGGCGCGCGCCGGGCTCGTCGCGACGCCACGCCGCGTCGCCCGCGCACTGCGCTGGCTCACCCGCGGATACAGCCGCACCGCCCAGGACGCGATCGGCGGCGCCCTCTTCGAGGAGCGCCACGAGGCGATGATCCTGGTCAAGGACATCGAGCTGTATTCCCTCTGCGAGCACCACATGCTCCCGTTCTACGGCCGCGCCCACGTCGCCTACGTGCCGGACGGCCGGATCGTCGGGCTCTCGAAGATCGCGCGCGTGGTCGACGTCTTCGCCCGCCGGCTCCAGGTCCAGGAGCGGCTGACCGACCAGATCGCCGACGCGCTCGCCCGAGTGCTGCGCCCGCGCGGCGTCGCCGTCGTCATCGAGGCGCACCACCTGTGCATGATGATGCGCGGCGTGGAGAAACAGAACTCGAAGACGATCACGAGCGCGGTTCGCGGCGTCTTCGCCGACTGCCCCATGCGCCGCGACGAGTTCCTGCGGCTGGCGATGCGCGGGGAGTGAGAGGGGCACGGGGCCCGCGTGCGGCGGCGACGTGGTCGCCGACGGGCACACGTCCATGCGGTCGGAGTCGCCGCCGCTCCGTGCAGCCTCGCCTCCGCGCTCCTGAGCCCCCGGCCCCGGCCACCCGCCGGGACCGTTCCTCCCCCATACCTTGACACCCGACAATCGCCGTCCCGTCCTTGCTGTCGAACGACAAGGCATCCGGCGTGGGAGGTGGCGATGGCGAAAGGTGCGGCGAAGGCGGATCTGCTCCAGGGCACGCTGGATCTGCTGATCCTCAAGACGCTGGTGCTGGGGCCGTTGCACGGCTGGGGGATCAGCAAGCGGATCCGGCAGCTCTCGGGTGAGGTGCTCCAGGTCAACCAGGGCTCGCTCTACCCGGCGCTCTACCGGTTGGAGGACCGGGGGTTGATCGAGGCGGAGTGGGGCGTCTCGCCCGAGGGTCGGCGGGCGAAGTTCTACCGGCTGACGCGGGCGGGGCGGGCGGCGTTCGTGGCGGAGCGGGAGGGTTGGCGCCTGTTCTCGGGGGCGGTGGACCGGATCCTGGAGGCGACGCCATGAGGCCGGGGTGGAGCCGTCCGACGATGTGGCTGGCGCGCTGGCGGCGCCGGGGGCGGTACCTGCTCGGGCGTTCCGGCTGGCGACGGTCGGTCTCGCCCTCGGATTGCCGGGCGCGCTCGCGCTCACCCGGCTGGTCGGCGCGCCACGCGCCCTGGCTGGCACGTGGGATGCGCCTGAATCCGTCGCCACGGGATCGGTGGGCGGAGCATGCGACGAATCGGCCGGCCGCGAGTGAAAGATCGCGATGCAGCGCGGATCCAGCGCGCGGGTAAGCGGCGTGGGCCGAGGCCCGTGCCGCTCCGGCGGGCGGGGCTCGCGTTTCTCTTCATCATCCTCGCGCTCTTCGCGATCGCGCTGTTACCGCCCTGGGTGGCGCGGCAAACGGCGGGGCTACGGCAAGAGATCCAGGAAGTCATCCTGCCGGCGCAGGCGCTGGCGACCGAAATCCAATCGGCGCTCGCGCGTGAGGTGGCGGGGAGCCGTGGATTTCTCCTGACGGGTGATCGGCAGTTCCTGGACATCGTCCGGGAGGCGCAGGCGGTCGAGATCAGGTCGGTGCGAGCGTTGGATCCGCTCGCACGCCGCCTGGGTCCGGGCGTGGGCGCGCAGGTCGATACGATGGAGCGACGGATCGAGCGCTGGCACGCCCTGTCGGACTCGCTGGTGGCGGGCCTGATCGCGGGGGAGCGGTACGTCGCGGCGCTGCCGGAGCAGGAGGCGCGGTACGAGGCGGCCCTGACGTCGGCGGTCCGCCTCGAGTGGATGATCGAGGGGCTGCTCGTGGACCGGCAAGCGGCGATCGTTGCGGCCAACCGCAGGGGCTGGATCATCGGCGGCCTCCTCGTCGCGCTCGCGCTGGTCGCCGCACTGGATGCGGGCTGGCTGTACCGGCAGCAGCGCCGGCTGACCGAAGCCGTCGAGGAGTCGCGTGCCGCCGCGTTGCGGCAGGCGCGCTCGGAGGCGGCGTTGCGGGAGGCGGTCTCCGCCGTTGTCGCGGCGGCTACGACGGCGGAGGTGGTCCGCGCGATCGGAGCGCGCGCGCTGGTCGCGACGGACGCGGACGGCGCGTTCGTCGCGCGGCTGGATGCGGCGCGCGGCGAGCTCGAAGTCGCGGCTGCGGCCGGGAGTCCGGCACCGCCGCTGGAGATGCGCATCGCCTACCGCGGCTCTCTCTCGGAGCGGGTCATCACGCGGGGACGTCCGGAAATCGTGGCATCACCCGAGGCGTATCCACCACTCGCGGAGCTGTGCGCCGAATGCTCGTTTCTCGCGGTTCCGCTGGGCGGAAGGGACCGGCCGTTCGGCGCGCTGTTCGTGGTGCGACGGCCGAGCCGGACGCCGTTCACGTCGGACGAAGTGGAACGCGCGCTCATCTTCGGCGAACTGGCGACGCTCGCCTTTCGCCGGCTCCAACTGCTGGAGACCTCGGAGCACCGGCGCCTCGAACTCCAACGACTCCTGGAGAGCCGCGACCGGCTCACGCGAGGTCTCTCGCACGACGTGAAGAACCCGCTGGGCGCCGCGGACGGCTTCCTCCAGCTCCTCGAGATGGGGGTCAGGGGCCCGCTGAACTCCGCCCAGCGCGAAGGCGTCGGCCGCGCGCGCGAGGCGATCCGGGAGGCAGTGCGGCTGCTCGACGAGGTCCTCGAAATCGCTCGTGCGGAGGCGGGTCAGCTCGGGCTCACGCTCGAACCGGCCGAAATCGGGCACATTGCGCACAGCGCCGCCGAGGAATACCGGGCGCAGGCGGAGGCGAAGCATCTCGATCTGCGGGTCGCCATCCCCGAGGGGCTGACCACGATCGAGACCGATGCGGCCCGCGCACGGCGGATCATCGGGAACCTGCTCTCGAACGCGGTCAAGTACACGGGCGATGGCGGCCGCATCGAGATCCGTGTCACGGAGCGGGAGAACGGCGGGGCCCCGCGGCCCGGCCGCTGGATCGCGGTTGCCGTCACGGATACGGGGCCAGGGATCCCGAAGGAGAAGCAGCGCTGGATCTTCGAGGAATTCACCCGCATCGGAGGAGCGGGTGCCGAGCCGGGCGCGGGCCTCGGCCTGGCGGTCAGTCAGCGCCTGGCGCACGCGTTGGGCGGCGCGATCACGGTCGAGAGCGAGGTGGGTCGCGGGAGCACCTTCACGCTCTGGCTGCCGGTCGAGCCACCCACCGGTGCGGCGGTGGCCGAAGCCGCGTGAGGCGCCGGCCCCGCGCGATCCCGCCTATCGCCGTCCACGCCGCGCGCGCCCCGGGCCGCCGAAGGTGTAAGCCACGGCGAGTCGAAAGAGCGTCTGTCGCACCGTCGTCGGCTCATCGATGGTGAAACCCGTGAGCGGACGGAACGACTCTTCCCCGCTGAACGGGTTGCCGCCGCCGAACGTCGTCGCTTCCAGGCGCACCCGCCAGTGCCACGAGACGCGGTACTGAAGGCCCAGAATGCCCACCCCGCCGAGTCGCAGGCGGGTGTTGTCGCCACCCGAGCTGATCAGGTCTCGCTCCTCCTCGTCGTCGAGGCTCCACCAGGCCAGCGCGAAGCCGAGCCCACCGTAGGGGACGAGCCGGATCCGCTCCGGGAGGAGGAAGCGAATGGCCTCGATGCTGAGGATGTTGCTGCTGAGGTCGGCGACGTCACCGATATCGAAGAGATCGGAGCCGTTCCCGGTGTCGTCTTCGTAGTCCAGTTCCGTCGAGGTGTGGGTGAAGGCGAGCCGGACCGTGGTGCGCGGGAGGATGGTTGCGCCGATCGATCCGCCGAAGCCGAACGCGTTGTCCGCGGTCAACTCCCGCTGGGCGCTGACGAGCGGTACGATCGTGGGCGACTGCAAGAGGAACCGGCCGAAGTTGCTCAGTCCGCCGTAGAGCTCGATGGTCCAGTTGGGGAACCCGAGGAACCAGCGGGCCTCTTCGTCTCGCTGGGCCGCTGCCGGGCCGGGCGAGAGCATGATTGCCGTCAACGCGATCCATGCGACGATCGCCAGCCGCCTCGACATACCGCGCCTCTCTTTCCGTTCGTGGGCGGGCCCCTCCCGGCGGCCGCCGCGGGCAACCGCTGGTGCGCCCGCGGGGATCCGCAAGGCCATCCGCCGCCGCGCCGGCCGGTCCGCGTCGCGGAGCCGGGATGGAGTGGCGGCGATTCGTTCGTCGGATCGCCCCCCGCAACTTCAATGCGAGCGGGCACGGCGGCCGGGGGCACGACCGGACCACGGGAGGCGTCGGCTGGCGAGAGGCGCGGGCGGGCGCGGGAAGCGCGCCCGGGATCGAATTCGGAGTGGTGCGGCAGCGGCTTTGCAGCGGTTCGCCCGCCGGTCTGGAGCCGCTCGGCCGCCCGCGCGCTCGCGACGCGCGGGTGCGACTCCGGACCGATAGGGCAACCGCTCTAGCGTGCCATTCCGTGCCGGTGCCACGCGGCGAGCGCCCCGAACGCGGCGCCCGCGACGAGCGCGAGCGCTGCGCCGACCCATCCGAGAACGTTGAGATCCGCGACGTGCAGCCACGCCAGCACCCAGAACCCGACCAGCGCGGCGATGCCGCAGCCGGCGGGGTAGAGCAGGATCGCGCGCCTCGACATCGGCGCGGCCCGCTCGTGGCGGCCGGGGAGGAGGCGCTTCAGCCGATCGTAGTCCCAGACCAGGAGGTAAGCGCTCGCCAGGACCATCATCGCCGGGGCGACCGGCGCGCCGCCGATGTCCGTGGAGAGCCTGAGCAGGAAGATGTTGAGAATGACCGGGAAATACATCACGGCGCCGAGCGTCGCCGTGCTCGGCAGCAGGAGCAGGAGCCCCGCGCCGACCTGCGCCCACCCGACGAAGGCGTACCAGGCGCCGGCTCCGTAGAAGGCGCCGAAGACGGAACCGATCGGCGTCGCGGAGTCGAAGCCGAGGCCGAAGCCGAACTCGCTCCTCATGACCTTGATCATCCCCGGGAGGATGAACGAGATCGCCAGGAAGACGCGAACGATCACCGTGACTTGTCGGAGGAACGCCGATGCCCGAACCCGGGCATAAAGACCGTTCATGCCCGTCGCGACGGGCTCCATCACCCGCTGCACTTCGCTGGACACCCTGAATCCCTCCGCTCGCGGTGGTCGCGTGCCGGCAACGTCGCCGACACGGCATCGGCGCCGCCCGAGGCCAGCCGGACGGCACCTGAAGATTTCGCCCCCGACCGGTGTCGCGCAACCGTCGACGACGGCGGTGCGCCCGTCTCGTGGCCGGGCAGTCGGCCATCAGGATGCGCCGCGGAAGCGGCGGGGTGCCCGTATGCGCGGCCGAACGGGACGGACGCCTGCACGCTTCGCGGCAGGGGATCATCGCGGCGTCGGACGGCACCGGAACGGCGGCGGCGCCGAAATGCAGCGCCGGCGCCCGGACGGAGGGTCCGGGCGCCGGAGTGTGCGCGGCACGGGGTCGGCGCATCGGATGGCGGCGCGCCCGCAGCGCGTGCCAGGGCGCCGACCGCGCCGCGCCGTCACGACACGGGGCGCGACCTCACGATGCGGGTGCGCCCGCGGTCTGGAAGCTGACCGGGATCTGGATCCACACCGGGACCGGTTCGCCGTCCACGTTCAGCGCCGGCAAGAAGCGCATGACGTTCGCCACGCGCTGCGCGGCGGCGTCCAGCGCCGGATATCCGCTCGACGCCGAAACGGTCGCATTGACGACCGTGCCCTGCGCATCGATGAAGAGGAACATGGTCACCGAGCCGCCGATCCCGGCGTCCCGGAGCGCCGCCGGATATGACGCCGCCAGGGCCTGCTGCACCTCTGCGACGTTCGCGAGCGACGGCCTCACCCGCCCGATGGACGGCTGCTGCTTTTCTCCGGCGGCGCGACGCAGTGCGGCCGCGGCGGTGGTGAGGCGGCGCTCCCGTTCCGCCGACGGGGTGCTAGCCTCCGGTTCCGATGCCCCTCCGGCGCGCCGGAGCGACGGCGGGAACCTGAAATCGCTGCGGAACGTCCCGCCCGCGTCCGACGGCGTCAGGGTGCCGGAAAACGCCCGACCCTCATCGACCCGGAACGTCCCACCGGATTCCGGGAAGGTCAAGGTGCCCGGCAGCGGCCCACGCGCACGAGCGCCGGTCGACCGCACCTCACTCGGTTGCACCGCCTCCGCCAACCGCGCCGTGGCGGCCCGCACGGCGTCGCGCTCGGCCGCGGCGGCGGCGGCACGACCCTGTGCCGCCGCCTTCGTCGTGATGCGGATCTCGCCGCAGCCGCCGAGCTTCGTCGTGTGGCTGGCCGGATCGAAGCTGATCGCCGCGCCCTTGCGGACCTCGATCCTCTCGATGTCGTCCGGCCCGAGATTCTCGACCGCGGATTCACCCTTGCCCGGGAAGGTCCCGATGCGAACGCCGTCGACGTACATGACGGGACGGCACTCGGCGGGATCCGCGCCGTCCGGCACGGGATCGAGGACGACGTGATCGCCGCCGACCGCGGCCTGCGGCTGCTCCTCGGGGATCGCCAGCGGCTCGGGCGCCTCGCACGCGCCGATCACGAGGAGCGCGGAAGCGCCGGCGCTTGCGAGGAACCGGCCGCGGCGCGGCCCGCCGCGCCGGCCGATCAGTCGGATCCGGCGCTCGAGAAACGGCTTCGGTTCGACGAGCCCCGCCATCATCAGCGCGCCGGCGCCGCGACGCCGGCCCACTTCGAGGAGCAGTTCACCATACGCGCGCGCATCCGGCACCCGTCGCAGAACGCGCGCATCGCAGTCCAGCTCCAGCGCCTGGCGCAGGCGCCAGAACTGCCACCACAGCGCGGGGTTCCACGGCATGGCGATGAGCGCCGCGACGGCCGCGACCACCAGCCGTGGATCCCCGGCGCGCAGGTGCTCCGACTCGTGGAGCAGCATCAGCTCCCGAAGCCGCGCGTCCAGTGCCAGCGCCCACTCGGGGATCACGATCGAGCCACGCACGAAGCCCAGTGCGGCCGGACCGGTCCGCCCGGACACCAGGACCGGCGTCCCGCCCACCTCCGCCCGACGCCACCCCGCGCGCTCGCGCCACAGCCGCAGCAACGAGGCAAGCACCACGAGCAAGAAGAGCGCCGATGCCGCCAGCCAGGCGTACCGGAGCGAGGTGTCGAGGAGTCCGGCGGCCGGCGCCGCCGGGAGCGACGGCTGGACCACGATCTGTTCGAGGACCGCCGGGTCCGCGGTGACCGGCGCTTCCCCACCCCACGACGGCCACCCCAGCCATGCCGCCAGCGGCATGGCCAGCGAGCCCGCCATCGCGCCGACCCACACCCAGCGCACCGGGCGGCCCGCCGCCCGCAGCGCCGCCTCGCCCGCAACGGCGGCGATTCCCAACAGCGTCGCGACGAGCGCGCAGTAGAACAGCCATGTCGCCATCATTGCTCGCCCTCCTTGCCCAGACGTTCATCCAGCAGCGCGCGCATCCTCCTCAAATCCTCTTCCGTCAGTCGCCGGTCCGACACGAGCTGCGTCAGCAGCAACTCCGGCCGGCCGGCGAACAGCTTCCGGACCATCCGCCCCAGCGCACTCGCACCCGCGCGCTCCCGCTCCACCAGCGGATGATACCGGTACGCCCGCCCCGCCTCCCGATGCCCCACGTACCCCTTCTCTTCGAGCGTCCGCAGCACCGTCAGCACCGTCGTGTACGCCAGCTCATCCGGAAGCCGCTCCTTCACCTCCGCCACCGTCGCGGCGCCCAACTCCCACAGCACCGCCATCACGTCCAGCTCCCGTTCCGTGAACGAAATCTCCACTCGCCACCTCCTGCATGAATCTCGCTTCGCCCCGCGCCGTCCGCTCCGCGGCCGCGCCTCCGGGCGGATCCGGCCCGGCCCGATCACCACCGCCACCGGGCGGCCGCGATGGTGGACCGATCACCGCCGGAAGCTCGGCCGCGCCCGAGATCAACTCGACCGGCTCTTCGTCCAGCGGCACCACCGCCGTGAAATAGTAGCGCCCCGGCCGGATCGTGTCGCCGATCACCGACGGCATCACCTCCGTCATCGTGAGAGACCGCGACGCATTCGCCGGCACCACCAGCGGTTCGCCGCCCCCACGACAGGACCCGTCCTCTCGCTCCTCCCATGCCCGCCCCGTCCGCCGCGCCCACCCCCGCAAGCGTATGTACTCGTCCCACGCCGGGAACCCCACCCGCTCCGGCGTCGTGTACAGCCGGACCCACACCATACAGGCGATCGGCGGCACCTCGACCGGCTCATCCCCACCGTTCTCCACCAGGATCTCCGTCCGGATCTGCACCGGCGCCACGGAGATGAAGCTCGTCACCGCCCGGTACGTCACATCCCCGTCCTCCCAAACCGGACGCGGACCTCTCGCCCCGCCGAATAGACCGAACACCGCCGAACACCCGGCCAGGCACACCGTCCCGAGCGCCGCCGACAGGCCGGCCGCCACGCAGAGCGCCGGGTGCCGACGCTCGCCCACACCGGGACGACGGCGCCGCGACCGCGTGCCGACGACGATCACGCGCCACCGCCGACCGGCGGCGCTCACGCCGCGCACCCCGCAACCGCTCCGGCGCCCGGCTCCTTCGGCACGACGGCCGAGCGACGGCCCGCAACGCCCGCGTCCGTCCAACCGTTGCCAAGCATCGATCCTGGTCCCCCGCTCGCCCGGTCCGGCCGGCCCGCCCGGCTGGCCGCGCCGGACGGCTTCACGCTGGCACCCCGGCGAACTACTAGTCTTCTAATACACGATGGCACGCGCGACGCGCGTTGTCAACTATCTGGGTAGTAGACGGCCGCGGTGCTCCGCGCGTGCCGCACGACCGGACGGCGCCGGACCCGATGATGCTCCCGGCTGGAGTGGTTACCGCATCAATCCAGAGTCGAGCGTGCGGATCGCGAGTCCGTCACGAAAGGCGGAGCGGCTCCGAATCGGCGGACGGCGCTAGCCGCGCCAGGCCGCATAGGCCAGGAGCGCCCAGCCGGCGAGGAAGGAGAGGCCGCCGAGCGGCGTGATGAAGGCGACGGGGCGGGGTCCGCCGAGTGCGAGGAGGTAGAGGCTGCCGGAGAAGAGGAGGATGCCGAGGGTGAAGAGCCAGCCGGCCGCGGTGAGGGCGCCACTGGTCCAGCGAGTCGCGGCGAGGCCGACGGCGAGGAGGGCGAGTGCGTGATAGAGCTGGTAGCGGGCCGCGAGCTCGAAGGTGTCGAGCCGGTCGGGCGTGAGCCGGCCTTCGAGCGCGTGTGCGCCGATGGCGCCGAGGGCGACGCCGAGCAGTCCGGCGATCGAGCCGATGATGAAGAAGACTCTGTCCAAGCTGTCGCTCCGGTCGGGGTGGCGCGGGCGGCCGCGGTCCCGGCGTGTCGCCGCGGGCGTGGCGCGGCTGTGGACCAGACTACCCGGCGTGTGCATGGTGCGTCAAGGAACCGGTCGGCGCGGTCCGGGTCTAATACGGCGTTCGCGCAAGCCAATCGCCTCTGCGACGCTGCCTCCGTCCACGCCGGGTGATGGAGCGGCGCCGCGGCAAACCGGGAGATCGATGTCGCGGAAGCTGTGGATCGCACTCGTGGTCGTGGTGCTCGTCGCCGGGGCGACACTGACGTGTTCACCGACGTACGTGGTCCGCGCGGGGATCGAGGAGGCGCGAATCCTGAGCCGGCGCGAGCCGATCACCGAGGTGGTGGCGGATCCGGACACGAGCGAGCCGATCCGGCGCAAGCTCGAGATGGTGGTGGAGGCGCGGACGTTCGCGCATCGCGTGCTCGATCTGGACGTCGGCGACAGCTACACGACGTACTCGTGGGTGGACCGGGACACGCTGGCGCTGGTGCTCTCCGCGGCGCGCCAGGACCGTTTCGAGCCGGTCACCTGGTGGTTCCCGATCGTCGGTCACATCCCGTACAAGGGGTTCTTCAGCCTTGCCGAGGCGCGCGAAGCCGCGCGCGAGTTGGAGGAGGAGGGCTACGACACCTACATCCGCCCGACCGGCGCCTTCAGCACGCTCGGCTGGTTCAACGACCCATTGCTCTCGACCATTCTCCGCTACAACGACGTCTCGCTGGTCTCGACGGTCATCCACGAGCTGACGCACAACACGCTCTTCGTGCCGAGTCGGGTCTCGTTCAACGAGAGCTTCGCGAGCTTCGTCGGGGATCGTGGCGCGATCGCCTATTTTTGTGCGCTCGAGGGCGAGGACGGCGAGCGGTGCCGGGAGGCGCGGGCGGATTGGTCGGATAACCTGATCTTCGGCGCGTTCCTGCAAGAGCTGATCGCGGAGCTGGAAGCCGTGTACGCGCGCACGGACCTTCCGCTCAGCGAGCGCCTCGCGCGCCGGGAAGAGGTCTTCGCGCGCGCGAAGGCTCGCTTCGTCCGCGAGGTCCAGCCGCGGCTCTCCGTGCCCGGCTACCGCGGGTTCCCGCGCGTTCCGCTCAACAACGCGCGGCTCATCGCCTGGCGCATCTACTACGACCGCCTGCATCTCTTCGAGGCCGTCTACCAGCGCTACGCGCCCGACCTGCCCGCCGCGGTGCGCGCGATCCGCGAGGCCGCCGCCGCCCGGCCCGAGGACCCCTTCGGCGCCATCGCCCGGCTGGCCTCGGAGTAGGCCGGGCGCCGAAGGCGCCCCGACCGGACGCCCCCCTGTCACTGGCACGCACACGCCACTATAGTGTACGTTTCCGCGCAGTTTCCGAGACCGGCGAATCCATGACGCAAGACGTGCGATGAGTGACGGCAACCACGAGACGTACACCCCGGCCGCGATCGAGGAGAAGTGGCAGCGGCTCTGGGAGGAGCGGGGGACCAACACCTACGGGGATGAGGCGCTCGCCGCGGCCGACCGCCCGTTCTACAACCTGATGATGTTCCCCTACCCCTCCGCGGAGGGGCTGCACGTCGGGAACATCTACGCCTTCACGGGCGCCGATGTCTACGGCCGGTTCCGGCGGCTCCAGGGCGACGCCGTCTTCGAGCCGATCGGCTTCGACGCGTTCGGCATCCACTCGGAGAACTACGCGCTCAAGGTCGGCACCCACCCGATGGAGCTGATCCCGAAGAACATCGCGAACTTCACGCGGCAGCTCCGGCGCACGGGCGCGATGTACGACTGGAACCACACCGTCGACACGACCGACCCGCGCTACTACCGGTGGACGCAGTGGCTCTTCCTCCAGCTCTACAAGGCCGGGCTGGCCGAGAAGCGCGAGGCGCCCGTCAACTGGTGCCCGGGGTGTCACACGGTCCTCGCGAACGAGCAGGTCATTGCGGGCGAGTGCGAGCGGTGCGGCACGGCCGTCGAGCAGCGCTACCTCTCGCAGTGGTTCTTCCGGATCACCGATTACGCCCAGCGCCTGCTCGATGACCTCTCCTGGATCGACTGGTCGGAGACGACGAAGAAGGCGCAGGAGAACTGGATCGGCCGGAGTGAAGGCGCCGAGTTGCGCTTCCCCATCGCGCGGCGCCGCGTGGCCGAGGACCGGCACGAGCCCGCCCGGCTCCACGCCGAACCGCCCGTGATCCGCGTGTTCACGACCCGGCCGGACACCGTCTTCGGCGCGACGTTCATGGTGCTCGCGCCCGAGCACCCGCTGGTCGACGCGCTGACGAGCGACGACCAGCGCGCGGCCGTCGAGGCGTACCGCGCGCGGATCGCGACCATGGACGTCGTCGCCCGCAAGAAGACGGACAAGGAGAAGACCGGTGTCTTCACCGGCGGCTACTGCATCAACCCGGCGACGGGCGAGGAGATTCCCGTCTGGATCGCGGACTACGTGCTCATGGAGTACGGCACGGGCGCGATCATGGCCGTGCCGGGGCACGACGACCGCGACTTCGAGTTCGCGACCAAGTTCGCGCTCCCGATCCGCCGCGTGGTGGCGGAGGCGGCGGACCCCGAGGCCATGCCCGGCGCGCCGGGCGCCCGCGAAGACGGAACCCCAGCGGTATCGGAAGCGGAGGCGCTGGCCCGATCCGCGGCCGAGCCGCTCACCGAAGCGTACACCGGCCCCGGCGTGCTCGTGAACTCCGACCGCTTCAACGGCATGCGCTGGGATGAGGCGAAGCGCGCGATCACCGACTGGCTTGCCGAGCGCGGTCTGGCCGAGCCACGGGTCAACTACCGGCTCCACGACTGGTGCATCTCGCGCCAGCGCTACTGGGGGCCGCCGATCCCGATCCTCTACTGCGACCGCTGCGGCACGGTCCCCGTCCCGGAGGCGGACCTCCCGGTCGTGCTGCCGTATGTCGAAGACTACAAGCCCGACGAGAGCGGCGTGAGCCCGCTCGCCCGGGTCGAGGAATGGTACCGCGTCCCCTGCCCGGAGTGCGGCGGCGAGGCGCGGCGCGAGACGGACGTGAGCGACACGTTCCTGGACAGCGCGTGGTACTTCCTGCGCTACCCGTCGGCCGGCCGCGACGACGTCGCGTTCGACCGCGCGCTCACGAAGAAATGGCTCCCCGTCGACATGTACATCGGCGGCGAGGAGCACGCGGTGCTGCACCTGCTGTACAGCCGCTTCATCACGATGGTGCTGCACGACCTCGGCCACATCGACTTCGAGGAGCCGTACGTCCGGTTCCGCAAGCACGGGCTCATCATCAAGGACGGCGCGAAGATGTCGAAGAGCCGGGGCAACGTGGTGGTCCCCGACGAGTACATCGAGCGCTTTGGCGCGGACGCGTTCCGCACCTACCTGATGTTCCTCGGTCCGTACCAGGAAGGCGGCGATTTCCGTGACCAGGGACTCCAGGGTCCGTACGGGTTCCTGAGCCGGCTGTGGGACTGCGTCGTCCCCGTCGCGATGTTGGGCGATGCGCCGATCGAGGGAGCCCTCGAGCAGAAGCTGCACGCCACGATCCGGAAGGTGACCGAGGACCTGGCCGAGCTGCGCTACAACACGGCGATTGCCGCGATGATGGAGTACCTGAACGCGGTCCGCGAGGGTGGGCGCCGGGCGAACCGGTCCGAGGTCGAGCCGCTCATCGTGCTGGTGGCGCCGTTCGCGCCGCACATCGCCGAGGAGCTGTGGCAGCGGCTCGGCCACGAGCGGAGCATCTTCGAGCGCCCGACCGAGGGCGAAGCCGCCGCGAGGCCGGCGGGTTGGCGCTCCGTCGCCGGCGGCAACTGGCCGGTCTTCGATCCGGAGAAGGCGACGGTCGACGTCGTCGAGTTCGTCGTGCAGGTGAACGGGAAGGTGCGCGCGCGGATCCCGGTCGAGCGCGGGATCCGCGAAGACGAGGCGCGCGCCGCGGCGCTGGCGGACGAGAACGTGCGCCGCTTCGTGAACGGCAACCAGGTCCGGAAGGTGATCTTCGTGCCGGACCGGCTGATCAACCTGGTAGTGGCGTAGGCGGGTCCGCCCAGGGGACCGAACCTGGCATACCCTTTGCCATGGTGGCCGCTCCACGTCGGCGACCACCACGCACGGGGCTGTTCGCATGCCGGACGAGATCGAGCCCGGGGGGCTCTCGGCAGGCGGGGCCGAGGATCGGTTCCGACGGATCGCCGAGAACGTGCGCGAGATCCTGTGGATCCTGGACGCCGACGGCTCCCGGATCCGCTATGCCAACCCCGCATTCGAAAGGATCACGGGCCGCTCCGTCGAGGAGATAACCGGCGACCGGGCCAGGTCGTGGCACGAGATCGTCCATCCGGACGACCGCGCCCGGATCGACGAGACCGACTTTTCCCGTGCACAGGATGTCGAGTTCCGGATCGTGCGCCCGGACGGCGAGGTTCGCTGGCTCTGGGTACGCGATGTCCCGATCCGCGATGCGCGCGGCAACGTCCAGCAGATCATCGGCGTCGCGCAGGACATCACGCAACGCAAGCGAGCCGAGCAGTCGCTCGAGAAGACGCTGGCGCTGCTGCACGCTACACTGGACGCCACAGCGGACGGCATCCTCGCCCTGGACCTCGAGGGGCGGATCTCGATGTTCAACCGCCGCTTCGTCGACCTCTGGAAGATCCCGGATTTCATCGCCATCGAGGCCGGCAACGAGCAGGCCCTCTGGACGTACCTCCGGGATCAGCTCGAGGACCCGGACGCCTTCATGGCCGGGATGAATCGGGTCAAGGACCGCCTGCGAACCAGCAGCTTCGACATTCTCGAATTCAAGGATGGCCGCGTCTTCGACCGATGCTCGTATCCGGAGTGGATCGGCGACCAGGTCGTCGGCCGGGTCTGGAGCTTTCGGGACACCACCAAGCGGACCCACGCGGAGCGGGCGTTACGCCACAAGACGCGGCGGCTCGAAACCCAGAACGCGGTGCTGTTGCGCATTACGCGGTCACCTGTCACCGACCGCCAATCCGCGTTCGAGCACATCACCGAGGCGGCGTCGGACGTGCTCGAGACGGAGCGCGTCGGGATCTGGCTCTTCGATGAGGCGCGTCGGGAGATCCGTTTGTGGGAGCTGTTCCAGCGTAGCGACCGCAGGCACTCTTCGGGGACCGTACTCCAGCGCGACCAGGCGCCCGCGTACTTCCGCGCGATCGAGGAGGAGCGCACCGTGGCCGCCAATGACGTGGCCGCGGATCCCCGGACCCACGAACTGCTGGAATCCTACTGTGGGCCGCTCGGCATCACGTCGATGCTGGACGCACCGATCCGCGCCGGTGGCACGCTCATCGGGATCATCTGCTTCGAGCACGTCGGCGCCCCGCGGCGCTGGACCATCGAGGACCAGAGCTTCGCCGGATCCGTCGCGGACCTCGTTTCGATCACGGTCGAGGCCGCGGACCGCCAGGAAGCCCAAAGACGCGTGCGCGTGCTCGCACGCGCCGGCACCGTCCTCGCGTCGTCGCTCGATTACCACACCACGCTCTCGAACGTAGCCCAACTCACGATCCAGGCGATCGCCGACTGGTGCGTGATCGACATCGTCGAAGACGGCAAGATCCGCCGCGTGACCTCGGCCCACCGCGAAGGAGCGAAGGCCGACCTCATGCGCGAGCTACGGCGCGACTACCCGCTCGAGTGGGACTCGCCCCAGCCGGGCGCCATCGCGCTGCGCACCGGCGAGCCTCAACTCGCCCCGGATGTCACCGAGGCCGTGATGCGCGAGCACACACACGATGCGCGCCATCGGGAGCTGATCCGCCGCCTCGGCATCCACTCCTACATGGCCGTGCCACTCACGGCGCGCGAGCGCACCCTCGGCGTCATCACGTTCGCATCCGCCGAGCGCAGCTACGACGCCAACGACCTCGCGTTCGCCCAGGACATCGCCACCCGCGCCGCCGTGGCGATCGACAACGCCCGCCTGTACGAGCGGGCACAGGAGGCCAACAAGGCGAAATCCGACTTCCTCGCCGTCATGAGTCACGAACTCCGGACCCCGCTCACCGCGATCATCGGCTACGCCGACCTGCTGGACGCGGGCGTCGCCGGGAAGATCAACGCCGAGCAGCGGCGCCACATCGAGCGGATCCGGCTCCGCTCCCTGGACCTGCTCCGCGCCCTCGAGGAAATCCTCACGTTTTCCCGTACCGAGACCGGGCGCGAACAACGGCACATCGAAACCGTCGACCTCGCCGACCTGGTCCGCGAGGTCGCCGCGATCGCCCGCCCGCTCGCCGATGAGCGAGGTCTCTCCTTCGAGCTCGACGCGCCCGACCAGCCGACGCCCTTCTCCACCGATCCCGGGAAACTGAAGCACATCCTGCTGAACCTGCTCTCGAACGCGGTCAAGTTCACCGAGCGCGGCGGCGTCGAGCTGGAAGCGAAGAAGGAGGACGGCAGCGCCGTCTTCCACGTGCGGGATACCGGCCGGGGCATCGCGCACGCGAACCGGGAACGCATCTTCGAGCCGTTCGTGCAGGCCGAAGCCGCCACGACGCGGGAGACGGGGGGGACCGGGCTCGGCCTCGCCGTCGTCCGCCGCCTCGCGCGGCTCCTGGGAGGCGAGGTCTACGTCGACAGCACGCCCGGCAAGGGGAGCACCTTCACGGTCCGGCTGCCGGCGGCACCCGATGGCGCGCCCAGCGCCCGCTGACCTCGCCGGCGCGCTTCACTCGCGTCACGGCGGCGGCGCAGACAGTCCGCTCCCGTCCTCTGCTCGGCGACATCGATGATCTGACCCGCGTGCCTCGCGAAGCGCTCGACGGCGTGGCAGAGGACTTCCACCACGCTCACCTCGGGGCCCTTGGATCCCTCGGCGCTCGATCGGCCGTTCAGCGTGATGCGCGCCCGATGACGCCCCGGGGGAACATGTTGTTCCCTCGATCGTCATCCGGGAGCACGTGGTCCGGGTCGAGGGTGGCGGTACGGATCCGCTGCGTTCCCGGTACCACGATGTCGAAGCTATGGTGTTGCATCCAGGTCGCGACCGGCACCCGGACGCGTGTCGTCGCGCCGTCCACGTACGTCACCTCGAGCGTCGCGGGCAGGACCAGCTTGCCGAGGTTGGCCACCGTGACGACCGCGCCGTTCCGGGGATCGCCGTCGACGTACGCGATGCCCGTCACCGCCTGGTCGAACGTCCAGTTGTTTTCGAACCAGCCGCGCCAGAACCACGAGAGGTCCTCTCCCGCCGCGCTGTTCATCGCGCGGAAGAAGTCGTCGGGCGAGGGATGCTTGAAGGCCCAGGCAGCGATGTAGCGGCGGAACGCGGGGTCGAAGCGTTCGGGGCCGAGGATCTGCTCGCGTAGCAGGACCAGGCCGAGCGCGGCCTTGAAGTACGTCACCGGGTGGCGGTACTTCTCCGCGATCAGGTCGGGACGGGTCCGGATCGGCGGTGCGGCCGGGTCGTCGAGCACGGGCAGGATCTCATCGACGGGGTTGCCGCCGCCCGGTGCATACTCACCATCGCGCTTGGGAGCATACTCGCCGCCGTTGAACTCGTCGCTGGCGTAAATGTCGATGAACGTGTTGAAGCCCTCATCCATCCAGGCGGCGCGGCGCTCGTTCGAGCCGACGACCATCGGGAACCAGGTGTGGCCGATCTCGTGCGCGGTCAGGCTGAACAGATCCTGGCCTCGCGAGCGGTACGAGTCGAACACGATGCCGGGGTACTCCATCCCGCCGGCAATGCCGGCCTCCGCTACAGCCACAGGGTAGGGATACGGATACCATTGCTCCGAAAAGATCTCGGTCGAGTACTTGAGGTACTCGGTCGAGCGACCCCAGGCATCGGCGCCCGCGCTCTCGACCGGGTAGGCCGACATCGCCAGCGCCGTCCGCCCACCCGGGAGATTGATCCGCGCGGCATCCCAGATGTATGCCGCGGAGGCGCCGAAGGCGACGTCGCGCGTGCGCTCCATCCGGAAATGCCAGGTCAGTTCGCCGCTCCGTACCGGTCGCGTTGCGGGGTCGCGGACCTCATCGGGTGCGATGATCATCACCGTCGTATCGCTCATCCGCGCCGCGGCCAGCCGCGCACGCTCGGCTGCCGTGAGCACCTCCTCCGGGTTCACCAGTTCGCCCGAGCCGACGACGATCATGTTCCAGGGAACCGTGATGAAGTAGTCGAAGTCACCGTACTCGAGATAGAACTCGTTGTTGAGGAAGGGGAGCGTGTCCCAGCCGTGCAGATCGTCGTAGACGCAGAGGCGCGGGTACCACTGCGCGATCTCGAAGATGTCGCCGTTGCGGCTGTGGAACCAGTCGGTGCGCCCACCGAAGCTGCCGGGGATGACGTAGCTGTAGGCAATGTGCACGCGCACCGTGCCGCCGGCCGGCGGCAGCGGTCGCGGCAGGTCGATGCGCATGCGCGTGTCCGAGATCACGTACGGCGTCGCGCGCGGCGCGCCATCCACCTCGACGCGGACCGACTCGATCCGGTAGCCATCGGTGTGCTCCGTCACCGCTGGCATCCCGTCCGCGCTGAAATTTGCGCGCGCGTCGGAACGATAACGGTTCTGGTCGAGCTGCAACCACAGCACGGCGAGCGTGTCCGGGCTGTTGTTGGTGTACGTCACCACCTCGGTGGCGGTCAGCGTCTTCGCTGCGGGGTCGAGCCGTGCGTGGATCTCGTAGTCCGCGCGGTTCTGCCAGTAGTCGGGGCCGGGCAGCCCATCGGCGGAGCGATACCGGCTGACCGGATGTGCGTAGCGAAACGGCGCGAAGGTCTCGAGCGGATCGAAGGTCCCGGGCGCGGCCCGAACAGGCGACGCTTTGCGTGCTCCGGCCGCGTGCGCCTCGTCCCGCGGGTCGAGCCCTCTCCGCGCAGTGGCGGCGTGCCCCGGATCGGACCCTTGCGCGGCCACAGGCGTGCCGGCGGCCGAGGTGAACAGCAGCAGACCCGCCGCGAATGTAATCGTGTGCAGCTTCATCATGCCCGTGCCGTGAACGTGTTTTCAGGAAATCCAGAAAGCGATCGACATCGGATGATGCCCGTCGCGCGGGCGGCAGGCAAGCGCGGCCGAGTTTTCACCCGTGGCGCGGGTCGCGCATCGCGTGGTGGTCCGCCGGTACGACGGCGGTCGGGCCTCTACGGCGGTCCACCCGCGGGTTCGGATCCGCGTGGCCGCCCGCCGCGCCCGGTTTGCGGGCGCAGGCCTCCGGAGTGACGCGACAACCGCTCTAAGACCGCCCACGCCCGGGGAAGCGCCCTTCATCGGTCCGCGATCGCGGCGACTCCGGCCGGCATCTCTTCTCCGCGCTCCGGATCGGCTCGTCCGCTTGGCGACCCCGATCGTCGCCGGCATAGCCCGCCAGGACGAACGCGATACCGGAGACCGCCAGCGCTTCGAAGACGGCGATACCATCGCTCACGCTGGTGAACGTTCGGGGCAGGTGCACGATCCAGAACCACGAGAACACCATCACGCCCGACAGGAACGCCGCGAGGCGCGCCGTCCACGGGACGAGCAGACCGGCCCCGCCGGCCAGGAGCGCGGCACCCGCGAAATACGTCCAGAACACGGCGTCGCCGGGGAACCAACCCGGGATCAGCGAGGCGACGAACTCGGTGAAGATGTAGTGCTGGAAGCCGGTGATGATCATGAAGATCCCGAGCGTGACCCGCCCCAGCACGATGAACTCGGCTCGGCGGTTCATGAAGCTCCGGAGCCGGGCGGCGCCACCGGCCTTCACCGCCGGCAGCGTGGACGCGACCGCCCAGGCGCCGCCGAAGAAGGTGAGCGCCTTGCCCGCGCGCGTCCACGTCCCGCCGAGAAACGAGTCCGCCGCGACGACCGGTACGTTCCGGAGCAACGCCCACGCGAAGATCAGCGCGCCGGCGAGGATCGCCGCGGGGCGCGCGCCCTTCCGGATCAATACGGCCACGCCGATGCCGATGAAGGCGATCCCGGTCAGGTACGCCCAGACCACGCCGCCGGGGATCGAAGCGGGCCAGGCGGGGGCGCGTCCCGTGACGAACTCCCGGAAGATGAAATGCTCGATGCCGAGTCCGGTCAGCGCGACGGCGAAGAACGTTCGTCCGACGGTCGCGAGCTTTGCCATGGCTTCGCTCGACGGAAGCGGGCGATGTGCTGGCCGGTCCCGATCAACACTTCACGGCCGGGTTCCAGTCGGCGAAGAGCCCGTTGCTGTTCCGCTCCCACACCCACACGTGCAGATACCAGAGCCGGAGCCTGGGAGCCCGCTTCAGCGATCGTCCGAAGATGCGCGGCGCCTCCTCGTCGGGGCCGCGCGCGGAGAACGGCACGACGTACTCGACGCCGACCAGCTTCGGCTTGCCGCTGCTCGTCGGCGCGTAGACCAGGATCTCCGGATGCTCGACGTCGAGGTGGTCATCGAGCCGGTCCGGGTGCACGTAGTGCAGTCCCATCCCGCCGGCCGGCGGATTCTCCAGGCAGCCGGGAACCCTCGTCGGGTATCCGGCGGCGTGGGCGGCCGCAATGTCGTGGAACTCGTCGGTCGCCGCGCGTACGCGTTCGAGGTCACGCACGACGTCCGCGCCGTACGCCATCGCGTCGGGCGAGGAGGACGCCGAGGCCGAGGCGCTCAGGTCGGCCATCGATGTGGCGCGTTGCGGCGTCCCGCCGCACGCCAGGAGGAGTGCGGAGGCGGCAAGCGCCGCGTGACCGGGTATTCGTGTCCGAAGCATCATCCCGCTACCTGGAACCGGTGGAACCCACGTGGTGCGCGACTCGCCGAAGCGCCGGCGCGCATGAGCCGGTCGACTCGACTCCGGTGGTCGGCCGCACGTCGGCGTTCAAGAGACGGCCGTGCACGGCCCGTGGTCAAGGAAGTGTCGACGAACCGACGGCGGAACGGGATGAATGATACCGGGACGCGCCGAATCGCAGGCCCCGGAATCGGTGGGCGCGCCACCGGAGCCATCCCGCGCCGTGCGACCGTGGTCCGCCCGCGGCGGGCGAGCCGCGTGCCGCTACTCGAAGAGGTTGTCGCGGTAGCCCCGGCTCATGCGCAGCGTCGTGCCTCCTTCGAGCACGACCGTGTAGGCGCCGCCATCGGCCGGTCGGATCTCAGCGACGCGGTCCAGATTCACGATCGCCGAGCGGTGGATGCGGCGGAACCGGGCGGCGTCCAGGCGCGCCTCCATGTCAGCCATCGTCGCGCGCAGGAGGTGCGACTCGCCGTCGCAGTGCAGGCGCACGTAGTCGCCGGCGGCCTCGATCCAGACGAGGTCATCGGCCTTGACGAGCAGGTAGCTGTCGCGCCGCTTGACGACGAACCTGCGCGCGGGCCCGGACGCCGCGTTCGCGCCGGCGGTCCGTCCACAGTCCGCGGCATCGGCGGATCCGGCGTCGCGCGAGTCCAGGAGCCGCGCCAGCGCACGCCGGACGGCGGCGTCGGACCGCATCGCCTCATGGCGCGCCCGCCGCATCGCGCGGGCGAAGCGCTCGGCCGTGAACGGCTTGAGCAGGTAATCCAGTGCGTGGACGTCGAATGCGCGCAGGGCGTACTCGTCGTACGCCGTCACGAACACGATGATCGGCAGGTGGTGGGCCGCCGTCCGCTCGAGGACCTCGAATCCGTCCATCTCCGGCATCTGGATGTCGAGGAACACGATATCCGGCCGCAACGCCGTGATCGCCGCGACGGCGGCCGGCCCGTCCTCCGCCTCGCCCACGATCTCGACGTCGGGCTCCGACTCGAGCCGGGCGCGGACCATTTCCCGCGCGAGTGGCTCGTCGTCCACGATCAGCGCCCGGATCGCCGAGCCGGCCGCGTCGCTCACGTCGCCTCCGCGGCCTGCCGCGCCGGCTCGGTCGGCGCCGCCCGGCCGCCCGGCCGCTGCAACGGGATCCGGATCACGACCTCGCCGCCGCCGCCCTCCGCGTCGCCGGCCTCGAAGCGACAGCCGTCGCCGTAGCGCTGCTCGAGGCGCGCGCGCGTGTTCGCCAGCCCGATCCCGTGCGACTCCGTCGGCCCGGCGGCCGCACCGAAGCCGGGGCCGGTGTCGCGGATCCGAATCCGGAGCGCATCGGCTTCCGCTCTCGCCGCGATCTCGATCCGCACCGGACCGCGCCGCCGAGCGACGCCGTGCAGGACCGCGTTCTCGGCCAGCGGCTGCATGATCATCCGCGGCACGAGGGCGTCCAGCGCGTCGGGGTCGATCGTCTTCTCGACGACCATGCGCTCGCCGTAGCGGAGCCGCTGGATCTCGAGGTAGAGGTCCACGGCCTCGAGCTCACGGGAGAGCGGGACGTCCTGTTCGCCGCCGTCATCAAGCGAGTAATCCAGGATCTCGCGCAGACGGCTCAGGCCGCCGACGACCGCCTCGCGCTCGCCGCGCAGCGCGAGCGCGGAGACCGCGTTCAGCGTGTTGTACAGGAAGTGCGGGTCGAGCCGATTGCGCAGCGCCTGGAGTTGCGCGCGGGTCAGACGCGCCCGCAGCTCGGACGCCGCCAACTCCCGCTCGCGGGCATCGCGATGGTACCGGAGCGCGTGGTGTACGCCCACGATCGCACCGTAGGTCAGCAGCTCCATGATGAAGTACCAGTTGATGAGCTGCTGGAATACGACCGAAAACGAGTCGCCGGTGGTGCCCATCGCCGTGGCGGCGACCGCGGTCCCTCCGAGGTGTGCGAACGTGAAGAGGACGAAGGTGATGACATGCGCCGGGACGTGGCGCAGACCGTGGCTGCGGTCGAGCGGGTAGCGATCCGAAACCCACAGGACCGCGGGGGCGAGCACGGCCAGGATCACCCACGACGGCAGGACCCGCCCGAGCGCCGCAGTGAACGGTATCGGTGCCTCGTTCTGGAGCGCCCGCACGTAGGTCTGCGTCGTCTCGACCGTCGCGAGGGCCAGGCAGGCGCCGAGGATCACGCCCGCCCGCACGAGACCGCGCCGCCACCGGGTCCCACCCTTCTCGATGGGCGCGGCGTAGACCGTCACCGGTTGCAATCCATTCGGGATCCTAAGAACACCCTTCCACCCACTCGACGGCCGGGAGCGCTCCCGCGCGATACCGTTCCACCGCACGGCCATCCGTCTCGAAGACGATCCGGCGCTCCGCCCCGGTCGGTCCAGGCGGCGTCACGATCAGGTAATGACCTTCCGTGTACTTGTGCGGCCGTACTTCGACCCGCCCCGGATAGAGCGCCTGGATCTCGTCCTCGGTGCTGCCGATCCGCGCGCCCTCCGCAGTCGCGGTCCCGCCCTCCCACACATCCACTCGCGCGACGGATCCATCCACCATCATGACCGCGACGCCCTGGGGCCACGTCGGCGGGAGGATGTAATCGCAGCCACCCGGCTCGTCCGGCACGTCGACGGCACCCCCCAGCGCCCGCGCCACCTCCTCCGTGCTCATGCCGATGCGGATCGGACCCAGGCCATCCGCGGTTACGACCCAGCTCGGATCGAACGATGCCGGCGCCGACGTCGCCTCATCCTGCGCCCGCCCGCGTTCCTGCTGGACGACGTCGCCGCCTTCTCCCGAACGGGACGAATCCGCTCTCGTGGCCACCTGCGCCCCCGGGCCGCCGCCGCACCCGAGGACCACGATCCCGGCCAACGCCAAACCGCACAGCTTCATCGCACACTCGCTCCCCATCCAGGGCGTCGCTCCTCCCCGCGCGTCCGACACGACAGACGCGACCCCGCCGGACCGTCAAGGATGACGAGCAACCGTCCATCCGCGGCAGCCTCCCGCGCTCCCCACCCTGGCGCGCTCCCGTGCTGTGGCGGGTGATCGATGCGACGTCACGTCCGGAGAACGCGTAACATCATGCCACTTTGCACAGCCCCGCGGCGAGGTCTTACGCAGACCGCGGCGCCGCCCGCCGCGCTCCGCCAGGCCGGGGCGGCGCCAGGCCGCCGCAGCGTGGGCGCGACGTCGTGCGCGGTCAGACCGCTACCCGGACCGCGTGTACGCGGCGGTCCCGGTCACTGCTTCCCGGAAGACCACCGCAACGGCGCGATCCGCTCGCCTGCCTCCGAATCCCTGATCAGCGTGGCGAGGCGCCTTCTCCTCGTCTCCTCCCGCTTGGCGCTGATCACCCACCACGTGGCGGTTCGCCGGTACGAGGGCGGCTGGGCCTCGAAGAACGCCCACGCCTTCGCATTCGCCCGAAACTCCGCCTCGTACGCCTCTCCGAGCTCCACGACCCCCTGGTCGAACGAATATCGTCGCGTGCGATCCTCCTTCCGCCCGGCGAAGGCTTCGAGCCCCGCCGGCTGCATGCGCCCCGCCTCGATCAGCTCCTGCGCTCGCCGGATGTTCGCTGTGCTCCAGATACTTCCCGGCCGGCGCGGCGTGAAGCGGATGCGGTAACTCACCTCGTCGATCGACTTGCGGATGCCGTCGATCCAGCCGAAGCAGAGCGCTTCATCGACCGATTCCGGCCAGGTGAGGCTCGGACGGCCCGACGTCTTCTTGTAGAAGCCGACCCAGAGCTCATCCGCCGTCGCGTGATGCCGTTCGAGCCACGCGCGGAATTCCGCGGGGGTGCGGAAGAAGTGGGTTTCCATGGTTCTCCCGGTTGAGGGACCGCGCGAACACTTCGATGAGTTCCGCCATCTTGCCGTGCTGCAGATCGATCACGCAGAGGAATTCGGCGTGCACCGGCTCGCCGGCACGCACGCATCGAGGAAGATCGCCGCCCCGATACTCTTCCGCCACCACAGCAGCACTCCGGCACCTGCGAGGAGGGCGAAATCGAGCAGAGCGAAGCGCGTTACCGCTGTAACGAACCGCAGCCCGTCCGTGCCCAGGAGCGCAAAGACCGCTCCCACGCCGCCAGCGACGAAGGCGACGGCGCCGGCGCGGGTCGTCCGGTCCTCTGCCCGGCGCCGCGCTTCGAACCAGCGATCATTCCTCGATGCGTGCGTGCCGGCGGTCATTCGGTTCTGGTGCACTGGGACGAGTGGGTGATGGGGCCGAGCATTCCAGCGTTCACGATGTCGAGCGAGGCACGGCCGTTGGAGTCGGTGGACCGCCGGGGAGAATCCTGCCTCCCTGCGGTCAATGCCCCCATACCGCGACGAACGGGATCTCGGTCCATACACGCCAAATCCCGTCCTCGTCGGGGCGAAGGACCGCGACCCCGAACGTCTCCTCCTCCAGCCCTTTCTTCCAGGTCCAGACGAGCACCTCCGGTGCGCCATCCCCGGTCACGTCCAGCGGAGCGAGGGGCTCCCAGATCCCTTCGTGTGTCCAGGGACGATCCGTGAGTCGCTCGAAGCGGAGGAACAATAGTTCGACGGAGTCCGCCGCAATGACCGCCGCGCCCGCGAACACAGTGGTTGACGGTCCCCTCGACCGCACGGGCCGGGCGGTCCAGCTCCCTCAGATCTGGCGAGTCTCATCCCCGACATTCCAGAGGTCCATCTTGGGGGCCGACTCGATGGTGGCGAAAACGGAGTCGCCGTTCCGGTTGACCTCGTTTTGCACCGCCATGAGAAATTCCCGTCGGATGTCCTCATCGATGTCATACGCGTGCGCAATGCGCTGCGGCGATGAGGACGGCAGAGAATCCGCCGGGAGCGCCAGAGAACGGAGCCCCTGCGGAAGTTCCACCTCGGGGGGGCCTACCTCGAACGCCGGCACGAGGAAGCGCATGTACGGGCGGTCCGGGGCCGAGCGTGAGAGATGAAGATCCCCACGCACACTCCGATCCGGAAACAACGCGATGGGGCGTTCGGTCGGCTGCGGTCCTCCTGGCTGGGCGGAATCCAGCCCTCCGATCTGAAAAGCCAGAGGCGGCCGCGACCCGATACCGAGCACGTATATGGTCCTCAGGATCGGCTGCCGTCTGACTACGGTTGCGACTGAATCCGTGTCAATTGCGACCGAATCCGTGTCGCGATCCGTTGTCGTGCCCAGGTCCCCGGGTTCCTCACCCCTCGGTGCCCGGCTGTCGGCCCGTTCGTCTTCTTGCAGGCCAACCATCGGCTCGCGCGGATCCCCCACCGCTGCAGATGCTTCGCCTCGCCGGTCGACGGCGAGAACCGAGTCCTCGTGGGTCCCTCCGGCCGTCCTGTCGCCGGTTCCGACGCACGCTCCGCAGGCGAGCGCGACCAGAACAGGAGCGTAGCGCGAACACCGCCGCAACCAATCTGTCGACTTTACCATTCGTAAACGCCTCAGTTCAATCGGTCGAGCAATGCCGATGCATTGCCGGAGAGGAGCACGTACTCGCGTGTGGTGAAGATCCCCTGAGCGGCTGACCGGTCCAGCCCTCTCAGGTAGGCATCGATCTGCGCTCGGCCCGGTATCCGCCGGCCCGCCCGGAGCTGTCGCTCGGCGTTGGCCAGATGTGATGCCAGGGCCGTACACTGTCCGAAACGCGCGCCTTGCGCCTCGTCATCGCAGACCATCCTGTGCAATCTCTGCAACGCCGCGAGCATTGCCAGGTCCGAAAGCGCGGAACGAGCCGCCTCCAACGGTGCCCGGTATCGCTGTGCGGCGCCCTGTATGAACGACCACCGGTCGTGGGCGATCGTGTCGTTCTCTGCCAGTGAGGCCACGACGGGAGTCCATTCGGGCAGCACAACCTCTCCGACCGTTTCGACGAACGCGTAGCGCGAGTTCGGAACAGAATCGAAAGCCGCAACGAAGAGGCGCCGGTCGATGATTCTTCGTTGTGTCTCGGTGAGGCGGATCTCGCCGTTCCGGTCGGCAAGCAGCATTTCGCCAAGCGTCGGAACGATATCGGAGCGGAGCGGCCAGTGCTCACGCCACGCCTCTTCCAGCGCCGGCAGGGCGCGGTCGGGGTGTCGCGCCAGGAAGCGACGAGCGCCGACGCTGACATCGATTCCGAGAAAGGCGAGTGGGCGCACCGCATCCGGATCGCCGGTCCGCAACACGAGGAGCACCACATCGATCAGGTACTCACCGTATCCCTCTCCTACGGGTCCTTCGGCGTTCCACGTCTCATCGACTTCCCGGGCGAGCAGATCGATAGCCGCAGCGGCATATCCGGCCGGAAGATCCGCGTCGGACATCTGGTTCAGCGCCGCTACCGCCGCCGACCGCACCACCCAGTCCGGATCAGCCAGCTTCGCGACGAGGGTGTCACTCCCCTGGCCCCGCAGTGGACGGGGGAGGATGAGGAGGAAAGCGATCAATAGGAACGCCCTGTGTCGCTGCGCCAAGTACGCCATCTCGTCGATTCCTCCGGGTTGCGGGGCAGAGATTGACGTTCCGGACGTCCAGATGAGCACATCTCCGTTCCATAAAGGATCGGCACATGCCCCGCCGCCGTTCAATCCCCGGCTGCGGCGCCGTGTCCAGTACAGGTTCCGCTGCAAGGCTGCTTCGCGAGTCCCTGATTGCGGCGGAAATGTTTGGAAGTCGACTGAGTGCGACACCTTCGCCGGCGCTCGTGCCGAACTGCTCCTCGCCCTCCTGGCCACCGACGTGCTGGCCGGCGGCGCCCACCTGCTCGGCCGAAACGAGCAGGCGGGAATCAGGTGCGAGCGATTCCGCACCGTCGTCCCAGAGTGCACTGCGCGCGTGCTGCTGAGGTGCCTCGCGCCTCACCCCACCACCGCCGCCGCCCCCACCCGCGCGCACACCCGCATCCCCGGCGCCAGCCCAAGCCGGTCGCAGGCGCGACGCGGGATGCGGGCGAGGAGCGGCATGCCGGCCCGGCTCTCACGGCCTCCAGCGCCGCCGTCTTCACCGCCACCGTCATCAGGCTCACCGTCGTCACGGACGCCCACACTACCCTCGCCGCCCTGTCCGCCACCCCCATCCCCTTCGCCGCCCCCGCTGCCTCCGTCGTCCCCCACACCCTCTCCCCCGCCATCGCCGCACACCAACCGCACCACCGCCTCCCCCGCCCCGACCTCCTCGATCCCGACGATCCGCGCAGCGAACTGGTTCAGGATGCTCGAGGCCGCATCCGCCGCGAGCCCGATGCTCACGTCCGCCGCGCGCACCTCGACGCGGACCCGCCGGCCGGGCGCGTGCCGCTGCCGCGGCAGCCACAGGGGGCCCCACGGCGCGTCGAGCCGCGTGAGGCCGTAGGCGTCGTCGTGTTCCCGCACGACGGCGTCGACGACGACGGCGGCCTCCGGACCGCGCCAGCGGGCGAAGTCGGCGCGTGCCAGCACATCGGCCGGCGCGCCGGCGGCTCGCACGCGCCCGGCCACGAGCCACACGAGCCGGTCGGCGAGCCGGACGACCTCGGCGAGCGAGTGGCTGACGTAGAGGATCGGGACGCGCAGCCGCGCCGGCAGCATCTCGAGGTACGGCAGGATCTCGCCGCGGCCGGTCTCGTCGAGCGCGGAGAGCGGCTCGTCCATGAGCAGCAGCCGCGGGCTGGCGAGGAGCGCGCGCGCGATCGCGACGCGTTGGCGCTCGCCGCCGGAGAGCGCGCCGGTCGTCCGGTCGAGCAGAGGCTCGAGGCCCAGCCAGGCGATCGCCTCGTCCCACGCGATGCGCCGCGTGGGCGCACGGTCGTATGCGTAGCGCAGGTTGCCGCGGACGGTGAGGTGCGGGAAGAGGCCGGGCTCCTGGAAGACGTAGCCGACGGCGCGGCGGTGCGGCGGGAGGAACGTGCGGCTCCGCGTGTCGTGCCACACCTCGTCGCCGACACGGATGCGGCCGTGCGCGTTGCGTTCGAGCCCGGCAAGGCAGCGGAGCACCATCGTCTTGCCGGCGCCGGAGGGGCCGAAGAGCCCGATGACGCCGCGGGCGGGTGCGTCGAAGGCGACGTCGAGCCCGGCACCCTCGCCGAGCGGAAGCCGGATCCGGACCTCGAGCGCGCTCACGGGTGCGGTGCCGCGGCGCGGCGGTCGACGGCGTAGACGGCCAGCAGCACGGCGAACGAAAAGGCGAGCATCCCGGCGGAGAGGAGGTGGGCGGCGCCGTATTCGAGGGCCTCGACGTGGTTGTATACGGCGATCGAGAGCACCTGCGTGCGACCGGGGATGTTGCCGCCGATCATCAGGACGACGCCGAACTCGCCCACGGTGTGGGCGAACGCGAGCGTCGCGGCGGTGAGGAAGCCGGGTTGGGCCAGCGGGAGCGCCACGGAGAAGAAGCGGTCGACCGGGCCGGCGCGCAGCGTCGCCGCGACTTCGAGCGGGCGCTCGCCGATCGCGGCGAAGGCGTTGCGCAGCGGCTGGACGACGAAGGGGAGCGAATAGAGCATCGAGCCGATGACGAGCCCGGGGAACGAGAAGACGAGCCGGTCGCCGCCCATGGCCTCCCAGATCCGCCCGACCGGGCCGGCCGGCCCGAGGATCACGAGGAGGTAGAAGCCGAGCACGGTCGGCGGGAGCACGAGCGGCAGCGCGGCGGCGGCCTCGATCGGCGCGCGCAGCCGCGAGCGCGTCCGCGAGAGCCACCACGCGAGCGGCGTCCCGACCAACAGCAGCCCGGCCGTCGTCACCGTGGCCAGCTTCAGCGTCACGACCACCGCCTGCCAGTCGGAAGGGCCGAGCTGCAGCATCTCTCCAACCCCGCCGGCTCTACCGCCGCCCCGTGCCGTACCCGTACGACGCGATCAGTCGCCGCGCCTCCGGGCTCCGGAGGTAGGCGACGTAGCGCCGCGCCCCCGCGTTGTCCGCGCCGTGCCTCAGGAGCACCGCGTCCTGCCGGATCGGCCCGTGCAGCTCCCGCGGCACGATCCAATAGCGACACGACGACTCGCCCCTGACCTGCGACAGCGCGACGAAACCCAGCTCCGCCGCGCCCGACCGCACGAACCGATACGTCTGGCCGATGCTCTCCCCCCGAATGAGCCGCGCCGCGACCGCGTCCGCCAGCCCCAGCCGCTCGAGCGTCTGCACCGCCGCGACGCCGTACGGCGCCGTTTCCGGGTTCGCGATCGCCAGGTGCGCGTACTCGCCCTCGATCAGGTCCGCGCCGCCAGCTCGCACCGAGTCCAGCCCGGGACCGTACAGCACGAGGCGCCCCTCCGCATACGTGAAGCGCGTCCCCGGCACCACCCGGCCCTCCGCCTCGAGCCGCCGCGGCCGCTCTTCGTCCGCCGCGAGGAAGACGTCGAACGGCGCGCCGTTGCGGATCTGCGCATAGAGCTGCCCCGTCGAGCCGATGCTCGCGCGTACCACGACGCCCGTCGCCGCCGTGAACCGCGCCGCGAGTGCCGCCTGCGTCTCCGCGAAATTGGCCGCGACGGCGACGAGAACCGTCTCGTCCGCCTGCCGTGCCCAAGCGGGCGCGGTCCATGGGAGAGTGAGACAACAGAGGAGCGCGCACGCGCGGATGACATGCGCGAGCGGGATGGGGCGTGGCGCCCGCACGGAACCTCCCGGGGACCGGACCCTCGCGGCGGTCGCCGCAGCGCCGCACGCCATCCTCACGACCGCTCCCCCGTCCGCTGCACGTCGTAGCCGGGCAGGTCGCCGAGCAGCCGGCGGAACGCGACGGACCGGACGGCGTCGAGCAGCGCCGCGAGCCGCGGGTCGTCTTCCATGTCCGCCCGGTAGCAGAGGTCGTACGCCTCGGTCCGTACGGGGAGAAAGGCGAGTCCGCCATCTTCGGCGACGAGGCGGACGCAGATGCCGGCCTGGGCCCAACCGGCGCGGATCGCGTCGACGACGCCGCGGTGGTCCGACGCCGCGTGCTGCCAGAGTCCGGACACGTCTCGGCCTTCGAAGAGCTGTTCGAGGCAGCGTCGCGCGCCGGAGCCCTCCTCGCGGCCCACCCAGCGCAGCCCCGCGTCCAGCGCGGCCGGAACAGACCGCACGCCCAGCCCCGGTGCGAGCGCCACCCCTTCCATCCACCGCGCCACATGCAGCAGCCGGAACCCCGGGCCGAGGCGCTCGCGCACCAGGCGCTCGTTCTCCTCCGGACCGGCGCCGAGGTGCACGCCGGCGACGTGGATCCGCCCATCGCGCAGCAGCTCGAGCGACCGCCCGCTCGAGCGCACGAACGGCAGCACGCGCACGCCGGCCGCGTTCCCGAGCAGCGTCGCCAGAAGGCCCGCCGCCGGATCGCACCCCGCGACGACCAGCGTGCGCCGCGGGTCCGGGCGGGGCATCGCGCCGGCGCGCGCGGCCGCCGGGACACCCCACGGCGACGCCGCGCGCGCCGTGCTCCCGACCCGGACCTCCGTGGCGGCCCGCGCCGCCGCCGTGACGTCCGAGCTCGCCGCGCGTCCGGCGCCTGCCGCGCGTCCGCCGCCCGCCGTTCCCGCCGTACCAACCGTACCCGAGGCGCCCACCGGACCCGCGACGCCCTCCGCGCCGCCCACCACCACCACCCCATCGTGCGGCAGCAGCCCGGCCGCCGTCGTCTCGACCGGGTAATGCAGCAGCCGCCCGCCGACCTCGGCGAGCCAGAAGCGCTGCGCCCCACCGCCCGGCGCCCACGCCCACGTCACCGCGTCCTCGCCTCGCGCGGCGTCCAGCCGGAACAGCTCCTCGACGCGACACTCCAGCGCCGCCGCCAACGCGAGCGCCGCCGCGGTCGACGGGACCACGCGCCCCGTCTCGATCGCGCTGACCGCCGCCCGCGAGATCCCCGCGCGCGCCGCCAACATTTCCTGCGACCAGCCGCGCCGTCCGCGCGCCTCTCGCACCCGTGTCTCGATCCGCGGATCCGACATGATCGTAGCATATGCGTCAGGATCGTATCGGGCAAGGCTGGCGTCGAGGGCGTGGGTCTGGATCGGTCGTGCCGGCCGGGCGGG
>DASVCS010000016.1:0-27550 GCA_036381495.1 Longimicrobiales bacterium
CCGTCCGCGCGGTCGATGATCTGACATGCCGGGCAGTGCGGTGCGGGTGCCTGCGCCGGTACGGTGACGGGCTCACTCATCGGCACAGTCTGCGCCCTACAGTGCGTCGGATACAGCACCCTGACCGATGCACGACGTGGCGCCCCGCGCCCCGCGCCCCGCGCGCCGTCAGCCCAGCCGGGCCTCGGCGATCGTCGGCTGGAACAGCTCCACGGGATTGCCCGACGGATCCTCCACGAGTACCTGACGGCCGCCGACCCCGTCGACGATCTCGTTGCGGAACCGTACGCCGGCCGCCCGCAGCCGGCCGGCGGTCTCCTCGATGTCGGAAACCTCGATGGCGAAACGGTTCCAGCCGCCCGGCGTGGGCAGCGTCCCGTCCGGCATCGCGGCGCCACCGCCGGGGCCGCCACCGGGCGCGGTGAGCACGAGCCGCAGCTCCCCTTGGGAGAGCATCGCGAACGGGGGAGCCGGGTGCATGACCTCCTCGAACCCGAGGAGCCCGCAATAGAACTCGATCGCGGCGTCGACGTCGTCGACGATGTAGCGGACGCTGACCGTAGCCATCGGGGGCTCCTCCTCGTTCCAGGGCACATGGACACGGGGTGAACCGTAGGCATTCGGCGGTGCGGCGTCAACGTGGAGGTCGGCTCACGGCCGCGCGCGAGCACTGCAAGGGGCGTGCTGGAGCGGTCGTCGCGTCACTTCGGAGTCGCACGCGCCCGCGAACCGAGCGCGGCGCGCGGCCGCGCGGCTCCGAAGCCGCGGGCGTGCCGCTGCTAGAGCATTTCCTCCGCCGGTTCGGAGCTGCTTGACCACCCGCGCCGCACTTGCGTCCGAAGTGCACGACTCCGAAGTGATGCGGCAATCGCTCTAGTCCCGGGACTCCTCGCCGGTCGAGGGGGAGGCGCGACGCCGGCGGAATCGCCGCACGCGGCTCAGGTTCCCGCAATCGGCCGAGGAGCACCAGCGGCGGCTGCCGTTCCGACTGCGATCGATGAAGAGCCAGCCGCAGGGCGGGTTTCCGCATTGACGCAACCGTTCGAGGTCCGGCGACTCGAGCAGTTCGCAGGCGGCGAGCAGGATCGGGTGCAGCGGCCGGGCGAGGTCGACGGGCGAGTTCGGCCAGCGCAACACGAGCCCGCGATCCTGCTGCCACTCCGGCTCGGCCGCCTCGAGCGCGCGCACGCGGGCGGCGTGCAGCATCGCGAGGTCGTCGGAGTCCGGGGTGCGATGGTGCGCGAGCGCACTGAACACGCGGTAGACGGCTTCCCGCAGCGTGATCGTCGTTTCGAGCGCCCGCGCAGCCCGCTCCGGATGCCGCCGGGCCTCGCGCTCGAGCGCGCGCGCATCCGCGGCCGAGAGGCTCCCGGTGCGGCGCGCCCAGGCAACGAGGTCGGCGTAGCCGGTCAATCGCTCGCGCGGGCTCTCGCTCGCGTGGTCGCTCACCGTATTCGCGAAATCCAGGGCGATGTGGCCGCCGATGAAGGCGGCCCCCTCCGTTCCACTCGCCGTGCCACCTGGATCTCTCGATGGAGCCGAATGCGTCGTCACATCACAGGGGGAACCAGTAGCTGACCTTCAGCAACAGCGCGTTCGCCCCGGGCGCGCGAGAGAGACGGTGCAGGTCGCGGCCGAGGTCGAAGTCCGCAAGATAGTGGTCGATTCGCTCCTGTGTCCAGACGAGGAAGAGCGTCGAGCCCGGCCGAAACTCCCACCGCACGAGCATGTTGACGTGGCCGTCGCGTTCGGAGAACGCCGGGTCCGCGAACGTGAACCGCGAGGGCGCGCCGTCGTCTACGACGTACACGCGTCGCGCCGGGTCGTACCCGAGGCGCGCGGACGTGATCGGAATCGCGCGGTCGGAAGCGCGTGGCGCGACGGGGGCGACGACGTCGCGGAACGTTTCGTATCGCCCGCTGCTCAGGAAGAGTTCCGCATAGAGCTGGAGCGTGAGGTGCGCCGAGAAGGCGTAGGTCGCGCGCGTGGTGAGCGACGCCGTCGTCTGATGCAGATCGCCCAGAAGGTAGTGCGTCCGGCCGGCCGCGTCGCGCGGCTGAGCGACGTACTGCCACGCTTCCCGGGTGGACCCCACCAGCGGCGTGATCCCGACCTGGAGACGATCCGTCACGAATGCAGAGAGGCTCGGCGAGATGCGCTCCTCGTGCGAGTGCGTGGCGGACTCGCGCACGCCTGACGCCGTGATCGAGAACTGCCAGCGGCGCCGGGTGTCCGAGTAGACCTCCGCCGTCCAGAGATCGCGTCCCGGGAGCAGGAACGCCGGGCCGCCACGCAGGACTTCGGGGTCCCGCACGGCGAACTCGTGGTCCAGCGAGAGCGACGCCCCCCAGTAGTTGCGGAGATCCACGGATGCCGTGAGGTTCGCGACGGCTGCGCGGCGCTCACCGGCGAGCGTCCACCCGATGCCGAGTTGACGGGAGCCGACCGACCAGCGGCGGATGAAGCGGCCCGGACGGTAGGCCAGGTAGCGCCAGTCCGCGACGGCAAGGAGCCAGTTCGCGTTGCGCTGGAATCCGAGGTCGTTGGCCTCGAATCCCTGGCTGATCGCGCGCAGCGCGATGCCCCACTGTAGCCGTCCGTCGACGCGCGCAACGCGCGCCTGCGCCGCGTACCCGGAGAGCGAGGTCGGTGCGACATCGCCGCCCGGGTCATGGTAGCCGTGCCGCGGCTCGCGGCGGAGCGCGCGGATCATCGACGGCGTGCCTTCCACTCGGCTCGCGAGCGCGAAGCCGGTCACCTCGTACGCGTCGTGCGCGAAACGCGCGCGCGCATCGGCGCCCACTACGAGCGCCCGATGCGCCAGCAGCGAATCGACGCCATCCGTCATGCCGCTACGCCCCACCAGCGTCCCCATCACGCCGACGGCCGCGCGCCCGTCCGCGCGCGACCGTTCGGCTCGCACGACCGTGAAGCGGGTGAGCGGCTCGACTTCGACTCGCCCCGCCGCGCCCGCGCCATCGACGAACGCGGCGTGCTCCGCGCCGGTCCACGCGTGGAACAGCCCACCCGTCCAGCCGTCCGCCGTATGGCCGGAAACCCGAACCGCGCCGAGGACGGTCGTCGCGTTCGGCTTACGGCAATCGGTGGCGCCCGCAGGGCACGACCCCGCCGGCGGACGACCGATCCGCCTCGAGTAGAACGGACTCTCTTCCGCGAACGACGTCCCGCGTGTCGAGAAGTCGAGCGCCGAGTTGAACCGGAAGACGTCCGTCCCCTCGACGAAGAGCGGCCGCTGCTCGGGGAAAAACGTCTCGAACGTCGTGAGGTTGATCTGCGACGGATCGGCCTCGACCTGCCCGAAGTCCGGCCGGATACTCAACGCCGCGTCGACCGTCGATGTGCGGAGTCGCGCATCGACGCCCGCCGCCGGAGACAGATCCTCCCGCATCGCGCCGCCGTCGCCCGGACTCGGCGAACGCGTGGCCGTCACCGCGCTGTACGGCGTGACCTCGATGCCGACGCCCCCATCCGGGACCACCACGCCATGCAGCTCGTTGAAGTGTGAGATGACACCCACGACGCTCGGCAGACGCGGCGACCAGTTCGATGTCTCGCCGCGATGCGGCGTGTAGCGATAGATGTTGATCCCCCACACCAGCGCCGAGCCCGTTTCGCGCTGTCCCAACCCGAGCTGCGAGTACGGGATCCGGAACTCGGCGGTCCAGCCCTGGCCGTCGATCCGCGCCGCGGCACCCCACACGCCGTTCCAGGCAGTGTTGTAGTCGACGTCGTCGGACCAGCTCCCATCGGCCTCGACCCCGCGTGGATTCACACCGAAGCTGTAGCCGCTCCGCCGGTCGAAACGCGGGTCGAGCTCCACGAACACCCAGTCCGAGGTGGTCTCGTCATCACGCCGCGGATACGGCGCGACGATCGAGTCCGGATGCGGATCGAACAGCCGAACCCCGACGTAGACCGCCTCGCCGTCGTAGAGCACTCGAGCCACCGTCGGAAGCGTGGCCAACTCCCCGGGGCTCGGCGCGCTCTGGACCAGGTCCGTCAGCGGCGCGCCGACGCACCAGGCGCGCTCCTCGAGACGACCATCGATCGTCGGCGCGGCCCCGGGAACCCGCGCCGCGACCGCCACGCGCCGGCCGAGCGCCGCGCGCGTCCGGACCGCAACGGCGCCATCCGCATCCGGGGCAGCCCAGCAGTCCGCCGTGGTGGACCGCGTCTGTGCGCCGCCGGAACCGGCGCCCGCCAGCAGAAACGCCAGTACGCCGACCCCGACGCTCGGGTGGATCCTCGTCCTTCGGCCCGGTTCCATGCGACCCGCAATCGCGCGGGCGCTGCCGAGCCACGCCGTCCGCGGGACCGTTCCGACTGGATCGTCCATGTCACGCTCCGGAAGGTGGTAATGATTAACAGGCGTGTATGAGCATTACTTCCGACTTGCGTGTTGTCAACCGCGGGATCGGCGGCGGATCGGCGGGGCCGGCCAAAATCGGCCCAGGTCGGCGCCAGGCCGGCGGCAGGTTGGCGCCAGGGGGGCGGCGGGGGGGCGGCGGGTCGGCGGGGCCGGATGTGACGGCACTGGCCGGGTGCACGCTACTCTGGCCGAGCGTAGCGATTCTCGCTCACGGCCTCGTCATCGGCGAGGGACCCGGCGGTGGTGGCTTCGGAACGTGCATGCTCGTGTTCGGAAACGTGCATGCTCGTGTTCGGGCGGGCAGGATTCGTGAATGAACGGCGCAGTGCCGCGCGGGTCGCCGCATCGGGGAGCGGCCGGGGCGGTGCGAGGGGGAAGGAGATCGAACCGTCAGCGACGGCCGCGCCGGTGCCGATGTCGGGGTGCGGTCCGGCCGCGAGCCGGCTACTGAACCGGACGCATCCACCGAATGCACACCGGCGCAGCCGGCGGCGACGCCGCGGGGCGCTACGGCCGGTCGATCGTCGAGGGGCCGCTGGCGCCGGCCGTCCGGAAGCTCGCCCGGCCCGCGATGCCGACCAACATCGTCGGCGGACTCCAGAGCATGACCGACCACGTCATGGTCGGCCATCTCGTGGAGGGCTCACGGCCGCGCTCGCTCGTATTGCGGCGGCCACGGGACGTCCACTCCGAGCCGGTGTGCCGCCAGGAGCGGCCAGTGTGGCTGGCGCAGGAACTCGCGGCCCAGGAGGACCAGATCCGCCTGCCCATCCCGGATGATCCGGTCCGCCTGCTCGGGCTCGGTGATCAGCCCCACGGCCGCGGTCCGCACCCCGGCGTCCCGTCGCAACCGTTCGGCGAACGGGACCTGGTATCCCGGACCGACGGGGATCCGGGCGCCGGGCACGAGTCCGCCCGACGAGCAATCCACCAGGTCCACGCCGCAGTCCTTCAGCAGGCGCGCGAATTCGATGGACTCCTCGACGTTCCAGCCGCCGTCCACCCAATCCGTGGCGGAGATCCGGACGAGGAGCGGGAGGCGCTCCGGCCAGACCTCCCGGATCGCGGAGACGACTTCCAGAGGAAGGCGCACGCGGTTCTCGAACGATCCGCCGTAGCGGTCCGTTCGCTGGTTCGCAAGCGGCGAGAGGAACTGGTGCAGCAGGTAGCCGTGGGCCGCATGCACCTCCGCGACCTGGAACCCCGCTGCGAGCGCGCGCCCGGCCGCGAGCCGGAACGCATCGATCACGCCCCGGATCCCCTGTTCGGTCAGCGCTCGCGGCCGCGGGTAGCCCTCCGCGAAGGGTATCGCGCTGGGAGCCCATACGTCCTCCCACCCCCCGTGCTCGGGAGGGACCGCACCGCTCCCCTCCCACGGCCGCCAGGTGCTCGCCTTCCGCCCGGCATGCCCGAGCTGGATCCCCGCGACCGCGCCCTGCGAACGCAGGAAATCCGTGATCCGACGAAGGCCCGGCACGTGGGCGTCATCCCAGATCCCCAGGTCCTGCGGACTGATCCGCCCCTCCGCGGCGACGGCCGTCGCCTCCGTCATCACCAGCCCGGCGCCTCCCACGGCGAAGCCGCCGAGGTGGACCAGGTGCCAGTCCTCCGCGAAGCCGTCCCGGCTCGTGTACTGGCACATGGACGACACACCGATGCGGTTCCGCAGCACGACATCCCGAATATGCAAAGAGGAAAACAACATCATTCACTCCGATCGACGAACCCGATGTTCCGAAACGGAGTAACACACCGCGCCGCGCGGTGGTTCCGGAGCCGGGCCGTTTCGGTGTCCGTCGGGTCGCGGCCCGCAGCTGCGCACCCTTGCGCGGGGCGGCGATGCAGGTGTACATGAAGCGGGCCCGAAGCCAGGAGGCGGCCGGACGGTCGGGCCGTGCACCGACGGGACCAGACGAACGAGAGGAGATCGAACCGTGAGCGATGGCCACGCCGGTGCCGATGTCGGGGTGCGGTCCGGCCGCGAGCCGGCCACTGGACCGGACGCGTCCGCCGAATCCACGCCAGCGCGGCCGGCGCAGCCGGCGGCGACGCCGCGCGCCGCGGGGCGCTACGACCGGTCGATCGTCGAGGGGCCGCTGGCGCCGGCCGTCTGGAAGCTCGCGTGGCCCGCCATGTTGACCAACATCGTCGGCGGGCTCCAGAGCATGGTCGACCACGTGATGGTCGGCCATCTCGTGGGGTTCGAGGCGAACGCCGCGATCGGCGTGGCGACGCAGATCATCATCGTGGTCATCGTCTTCATCTCATCGCTGTTCACGGGGATGAGCGTGCTCGTCGCCCGGTTCGCCGGCGCCAACGAGGAGGACAAGGTGGACCGCACGGTCTACCAGGCGTTCCTGACGGCGATCGCGCTCTCGCTCCTCGTGATGGCGCCCGCCGGCTACGTCCTCTCGCCATCGCTCCTCGATCTGGTGAACGCCGCGCCCGCCGTGCAGGAGCAGGCGCTGCCGTACCTGCGCATCATGTTCCTGTTCGGCAGCGGGATGCTCGTCTTCTTCATGCTCAGCGGCGCACTGCGCTCGGCCGGCGACGCGCGGACGCCGATGGTCCTCGGCGTCGCCATGACGGTGCTGAACGTCGTGCTGAACGTGATCCTGATCAGTGGTCTCGGCCCGATCCCCGCCTTCGGCACCGCGGGTGCGGCCATGGGGACGGTGATCGCGACCGGCCTCGTCGCACTCTACGGGCTCGCGAGGCTGTGGACCGGCGGCTGGGTCGTTTCGTTACCGCGCCGCCGCGGCTTCGCGCCGGACTGGACGATCATCCGCGCGCTTTTCCGGTTCGGCCTCCCCACGGGGATCCAGGGGATCGCCATGAACATCGGCGGCGTGTTCATGCTCTCCTTCATCGGATCGCTGGCGCAGAGCGCCGCCGCGCAGGCCTCGTTCGCCGTGTCGTATACGCAGTTGTTCTCGCTCGTCACCTGGACGTCCGTCGGACTCATGGGCGCCGCCGCGGCCGTGGCGGGGCAGAACCTGGGCGCGGGCAAGCCGGACCGCGCCATCGGCGCCGTGAGCACCGCCGCGCGCATCGGAGTCTCCGGCGCCGCCGTCGTCGGACTCCTCTTCCTCTTCCTGCCGCGACGACTGCTGGGCATCTTCGGGCTGCACGACCCCGCGGTGGTCGAGATCGGCGTGCAGCTCCTGCACGTGCTCAGCATCTCGGGACTCTTCCTCGCGGTCGCGCTCACCTACACCGGCGGCCTCCAGGGGACCGGCGACACGAAGAGCCCGCTCTACATCTCGATCATCTCCCAGGTCGTCGTGCCGCTCGGCATCTGCTTCGTCATCCAGCAGACGAGCACGCTCGACCCGATCGACATCTGGCTCGCCATCCTCGCCGGCCACATCACCCGCTGCGCCTTGAGCGTCGTGCGGTTCAACCAGGGGCGGTGGCGCGAGATCGTGGTGGACATCGGCGAGGCGCCATCGGGTTAGGGCTTGGGCTAGGGCTGGGGCTGGGGAACGGCACACGACTTTCGTCCGGAGAAGATATGCATCGACTCGTCGCCATCAACGCGCCCGAAGACATCTTCCCCGAATACCGCGACACGCCCATCGGTCGGCTGCTCGCCTACCACGACCTGGACGCGCCGCTCGATGTCTACGACCGTGCCGACCTCCTCGTCGGCATGTGCATGGACCACCGAAAGCATCTGCGCGTCCCGGACAACTTCGCCTACATCCTCCGGACGGGCGGCGGCAACCTGCGCTACAGCGAGTTCAAGGTCTCGTACGCCATCGCGGTCGGCGGCGTCCGCGCCATCGCGCTCATCGGCCACAGCGACTGCGGCATGGTCAACGTGATGGCGCGCCAGGACACGTTCATCGAAGGGCTCGTCGAGAACGCCGGCTGGGATCCCGAGTGGGCCGGCGACCACTTCCGCCACTTCGCGCCGATGTTCGAGATCGGCAACGCCATCGACTTCACGCTCTCCGAGGCGAAACGGCTGCGGCTGCGCTACCCGCGCATCCTCGTCGCGCCGCTGCACTACCGGGTCGAGGACAACCGGCTCTACCTGATCCGCGAGTAGCGGCGGTCCGGAACGCCGGGCGGGCGCCCGCTCGTCCAGCGGCACGGTCGCCGGGGGCACGGGGCCCGCCACGGCGATCGCGGCGGCACGAGGATCCTACGCATCGATCCGACTCCCGCGGCGCGGCCAGCCGTTCCCACACGATCGCCTCCGCCCGCCGTCTCGTCCTCGTGACGATGGCGCATTCCGAATCGATCGCGAACGGGCCGCTCCGCCGAACTTGCCGGCCGGCGCGTCCCCGTCCTACCTTGTTCGTGAGGCCCCGTGATCCGGGATCCGAGCCCGCGCTCCCCTCACGAACGGTGTGCGAAAGATGAAACCACGCAGCCTGCCCCTGTTCCTGATCCTCGCCGCCACGGCCTGCGCCGGGACGAACGCGCCCGTCGACGACCTGGCACGCTGGGAGGCCCGCGCCGCCCGCGTCACGATCATGCGCGACGAATGGGGGATCCCCCACATCTACGCGCCCACGGACGCGGACGCCGTGTTCGGCCTGATGTACGCCCAGGCGGAGGACGATTTCCCGCGGATCGAGCGGAACTTCCTCTTCTCGCAGGGCCGGCTGGCCGAGGCGTTCGGTGAGGACTACCTCTGGCAGGACCTGCGGATGAAGCTCTTCATCGACCCCGCCGAGATGAAGCAGCTCTACGCCGAGAGCCCCGAATGGCTCCGGAAGCTCATGGACGCGTGGGCCGACGGGCTCAACTACTACCTCCACACGCACCCCGAGGTCGAGCCGTGGGTGCTGGACCACTTCGAGCCGTGGATGGCGCTCACCTTCAGTGAAGGGAGCATCGGCGGCGACATCGAGCGGGTGAACGTCCGCGCGCTCGAGGCGTTCTATGCGAACCCGCCGGCGCCGGCGCCGGCGGAGGCCGTGACGGCGAGCGCCGCGGCCCCCGGCACACCCCGTGTCGCCTTCGCGGCCAACGGCCGCCCCGCCCCGGCCAGCTCGCTGGTCGTGCCGGACCCGGATCTCGAGCCCACCGGGTCGAACGGCATCGCGATCGCGCCGAAGAACACGACGGACGGCCACGCGCTGCTCCTGATCAACCCGCACACCTCGTTCTACTTCCGCCACGAGGCGCACGTGGTGAGCGACGAGGGGCTCAACGCGTACGGCGCGCTCACCTGGGGCCAGTTCTTCGTCTACCAGGGCTTCAACGAGACCGCCGGCTGGATGCACACCTCCAGCCAGGTCGACAATATCGACGAGTTCATCGAGACCGTCATCGAGCGCGATGGCCGGCTCTACTACCGCTACGGCGATGAGGAGCGGCCGGTCGAGACCCGCGAGGTCACGGTCCGCTACCGCACGCCGGACGGCGACATGGCCGAGCGCACCTTCACCGCCTATCGCACGCACCACGGCCCGATCGTGCGGGCCGTGGACGGCAAATGGGTGAGCGTGGCGCTGATGGAGAAGCCGATGGAGGCCCTGATCCAGTCGTACTCGCGCACCAAGGCCGCGAACCTGGACGAGTTCCTCGAGATCATGGAGGCGCACACCAACTCGTCGAACAACACGGTCTTCGCCGATGCGGAAGGGAACATCGCCTACCTGCACTCGAACTTCGTCCCGGTCCGCGACGACCGCTTCGACTACGACCGCCCCGTCGATGGCAGCGACCCCGCCACGGACTGGCACGGCGTCCACTCGATCGAGGATTCGCCGAATTCGATCAACCCATCGACCGGCTTCGCCTACAACTCGAACAACTGGCCGTACTCGGCGGCCGGCGCCGCGAGCCCGAAGCGCGAGGACTACCCCCGGTACATGGACCGCGGCAGCGAGAACCCCCGCGGCATCCACGCGCTCATGATGCTCGAGGGCCGGACCGACTGGACGCTGGAATCGCTCCGCGCCGCGGCGTTCGACAGCTACCTCCCGGCCTTCGAGAAGATGGTCCCCGCACTCGTGCAGGGCTGGGACGCGCTGCCGGCCGCCAACTCGCTGAAGCGGGCGACCGCCGAGCAGGTCGCGCTCCTCCGGGACTGGGACCTGCGCTGGGGCGTCGAATCCGTGCCCACCTCGCTCGCCGTCTTCTGGGGCACCGAACTGCTCCGCGAGGTGGGGGACGATGCCCGCGCCGCGGACATGGACGTCTTCGAGTACGCCGCGTCCCGCACCACCGCGGAGCAACGGCTCGAAGCGCTCGTCGCCGCCACCGAGCGCCTCACCGACGACTTCGGCGACTGGCGCACGCCCTGGGGCGAGATCAACCGCTTCCAGCGCCTGAGCGGCGACATCGACCTCGAATACGACGACGACGCACCCTCCTTCCCCGTCGGCTTCACCTCCTCCCGCTGGGGCTCGCTCGCCTCCTTCGGCGCACGACCCCGCGAAGGGACCAAACGCTGGTACGGCTCGAGCGGGAACAGCTTCGTCGCCGTCGTCGAGTTCGGGGACAGCGTGCGCGCCGTCGCGGTCACCGCCGGCGGCCTCAGCAACGATCCGGACTCGCCCCACTTCGATGACCAGATCGAACGCTACGCCACCGGCAACCTGCGGCCCGTCCACTACTACCGCGCAGACGTCGAGGCCGCCGCGGAGCGGACCTACCACCCGGGCGAGCGGTAGGCGGACGGGGGCGGGACGGGCGGTCCCGCGACGGACGCCCCCGGGACGGGCGGCACTCGTGGCGTGGCGCACCGGCGGCCGCACGCCCGATACCGCCATGAATGCCGCGCTCGGACGCGCTGTCGTCCGAGCGCGCCCCGCTCACCACATGCGCCACGCCCCCTTGCCAATTCGGAAGAGCGCGCGTGCCTGGACTCTCCTGACTCGGACGGGAGACGCAGACGCAATGGCGAATCGAGCCGCGCTGCTGTCGCGCGGAGGAACGGACCGCGGCTTCACGGAACTCCCGCCGCGACTCTTGACTTCGACCCCCGCCGGGCCTTACATACCGGCTGGCCGGTAGGATGCCGTCGACACATCCACACTTCGGAGGTTGTATGCGGTACGCGATCCGTTCGCTGCTCAAGGCGCCGGGATTCTCGCTGCTGGTGATTCTGACGCTCGGGCTCGGCATCGGCGCGAACACCGCGATTTTCAGTGTGTTCCGGGGCGTGTTGCTACGGCCGCTGCCGCACGAGAACGGCGATGAGATCGTGTACCTGCGCCAGTCCGCGACGCTGGCCGGACTGGAGGACGTGAAGTTTTCGGTGCCGGAGATCATCGATCTTCGGGAGTCGTCGCGGTCGCTGACCGGATTCGCCGAATTCTCCGCGATGCCGTTTACGATGCTCGGGGCGGGCCGGCCGGTGCAGGTGCAGGCCGGGATCGTGACGGGCAACTTCTTCGAGGTGATGGGGCTGAGTCCGGTGCTGGGTCGGGCGATCGGCCCGGTGGATGGTGGCGCGGCCGCGGCCCCGGTGATGATGCTGACCTATGAGTACTGGCAGCGGGCGTTCGGCGCGGATCCCGGGGTGATCGGCAAGGTCGTCCGAATGAACGGGCGGTCGGTGACGATCGTGGGGGTGCTCGAGCCGGCGCCGCCGTTTCCCGGTGAGACGGACGTGTTCGTGAATCTTGTGACGAGTCCGCATCACCTGGACGCGACGATGGTGCACGGCCGATCGCATCGCATGACCGACGTCTTCGCGCGGCTGGCGCCGGGCGCGTCGGTCGAGCAGGCGCAGGCCGAGATCGATGGGATCACGGCGCGGATGTACGCCGATTACCCCGACCACTACGACGCGGCGTCGGGCTACACCGTTTCCATCACGCCGCTACGCGACGCGCTCGTCTCCGAGGCCAGGCTGACGCTGTACCTGCTCCTCGCGGCCGCCGGCCTGGTGCTCCTCACCACGTGCGCGAACGTGGCGAACCTGGTGCTCACGCGGAACCTGAAACGTGACCGTGAGTTCGCCGTGCGCTGGGCGATGGGCGCGGACGGTGCGCGCCTGCGGGCGATCCTCCTGGCGGAGAACGGCATTCTCGCCGCGCTCGGCGCCGGACTCGGTCTCTTGCTGGCGTACGGGGGTCTGGATCTGATGGTCAGCTTTGCCGCTCGCTTCACGACGCGGGCGAGCGAGATCCGCATGGACGGCGGCGTCCTGCTCTTCGCGGTCGTCGTCGCGAGCGCCGCCGCGATCGTGTTCGCGCTGGCGCCGTCGCTCGTGTCGCGGGAGATGGCCGCCGCCGTGCTGACCCGGTCGGGCTCGCGGACGACCGGCGGCCGCCGCCGGCTCCAGCGCGGGCTGATCGTCGCGCAGATCGCGGCGAGTGTCACGGTGCTGACGGCGGCGGGGCTGCTCGGGCGCACGCTCATGCGGCTCAACGCGGTGGACCCCGGCGTCGACGTCGAGAACACGCTGACGCTGGAGGTGCCGGCGGACCACGAAAGTCACACGCAGCTCGAGAACCTCGCGCTGGAGCAAGAGATGCAGCGCCGCATCGCCGCGCTCCCCGGCGTGCACGAAGTCGGTGTCGGCATGAGCGTGCCGCTGCGCCCCAATCAGCTCCGGCTGGAGGTCAAGGTGGAAGGCAGGCCGCCGGAGCCCGGCAAGCCGATTCCGACGGCCGAGTACCGCACCGCGACACCGGAGCTCTTCGAGGCCGCGGGGATGGAGATCCTCGCCGGCCGCGGCTTCTCCGACACGGATGGCCCGGAGAGCCCCCGCGTCGCCATCCTGAACCAGGCGCTGGCGGAGCTGCTCTTCGGCGACGAAAACCCGATCGGTCGGCGCGTCGCATGGACCGGCCAGGTGCTGAGCGCGATCGGGATGAAGGAAGACGACTGGCGGACCGTCGTCGGCGTCGTGAGCAACACGCGCGACTTCGGCCCGCAGGCGCCGCCACCGCCGACGCTCTTCCAACCGCTCACCCAGAACGACATCGGCTACTTCGGGGGCGCGTTCGTCATCCGCGCCGACAGGGCACCGAGCCTCGCCCCGCGCGTCCAGAGAATCATCAACCAGCTCGCGCCGGAGCTGCCGGTGCTGCGCGTCGCGACGCTCGAGCAGATCCGCCAGGAAAACATCGCGGCGGAGCGCCTGAACACCCTGCTGGTCAGCGCGCTGGGCGTGCTCGCCCTCATCATCTCGACCGTCGGGCTGGTCGGCATACTCTCCTTCTTCGTCCGCCAGCGCACGACCGAGATCGGGATCCGCATGAGTCTCGGCGCCGCCCCGCTCCAGGTCCTCCGCATGGTCCTGGCCGACGGCGCCACCATGCTCGGCGCCGGGACCCTCCTCGGTATCCTCGGCTCCTTCGCCGTCGGCCGGCTGCTCGAGGGGATGCTCTTCGGCGTCGCGCCGATCGATCCGCTGACGCTCGCCGCCGTCACCCTCGTCATGATCGCCGTCGGCCTCGCCGCCTGCGCCGTCCCCGCCATGCGCGCCGCCCGCGTCGATCCGATGATCGCGATTCAAACGGAGTGACGCCGTGCGCGCGGCTATATCGCATCGGCTGAGGACCCCTCGCGGGCGCGGGGAGTACGTCGTGAGCAAAGGGGTATCACCTCAAGAGCAAGGAACGCTCTCGTGCCTGAAGACGCGACATCTCGTGGGCACCGCGGCGACGTCATGAGAGGAGGGCTATTCTCGTGAGCCCGCGAACGCGCACGCGCGCGCCGGACGAGACCCGGCAGAAAATCCTGCTGGCCGCCTTCGAGGAGATCCACCGCCACGGATTCCGGGCGACCAGCCTGGACACCATCGCCGCGCGCGCCGGTGTCACCAAGGGCGCACTCTACCACCATTTCCCCGAGAAGGCGGCGCTCGGCTACGCGGTCGTCCGCGAAGTGGTCCGGGCGCCGCTCCTGGCCGCCTACCTCGAACCCCTCCGCCAGGGCGCCGACGATCCGGTCCGGGCGATCCAGGACGCGCTACGGCGCCGCGCCGACGACTTCGAGCACGGCGGCATCGAGCTCGGCTGTCCACTCAACAACCTCGCGCAGGAAATGTCGCCCCTGGACGAGGGCTTCCGGACCTGCATCGCCGCCGTGTTGGAGGCCTGGACCGACGAGTTCGCCGATGGCCTCGCCCGCGCACAGGCGCAAGGCCTGCTGCGCCCCGAGGTGGACCCCCGCCGCGTCGCGGCGTTCATCGTCGCCGCCATCGAGGGCTCGTTCGGAACCGCGAAGAACGCGAGAAGCGTGGAGCTGCTGCGGTCCAACCTGGAACTGCTCGCGGACTATCTGGAGACGCTGCGGCCCGTGGACGCATAGGCGCGACACGGCTTCGGCACGCACGCCCCCGGTCGCGCCCGGACCTCCGCCACCAGCGGGCGGCACGAAGCGCCAGCCGATGCCATTATTGTTGCATTGTCCGTATCCGACGCCGCGGCGGCACGCGGGGAGTTCGCTGGGGCGCCCGCGGAATTCGCGGCGCCGCCTTGGGAGTCCGCTGCCGCGGGTTGTGGTCCGGCATCCGCGACATCCCGGCAGGCGCCTGCTCCGGGCGTTGCTCGGCGCAGGGTCCAGCCCGGCATTCACGCGGTCCGAAGCGGAGGCGCGATTCCTCGCGTCGGTACGAAAGGCCCGGCTCGGCGCGCCGGCCACGAACACGGTCGTCGTCGGCCACGAGGTCGACTTCCTCTGGCGCGCGGAGCGGCTGGTGGTCGAGATCGACGGCTTCGCGTTTCACGCTTCGCGGCACGCGTTCGACGCGGATCGACGCCGGGACGCCGACCTGACCGCCGCCGGCCTGCGCGTGCTCCGCGTCACGTGGCGCCAGATCACGAAGGAGCCGGAGGCGATCATTGCACGCGTGGCGCAGGCGCTGGCCCGGAGCGGACGTCCGTGAGATTGCGCGACGACGTCGCTTCGGTTCGACCAGGGGCGGACCCCACCGCCGCCCAATCCGGCGCCTCCCCGTCCACTCTGACCGCCCCGCCAGGGAGCGCTTGTCGCGTCACTTCGAAGTCGCAGCCGCCCGCGAACCGAGCGCAGCGAGCGGCCACGCGGCTCCGAACCCGCGCGCGAACCGCCTACCCTGCGCTCGCCAGCTCCGTCTCCACGCCCTCCCACTCGTCCATGAGGCGTTCAATGCGCTCCAGGAGCGCCGCGCGCTCGCGCTCGAGCGCCCCGACCTCGTCGACCGGCGCGCGGTCGTAGTAGCCGGGCTCGCAGAAGATCCCATCGATCTCGGCGATCCGCGCCTCGGCCGACTGGATCGCCGCAGTGACCTCGTCGCGACGCCGTTCGAGCTGCTTCAGCCGGTAAGGATCGATCTTGACGCGGTCACCACGCCCCGGGCCCGACATCTGCGCGCCTCCGTCACGGCCGCCGAGGCCGCTGCTGCCGACCGGACCCCCGCGCCCCGAGCGGCCGCCGCCGTCACGCCCGTTTTCACGGCCACCATCGTCGCGCCGATCATCCTGCTCCTTCGCCTTGCCGCCCGACCGCCGCGCCTTCAGGACCACCGCGTCCACATCCAGATGATCATCGCCGCAGGCGTGCACGTACTCGTCGTACGTGCCCTGGAAGTCGCGGATGCCCTCCGGGCTGATCTCGACGATGCGCGTCGCGAGCTCGCGCACGAACCAGCGGTCGTGCGACACCAGGATCAGCGTGCCATCGAACGCCTTCAGCCCCTCGATCAACGCCTCGATCGACTCGAGGTCCAGGTGGTTCGTCGGCTCGTCCAGCACCAGCACGTTCGGCCGCTCGAGCATCAGCCGGCTGAACACCAGGCGCGCCGCCTCGCCGCCGGACAGCGCGCCCAGCTTCTTCTCGCCCTCCTCGCCCGAGAAGAGCATCAGCCCCAGGTGACCGCGCACGAAGCCCCGGTCCTTGCCCGGACAGAAATCCCACAGCCACTGCTCCGCGGTGCGCTCGGAGTCCTCGATCTGCTCGTGATGATCCTGCGCGAAGTAGCCGGGGTACGTCTCGTACCCCCATTCGACCTCGCCCGAATCCGCAGTCACCTGGCCCATGATGATCTTGAGCAGGGTGGATTTGCCGATGCCGTTCGGACCCAGGATCACGAGCCGGTCGCCGCGACGGACCTCGAGGTCTACGCCGTGCAACACCTCGTTCTCGCCGTACGCCTTGCGGACGGCCGCGACGCGCAGCACCTCCTTGCCGCTCGGCCGCCGCTGCTCGAAGCGGAACGTCGGGTAGCGCCGCGAGCTGCCGGGCAGCGTCTCGAGCTGTGCCGCCTTCTTCTCGATCAGACGGAGCTTGCTCTGCGCCTGCCGCGCCTTGCTCGCCTTTGCGCGGAACCGGTCGACGAACTCCTGGTGCGCGGCGATCTCCGCCTCGCGCGCCTCGATCTCCTTCTCGCGCCGCTCGCGCTCCGCGCGCTTCTCCCGCACGAACACGCTGTAGTTGCCGTGGTAGAGCGTGACCGTGCCGTAGTCGACGTCGAGCGTCTTCGTGCAGACGTTGTCGAGGAACCGCTGATCGTGGGAGATCACGACGAGCGGCCCCGGGAAGTCGAGCAGAAACTTCTCCAGCCACCGGATCGAGAGGATGTCCAGGTGGTTCGTCGGCTCGTCGAGCAGCAGGACATCCGGCGAGCCGGCCAGCGTCTGCGCGAGCAGCACGCGGAGCTTGAATCCGCCCGACAGCGTCGACAGCGGCTGGTGGTGCACCTCGGCGGGGATGCCGAGCCCCTCGAGGATCGCGGCCGCGCGCGACTCCGCCGCGTAGCCGTCGAGACGCTGGATCGTCTCCTCCAGGTGGCCGAACCGGTCCACATCGAACTCGTCCTGCGGGCCGGCGAGCAGCTTCTCCTTCTCGACCATGGCGTGCCACAGCTCCCGGTTCCCCATGAGCGCGACGCCGAGAATCGGCTCGTCCTCGTAGAGGAACTGGTCCTGCCGAAGCACGCCGAGCCGCACCGACTTCGGGATCGAGACCGTGCCCTCGTCCGCTTCGATGTCGCCGCTCAGAATGCGCAGCAGCGTCGTCTTCCCCGAGCCGTTCGCCCCCACGAGCCCGTAGCGCTCGCCCGCGTTGAGCTGGAACGTCGCGCCCGTGAAGAGGACCTGGCCGCCGAAGCCCTTCGAAATGTTGGATACGGAAATCATGCGGGGGAATATAACGAATCCGGGGGCGGGTGAAGGCTTGCCGCCCGAGCGCGAGGCGACTACCCGGCCGCCGGATCCACGATCGTCAGCCCCTCGAAGACCGACTGATGGAAGCCACGATCGCGCGTCAGGAGTCGGTCCGCGTGCTCGAGCGCGGCGAGGATGTCCGACTCCGATCCGCTGCCCGGCTCGCGCGGGCGCCGCGCACGCCCACCGCCGGGCCGCGGGCGCCCGCCTACTTCACGCCTATGCCGATGTTGAGCCGGCAGCTCAGCACCCGCCGCCGGGCCGCCGCCGGACCGCTCACGGAGCATGCCGTCCAGCACCTGCCGGACCGTGGCGCGCATCTCTTCCGTCAGGTCGGCGATCATCGCCGCGGCGATCGGATTGCTGGACGTGAAGCATTCCCACAGGTGCTTCGCGGACGCGAACTCCAGCTCCTCGGTCACCGTCTCCACGCGCACGTCCGCGAGTCCGGCCGCGAGCATACGACGGCGCAGCACGTCGGGATCGGCCGCCTGGAAGGGGAGCGGAGGTGGGTCGAGCGGCGGTGTGAAGCCGGGAACCGCCGCCTGCATGGCGCGCATGACGAAGAAGATGAACTCGATGGTCTGCGGCGGCCCGAACGCGATCACCAGCACGGTCCCGCCGGGCCGGGTCACGCGTGTCGTCTCGCGCAGTCCGCGACCCATGTCCGGAAACACCATCACGCCGAACTGCGAGCCGCAGATGTCGAAGGCATCATCCTCGAGATCGAGGTCGTGGCCGTCCATCTCGCGGGCGTCGAAATCGGAGAGCCCTTCCTCTCGAGCCCGCGTCCGCAGCCGCTCGACCATGACGGGGGAGAGGTCGGTGGCGAGCACGCGCGCGCCCAGGCGCGCCGCGGAGATGCCGAGGGCGCCGCTGCCGGCGGCCACGTCCAGGAACCGCGCGCCGGGACGCAGACCGACCCGGCGGAGGATGCTCTCCGCGACCTTCATGTTCGTGGGCGTGACGAAGTCGTCGTACCCGGATGCGATGGTGTTCCAGCCGCCCGTGCCTGGTCCGCACGGCCGAACGTCGCACACGCGCTCTGCGCGTCCCCGCCGCCGTTCGACCGGAGCGCCGCCGGCACCAGGAGATAGCCCCGCTCCACGCACTCGCCGTCGACGATGTCATCGAGAAGCCGCGTGGCCCGTGCGAACCAGCCGCCGGCGCGCGCTCGCGCGCCCTTCTGCATCGGCCTTGCGCATACGCTCTCCCGCTGAAGCTGCCGTCGTCGTGGAACCGCGCGCCCGGGGTTCCGCCGCGAGTCCCCGCCACCGTACCGCGCGGGTTCGAAAGGTACCGCCGGAAATCGCGGCAGGGTGCGCTGGCTCTGGCACCACCGGGTATTCAGACGGCGCCACGAAGCTCATCGCCCACGCGCACACGCGGCCCGAGTGCACGCTCGAACCACTGCGGCCGCTCGGACTCGAGGGCGACGACAACGCCTTCTTCGATCTCGCAGAAGACCCTGGGGCCTTGAGGTGCGGGCGCCGAGTTGTCGTAGAGCATCGCGTGATCGACCGCGGCCAGTGCGGCGGGAAGGTGCACGAGGCTCTTGCGGTAGCGCCGCCGGACATCACGCTCGAGCACGTCGTGGCCGCCTCTTCGGCCCGCTCCTTCACACGCTGGATCGCCAGCCGCTCGCCCTCGACCCCGATGTACACGAGCTCAAGCCCGTAACCCTTCGCCCGTGCTGCCTCCATGAAGCGAAAGATCCAACGACCGGAGAGTGTGGTTTCGGTGCCGAATGTCTCGCCCGCATCGAGCCGCTCGCGCAGTTCTTCAATCGCGCTACGGCCAGCCGCGAATGCGGCCCGCCGGGGAGACGCGGGCGAGAGCCAAGCTGCAATCTGATCCGGATTGATCACCGGGATATCGCGCAGAAGGTTGCCCGCGAGCGTAGTCTTGCCCGCCCCGTTCGGCCCCGCAACGATATGGATCCATTTGCCGGGCATCACCGGGGAGGGATCTCCCGCACCCTCTTGAGCCGGCCATCGGCATCCTCCGCAAGAAGGAAGCGCCGCCCGTCGGCATGCTCTTCGATCACGAACCCGGGGTGCTCCGGATCCGCGTAGTAGATCGAGCGGCCCGCCGCTTTATGGTGGGCAATGGCCCCCGCGACCGCTTCGCGACCCACTCGCTCGACCACGACCGGGCGCAACCGACCCGTGCGGTCGAACCGGCCATCACGTCGCTGCCTTATCGCCATGCAACCTCCTCTGACGGCTCCTTCACCGTAGCATATCGACGAGTTCCACATCCGGCAATCATCCATCCACGCACCCGACTCTCGCCCCCGACCCACTCTCCTTGACAGCTTAGGAAAGGCATCCTACCTTCGTCTTTCCTAAACGACCTAGGAGACAACATGCCGGACCAAGCCGAACTCCTGCCGGGCACGCTCGACCTCCTCATCCTCAAGGCCGTCTCGCTCGGCGATGTCCACGGCTACGGCGTGCTCTTGCGCATCGAGCAGATCACGGGCGGCGCGCTGGAGATCCAACAGGGCGCGCTCTACCCGGCGCTCTACCGCCTCGAGCACCGGGGACTGATCGCGAGCGAATGGGGTCGGAGCGAGAACAACCGGCGGGCGAAGTTCTACCGTCTGACGGCGGCGGGCCGGCGGCGGCTGGGCGAGGAGGCGGCGGGGTGGAACCGGCTGGTGGAGGCGATGTCGAGGGCGCTCCGGGCGACGCCGCAGGAGATCTGAAGATGTCACGACGACGCCTCACCACATCCACCGTTCCCATGGCGACTGCGCGGGAGATCTGAAAATGGCGGGAATTCCGGTCCTGTCGGCAATCTCCGGCGCACTCGCCCGGCTCCGCTCGCTGTGGCGGGGGGTGCGCCGCCGCGCGCAGGTCGAGGCGGAGATGCGCGAGGAGTTCCGTCATCACATCGAGCTGCGCACGGAGGACCTGCTCCGCACCGGGCTCTCCCCCGCGGAGGCGCGGCGCCGCGCCCGCATCGAGTTCGGCTCGATGGCGACGCACCGGGACGCGGCCCGGGCCGCCCGTGGGCTCCGCGCCTTCGACCAGCTCCGCTTCTCGTGGCTGGATGTGAAGCTCGGACTGCGGATGCTGGTGAAGCACCCGGGCCTGACGATCGTCGGCTGTATCGCGCTGGCGATCGGCATCCCGGTCGCCCTGGCGCCGCTCCAGTTGGTCCACGCGATCAATGCGCCGCTCCCCTTCGACGAGGGCGAACGGATCGTCGGCATCGAGTACTGGTCCGGAGTCGACGAGGTGCGGCCGAAGCTGCACGATTTCGAGCGGTGGCGGCGAGAGCTGACGTCGTTCGAGCAGCTCGCCGCGGCGCGGCCCCGGTCCATGAACCTGGTCGGCGAAGGCGGTCGCGTCCAGGTCGTTCGCGGCGCGGAGATGACGGCATCGGCCTTCGCCGTGCCGCGTGTGAAGCCGCTGCTGGGTCGTGTGCTGCTCGAGGCCGACGAGGCGAGGGGCGCAACGCCCGTCGTCGTGATCGGGCACGCGCTGTGGCGGACGTATTTCGGCGGCGACCCCGGCGTGGTGGGGCGGACGCTACAGCTCGGCCGTACCCGCCGGACCATCGTCGGCGTGATGCCGCCCGGATTCCTGTTCCCCTATCGCGCCGAGTTCTGGGTGCCGCTCCAGGCGCGTGCGATCGACTACGAATTCGGGGAAGGTCCGTCGCTGTGGGTCTTCGGCCGACTGCGTGATGGCGTGTCGAAGAAACGGGCGCAGGCGGAGCTGACCGCGGTCGGCCGGCGCATCGCGGCCGATCACCCGGACGAGCGCGCGCGGTTGCGCACCGACCTGCTGCCGTACGCATACGCCGTAACGGGTCTGCGCGCGAACTTCCAGCGCGCGTATCCCGCCTACCTGATGACGCTGCTGCTGCTCGGCGTGGCGTGCGGCAACGTCGGCACGCTCATGCTGGCCCGGGCCGCCGCGCGCTCGACCGAAATCGCCGTGCGGAACGCACTCGGGGCGGGCCGGGGCCGGATCGTCATGCAATTCTTCATCGAGTCGCTCGTGCTCGCCTGTCTTGCCGCCGGCGTGGGGCTCGTCCTGGCGGAACTGGTGGCGAGGAGATTCGAATTCTTCACACGTTCCATGCCGTTCTGGTTCGATCTCGGCGTCGGCCCGTTCGCGGTGGCCGTTGCCGGTGGACTCGCCGTGTTCAGCGCCGTGATCGCGGGTCTGGTCCCTGCGCTGCGGCTCACGGGGAAGAAGGTGCACCACACGCTCCACCACAGCGGTGTCGGCGTGGCCGGCCTGCGTTTCGGCGCGGTGGCCACGGTGCTCATCATCGCGGAAACGGGGCTCGCGGTGGGCTGCCTCTCCGGGGTCGGCATGATGGGGCCCGGCGCGTTCCGGGCGCCATCCATCGGCGAGGGGATCGCGGCGGCGGAGTACCTCACGGCTCGGCTCGAATTGCCCGTCGACCTTCCGACCCGGGGGGCAGCGGACTCGGTCGCGGCCGGATTCTCGGCACGCTTCGCGGAGATCCAGCAGGAGCTGTCGCGCCGCCTGGCTGCGGAACCCGCGGTCCGGGCGGTGGCCTTCGCGAGCGCCCTGCCGGGCATGGACCACGACCGGGTCCGGGTGGAAGTCGAAGGCGTCGACGCACCGGCCGATGCGCCGGGCGGCCATACCGTCCGCCGGGCCCACGTCGGTCCCGGCTTCTTCAGCGCGCTCGAGCAACCCGTCCTCATGGGCCGCGGCTTCGACTCCCGCGACCTCGAGGCGAGCGCGCGCCCCGTCATCGTGAACCGCTCGTTCGTCGATCAGGTCCTCCGGGGCGGCAGTCCGATCGGCCGGCACATCCGTTGTGTTCACCCTCCGGACGAGGAGCCCGCCCCCTGGCACGAGATCGTCGGCGTCGTGAACGACCTCGGGATGAACATCGTCAACCCGGCAAGAGGCGCCGGCGTCTACCACCTCAGCGCCCCGGGCGAGTCCCGTCCCGTATACCTGCTCGTGCGTCTGGCCGGAGATCCGATGGCGTTCGTGCCACGCCTCCGCAGCATCCTGACGCGCATCGATCCGGCGATGCAACTGGACGACCCCGCGCGACTCGACGAAGTCTTTTCCGACCTGCGCCTGGAGGCCCGGTTCGGCAGCATCGTATTCATGCTGGTCGCGGCGATCGCCATCCTGCTCTCGGCCGCGGGGCTCTACGCGCTGATGGCCTTCACGGTGACCGGTCGCACCCGCGAGATCGGGATCCGGGTCGCGCTCGGCGCCCGCCGCTCGAACATCGCCGCCGTCGTCGCGCGCCGCGCGCTCCTGCAACTGGGCGCGGGCGTCGCACTCGGTGCGTGGTTGGGCGCCGTGGTCGTGCGGGACATGATCAATGACGCGAATCTGGCCACGTACTGGCCGCTCGCGCTCGTCACGGTCGCCGCCGTGATGGCCATCATCGGCCTGCTCGCCTGCGCGCCGCCCACGTTGCGCGCGCTGCGCATCCAACCGGTTCAGGCGCTGAAGCAGGACTGATTCGCGGCGTGCGATCCGCCGGCAGGCAGTATGCGGATGCTCCGGCTCCTGCGACGCGACCCGGGCGGCGCGTTCCGGCGCGAGAGCCGCACGCGGACCGGCGTCGCCTACCCTGACGGTGACGCCCGGCGCCGCTGCTACGACGAATGGCTGCACGAGGTTCGGGCGCTTCCGGGCGTCGTCGCCGCCGGCATCACGACCCAGCTCCCGTTCGGCCCCCGGCGACCGGCAGGCCGACGGCGACGCCTCACCACACCCGCCGCACCGCCGCCGCCCGCGCGATCGCCGGATCGCGCGTGATCAGCGGCAGCCCGAGCACCGCGGCGGTCGCCGCGATCAGGCGATCGCCGCGCTCCGGGATCGCGTACAGCGCGTGCGCGCGCAGCGCGACGTCGGCAGTCAGATCCGCCAGGAAGTACGCGCCGGAACGCGTCAGCCCCTCGACCCACGCCGCCGCACCCCCCGGAAACCGCAGCACCCCCCGGCGCGCGGCCTCGAGCAGCTCGACGAGGACGAACGTCGGGACGTAGATCGCGGCATCGCCGGCGTCCGCCCGCTCGAACAGATCCCGCGCACGCCGGCCCAGCCGGTCCGCCCGGCCCGTGGCGTGCCAGATCACCGCGTGCGTGTCGGCGACCGCCAGCTCCGTCAACCGGCCAGCTCCCCGAGCTTCGTGTCCGCGAGCGCCGCCTGCTCCTCCCGCATCGCGTCCAGAGCGGCCTCCAGCGCGGCATCATCCGCGCCGGCCGCCAGGCTCCCCGCCAGGGTGAACGGCACGGCGACCTTCTTTCTCAACTCCTTCACGGTTGCCTCCAGGTACTCGAGGTGACTCTTCGTGGTCAGCGCCAGCGTCTCATCCAGGTCCCGGTGCTCGATGTACTCCACGGCCCCGGGCGAGCGCGCCACCCGGTGCGCCAGCTCCGGCAACCGGCTCCGCGCCTCGGAAATGCTCAGCTTTCTCGTCACGGTCGGCCTCACTTGTACAAATACATGTACAAGTTGCCGCGGCGCGCGTGGCAAGTCAAGAGTCTTCATGGTCGGGGCTCCGTTTCGCGGTTTCACGGTTGCGGCGGGCAAGATGCGCCGGTCGGCGGGGCGAAGCCATGGCAGGATGGGCCGCAAACGACGCCCGCGACCCGCGACGACGACCCGCGACGACGACCCGCGACGACGAGCCGCAACGACGAGCCGCAACGACGACCGCGACCCGCGACGACGACCCGCGACGACGACCGCGACCCGCCACGACGCCTTCGCGATCCGCCACCCCCGCGCTTGACGCGCCCACCGCGCATCCATAAATCCCCATCCGTCACCCTCGCCCCTATCGCACCGTCCAGGAGGGAAGCCATGCGCCGTCGCCCGCACGCGCCGAATCCGGGCCTCGCCGCCTTCGCGCTGTTCGTGCTCCTCGCGCCGGCCGCCGCCGCGCAGGAGCCCGGCTTCACGCCGCAACTACTCTCCGAATTGCGCTTCCGCTCGATCGGCCCCGCGGTCATGGGCGGTCGCGTGCACGACGTCGAGGCGCTGCCGGACGACCCTTCGATCGTCTACATCGCCACGGCGAGCGGCGGGCTGTGGAAATCGACGAACAAGGGGACCACGTGGGCGTCGCTGTTCGACGAGCAGAGCACGTCCTCGTTCGGCGACGTCGCCATTGCGCCATCGGACCCGAACGTGGTCTGGGTGGGCACGGGCGAGCAGAACAACCGGCAGAGCTCGACGTGGGGCGATGGCGTCTACCGCTCGACGGACGCGGGCGCGACGTGGACGCACCTGGGGCTCGAGGAGACGCGGGCGATCGGCCGGGTGCTCGTGGATCCGAACGACCCCGACGTCGCCTGGATCGGCGCGCTCGGCAACCTGTGGGCGCCGAGCGAGGCGCGCGGCGTCTACAAGACGACGGATGGCGGGCGGACGTGGCGGAAGGTGTTGTACGTGGACACGCTCACGGGCGTGGTCGACATGGTAATGGACCCGTCCGATCCGAACACGGTCTACGCGGCGACGTACCAGCGGCTGCGCCGCTCGTGCTGCTTCAACGGCGGCGGCCCCGGCAGCGGGATCTACAAGACGACGGATGGCGGCGCGCACTGGCAGCGGCTCGAGGGCGGGCTGCCGCCGGGCGACGAGGGCCGGATCGGGCTCGCCATCTCGCGCCAGGACCCGCGGCTCGTCTACGCGGTCATCGAGAACGCGGACGCGGGCGGCTTCTACCGCAGCACGGACGGCGGCGCGCACTGGGAGCGGATGAACGAGCTGGACCCGCGGCCGATGTACTACAGCCACATCTTCGTCGACCCGGTCGATGACCGGCGCGTCTACATGCTGGCGCGCAACTTCTACATGAGCGAGGACGGCGGCCGGACGTGGCGCACCATGCCGACCGAGCCGACGTACGACGTGGGGCTGAAGGGCGACTACCACGCGATGTGGATCGACCCGCACGACACCGAGCACTTCTATCTGGTCGGCGACGGCGGCGTCTACGAGAGCTGGGACCGGGGCGAGACCTACGTGCGGCTGAACAACCTCCCGATCGGTCAGTTCTACGGGATCGGCCTGGATGACGAGACGCCGTACAACATCTACGGCGGGATGCAGGACGACCACTCGTGGTTCGGTCCCAGCGAGACCCGCCACTGGATCGGCATCGTCGGCGACGACTGGCGCGAGATCGGCTTCAACGACGGCCTCGCGCAGCAGGTCGACCTGGACGGCCCGCACTACGTCTACAGCAACGCGGTCCAGGGCGATCTGACCCGCGTCGACGCGTACACGGGCGACCGCGCGGACATCCACCCCGAGCCGCCGCCGGGCGCGCCGGACTACCGCTGGGAGTGGATGTCGCCGGGGCTGGTCTCGCAGCACACGCCCGGCACGTACTACTACGGCGGCAACCGGCTCTTCATCACGCACGACCGGGGCGTGACGTGGGAGGCCACGCCGGACCTGACGCGGCAGGTCGACCGCGACACGATCGAGCTGATGGGCGTGCCGATGCCGGAGGTCCGGCTGTCGCGCAACGATGGTCAGTCGGACTTCAGCGCGATCTCGGCGATCGCCGAGTCGCCGCTCACGCCCGACGTCCTCTGGGTCGGCACGGATGACGGCAACATCCAGGTCTCGCGTGACGGCGGCGAGACGTGGACCGAGGTCGGCCGCAACATTCGCGGCGCGCCCGATGGCGCGTACATCAGCCGGATCGCCGCCTCCAGCGCCGGCGAGGGCGCGGCGTTCGTCGCGATCGACGCCCACCGCCGCGGCGACTTCCGGCCCTACGCGTTCCGGACGACGGACTTCGGCCGCACCTGGACGCCGGTCACCGCCGGCCTGCCCGAGGACGGCTCCGTTCGCACGATCGCCGAATACCCGGGCCACCCGCAGGTCGTCTTCCTCGGCACGGAGCACGCGCTCTTCGTCTCGGGCGACGCGGGCGCGCACTGGACCCGCTTCGACGGGCTGCCCCCGACGATCTACATCGACGTCGAGGTGCACCCACGCACGCACGACCTGGTCGTCGCCACGCACGGGCGCAGCATCTACATCCTGGATGACGCGTCCGCGCTCGCCGAATGGTCGGAGTCCGTCGCGCGGGAGCCCGCGCACCTCTTCTCGATCCAGCCCGCGACCATCTTCCAGTACTGGAAGGACTTCTCGTACCGCGGCCAGGACGCGTACGCGGGCGAGAACCCGCCCGCCGGCGCGATCCTGACCTATGCGCTCGCCCGGCCGGCGCGCGACGTCTCGCTGACCGTGACCGCGCCCGACGGCAGCGTGGTGCGCCGGCTCGAGGGGTCCGGCACGGCGGGCGTGCTGCACCGCGTCGTCTGGGACCTGCGCCACGAGCCGCCGCCCGGTCGCGGTCGACGCGGCGGGTACACGCGACCCGGCGCACTCCCCGAGGTGACGCGCGACCTCGGCCCGCGCGGCCCGTTCGTCTCGCCCGGCCGCTACACCGTCACGCTGAGCGCCGATGGCGCGCGGTCGACGCAAACCGTCATGGTGCTGCCGGACCCGAAGATGCCGCTCACCATCGAGCAGTACCGCGAGCGCGAGGCGTTCCTGGTCGAGGTGCTGGCCGCGCAGCAGCAGGCCGCCGCGCTCCTCGAACGGCTCGCATCGCTCGATGAGAAGGCGAGCTCCGGCGTGGACGCGGACGCGCTCGGCAGCCGGCTCCGCCGCGCCGCCCGCGGCCTCGACCGGCTCGCCGGCGACTTCAACGGCAGCGGCGCGCTCTCCGGCACCCTCTACCCGCCGACCGAGGCGCAGCGCCGGCAGTTCGCGGAGCTGAAGCGACAGATCGAGCAGGCGGCGGGCGCGCTGCGAGGGGTCGGCGGGCCGGGATCCTGAGCGGCGACGGCAGGATCGTCGTCCAGCGCGGCATCCCGCTCTTCCACGACCGGGCGGCCTCGCTCGGCCCGATCGCCGTGTTCGTGCCCCCCGGGCTTCTGCACTTCCGGCGGCGGCACCGAACCCGTTCCATCGTGGCAGCTCGAAGCGGTGGCGGCGCCGATCACGCGCTGCCCCGGAGGATCCGCCTCGCCATGGCGATCGACTCGACGGGGCCGGCCAGGGCGACGACGTCGCCGGCATCCAGCGTGTCCTTCCCCCGC
>DASVCS010000017.1:0-18247 GCA_036381495.1 Longimicrobiales bacterium
CCCGCCCCCACCACCAGCAGCCACCCCTTCCCCGGCGCGACCGGCACCGCCTCGCCCGGCGCGAACGTCGCCGCGGCCTGGAAGCCCTCGATGGCCGGCGCCGTGATCGTGGCCTTGGCCGGATCGATGCCGAGCGTCTCCCAGTCGATGTCGAGCGTGACGTCGACCGGCGCGGCCGCCCAGCTCGCGAGCGCGATGAGCGCGCGACCCTCGCCCTGGTAGACCGTGGCAAGGACGTCATCGCGGCCGGTGCGGACGGGATTCGACGGGACCCAGTAGCCGATCATGCGGGTCTGCTGCATGCCGAACGCGTCCCAGAAGCGCCAGAGGGGACGCGGATCGCCGGACCACGGCAGCCGCGCGGTCATGCCGAAGACCATGCCGCGCCACGGATTGCCGCCGTCCTGGAGCATCTCGCCCATCAGCCCGAACGGGATGCCGGACAGCTCGACGAGCCAGTAGGCGGGCGGTGAGTCGTAGTCGAAGTACTCGCCGAACCAGAGGCGGTCGATGTAGGGGAAGTGCTCGAGGTACAGGTTCGCACTGCTCGCGAAGCCATCCCGCGGGTTGTACTGGTTCGCCGAGTGGAGGTCGATCATCGCGCGGGGCCGGCCGCGCGCGAGGACCTTGCGGATCCGCTGCATCGTCGTGCGGTCGAACGCGATGTCGTCCAGGTAGATGCCGTCGATGCCGATGTTCTCGACCAGCCAGTGCAGCCCTTCCACGTAGAAGTTGTGCCAGCGCGAGATGCCGGTGGTCACGAGCGCGGCATCGTCGATCGCGGGGACGTGCCAGCCGGCGATGTAGTCCTCGCCCACATGCTCCCGGAGCCACGCGCCGCCGCCGCCGGGACCGCTCGCCAGGACCTCGTGGCCGAGGCTGCGGAGCGCGAACAGCTCCGGCGCGTGGTTCGTCAGCTCCCGCACCGTGTAGTAGAGCTTCACGTGCATCCCCCGCTCGTGCGCCGCGTCGATGTACGCCTTCATCGTGTCCGGCGTCAGGAACGGGTAGTTGATCCACGGATTGATCGGCGTGGCGTGGTGCACGTTGATCGTGTTCGCGCCGAGCGCCGCGATGCTGTCGAGCGGTGCGAACGCATGGAAGTAGCGGGTACTCCACTGCTTCGCGGTGTCGATCGGGTGGAACGGCGTGAGCAGCAGGCGGAAATCGTAATGCTGCACCTCGCCCGCGGTCATGGTGCGCGGACCGCTGTAACAGGTGACGAGGTAGGTGCGTGCATCCCGCTCGGCGAAGCGGCAGCCGCCCTTGCCGCCGTTGTCCCACGAGGCGGGCATCACCAGCGGCTGCGAGAGGTAGAAGTTCGTGTTGAGCGGGCGGACGTAACGGTCATCGCGGAGACTGAACTGGAGGCCGGCGTTGACATCGCCGATCCAGGCGCCGTCCTGGTTGTGGGTGACGTCCCATTTCCAGGCGAAGCGATCGGGGCGTACGCGGCCCTGGAGGCCGAGGCCCATGACGTAGCGGGCGACGTCGGCGGCGATGGGGATCTCGAGGCGGATGTCGTTCAGGCGCACGGCGGCATCCGCGCGCACGGCGATGGTGAAGTCGATCGCGCCGTCGAAGTCCATCTCGGCGTGGAGTTCCATGGTGAGCGGCGCGACCTCGCTCCGTGCCTCCCACGCGGCGGTGCCTTCGGCGCGTTTCGTGAACCGCACGCCGTCGGTCGCCCAGGGGAGGACGCGGCCGGCGGAGTCTTCCACGACGAGTGAGATCGGCGCCGCGAGGACCTCGCGCGGCGTGTCCGTCAGCCCGGTCATCTCGATGGCGAAGAAACTCCGGATGGAGGTCGGCAGCCCGTCGGCGCCGAGGATGACGCGGCGGCCGAGGACGCCGATGGTGTCGCCGCGCACCTCAACCGGGGTGTAGGGCGGCACGATGCCGTCGTCCGCGGCGAGCCGCGAATCGAGCCAGCGCAGGCGGGAGAGGCGCCAGGGCTCGTCATCGCCGGCGTGGCGGATGGTGTCGGCGGAGACGTCGAGGAGGAAGTGGATCGGTGTTGCGGCGGCCTGCGCGGCCGAGACGGTGAGTGTGCCCGAGTAGGTGCCGGGTGCGATGTCCTTCGGCACCTGCACGCCGCACCAGAGCGCCTGGACGCGGCCGGAGTCCACGCTCACGGTGCGGGTGAACGCGCGGCCGTGGGCATCGACGCCGCCGAGGTTGAAGCAGCGGAAGGCGCTCGCCGGGATGGCCGTGGAATCCGTGTCGATCCGCGGGACTCCCCCGGCTGCGGAGGTGTCGGGGTGGGCCGCGGCCGCTCGGGGTGCGGCGCCCCCGGGCACCGGGGTGTTCGTAACGGCGTTCGCCGCGCCCGGTGGCCACGTGTCTGCGTTCGGAACGTGGTCTGCCGCCGTCGCGGTGTCCCCGGTCGCCGCCGGAGCCGCGCCGCCGCCGGCGCGATGAAGCGTGTCGAATGCCACGCGCACGTCCGCGAGCGGCGCGCGCGCGGCCCAGACGCCAAGCTGGAAGACGTAGAACTCGCCGCGCTCGGCGGTGCCGCGGAACGGGCCGCCGGGTCCGCTCCGCGCCCAGCGGGCGGGGAGGTCCGTGGTCATGCGGATCGGATGGCGTCGGTCCTCCGGGAAGACCAGGTAGGCCGCATCGGCGTGTCGCTCGAGGAGGGCCGTCACCTCATCGCGCGTCGCAATGAGCTCCATCGGCTCGAAGCTGTCGAACGCGCTCGCGTCCTGGAACTCGACGAGTTCGGCACGGGCGAAGCGGAGGCGCGCCTTGTTCGGGGTCAGGAGGCCGTGCTGCGCGAGCCAGAGCGAATCGGCGGTCGGCTCGGGCGGGGGGTAGGTGATCTCCGGGTAGCTGGACCGGACGGTCCCGGTGTACGGCAGGTAGTAGATGTAGTACTCGCCCGCGCCACTCACCGGCTGGAAGACCAGATCGCCGGACTCGCGGTTGATCGCGATGCGCGCCACGTTGCGCACGCGTTCGCCCGTACGGCCGTCGACGACGAGGATCGCCTTGCGCTCCGGCTCGGCATCACGCCGCCGCCACGGGAGGTGCACCCACACCGCATCGGTGGGGATCGTCACGCGCACCACCGCGCGATGGTTGCCCAGGTGGATCGAGGAGTCCGCTGGCATGGCATCGGGGTCCCACGCGCCGACGCCGTACCACGCTTCCTGGGCGGCCAGGCCGGCCGTGTGCAGGAACAGCAGGCCCGCGGCCACGAGGACACGCGGCACGCGGCACGCGACGGCGCGTGGCGACGGCTTCAACCTCATTGCCGGACTCGACTCCGGAATCGCATCGGGAAGCGACGTTCCACGTGTCGCTCCACGCGGCCGCACGCCCGGCGGCGGCGCGCAATGGCCGGGAATCGACACGCTCCTGGCGGATGATGGTCGGAAGTTAACGGTCGATGTCGGCGCGGCAAGGGTCGCCGCTCTCCGCCCACGCCCAGCACCGCAACCGCCAGTCGTGCCCCTCGGCGACGCATGCCGCGGCGTAGCCATCCGCGGGGGCGAGCCGAACGGCTCGCCAGCGGGCGGACGCGTCCGGATCTCCACTCACGTTCAGGACGGCGCCGGATCCGTCCGGCTCGAGTGAGACCTCGACGCGACCGAGCGCCGGACGAAGGCGGTCGCCGCGGGCCTTGACGAACGCCTCCTTGCACGTCCAGCGCGCGAAGAAAGCACCCGGCCGGTCCGGCTCGGGGAGCGCCCGGATCGCGGCGGCCTCACGCGGCGAGAAGTACCGGGCCGCAAGGCGTTCTACGGGGGCGCGCGGGTCGATCCGCTCGACATCCACGCCGATGGCGCGCTCGCGCGTGACGGCGAGGAGCGCAATGCCGGCAGAGTGGGAGAGATTGAACTCGAGCGCGTCCGGCCCCGTGGCATCCTCGAGGACCGGTTTGCCCGAGGGCCCGCAGCGGAAGCGGAGCCGATCCGGCGCGACGTCGAGATACCGGGAGAGGACGCAGCGGAGCAGGCCGCGGCAGGTGACGAAGGCATCACGCCGCGCAGGGATACGCAGCCGGTCCGCGCGCGCACGCTCGTCGGGCGAGAGCAGGGGGAGCAGATCGGGCGCATCGAGCGTCGCGACGTCGAGCTGGATGCGCCAGAGGTGCACCTCGTCACCGCGCGCGATGGGTCGCGGCGGCGACGATGTCCAGTTCGGGCTCATCCGGCGCGGCGGCCCCGCTGCGCCGGCGCGCCCGGCCGGTCGACCCGGCGGGTCGTGGTGGGCGGCCGCGGACCGGGCGCGGACATCGAGCGACGGGCGCCGGTCACGCCGGTCGCTGCTTCCAGCTCTTCCACAGCTTCATGACCAGCCAGCCGATGAGGACCAGCGGCAGGATCCGGAAGACCACGAAGCCCAGGATCCCGATCAGCGAACCGAGCAGGATCGCGATGAGCTTGAGTCCGGCGGCGATCGCGATGATCCCGCCGACTCCGTAGAGCACCAATCTGAACATCCGCGCCTCCATGGATGAATAGGTCCGCCCGCTCCGTACGGGACCCGTGCGGCCGGGGATTCACGGGGCGTTCGCGTGCGCGCCGCGGCGTCGCTGCGCCGATGCATCGCGCCGAGCGACGGGTCGGACGCCGGCCCGCGCGGTGCCGCCCCGGGTGCTCCGCTCGACGCAATCGCCGCCGGACGCGCCGATGACGCCAGTCGAGACCGTTTCCGGCCGTCCCCCGACCGGCCGGACCGGAACGGAATCCGGAGGCCCTGATGACCCGACGTGCGTACCCCGCCACGCCGATTCTGCTCCTTGTCGCACGCGCTACCGGGCCGTATGTACAGGCGGCCGTCCGAACGGCAGCCGCCGCGGCAGCGTCGACATCACGGTAGGCGCCGTGCCGCGGCGCGCCGGCTTGACCCCGCCGCTGCCGGCGCCACAGATTGGTTCGTTCACGACGATTCCCGGCCGTCGCGCCGACCGGCCCTGAACGGTATCCGGAGGTTCCGATGATCCGATGGGCGTACCCCGCCGCGCTGATTCTGCCTTTCTTCGCGTACGCGACCGCGCCCGCGCAGCGCCCGGCCCAAGGGCAGGCGATCCCGACGATCGCCGCGAGGACGGCCGGGCTCGAGCGCCATGACGGCTTCTTCCCGTTCTATTATGAGGCGAAGACGGGCAAGCTGCTGCTCGAGGTCGCGCGGCTGGACGAGGAGTTCCTGTACCTGACCTCGCTGGCGACCGGGATCGGCTCGGACGCGCTCGGGCTGGATCGCGGCACGATCGGCGATGAGGCGGTGGTGCACTTCGAGCGCCACGGACCGCGGCTGCTGCTGGTGCAGCGGAACATGGACTACCGTGCGCGGACGGATGATCAGGCGTTGATCCGGTCGGTGCGCGAGTCGTTCGCGATCTCGGTGCGGGGCGCGTTCCCGATCGTGGCGGAGGACGGCGGCCGGGTGCTCGTGGATGCGACGGAGTTCTTCCTGGCGGACGCGTTCGATGTGCGGGGCTCGCTGCGGCGCGCGGACGAGGGTTCGTTCCGGTTGGACGCGGAGCGGAGCGCGATCTGGCTGCCGCGCACGAAGGCGTTTCCGGAGAACACGGAGGTCGAGGCGCTGCTGACGTTTGCGAGCGACGATCCCGGGCGGGAGATCCGGCGGCACACGCCGGATGGCCGGTCGCTCTCGTTGCGGGAGCACCATTCGTTCGTGCAGTTGCCGCCGCCGGGATACGAGCCGCGGGCGTTCGATCCGCGGGTGGGGCTGTTTCCGATCACGTTCTACGACTTCGCCCGTCCGCTGGACGAGAAGTACCAGACGCGGTGGATCACGCGCTGGCGCCTCGAGTGTGCGCCGGGTGATGCGCCGCCGTGCCGGCCGGCCGAGCCGATCGTCTACTACCTGGATCCGGCCATACCGGAGCCGTACCGCACGGCGGTCCGGGAGGGTGCGATGTGGTGGAACGAGGTATTCGAGGCGGCGGGCTTCATCGACGCGTTCCAGGTGAAGGACCTGCCGCCCGGCGCGGATCCGATGGATGCGCGCTACTCGGTGATCCAGTGGGTGCACCGCAGCACGCCGGGCTTCTCGATCGGGCCGTCGTTCCGCGACCCGCGGACGGGCGAGATCATCAAGGCGGCGGTCCGGATGGACACCTACCGCTCGCTGACGGACTACAACATCTGGGCGGGCACGCGGCCGTCCGTGGCCGATGGCCAGCGCGCGTGGTTCGAGTGCGCACTGGGTGGCGTGACACCCGGCGACTGGATCGCGGCGCTCGATCCGGATGCCGATGCGGAGGCGTTCGCCATGGCGCGCCGCCGGCAGCACGCCGCGCACGAGGTCGGACACACGCTGGGTCTCTCGCACAACTTCATCGCGGGCAGCTACGGCCGCGCGTCGGTCATGGATTATCCTGGACCACTGATCAAGCTGGATGCCGACGGCCGCCTGGACCTCTCCGATGCGTACCGCAGCGGTCCGGGCGCGTACGACACCCTGGCGATCCGGTACGCGTACACGCCGTACCCGACGCCGGAGGCGGAGGCAGCGGGGCTCGAAGCACTCGTCCAGGATGCGATCCAGCGCGGCCTCCGCTTCATCGCCGACCAGGACGCGGGCAATTCGGGCTCGATCCCGCTGGCCACGCGCTGGCTCAACGGCAGCGATGCCGTGGCCGAGGTCGACCGGACCATGAAAGTTCGTGAAGTCCTGCTCGACAACTTCAGCGTCGCGGCGATCGAGCCCGGTGAGCCGATGTGGCTGCTCGCCGAGCGGTTCACGCCCGTCTACCTGCACCACCGCTACGCCCTCGAAGCCGCCATCAAGGCCGTGGGCGGCATGGACTACACCTACGCGCTGGCGGGCGATGGGCAGGCGCCCACGCGCATCCTCGAGCCGGCGCGGCAGCGTGCGGCGCTGGACCGCCTGATCGCCGCGCTCCAGCCCGAGGCGCTCGCCATCCCCGAGGAGGTGGCGAAGATGATCCCGCCGCGGCCGTTCGGTTACGGCGGCACGGACTGGATCCTGCCGCAGGAGGCGGCGCCGGCGTTCGATCCGCTCGGCACGGCGCGTGCGCTTGCCTCGTTCGTCGTGGACGGCGTGCTCGACCGCCAACGCGCGGCGCGCGTCGTCTCGTTCCACGCCCGAGACGCGGCCAATCCCTCGTTCGACGAGGTCGTCGGCCGGCTCATCGACGGTACGTGGGGAGCGGAGCGGTCCGGTGATGCCGGCGCCGCGGCGCTCAACCGCGTCGCGGAGCGGGCCGTGCTCGACGGCCTCATCGCACTGGCCGGGGACGGACGCGCGACGGTCGAGGTTCGCGGTATCGCCGAGTGGCACCTGGCCGGACTGGCCGACCGGCTCGAGAGTTCCGCGACCGATGATCCCGTCGAGGCCGCGCACCGCGCGCTCGCCGTGCGTGACATCCGCCGGTTCCTGGAGCGGCGGGACGCGCCGACGGCGCCATCCGAGCCGCGCGCCGTGCCGCCGGGGACGCCCATCGGGCAGCGAGGCCATTGACCGCGGCCGCGCGAGAGGAACCGGGCCGCGCCGGGAGAGCGCCGGCGGAGGGGAGGGTCGCGGATGCCGGCGCGCTGGTCGTGCTCTTCGATCTCGACGGCACGTTGATCAATACGCGGCGCCTCTACATGGCCTGCTACCGGCGAGCGGTGCTGCCGTACGTGGGGCGGGAGCTGACGCAGGAGGAGATCCTCGCGTTACGACCGCGCTCCGAGCTGCGGTTCCTGCGGGACGTGGTCGGCGAGGAGCGGCTGGCGGCGTGCATGGAGGATTTCTACCGGGCGTACGCGGAGCTGCATGACGAATACTTCCGCGGCATCTACGACGGCGTGCCGGAGATGCTTGCGACGTTGCGGACGGCGCGGGCGCGGCTCGGGATCGTGACAGGAAAGAGCCGCCGCTCGTGGGAGCTGACGCGCGCCCGGGAGGCGCTCGGCCGCTTCGATGTGCTGGTCTTCGATGATGACGTCATCGAGCCGAAGCCCGACCCGGAAGGGCTCCGGCTGGCGCTCGATCGGCTCGGTGCCGATCCCGGGGCGGCGTTCTACGTGGGCGATTCGGCGAGCGACCTCGAGGCGGCCGCCGCGGCGGGCGTACGGCCGGCGGCGGCGTTGTGGGCCAAGGGAGAGGACGACCGCGAGGCGTTCCTCCGCCGCATCGCGTCGTTCGACGCGCCGGCGTTCCCGACGCCGGCGGCGGTGATCCGGCACCTCGGTCTTGCCGCCGCCGATGCCGGCGCGGCGGGCGGCTGAGGCGGCGATACGCTCAGCGGTGGGCGTAGACGCTGGTGCGCCCCTCGTGATCGAAGGCGATGACGTCGTACGGCTCCGCCCGCGGGCCCTCCATCCCGGGCGCTCCCATCGGCATCCCCGGCACGGCGAGCCCGGCCAACTCGGGACGCTCGGCGAGGAGCCGCTGGATCACGTCCGCCGGAACGTGGCCTTCGATCACGTAGCCATCGACGATGGCGGTGTGGCACGACCGCAACGCGCGAGCGACGCCGTGCGCGTCCTTGACCTGCGCCATCTCCGTCGTGTCGTGGGCGATGACCTGGAAGCCGTGCTCACGCAGGTGCTCGATCCACTTGTTGCAGCAGCCGCACGTCGGACTCTTGTAGACGGTGATCGTGGCGCTGAAGGCGTCGGGCGCGGCGCCGCCCGCCGGAGCTGACTGCCGGCGTTCGGCCGCGACGGCCAGCGTCACCGCCGTCAGGATGATCGCGGCCAGTACGAAGGGACCCGCTCTGCGCATGATTCCCTCCCGTCGGTGGGCGGAGTAGAGCCACGACCGGTACCCCGCGGCGGCGCCATTTGTGCCCGTGCAGGCGGCCGGGCGGGCCAGTCCGAACGCCGGATCTCGGCTGGAGGTTGCGATTCGGCGGTCGAACCGGAATATTGGGTGATGATGGCCTGACCCCTCGACCGGCGCCCAGGCGCCGACCGTTGGTTCTCCCCGATCGAACTCAACACGTCAACGGTGACGGACCCGGCTGACCGCTGCGACGTGGCGATCGTCGCGACCTACGATTGGATCAGTCAGCTTATCAAGGACTTCGTGGTCCCGTTCGGCTGGCGCGCGGTCAGCATCCCGGGTGAGGATGTCGGCCGGGCCGGCGCACGTCTGCGTTCCTGCCGGGTCGTCCTCTGCGATCTGGATCTTCCGCCGCAGCGGCTCGCGGCGGTGCGCAGGGCCGGGATCCCGATCATCTACTTCAGCGGTTCGCGGCGCGGTTCGGAGATCGACCTCCCGGAGGACGGGGCCGGCTATTTCGATCTGCCGCCGGACCGGGCGGAGCTCGATCGTCTGATCCGATCGCTGATTTGAGGGCGATCGCCCCGCCCGCCCGCCCCGAGCGTCCCACTGCCGCCGGCGCAATCGTGGAAGCGGAGGCCCGGTACGGCCGCCCGCTTCCGTTCGCGGCAGTTCCAGCGTGATCCCGGCGGCGGCTGTCGGGTGCCGCCGCGATCCGTGTTCAATCCCCGAAGCTGATCCCGAGGTCGCGGGCCGTCTGGACGGTATCGGAGTCGGGTGCGACGCGTTTGATCTCGCGAATCGCGTCGGCGAGGGGGACGGCGTGAACGGCGGGTGGATCGAGGGCGACCATGGTCCCGAAGCGTCGTTCCGCGACGCAGCGGATGGCGGCGGCGCCGAAGCGGAGCGCGATGAGGCGGTCGTAGGCGGTGGGCGAGCCGCCGCGCTGGAGGTGACCGAGGACGAGTGAGCGAGTCTCCTTCCCGGTTCGCTCGGCAACGTCCCGTGCGATGCGGTCGGCGATGCCGCCGTAGCGTGCGGCGTGCCCCGGGCCGGCCGGTTCGATGAATGCGGCTTCTCCGCCGATCGGCCGGGCGCCCTCGGCCGCGACGATGATGGCGAAGCGGCGGCCGGTGCGATCGCGTTCGCGGACCTTGTCGCAGACGCGCTCGATGTCGTAGGGGATCTCCGGGATCAGGATGACGTCGGCGGTCGCGCTGACGCCGGAATGGAGCGCGATCCAGCCGGTGTGCCGGCCCATGACCTCGACGACCATGACGCGCTCGTGGCTCTCGGCCGTCGAGTGCAGCTTGTCGATGGCATCACTGGCGGTCTGGACGGCCGTGTGGAAACCGAAGCTGACCTGCGTGGCCGCGAGATCGTTGTCGATCGTCTTGGGGACACCGACGACGGGCAGCCCCTTCTTCGCCAGTCCATTGGCGATGTTGAGCGAGCCATCCCCGCCGATGGCGATGAGCGCATCGAATTCGAGGCGGCGGAAGGCCTCGACGACCTCATCGGAGCGGTCCACCACGGCGACCGTTCCGTCCGGCTGGGGGACGGGCCACTCGAACGGGTTGCCGCGGTTCGTCGTGCCCAGGATCGTGCCGCCGAGGTGCGTGATCCCACGGACCGCGTTCTGATCGAGACGGACCACGGACTCCTCACCGAGCAGTCCGCCGTATCCCTTGTGGATGCCGTACATCTCCCAACCCTGGTTCAGCCCCGCGAGCACGGCCGCGCGGATCACGGCGTTGAGCCCGGGTGCATCGCCGCCGCCGGTGTTCAGCGCGACGCGTCGGATCGGTCGTGTCATCGTTCGCTGTCACTCAGCCGAGTCGTTCACGGATCTCCTCCCACGTCGGATGCCGACCCGCCTGTTTCTTGGAGAAGATCAGTTCCCCGTCGCGTCGGACCTCGAAAACGCCGCCGCTCGAGCGGATCCGCTCGACGTCGGCATCGGGGAACGCCTCCCTGATCCTGGCCTCCAGACTGGAGGCTCGCGGCTCGTAATTTCAGACGCCGCAGTATTCGATGGTGATGTGCACGGGTACCCCTCCGCGTAGCGTGCGTGGTCTGTCGGATCGCGCCCGGACCGGCATCCGGTCGGCGCCTGCGATGCCGGCCGGATCGGGATCGAGCCGCGCCCTGGTCGAGCGAACCCGTTCGGAAGAGCAACTCGTGCGTGCGTGAACGGCCGTTTCATGCTCCGGGGTCCGCGCGCGGCGCGGGTGGAGAACTCATACCCCGGTGGGCGCGAAGCGTGTCGCGGGTGGGGTGGAGGGAGCGCATCCGACGGGCGAACGGGCCCGTGTTATTCAAGTTCGCGTGAGCCGGTCATCGTTACTGCGCGGGAACGGGAGCGGCGGCTACGCCGCCTGGAGCGGGAACGTTTACGTTTACGGGAAACGGGAGCGCCCTCCGTGCCCGTAAACGTAAACGTTCCCGCTCCCGCTCCCGCTCCCGGGGGTCACCCCGAACCACGCACAGCCCACGCGAACCCGATATCACAACGTGCGCCAGTCGGTGTTCACGATGCGTTCGTAGATCTTGCTCTCGATCAGCATCTCGACCAGCTCCATGTCGAGCATGCCTTCTTTGGCCTCGGCGACGAGGATGTCGAGGGCGTCGTCGGTCGAGACGGCGCGTTTGTAGGGCCGATCGGCGGCGGTCAGCGCATCGAAGATGTCGGCGATGGTCATGAGCCGTGTTTGGACCGGGATCTGGTCTCCGCGGATCCCGCGCGGGTAGCCGCGGCCATCGAGTTTCTCGTGGTGGCCGTAGGCGATCTCTGCGACGTTGCGCAGGTCATCGGTCCAGGGGATCTGAGCGAGGAACCGGTAGGTCTGCTCGACGTGCGATTCGATTTCGCGCCGTTCGTGGTCGTCGAGGCTCCCCTTGGGGATGGCGAGGAAGTGCAGTTCCTCCTCGGTGAGGTAGGGGATCTGTTCGCCGCGGAGGCCGCGGAACGTGCGGCGCGCGATTTCGTCGAGGACCCGAGCGCTCTTTTCGGGGAGGATGGATGGCTCGTTGGCGGCGCGGACGGCGGCCTGGAGCCGATCGAGTTCGGCGAGTTCGCGGCGGAACTCCTCTTCGAGGGCGTGGTCGAGGCCGCTGGGGCCGTAGCGTTCGAGTCGTTCGGCGCGGCGGCGGTGGTATTCCGCCTCGAGGGTTCGGCGGATGAGGTCGAAGCGCGCGGAGACGCGTTCTTCGAGGAACGGCGGCAGTTTCTTGGCTTTGACGAGGACCTCTTCGCGGACGCCGACCTTGCCGAAGTCATGGAGGAGAGCGGCGTAGCGGAGTTCGCGCATCTGTTCGCGGCTGAAGCGGCGGCCGGCGAGGCGGCCGCGGCCGTGTTCGGCGAGGATGGCGGCCATGTCGCAGGTGAGGGAGGCGACGCGGACGCTGTGGCCGGCGGTACTCGGGTCGCGCTGGTCGATGGCGGAGACGGCGGCCTTGACGAAGCTCTCGAAGATGCGTTCGATCTCGCGGTAGAGGCTCGAGTTCTCGATGGAGACCGCGGCCTGTCCGGCGAGCGAGCGGACGAGCCGGACCTCACGTTCGCCGTAGGAGAGGACGTACCGGTCGGCGGCGGCATCATCGGTGATCGGCCCGGCGCCTTCGCGCTTGCGGTTCAGGAGTTGGAGTACCCCGACGATCTCATCGCGGTGGTCGAGCATGGGGACGACGAGGACGGAGCGGGTGCGGTAGCCGAAGCGTTCGTCGAAGCTGCGGTTGAAGGAGTAGGGCACGGTTTCGGGGAGGAGGTAGGCGTCCTCGAGGACGAGGGTCTCTCCGGTGGTTGCGACGTAGCCGGCGAGGCTCGAGGGGTCGAGGGCGAGGACGTGCCGGGCGATGGGCAGGTCCGGGATCGAGTCGTTACGGGCGACGGCGAAGCGCAGGCGTCGCTCGGTGCCGGCCTGTTCGACGAGGTAGAGGCTGCCTGCATCGCTGTTGGTGAGCCGTTGCGCGCGGTTGAGGATCTCGACCAGGAGCCGTTCGGGGTCGCGCTCGGTCATGAGCGCCATCCCGGTGCGGCTGAGTTCGTGCAGTTCGTTGCGTGTCCGTTCGAGTTCGCGGCGGGCGTTTTCCGCTACGAGGCGGGCGGCCGAGTGCTGGAAGGCGAGCCGCAGCGTGCGGAGCAGGCGATCGAGGTCGGCGTTGTCGGGGAGTGCGAGGAGCACGCGGCCGGTCCGGGCGACCTGTGCATCGACGGCGTCGTCGGCCGCGACGAGGCTCACGGTTTCCGGCAAACGTTCGAGGATCTGGTGCAATTCCGGCGCAGCGGCGAGGGCCGCGTCGAGGACGAGCACGGTGGGCAGATCGGGGAATTCGGGCGGCAGCTCCGTCCAATCCGAGAGGGCGTAGCGCGCGACGCCTTCGGCCTCGAACGCGGCGTGTGCCGCGGCGAGTGGCGCGGCGGCACCGTGATAGAGTACTGCCCGCGGCTCGGCGGGCGTTGCCTGCTGACTCATGATGCTCCTCGATCCGTCTGTCCGGTTGCCGGGGAGACGGGTGTTTCCTCTGATGTCGCCGCGAGTTCGAGCGTCGTGCCTTCGGCGGCGGCGCCGATTTCGAGCGTGGCGTTGCGGCGCGCGAGGTCGGCGCGCAGTGCCTCGACGATGGCGGTCAGTTCCTCGTCGGATCGGTCGGGCGCGTGATGGAAGAAGAGGAGTCGTCGGACTCCGGCTTCTTCGGCGAGTTCGATCGCCTGGTGGAACGTGCTGTGGCCCCAGCCCTCGCGCGCGGCGTACTCGTCATCGGTGAACATGGCGTCATGGAACAGGATCTCGACGCCGTGCAGGAAGTCGACGAGCTCGGCGCGCCAGTTCTCGCCGACGGGGTAATCCGCGCCGACGAGCTCGTTGTCCGGGATGTAGGCGACCGCGCCGGCGCGGGTGCGGATGCGGTAGCCGAACGTGGTCCCGGGATGGCGGGTGCGGACGGCCGCGACCTCGACGCCGCCCCGCCGCCAGGCCTGTTCATCGAGGTGCGAGAACTCGATCCTGGCGGCGAGAGCATCGTAGGGGACCGGGAAGTAAGTGGGCATCATCTGGGCGGCGAAGAGCGTACGGATGTCCACGCCGTTCTGTGCCGCGCCGTGGATGCGCAGGGTCGTGCGGGCGTCGTAGAGGGGCGCGAAGAACGGCACGCCCTGGATGTGGTCCCAGTGGAAATGCGTCAGGAAGAGGTCGGCGTGGGCCGGATCGGGACCCTCGACGAGGCGCCGGCCGAGCGCGCGGATGCCGGTCCCCGCATCGAAGATCAACTGGTGGCCATCGGGTGTACGAACCTCGAGACAGGAGGTGTTGCCGCCGAAGCCGGTGGTGGCCGGTCCGGGCGCGGGGATGGAGCCGCGGGTCCCCCAGCACGTCACGTGGAGCGCGGACACCGCGTCCGACGCGCCGGCGCGCGGCGTCGCGGGGGTGCTTCGCTGCACTTCGAGGGGCATGGAGTGCGGCTCCCGATGCGGAGCGGCTGGACGCCGACGTGGTCCTGCAGTCGTGGAACGATCTCCTGTAAAGATGCCGGCAGCGCGCCATCGGGGCAAGCCTGTCGCCGGTGGGCATTGGTGGCGACGGGTTGCCCGTGATGCGTGCACGTGCGCATATCGAGGATTCTCGGCAGCCCGACCGCGCGGGTGAAGCGGGCACGGGAACCGCCTTGCGGCGGGTCGCGCCGTGGGGTGCGAGGCGCGGGCGCACGGACCGCGGTGCGGCGGGCGGGGTACCTGATCGGCAACGACTCGCGGACGTCGGCCGGACCGGCATGTGGAGGCACGGTCGCGGTCGTACGGCCGCGGGGATGCGCAGAAACGGGAGATTCGATGGTCACCGAACGGGATGTGAAGAAGGCGCTTCGCGGCGTCAAGGATCCGGAGCTGGACCTGGATCTGGTGGTGCTCGGCCTGGTCTACGACATCGACATTCAGGACGGTCACGTGGACCTGGCGATCTCGCTCACGTCACCGATGTGCCCGGTGGCGGGCCGCATCGTCGAGGAGGCGCGGGCGGCGGTGGAAGCGGTGGACGGCGTGGAGAGCGCGGACGTGCGGCTGACGTTCGAGCCGTTGTGGACGCCGGAGCGGATCGATCCGATCATCCGTGCCTCGCTCGGGTTGTAGCGCTCGCCCGGGGTCGTGATGGCGCCGCCGCGGGCTGGATGGGTCCAGCCCGCGGCGGCGGGTTCGTGGAGGACGCCGCTCGCGCCGATCCGGCGCGAGCGGCGTTGGTCATCCGGGATCTGGCCGGCGACCCGATGGCGCGGCGTGCGGGTTGCACGGCGTGGCCGGACCGGAGCGGCGGGACGGTGTCGGCGTGAGAACGGAGGAGCCATGGAAACGGTGGTGAACGACATCCGCATGTATTGGCGTGAAGCGGGGCGCGGCGCGCCCGTCGTCTTCATCCACGGTTTCCCCTTCCACAGCGGTCTCTGGAGCGACCAGCTCGATCGGCTGCCCCGGCGTTGGCGCTGGATCGCGCCGGACCTGCGCGGGTTCGGGGGCACGCGCGCCGAGGCAGGGGAGGAGGGGTTGTCGATGGAGGCGCACGCCGAGGATCTGGTGGATCTGCTGGACGCACTCGAGATCCAGCGCGCCGTGATCTGCGGGCTGTCGATGGGGGGCTACGTGGCGTTCGCGCTCTGGCGGGCGCACGCCGATCGCGTTCGCGCCCTGGTCCTGTGCAGCACGCGTGCGGCCGCCGACACCGACGACGCGCGGCGCGCCCGTTACGGTCTGGCCGCGCGCATCCGGCGGGAGGGAGCGGCCGCGGTCGCGGAGGTGATGCTCCCGACGTTGCTGTCCGAGCAGACCCGGCGCGAACGGCCGGAGGTGGTTCAGCGGGTCCGTGAGATGATCGAGGCGACGCCCCGCGCGACGCTCGTGGCGGCGCTCATGGCGATGGCCGAGCGGCCGGACTCGACGCCGCTGCTCCCGACCATCGACGTGCCGACGCTGGTGCTGCGCGGGTCGGAGGACGCGATCATCCCCGCGGCGGAAGCGGAACGGATGGCGGAAGAGATTCCGGACGCGCGGCTACGCGTGATCGACGGCGCCGGCCACGTGCCGAACCTCGAGCAGCCGGCCGAGTTCGACCGCGAGCTGGTGCTCTTTCTGGAGGCGATCGAGGGGGAGTGAGGCGGTTCGGGCTAGGGCTGGAGTGACCGGGCGTGGCCAGGAACGGCCGGGAACGGGAGCGGGAGCGGCAACGTTTACGTTTACGGGATGGGGGCGACCGGGAGCGGGAAGCGGGGGTGGGAGGATCGGGCCGTGCACGCGCACGCGCATCCGCTCGCGCACGCGCACGGGGGGACGGGAACGGTGGGGCGGGGGTCGTGCCGGACCTGGCGTTACCCTTCGGCCGTCGCGGCCACGGTGGTCGGTTTCTCGGTGCCGAGGCCGGCGTCCCGGGAGCGGTCCTCGGTTCCGCGGTCGCGGGCGGCGCGGGCGACTTCGATGACGCGTGCGCCGTCCCCGGGATCGACGAGCTGCTTGCCCTGGGTCGCGCGGCCCTGGACGGGGACGTCCCTGGCGGCGACGCGTGCCGATGCGCCGCTGGACGTGAGGATCATCAGCTCATCGCCCGGGACGAGTTCCTTGGCGGCGACGAGCGGGCCGGTCCGGGGGGTGACCTGGAGCGTGCTGCTGCCGATGCCGCCGCGGCGCTGAACGGGGTAGTCCGCGACCGGCGTGCGCTTGGCGAAGCCCCGCTCGGTGACGGTGCAGAGGGTGGCTTCGCGGCGGACGACGACCATGCCGACGACTTCGTCGCCCTTCCGTAGCTGGATCCCGCGGACGCCTCGAGCGGCGCGACCCATGAGCGGGACGTCGTCTTCGCGGAACCGGATCGCCTGGCCGCGGCGGGTAACGAGGACGATGTCGCTCGATCCATCGGAGATCTGCACGTCGAGGACGCGGTCGCCCTTCTGGAGGTTGATCGCGCGGATCCCGGATGCGCGAGTGTTGGCGAACTGGTCGAGGCCGGTCCGCTTGACGGTGCCGTGTGTGGTCAGGAACACGAGCGAGCGTTCCGGCGTGAACTCGGAGACCGCGGCCAGTGCGGCCACGCGCTCGTTGCTCGCCATCTCGAGGAGCTGGCCGAGCGCGCGGCCGCGGCTCGATCGCGCGGCCTCCGGGACCTCGCGGACCGGGAGTGCGTACGCCGCGCCCGCGGTGGTGAAGAAGAGGAGCGTGTCGTGCGTGCTCGCGATGAAGGCGTGCTCGAGGAAGTCATCCGCGTAGCGTTCCATCCCCGCGAGCGCCTTGCCGCTGGTGACCCGGCGCCGGTAGGTGGCGATCGGGATGCGCTGGATGTAGCCCTGATGGCTGACGGTGATGACCACCTCCTCCTGCGCGACGAGGTCTTCCACCGCGAAGTCCGAATCGCCGCCTTCGAGGATGGTGGTGCGCCGCTCATCGCCATAGCGTTCGACCACCTCATCGAGTTCCGCGAGCACGAGCGCGAGCTGCCGCTTGCGGCTGCCCAGCAGCCGCTCGAGTTCCGCGATCTCCTTCTGTAGTGCCTTGAGCCGGTCCTTCAGCTCCCGCGTTTCGAGTGCCGTGAGCTTGAGGAGGCGCATGTTCAGGATCGCGTCCGCCTGCGCCTCCGAAAGCGAGAAGCGGTTGCGCAGCCTGGCGCTCGCATCATCGCGGTCCTTGGCCTTGCGGATCAGCGTGATCACCGCGTCGATGTGGTCGAGCGCGATGAGCAGCCCCTCGGTGACGTGCGCCTCGGCGCGGGCGCGTTCGAGGTCGTGGGCGGCGCGGCGGCGCACGACTTCCAGCCGGTGGTCGCGGTAGCGCTCGAGCAGGTCCTTGAGCGTCAGCTCCCGGGGTACACCGCCGTCGAGCGCCAGCGTGATGACGCCGAAGGTGGCCTGGAGATACGTCTGCTTGTAGAGCAGGTTCAGGATCGGCCGGACCTGCGCGCCGCGCTTCAGCTCGATGACGATGCGCATCCCGTCGCGGTCCGACTCGTCGCGCAGGTCCGCGATGTCCTCGGTCTTGCGCGTCCGGACCAGATCCGCGATCTGCTGGATCACCCGGGACTTCGAGACGCCGTACGGCAGCTCCGTGACCACGAGCTGCTCCTTGCCTCCACGCCGCGCCTCCTTCTGGACCCGCGCCCGCATGATGATGCGCCCGCGTCCGGTCCGGTACGCATCGCGAATCCCATCCACTCCCAGGATGAACCCGCCCGTCGGGAAGTCCGGACCCGGCAGGTGCCGCATGAGCGCGTCGACCGTGCAGTCGGGATCCTCGATCAGATGCCGGAACGCCGCGGCGACCTCGCGGAGGTTGTGGGGCGGGATGTTGGTGGCCATGCCGACGGCGATCCCCGAACTGCCGTTGATCAGCAGGTTCGGAATGCGCGCCGGCAGCACCGTCGGCTCCGTGCGCTGGTCATCGAAGTTCGGCGCAAAATCCACCGTCTCGCGCTCGATGTCCGCCAGCAACTCCGTGGCGATCCGCGCCAGCCGCGCCTCCGTGTAGCGGTACGCCGCCGCACTGTCCCCATCAATGCTGCCGAAGTTGCCC
>DASVCS010000018.1:0-1251 GCA_036381495.1 Longimicrobiales bacterium
CCCGATCAGCTCCACGCCCAGACGCGCGCACCGGTGCGCCGCCGCCCGGATCACCGCGTTCAGCCCCGGACAGTCGCCGCCCCCCGTGAGCAGCCCGAACTTTCGTCGTGCGTGTGCCATGATGGACCGGATCCGGTGACGGGATGCACCGCGCGGCCGGCGTGCCGACCGCCCTCCGGTCTCGCAGACTCTATGCCGGCTGATGCGCGGCGGCGGACGCCGCGAGTGGCAGGATCAACTGCACCGTGGTCCCGGCACCCGGCTTCGAGCGAAGCTCGACCCGGCCGCCGTGCCCCTCCACGATCTCCCGACAGATCGGCAGCCCCAACCCCATCCCCTTCCCCTTCGACGTCACGAACGGCTCGAACACCTGCGCCACGCGCTCCGCCTCCATCCCCGGACCGTTGTCGCTGACCGCGACGACGACCTCCGCGCCGCGCCGGCGCACCTCGATCTCCAGCACCGGGTCGCCGCCGCCGCGCCGCTCCCGCAACGCCTCGCGCGCGTTCCGCAGCACGTTCCCGACCGCCTCCCGCAGGAACACCGCATCCCCCGCGACGACCGCCGGGTCGAGCACGCCGATCCGCACCTTCACCCCCTCGTGCGCACCCTCCCGCTCGACCAGCCCCGCCACCTCCCGCACCAGCGCGTCCAGCTCCATCGGCACGAACGTCAACCGCCGCCCCACCCCCGCCGCGTACGCCGACAACCCCGACAGCAGATCCGTCATCCGCATCGCCTCGCCCACGATCGCCTGGCAGATCTCCCGCCGAAGCGCCGCATCCGAGATCAGCGTCTCGTCCTCCAGCATCTCCGCGTGCAGCAGGATCGTCTGCAACGGGTTCTTCACCTGGTGGAGGATCCGCGCCGTCGCCGTCCCCATCGCCGCCAGCCGCGCCGCCTTCACCCGCTCCCGCATGCTCCGCCGCACCAGCACCAGCGCGATCCCGCCCGAGAAGCCGACGATGAGCAGCACCAGCAGCACGTTGATGAGCATCAGGTGCTGCGCCTCGGCGAGCGGAAAGCGCTGCAGAATGAAGAAACGCGCGGGATGGATCAAGACGACAGCCGTCATTCGACCTCGCGTCGATGTCGGCCCCGACCGGATGCCGCCTCCGGGATGCGCGGTGGGACGAACCGCCTTGCGCCGCGGCCCGGCCGGGAGAACATTTCGACGGCTTCGCCCGCCGCGGCACTCCGCCGCCCGCCGGGCGACCCGCCGTTCCGTATCCGTGGAGGGTAGAGCAGCAC
>DASVCS010000019.1:0-3652 GCA_036381495.1 Longimicrobiales bacterium
GCCGCCGCAGTCGTCGGCCTCGCGCATCGCCGCCTCCGCCAGGCCGATCAGGTCGCCCAGCGCACGGCACAGGCGCCGCTCCCGCTCCCTCGCCGCCTGCAGCTCGTGGGTGAGGTGTGCGATGTCGTCTCGGGCGGCCACTAGCGTATTGCTGATGATGAGGTCCGGATCGCGATCGGGCCGTTCACTTACCATCTTCTCCTCTCCTTACTGTACAGCCGAGGACACGGCGGACCTCATCGCCAACGCAGTCGCAATTTTCCTCGTGCCTGTCGTAGTATAGGCAATTCGTCTGTGGACTGTGGGCGACCATCTCCAGCGCCTCCCGTAGCCGCCGGATCTCCTCTCGCGCATCGGACAGGTAGCGCTCCAGGCGGGCGATTTCGGCGGCGTGCAGGTCGGCCCGCACATACTCGACGCCGCCATCGCTACCGTCGGTCGCCATCATCGCACCTCCATGAATAGGTCTGCCTGCGCCGGCTGCTCCCGCCGCTCGCAACGGACTGTATCAACAAAGTCCTGTATCACGCACTCTACCCGCCTGATCACGGCGTACAGGCGTGAGTCCACTTGCTCCATGAGCAGTCCTGTCCTGATCGCGTCGTCGCGGAGGTGCGCCAGGGCGGCGGCCCGGAGGTCAGCGAGACTCGCGTATAGACGGACGAGCTGCGCCGAGTGGTCGAACTCTGGTACGCGCCGCACTGGACGGTCGAGCCCCGTTGGCTCCCCGGCGGCCGGTTCATCGTCCGCGATCACGGGCGTCGATTGGCTTCGCTCGACCTGCAGGGCCTGCATCTCACACCTCCGTGGTCATGGGGGCGCGCTCATGGTCGACCGCCCGGAGCGGCTCGACCTCGATTTCGACGCGGGGGGTTGCGCGGTCGACGCCGGCGACCTCCCACACCTGCCGCCGGATCTGCACGTCGTCCTCGTACAAGATGCCGGTCATGGCGTCGTGCAGCATCTTCAGCAGGTTGTCCGGGTCGCGCCGCCGGTTGTCCGGCGTCCAGAACCGCAGCCGGACCTCGACCGGGCCGGTCAGCAGCGGCGCGTCCCGGGTCTGCGTGGCGACCAGCGCCCGGGCGGTGTCCTTGGCCTGGCGGTACTGCGTCGTGAGCCGCAGCCGGTCGCCGACGCGGTTGACCCGGTCGTTGACGCTGGCGAGCACCGCCCAGGGCAGCTTCACGCGGATCGGGGTCATGACGCCCTCCGGGGCCGGTCGAAGCGGCGGTCGCGGCCGCGGACCTCGACAACGCGGAAGCTCCGCGGCCCGAACCGCGAAGCCATCCGGAAGAACTCCGGGTGCCTCTGCTCGAGCTGGTCCGGCGAAAAATTCGACGTGACCAGCGTCGGGCGGCCTTCGCGCTCCGCGAAGATCATGGTGAGCCGCCGCACAACATCGTCGCTCGGCCGCTCGGTCCCGAGGTCGTCGAGGATCCAGACGCGAGCGTTAGTCCGGCGGTCCAGGATCTCGTCCGTGCTCCGGCCGGTGGCGTAGGTGTCCTGGATCCGGGAGATCAGCGTCAGCGCATAGTCGACGACGATCCCGCTCGGCACGATCGCCGGGTCGAGGAGCAGCTCGCGGGCGGCCGCGACAGCGAGGTGTGTCTTGCCGGTCCCGGTCGGGCCGAACAAGTACAGCCCGCGGACCGGATCGTACTGGCCCGCCTCGCGGGCTTCGGCCAAGAACTCGCGAACCGCACGGACCGGCGCCGGGCCCGATTCGCTCGCGTCGTAGCTGTCGAGCGTGCAGCGGCCATGCGCCCACGGATTCACGCCAGCGCGGTGCAGGTGCTCGAGGACGCCGGCCTCTCGCTCGCACCGGAGCTGCGCGGCGCGCTGTTCGGCCTCGCGGCGTTCGGCCTCCGCCGCCTCGCGCTCGATCGTATCCCGGCAGTCGTCGCAGACACGCTGCGTGCAGACCACGCGGTGCAGCATGCGGACGGCCGGCGCGGCGAACTCACGCTGGCACCGTTCGCAGACCTGCCGGACCGTGAGATCCACGTCACTCGTAGACCCACCCGCTGCGCCGGGACGGGTCGCCTGCGCCGAGGGCGACAGGCCGAGTTCGCGGCGTTTTTCTTCCGCCTTCTGCCGCAAATCCTCGGCGGTGATTGCAATCGCTCCCATTCTGCTCTCCGTTGGTGTTCTGCTGCCGTTCCCACGCCTCACGGACGGCGCCGTCGAAATACGCCATCGTGTTGATCTGCCGGTGATGCTTATCGGGCCGGTACTCTCGGGCCCGGTCCTCGACGACCGCGACGATCACATCAGGCGGGATTCCTGCATCGAGCCAATCGAGGACATCCTGCCGCGAACCGTGGCTGGTCGGGATCGGCCGGAATCGGCGCTGGTCAATCGCGGGGTTGGCCGCCATCCCTCGGTTCGCCGCCCGGATCACGTCGCTCACCATATCCTCGCGGTTGGCCTGCGGCGGGCCGGGGCCCGGCGTGGCGGAGGTGCCGCCGTCGACAACGCGAAGCGGGACTCTTTCGCGCGTGTGCGAAGAGGAGGATGGATGGATGGATGTATCTTCATCTCTATCTGCATCTGTATCTGGGGCGTTACCCTGCGTTTCGCCTGCGTTACACTGCGTTACACCGGCCCCAGCGTCCGCCACTTCAACGGGTTCCGCCCTCCTGCGTTCGCGGTGGCGCCGGACCCGCTCGGCGCTATCATCCTCGCGCTTCGGCTGGCGCCGATCCCAGCCAGTAAGCCGGTCGCCGTCGAGGACGAGCCCCTGCATCGCGTCCCGGATCGCTTGGATCTGCTCGGGCTCGAGGTCGAGCGCGGCGGCCATGACCTCCTCGTCCATGCCCTCGATCGTCCCTCGTGGGTCGCTCTCAGAGGCGTACTCGAGGATCGCGGCCCAGACCGCGATCACAGCCGACAGCGGCTGGCCGCTCCGGCGCGCGACGACGCGCCACTTCGGATCCGTCGTCGTCCCGTGGTGCCAGCGGAACCAATCCATCGCCATCGTCAGCCCTCCAAATCGCGCTCCGCGGCGCGCATCCACTTCGTGATTCGCTCGTCGATCTGCCGCCGTGCGTCCGCCCACGCGCCCTCGATGCTGTTCAGCGCCGCGAGGTATCCCGGCTGCTTCTCCGGCGGCAGGCGCTTGTACATCTCGCCGCACTCGTAGAGGAGCTCGTCGAGGGTCATGCGGGTACCGCCGCGCGCTCGATCATCCACGCTTCCACCGGCCGTACTTCCATTCCGAGTGCCCGCGCGACCGTGATCTCAAGTAGCGCCCCGCGAGAGCACGCCGCGCCCGGGAGCACGGCCAGCGCGTCCGCGTCGAGCACCTGGCGGAGCGCGGCGCGCATGTACCACGTCCACGGCCGCGAGCCCGGCTCGGCGTCTGCGCCGATGTCCGTGGGGCAGAGCACGTCGAACCCCGCGGCTTCGAGGTCTGTCCGCGCCCGCTCGAAGGCGGGATAGTTGAACTCGGGGAGCCCCGTCATGGGCCCAGCGATGTAGAGCTTCACGCGCTCCTCCTCTCCCGCGTCTCGATCACGTCCGCCAGCTCCGGATGCCGGTGCAGCAGCAGCCGACTGTAGAGCGAGACGTAGGTGTTGTTGATCTTGAACTCGTCGCCGAGCGTCCGTATCCGCACGTCCCACCGGATGCGCTCGGCGATCGCCTTCACGCC
>DASVCS010000020.1:0-1017 GCA_036381495.1 Longimicrobiales bacterium
CGGGCAATCGTAAGAGCTGGTCCAGGTTCGGGGCCGTCCGGCCGGCCATCCAGTCGCTCACCGTCGCCTCGCGGACCCCGAGCCGCTCCGCGATCTCCCGCTGCCGGAGCGGACTTTGCTCGACCGCCAGGGCCAGCCGCCGTCTAAACTCCGTCCGGTCCGACACTTGCGCTGATCCGTAAGATACCCCTTGACACGCCCCCTGATCTTGCGCATATTCGTATATGGCTTGCGGAGGTGCGCAAGAAACCGCGGACTCGTGAGAGTATACGCCAGATCCACTATGCAGCCCATGACCGTACCCGCGCAAGAACGGCGGTCGGAGCGGGTCACCCTGATGGTCACCCGCCTGGAGAAGCGGGCCGTGCGCTTCGTTGCCGAGGCTCGCGGCGTCACCGAGTCGGATCTTCTCCGGGCCGAGCGGCCGGAGGACATCGTGGCCGAGTACCGTCGCCTGCTGGCGCGGCTCCGGGAGGAGCTCGGGGAAGACGCGGGCCAGGACGGCGCTGATGTGCTCGAGTCCGTCGCTCATGGCGGCGGACGATAGACAGTCCTCTCCCCGGGATCACTGGATGCCAGACCCGAAATCTCCAGCAGGGAGGACAGAATGCCAGCAGCCACCACGAGGAGACGGGACCCGGTCGAGCGCGACCGTCTGGCCGCACGTGCCGGCGCGCTGGTGGCGCTCTCAGCCCGCCGCCAGAAGAACATCGCCCGCGCCGCGGGCGTCTCGCAGCAGGCCGTCTCGCAGTGGCGGCACGGCGCGCCGTACGGCCCGTTCTACTCCGCGCTGGAGGCCGCGGCGGAGCTCGGCGCGACGCTCTGCACAGCCCACACCGATCCCTACCCGGCACTGATCGAGATGGAGGCAGTCGCGATGGAGGGTGCGCTGAGGCACCGGCCGACGGAGCAGCTCGTCCGCGAGTGGCGGGAGATGTACGAGCACGAGTCAGCGCTGCAGGCGGAGGAGGACGCCGCGGGCGCGCGCTACGTGATGCGTCGAGATCTCCGCGACCT
>DASVCS010000021.1:0-1326 GCA_036381495.1 Longimicrobiales bacterium
GCGGCCGGCGCGTGCAGCGCGACCTGGCGCGCCAGCTCGGAGCCGATCGAGCCCGCCGCCCCCGTGATCAACACCGCCTGGCCGCGCAGGTCCTCCGCGAGTTCCGGCAATTCGAGACGGATCGGCTCCCGGCCGAGCAGATCTTCGATTCGCACCTCCCGCAGCTGATCCACCCGCGCCTCGCCGGCCAGCACGGACGCAATGCCCGGGAGCACCTTGAACGGCAGCGACGTCGCCTCGCAGCACTCGACGACTCGCCGCAGGTCCGCGGGCGCGGCCGAGGGGAGGGCGAGGATGATCTCCTTCACCTGCTCCCGCGCCGCGATCGCGGCCAGCTCGGTCGTCGGCCCGAGCACCTCGACGCCCTGGAGACTCGTGCCCCACTTGTCCGGGTCATCATCGATGAACCCGACCGGGTGGTACCCGGTCGGGATGCGCCGCATCTCGCGCGCGAGCTGGTTGCCGGCCTCGCCGGCGCCCACGATCAGCACCCGGCGGGCGTGCCCGTTGACGCCGGCGCGCCGGTAGCGCACCCGCTCGAACGCCGTCCGGTAGCCGATCCACAGGCCCGCGGTGAGGTACGTGGTCAGGATCCATTCCACCACGATCACCGACCGCGGGACGGACGGCGCGATCGGGAGCAGGCGCGTCATCACGAAGAACGCGAACGTACCCGTCGTCGTCGCGGCGACGAGCCGCATGACGTCCCGCGTGCTGACGAAGCGCCACCGCCCCATGAGCAACCGGAACGCGTGAGCGCACACGAGCCGTGTGATGACGAGCAACGGCAGCGTCCGGACTACGGTTGTCGTGTAGTCCGAACGCCAGCTCAGCTCGAAGCGCAGCAGGAATGCGAGGAAGTACGCGGCGACGGCCACTGCGCCGTACGCCGCGAGCGCGACCCAGCGGCGACGCTGGCCGAGAAACGAGTATACGCGCGAGGCGAATCTGTTCACGAACGCTCACCCTCCTCACCTGCACCCGTCACGACGGAACACGCGCGAACGGGCGTTCCCGGCGGCCGCGCGGCCCTGCGGTCCGCGGCCCCGTCCGCCTCCAGCGTTACGTCTGCCGTCATGGAGAGCCACGCCCGTCGACACAGGCCGGCCATCCGATCGTCGTTCAGGTGGCCGGTGCTCCCAGCGGCGCCGGCTCCGCCATGACGGCGGTAACGGCCCGGCTCGTACCGCTGAGCCCGAGGATGTGGGGAGCGGACAGGCCGGCCGTGGCGTTGCGCGTGTCGACCACGAGACGGCTCTGCTCGACCACCCACCGGTAGTCGATCCCCGTGTGGTCCGTCGTGATCACCACCACATCCGCCCCCGC
>DASVCS010000022.1:0-39576 GCA_036381495.1 Longimicrobiales bacterium
CGTACGCGCACGAATTTCATCAGCAGGGGGAACGAAGCGGGCGATGAGTGCCTTCACGGTCATCGCGGGGGTGACGAGGACGCTGGCGGGCTTGCTCAACGGCGCCACGGGCGTGACGGTGGAGTTCGACAAGTCGCCGGCGGACAACATCTCGGATGCGCAATCGCTGATCCACCTCTACCTGTACCGCATCGAGCACAACCCGTTCTTCCGGACCGTCGATTGGGTGCGACCGACGGAGACGACGCAGCAGGCGTCGCCGATCGGGCTCAACCTGTTCTATCTCATCACGCCGTACGGCAACGGCCAGGAGCAGATCCAGATGACGCTGGGCGAGGTCGTGAAGGTACTTCACGACAATGGAGTGGTCTCGCCGTCGGCGTTCGATCCGGTGCTCGCGGACACCACGGAGGAGCTGCGGGTGGTGCCGCACTCGCTGTCGCTGGACGAGATGACGGGGTTCTGGCGGTCGTTCGAGAACCGGTCCTACCGGCTGTCGGTGACGTACGAGGTCTCGGTCGCACTGATCGACAGCGACGTCACGCGCACGGTCGCGCCGGTGGCCGAGCGGCACGTCGTCATCGAGCAGTTGCGGTGACGGGGATGCACAGCATGCCGGCGACCGGTGTGGCGCCGTCGGATGGCGGGCCGAGGCCGTATGCGAGCGGTCTGGATCTGGTGCTGGACATGCTCTCCGTGCTGGACGAGCGGCTCACGGAGATGGTGGATCGGATGCGGCGGGGTCTCCCGCGGACGGAGGATCCGGAGCTGCGCGGGATCGTGATCACGGACACGGAGGTGGCGCGTCTCCTCGAGCGGTCCTCCTCGGCCGCGCCGCGGGCCGACGGTGCGCTCCGTGGCATTGGCGGCGTGTTGTGGGGCCGGGTGGCGGAGCGGCTGGCCGCGACGCGCAGTGCCGGCGGCGTCCTGCCGCTGGATGTGGTGCGGGAGCGGTTCGGTCTGTCCGTCTTCGAGTTGGAGTGTCTGGTGACCTGTCTCGCGCCGGAAGTCGACAGCCGGTACGAGAAGGTGTTCGGCTACCTGAACGATGATGTGACGCGGCGGCATCCGACGGTCTCGCTGCTGCTGGGCCTCCTCGCCCCCGCGGGTGCGGCGCCGATCCGGTACCGGCGCCGGCTCGTCCCGGATGCGCCGCTGCTGCGCGCCGGGCTCCTGACGTGGGTGGAGGGTGGGGCGGCGACGAACACGTCGTACCTGGGCCGGTGTCTCCGCGTGGATGAGGGCGTGGTCCGGTTCCTCCTGGACGAGGATGGCGTGGCGCCGGAACTGGTGCCGGCGTGGTACACGCCGTCGCTGGATGCGGGCGGTGCGGCCGGCGGGGAAACGATTGCGGCCGCGCTTGACGCCTGTGTAGCGGCCGGCCTCGAGTCGGGCGAGCGCGTGGTGTGTACGCTCGCCGGTCGGCCGGGCGCCGGCCGGTTCCGGGCGGTGGCGGTCGCGTGCGCCACGCATGGGCTGGGGCTCCTGCCGATCGACGGCCGTCTCCTCCTGCGGCACGAGGATCCCGAGCGCCTGCTGGTGCGGGCGTTTCGCGATTCCGCTCTACACGCGGCGCCGCTGCTGCTGGCCCATGCGGATGCCGTGGCGGCGGACGGCGAACGCGGCGCCGGGATCCGGCAGGCGCTGGAACGGCTCGTGGACGAGCGGGGCTGGCTGCTCTTCCTGCTGGTGGAAGAGGCGGCGGCCGTACGCTCCTGGTTCGCGCGACACCGCTGCCTCGAGTTGGCGATCCCGGAGCCGACGATCGAAGAGCGCGTGCACCACTGGCGCGATCTTCTGGCCGGAGCGGTCGAGCCGGCCGTGACGGACGCGGATCGGCTCGCGGAAGCGCTCGCCGCGAAGTTCCGGCTGACGCCGGGCCAGATCGGACAGGCGTTCCACCGGGCGGCGAGCGCAGTCGGCTCGGCCGAGGAGCCGGATTGGTGGACCGCGCTGCACCGGGGCGCCCGGGAGGTCTCCGCGCCGCGTCTCGGCGAACTGGCGCAGCGGCTCGAGCCGCTCTATCGCTGGGACGACCTGGTGCTCCCCGCCCCCCGCATGGAGTTGCTCCGCGACGTCGCGCGCCACGTCACCTACCGCCGGCGGGTCATGGAAGAGTGGGGGTTCGAGGCGATGATGAGCCGGGGCCGCGGACTCAACGTCCTCTTCGCCGGTCCGCCCGGGACCGGCAAGACCATGGCGGCCGAAGTCATCGCCAATGCGTTGCGGATGAATCTCTACCGCATCGACCTGGCGGCGGTGGTCAGCAAGTACATCGGCGAGACGGAGAAGAACCTCGCGCGGATCTTCAAGGAAGCGCAGTACTCGGACGCGATCCTCTTCTTCGATGAAGCGGACGCGCTGTTCGGCAAGCGCTCGGAGGTGAAGGACGCGCACGATCGGTACGCGAACATCGAGATCAACTACCTGCTCCAGCAGATGGAGAGCTACCGCGGGCTGGCGATCCTTGCCACGAACCTGCGGCAGAACCTGGACGACGCGTTGCTGCGCCGCATCCACATCGCGATCGAGTTTCCGCTCCCCGGCCCCGAGGAACGCCTGCGCATCTGGGAGAAGTCGCTCCCGTCCGAAGCGCCGCGTGCGGCCGACATCGATCTGCCGTTCCTGGCGCGTGCGTTCGACGTGACCGGCGGCAACATCCGCAACATCGCGCTGGCGGCGGCGTTCCTCGCCGCCGACGAAGGCGTGGCCATCGGGATGGCGCACCTGGTCTCGGCCACGCAGCGGGAGCTGGAGAAGCTCGGCAAGCGCGCGGTCCGGGAGCAGTTCGGCGAATACTTCGACTTGCTGTCGCGCGCGCCGTCCCCGGCGGCTCGCGCGGCGAGCGCGTGACCTGGAGGGTTGTCCATGGCCTGTCGGCTCAGGAACGCGAGCGGCCACGAGGTCCGCGTCGATCTCCGGAACGGCGACGTCCTGCGTCTGCGGCCGGGTGAGGTGTCCCGCGCGATCCGGGAAGAGTTGCTCTACGGCAACCCGTACCTCGAGGAGTGGCAAGCGCGGGGGCAGGTCGTTCGGCTGCACGCGCGGCTGGACGATGTGCTGGCAGAGGAGGCGCGCGCCGCTCGTCGGCCCGCGGTCGAGGGCGGCGACGTCCGGATCGATGCGGTGCACGGCATCAGCGCCGCGGCGGCGAAGAAGCTCCGTGCGGCCGGCATCGACACCGTGGGCGAGCTGCTCCGGCGCGGCGGCACGCGGACGGGCCGCGCCGGGATCGCGCGCGCAACCGGGATCGACGAGGAGCGCATCCAGCGGTGGGTGACGCTCGCGGATCTCGAGCGGATCTCGGGCGTCGGACCCGAGTTCGCGGATCTGCTCGCCGCCGCCGGCATTGCATCGGTCCGCGAACTGAGTGCGCGGGAGCCCGATGAGCTGGCGGAACGGCTGAAGGAGATCAATCGCGAGGAACAGCGGGTCAAGCGGTCGGCTCCGGCCGCCGCGGTCCGCCGGTGGATCGAGCAGGCGAAGCGGATGGGATCGTAACCGGTAGCCAACCAGAGAGGGAGACCATGGCAGAGTACCTCCATCCAGGCGTCTACGTCGAAGAGGTGTCGAGCGGCGTCCGGCCGATCGAGGGCGTGAGCACCTCGACCGCGGCCTTCATCGGCGTGACCGCGAAGGGGATCCCGAACAAGGCCACGTTCATCACGAGCTGGAGCGAGTTCGTGCGGAAGTTCGGCTACCTGATCCCGGGCAGCTACCTGCCGTACGCGGTGTCGCAGTTCTTCGCGAACGGCGGCAAACGCTGTTACGTGGTTCGGGTGTTGAACGAAGCATCGGCGGCGGGGGCATCGGTCCCGCTCCCCGACCGCGAGCGGGACGGCGTGGCCCGCACCGCGCTCACGGTCCGCGCGAAGGGCGCCGGCGCGTGGGGCAACGCCCTGACCGTGAAGGTCGAGGACGGCACGACGAACCCCACGCGCGAGTTCAAGCTCACGGTCTACCACGAGGGGAAGCCGGTCGAGGTCTTCGACGACCTGAGCATGGATCCCGCGGCGGTCAACCATGTCGAGAGCGAGGTCAACGACGCCTCCGAGTTCATCGAGGTCGAGGATGCGCGGGCGTACGCCGCCGCGACCGCGGCCGAGATGGTCAGCGCCAATGTGCTGGCGAACCCGGTCCCGCTGAACGGGAAGAACCTGATCCTCGAGACGCCGGACGGTGTCGAGCACACGGTCGACTTCACATCCGATCCGACGCCTGCCGACCTGGTGACGCGGCTGAACGCCGCCTGGGGTCCGTCCAACGTGTCGGTCAGCCTGGACGAGGGCGGTCATCTGGTCATCACGCACAATGAAACCGGGTACGACCGCTACTTCCGCGTGCAGGGCACCGGCACGGGCGATGACGGGTCGGGCGCGCCGGTCCAGTTCGCGCTCGACGGGCTGCCGGCGGCGTACGCGCAGGGGAGCGGTCCCGCGGCGCCGGCCGTGCTGAAGAGCGATCCCGCCGCGGGCGACCCCGCGGTCTACACGATCCCGGATGGCGCCGCGGTGACGTTCACCGTCACGACGACGGTCGGTGCCGCGCCCGCGATCTCGTGCGCATTCGACAAGGCGGACAACGGCGGGAGCGAAGACTGGACGCCGGCGGCGGTCGCGAACCGGTTGCAGACGATCTTCCGCGACGACCACAACGGTATCCTGGAAGCGGTGATCGAGGGGAAGCGGGTGGTGGTGCGGAGCGCGAACCGTGGGCGGCACGACAGCCAGGTCGCGGTCGGCGGCGCGGCGAACGCCGCGCTCGGCTTCGCAACGCCCGACCGTAGCGGCGCGACGGCGCAGGGGCAGGGTCTCTCGGAGGCCGCGTTCGTCCAGAGCGCGCGCGAGCCGTTCACGCTCGAGAAGGACGCCAACTTCTACGTCGTCGTCAACAACGACGTGGATGCGAGGGAGTACACGGGCGGCGAGCGGCTCTTCGTGAAGCTGACGGACGCGCACATCGCGAACTTCCAGCAGGCGACCGCCGAGGAGGTGGCCGACGCGATCAACGCGGCGCAGAGCGAGGATGGCACGATCAACGCCTCGACGCACATCACGGCGGAGGCGCGGGACGGCCGCGTCTTCATCCGCCAGAATCAGCGGGGCGACCTCTACACGATCCGGGTGGCGGACGGCCTGAATTCGCCCAACATCCGGCTCAAGTTCCAGGCCCAGCGCCAGCCCGGGTTCGTGGAAGGCGATCCGGGCTCGCCCTACTACCGCCCCGCGCTGAACCTGGTCGCCGGCAAGAACGAGCCGCGCCCTCTCGGCGGCGGCAGCGATGGCAGCCCGGTCTCGGACTTCGACTACATCGGCACGGCCGACCGCAAGACCGGCCTGCACGCGCTCGACGACGTGCAGGACGTCAACTTCATCGCGATCCCCGGCAACTCGAGCCCCGGCGTGATCGGTGAGGCGGTCGGCTACTGCACGATCCGGACGGACTGCTTCTTCATCGCGGACTCGCCGGGGAAGCGGACCCGGGACACGCCGCTCACGGAGCCGCCGCAGGCGCAGGACTTCCTGCTCAACCAGATCCCGTTCAAGTCCAGCTACGGCGCGCTCTACTATCCGTGGCTCGAAATCGCCGACCCGATCGGCGTGGGCAAGAACCCGAAGCGCTTCGTGCCGCCTTCCGGCTTCGTCGCGGGGCTGTACGCGCGCATCGACAACACCCGCGGCGTGTGGAAGGCGCCCGCCGGTACGGAGGCCACCATCATCGGCGCACTCGGCCTCGAATACTCGGTCACCGATGCCGAGCAGGACATCCTGAACCCGTACGGCGTCAACTGCATCCGCCGCTTCCCCGCGGCCGGGATCGTGATCTGGGGTTCGCGCACACTGGCGAGCCAGTCGGATCCCGAGTGGCGCTACGTGCCGGTGCGGCGCTACGCGATCTACCTCGAGCGCAGCATCTACAACGGCACGCAGTGGGCGGTGCACGAGCCGAACGACGAGACGCTCTGGGAGGCGCTCAAGGCGAACATCGAAGACTTCATGATGGGCGAGTTCCGGAAGGGCGCGCTCGCCGGCGCCACGCCCGAGCAGGCGTTCGAGGTGAAGTGCGATGCCGACCTGAACCCGCCCTCCGAAGTGAACGCCGGGCGCGTCAACATGGAAGTGAAGTTCGCGCCGCTGAAGCCCGCGGAGTTCGTCATCATCCGCATCAGCCAGAAGATCCAGCGGCCGGAGGGGTGAGCGGATGCCGCCGCGCGCGTCGAAGTACGACCCGTACCGCACCTTCAAGTTCCGGGTTCGGCTCGGCGAGGCCACGGTCGCGGGCGTGACGAAGGTCTCGGCGCTCGGTCGGACCGTCACGCCCACCGAGCTCAAGGAGGGCGGAGACATGCTGGCGCCGCGCCAGAACCCGGGCGCCGTCAGCTACGACGAGGTCGTCCTCGAGTGGGGATTGAGCCTCGACCGGACCTTCGAGGAGTGGGCGAACGCGGTGACCCGGCTCCAGGCCGACCCCGCGGATCCCGCGGTCAAGGGGTTCAAGCGCACGGTCTATATCGACGTCTACGACCTGGACGGCAACCCGGCCGACCGGTCGAGCAAGCCGGTGTTCACGTACAAGCTGCACCGCTGCTGGGTCTCGAAGTACACCGCGCTCCCCGCGCTGGACGCGGCGTCGAGCGGCATCGGCATCCAATCGGTGACGTTGCGGCACGAGGGGTGGGAGCGCGTCGTGTAGCGCTTGCCGGCGCGGTCCGGCACAGCGACCGAAGCGCCGGGCGCCGGACCGGAGCGCGAAGCGAGACAGACGGAAAATCACGGAAAGGGGGAGCGACATGGCACCCAGGGCATCGAAGTTCGATCCGTACCGGAAGTTCAAGTTTCGCATCAAGATCGACGGCAAGGTCGTGGCGGGGATGACGAAGTGCTCGGCGCTGACGATCAGCGTCGAGAGCCAGGACTTCCGTGCCGGCGACCACGACGGCTTCAAGCAGAAGCTGCCGGGCCAGGTCTCGTTCGAGCCGATCACGCTCGAGCAGGGCGTGACGGACGACAAGACGTTCGAGAACTGGGCGACGATCATGAGCAACTACGTGGGGAACAAGGGTGCAGACGCGCAGAAGAAGCCGGACGAGTTCCGCAAGGACATCGACATCGAGATCTACAACCTGAACAACACGCGGGTGAAGGCCTACCGCGCCTACAACTGTTGGGTCTCGAAGTACACGCCCGTGCCGGACCTCGATGCGAACTCCAGCGACGTGATGATCCAGACGCTGGAGCTACAGGTCGAAGGGATCCAGGTGCTTCAGTAGAGGCGAACGTGTTCCGGGGCGAAGAAGCCGCATCGTTGGACGCGGCGGTGGTCGCGGCGCCGGCTCCGTCCGGCGGCGGCGCAGCGGACGCGGCGCGCCGGGCCGGCGGCCGGAGCGCGGCCGATGTTGGGGCCGGATCCGGCGAATCCGGCGCGGCGGGCGGGTCCGGCGGGTCGGGCGAGTCCGCTGGATCCGCCGTGCCGCCGGCGGAGGACTGGGCCGCGGGCCGGCTCGTGCTGCCGGGCGGCATCCTCGATGCGGACGGCGGCTGCCACAAGGTCGTCCGGGTCCGCGAGTTGACGGGCCGTGACGAAGAGGTGCTGAGCGACCGTCGCTACCGGAACGGTGCGCGGCAGGTCACGGACCTCCTGGCCCGCGTCATCGTCGAGGTGGAGGGGCTGGACCGCGAGCCGGACCGTGAGTTCGCCGCCGGGATGCTGGTCGGCGACCGGGACTACCTGCTGCTGCGGTTGCGCCAGCTCACGCTGGGCGATGCGGTGCACCAGGTCGTACGCTGCCCGAGCACGGCGTGTGGCGAGCGGATCGACATCGAGTTCCTGATCAGTGAGATCCCCGTTCGGCGCGTGGATGCCGTCCGGCCCCGCTACGCGCTGGCGCTCTCGCGTCCCGCATTGGAAGGGGACGCGAGCTCCGACCGCTGTGTGTTGCGCCTTCCGACCGGCGCGGACCAGGAGGCGATCGCGGAGCTGGCCGGGACGAACCCGGCCATCGCGAATACGAAGTTGTTCAGCCGCGTCGTGCTCGAGCTCGGGCGGACGCGGCGGATCGACGAAGCGCTGGCGCAGGAACTCCCGCTGGTCGTCCGGCAGGAGATCGGCCGGTTCCTGCGGGATACGATGCCGGGGCCCGATCTCGCGATCGGGGTGCAATGCCCTCATTGCGGCGGCGACGTCGCGTACGCGTTCGACCTCCAGCTTTTTTTTTTGACGAGTGGGCCATGAGCATCGACGCGCTGTACCGCGAGGTCCACCACCTGGCGTTCCACTATCACTGGTCGGAGGCCGAGATCCTGGCGATGACGCGTTCGAAGCGGCAGCGCTACCTGTCGCTGCTGGCGCAGCACCTCGAGGCGGCCGGCGGATGAGCGGCGCGGTTCCGGCCGGCGAAGCGCCGGTGTTGCGAGGCCGGGGGATCCCGTTGCAGGCCGTGGCCGCGGGCCGGGCGGTACGTCCGCCTGCCGCGCCGTGGCTCGGCGGCTTCGCCGTGCCCGGCCGCGCACCCGCCCGCCCGGAGCGACGCACGCGCCGGATCCCGCCCGCGGCGCCGGGACCCCTCGGCGACATCGACGCCGCCGGCGCGTTCGACGAGCGCGAGGCGTGGCCCGATGCGGATGCGGCACTCGCGGCGGCGCATGGCGGCGCGGCGGACCCGGCCGGTGATGCGCACGCCGATCCGGCCGGCACCGCCGCGACGGACGACACGACGGCCCGCACGGCGGGGGCCGACCTCACGGCGATGCCGCCCGGTGCGGCCCCGACCGCGCGTCCCGCGGTGGGCGAGACGCGGCGCGCCGGCGATGCGGACGCTTCGCGGGGCGCGCCGCCAGCGCCATCGGGCGGGGCGGTGGCGGGGCCCGGACGCACGGCCGACGCCCCGCCCGCACCCGCGGACGCGGACACAGCTCCGGCGGCGCGGCCGGCGCATCCCACTGCCGCACGGCCGGCTGGCGGCCACGCGGCGGGTGGGGTCGGCGGTGCCGCGGTGCCGGAGCCCGGGGCCGCACGGGACACCGGTGCCGCGGGTCGCGGGCGCGGCGCCGGTTCCGCCGCCGGGGACGTCGGCGGCGCGGGTGCCGCGGCGGATCCGCTGTCGGCGCGACGGCCCGCAACACCGGGGGCCCGGCGCTCGGCCGGGCCGGCGGAGCGGAATGCGGGGCGGCGCACGACCGAGGATCGGGACCCGGCCGCCGGCCGGCGGGATCCGCCGGCATCGCCGGCCCGGGTGGTGTCGCGGCCGATCGCCGATCCGGCGGCGAATCCCCGGGCGGCCGCCGCTTCGGCGGTGGACGCGCGGGGCGCCGGCGCCGGCCGCCACGCCGCACCCCGAGCGTCGGACTCACGGGAGCTCGGCGCAGCGGCCGTGGCGGAGCGGATGCCGATGGGGCGGTCCGAAACCGCGCGGACCGGCCGGCCGGGGCCGGACGGCCTCGCGGCGCTGCTCGCGCTGCGTCTCGACCGCGGCGCGCCACGCGGGCGTCGCGGCGGGAGCGGAAGGCGGATCGAGATCGGCACACTGCATGTGACCGTGCAGCCGCGGCCGGTGACGGCGACCGCATCGCCGCCGGCCGCGCCACCACCCGCGCCGCGCCGGCCCGCGGACGCCGCCGGCGCCGGGGGATTCGGCGGCGCGGACCCGAGGGCGGCGTTCGACGTCGTGTTCGACTGAGATGAGGATCCGCGTGAACCGCCTCGAGTTGCGCATTGCCCGGCCGCAGGATGGCCCGCGTGCGCAGGAAGTGGCGCAGGCGTTGATGCGCGCGCTCGAGCGCGGCGTGGCCGGGCCGGCGCGCGGCACCGCCGGGGAGAGCCCGGATCCGGGGAACGATGGCGGCCGCGCTGCCTGATCCGGACCGCCCCGGCGAGCGTGACGGCTCCGATGACGCGGTGGAGATCGTGATCGACCGGCTCGTCATTGACCTCCCGGAGGCGGACGGCCCGGCGGATTTGCTGGCCGAGGAGATCGCGGCGCAGATCCTCGAGCGACTGCAACGACTCTACGACGAGGTGTAGCTTGGCAGAATTCCCGATCCGCCCGAAGCTGCTGCGCGGCGCGTTCATCGAGTACGGCCTGAGTCTGCCGCCGCTCGCGTTCGTCTTCCAGTTCAACCCGGAGACGCTGACGCGCGGGCGGAGCACGAAGCACGCGCCGGGTGAGGATGGCGCCGGCGGCGCCGGCGAGACCGGGTGCCAGGACCGGAGTGAAGCGCAGGAGCGCTCGGCGCTGGCGCAGGTCTCGGTCGGCACCGAGACGATCGGGCTGACGCTCCAGCTCGATGCCACGGACGACCTCGACGCGGGCGATGGCCTGACGCAGAAGTTCGGGATCGGGCCGCAGCTCTCGGTGCTCGAGCTGATGATCTACCCGAAGACGGACCAGCTCTTCGGCTTCCCGATCGGCAACCTGGTGGGCGGCAGCGACCAGTTCGGCGCGGCCCGCGCCAAGACGCTCCCGATCCTCCTCTTCGTGTGGGGCCGCAAGCGCGTCATGCCCGTCATCATGACCAACTTGCAGATCACGGAGCAGGAGTACTTCCCGGACCTGAATCCGAAGCGCGCGCAGGCGGTGGTCCAGCTCCAGGTCCTCGAGGGCTTCAATCCGCCGTACCTGTACTCGCACGCCTGGCGCATCGCGCTGGGCGCCATGAACCTCGCCAACATCGGAGACTTCGCGAATGTTTTTTGACGGCTCGCGCTACCTCGACGTCGGCGACTACACGGTGACGGGGCCGGACGGCCGCGAGGTGAAGGTCAAGCGCGCGCGCGCCCTGACCGATGCCACGGGCACCTTCACCTACCGGGTCAAGGAAGGCGACCGGCTGGATCTGCTGGCGTACCGGTTCTACCGGACGCCCCGCAAGTGGTGGCTGATCTGCGATGCGAACCCGGGGCTGATGTACCCGGACGACCTGCTCCGCACCGGGCAGGTGCTGGTGATCCCGCGGGACCGGACGGCCTGACGTCGTGGCGACGCCCCCGGACCGGTTGTTCTCCGCGATCGTGCGCCTCAACGGCGAGGAAGACGAACGCCTGCACCAGTGCATCGAGAGCATCACCGTCAACGAGGACCTGGACCGCGGTTCGTCGTTCGAGCTGCGGTTCACGCTGGTCCGCAACGAGGACGGCTCGTGGGACCACCTGGATGACGAGCGGCTCGCGCTCTGGAGCCGCGTCACGATCCTCGCGGGCTTTCCGGAGCGTTCCGATGTGGTCATGGACGGCTACATCACGCAGTTGAACCCCGCGACGAACCCGGAGACGGGCGGCGTCTCGCTCGCCGTACGCGGCGTCGACGCCTCGTACGAGATGGACCTCGAAGAGAAGTCCGTGGTCTGGACGAAGGAGTTGCTGGACGGCAATGAACCCGCGTTCGAGGAGATCGCCCGCAAGATCATCACGTCGTACGGGCTGCGGCCGGTCCTCCCCGAGGCGTCCGGTGGCGCCGCGGAGGCCGGTCTGCCCGCGGTGGCGCAGCGCGGCACGGACCGGCGCTTCCTGCGCGAACTGGCGCGCCGCAAGGGCTACGAGTTCTACGTGCGCGGCGGCGATGCCCATTTCCACCCGCCGGAGCTGACCGGGACGCCGCAGAAGCTGATCGCCGTGCACTTCGGCGAGGAGACGAACTGCCACGATCTGCGCATCCTGGTGGATGGCACGAAGCCGACGGCGGCGAGCATGACCCGCATCGATCCGCTGACCGGCGAGCCGGAGAGCGTGACGTCGACGTCATCCGGCCTCGACCCGCTGGGCACGACCGAGCTCTCCGAGCTGCGCGGCTACGGCATCCCGCAGACCACGGTGGTGGTCCGCCGCCAGGGCGCGGCAGGCCAGGCGCAGATGACGGCCTACGTCGACGGCCTGCTGCGCCGCCACGGCTGGTGGATCGTCGCGACGGGAAAGCTGAACGGCCTGCGCTACGGCCGCGTGCTGCGCTCGAAGAAGCTCGTCACGATCAAGGGATTCGGCCGCGCATACAACGGCAACTACTACGTGCGCAAGGTCACGCACAAGCTCGCGCGCCGCAGCTACAGCATGGAGTTCGAAGCCGTGCGCAACGCCCTGGGCCAGCTCGGGACCGAGGACTTCACGGGCGAGCAGCCCGCCGCCGCCGCACTCCCCGTCGCGGCCGGCGCCGGCGCCGACCCGGACCGGGTGGTCGTGCGGACGGGCGGCGCGCGCGTGGCGCCGGGGTAGGCGGCGCCGGTGGCGCCGCCTGGGCTAGGGCTGGGGCTAGGGCTAGGGCTGGGGAGTGCCCGGGAGGGGGTGCGGTGGTGGGGGGGACGGCCCCTTTGTGACCGGGAACTGCCGGGAGCGGGAGCGTTTACGTTTACGGGAGCGGCGCCTCTGCGGCACCGACGGGAGCGGGAGCGGGGCGCCCGAAGGAAACCGCCGTTTCCACGTTTGCGGGAAGGGGCTGGGAGACGGTGGGGAGCGGGAACGGAACCGCCGGGAAAGGGAACGGGCCGCGCACCCAATCGCGCACGCGCTCGCGCACGACCCGATAAGGCGGGGAGCGCAGGCGGCGGGTGCTGCCGGAGGGAGCGGAGCCGGGGGTGCGGCGGGGTGAGCGGGGCGGCGGACGGGGGACGGGCGGCGGGGCGGGCGGGGAGGCGGCGGATGGAAGGGCGGCGGGGCTGCGGCGCGGGGGAGGCACAAGGCGGAAGAGGGGGTGGGCTGCATCGGCGCAGCGACCGGAGCGCAGCACCCGCCGCCGGAGCGATGCGCCCCGAACCATACACCCCGGCGGCCACCGTTAAGGCCGCCGCCGCGAAGGCCGCCGCCGCGAGGGCCGCCACCGCGAAGGCCGCCACCGCGAGGGCCGCCGCCGCGAACGCCGGGGCCAGCATGGGCGGAGCAGACGCAGCGCAGCACCCGCCGCGGGAGCGACGCCCCGGAGTGAGTGCCGCGAACACGGAGACCGAACCATCGCAATGAGTCAGGAAGTGCTGACGCGCCTGGCGGCGCGGGTCGAGAACCAGTTTTTCGGCAAATACCGGGGGCTCGTGGTGGACAACAAGGACCCGGAGAAGCTCGGCCGGCTGAAGCTGAAGGTGCCGAGCGTGTTCGGCGAGTCGGATGACGGCGTGACGGACTGGGCGTGGCCGTGCGTGCCGTACGGCGGCGCGCCGGACCAGGGCTTCTTCTTCATCCCGGACGAGGGCGCCCAGGTCTGGGTCGAGTTCGAGGAGGGCAACCTGGACCTGCCGCTCTGGGTCGGGACGGTGTGGGCGAAGCCCGGCGGCACGAGTGCGGCGCCCGCGGAAGCGCTCGAGATGGAGGAGGACCGCCCCGAGCGGCGCGTGCTGAAGACGGCCAGCGGCCACGTCCTCGAGTTCCGCGACAAGGCCGGCGAGGAGGCCATCATCATTCGCCACAAGGACGGCGCGACCATCACGCTGGATGAGGCGGGGAGCGTGATCATCGCGAACAAGGAGGGCTCGCACGTCTACCTGAACGCCGCGGATGCGGAGGCCACGCTGGTGGACCAGCACGGCAACAACATCCGTCTGGGCGACAGCGGCGTGACGGTCACGAACAAGGATGGCTCGGTCGTGGACCTGGCGGGCACGGCGGTGCAGGTGCTGGCGAAGAACGTCCACATCCGCAGCGAGACCGTGTCACTGGGCGAGGGCGCGATGGAGCCGGCGATCCTGGGGCGCGCGTTCGCCGCGATCTTCGACGCGCACACGCACATGACGGCGTGGGGCCCGTCGGGGCCTCCGATCCCGGCGCCCATGCCGCTGTCGGCGCCCACGAACCCGGCCATCTCGAAGGCCGTGAAGGTGAAGTGATGAGCGTCTGCAAGCTGCCGTCGCTGCCGATCCCGCAGGTCGTGATCCCGGTCCCGATCCCGCCGATCCCATCGTTGCCGCAGCCGCCGGCGTTGCCGACGTTGCCCGCACTCGGGAAGCTGCCATCGTTGCCGATCCCGCAGGTCGTGATTCCGGTCCCGATCCCGCCGTTGCCGTCGCTGCCGCAGTTGCCGTCGCTGCCGACGCTGCCGGCGCTCGCGAAGCTGCCGTCGCTGCCGATCCCGAAGGTGGTCATCCCGGTGCCGATCCCTGCGTTGCCGTCGTTGCCGCAGCTCCCCGCCCTGCCGACGCTGCCGCCGTGTTCCGCGGCGGGTGGAACGGGAGGCTGACCATGTTGAGGCCCGGATCCATTGACGGGGATGGCGAGTGGAACGAGGCGACGAGTCTGGCCCGTTCGATCGAGGCCGAGATGGTCGCGGAAGAGCTGATCGATCTCGACGATGAAACGCCGGACGCGGCGCGCCAGCGACGTCGCACCCTCATCGCCACGGCGCGGGGCATCATCGAGTACTTCAAGGCGAACATGGACATCACCGTGGACGTCGGCGCACTGCGCGACAGCGGCGAATCCGGCGCGGCGCTGCCCGCGGCCGCGAAGAGCTACACGGTGTCCAGCGGGAAGATCACGATCCCGGCCGGCGACATCCGCGCTGCGTCCGCGACCGGCGTACGGCTGCCGCTGACGACGAAGACGCTGTCCGGAAAGGTGAGTTGAGGCCGCCATGCACGAGCGCTACCTGAGCTTCCCGTTCCGTCTGACGCCCGACGGGCGCATCGAGACCGCCGACGAGGACCGCCACATCCGCCAGCGGCTCGAGCAGATCCTGTTCACCTCGCCCGGCGAGCGGGTGATGCTCCCGGAATTCGGCTGCGGCGCGCGCGACCTGGTGTTCGCCGGGAACAACGAGGCGCTCGCCGCGGCGGCCGAGTTCCGGATCGCGAAGGCGCTCCAGACGCACATGGGCGACCAGGTGCTGATCAACGCCGTGGACGTGGCCGCAGAGGGCGAGCAGTTGCGCATCGACGTCGTCTACACGAAGGCGCGGGACCTCCAGCAGCAGACGGCCGTGTTCCGGCTCTTCCCGAACGACGCGGTGAGCCGTGGCTGACCCAGTCGTCCTCACGGGTGCGCGCCCCTGCGGCGCCGTGGACTGCCGGCCGCCCGCCGAGCCGCCGGCCGCGCCCGCGATCCCCCGGGAAGCGCAGCCCGTGGACTACATGGCCCGCGACTACGACAGCTTCCTGCGGGCGATGTTGGACCTGCTCCCGGATCGCGTGCCGGGGTGGCGGGACCGGACGGAGGCGGACCTCGGGATGGCGATCCTCGAACTGTTCGCCTACATCGGCGACCAGCTCAGCTACTACCAGGATCGCGTGGCCGCCGAGGCGTTCCTGCGTACCGCCGTGCAGCACGATTCGGTGCGACGGCTGCTGCGCCTGATCGACTACCGCATCGACCCGGGCAGCGCGGCGGCGGTCCTGCTCGAATTCCAGGTCACGACCGCCCGCCCGCTACCGGCGGGATTCCGCGTGAGCACGCCGGGCGGCGATGGCATCGAGCCGGTGGTCTTCGAAACCACGGTGGAGCGCGTGCTCTTCCCGCAACTCAACGCCATCGCGCTGGCCGCGGATGCGCCGGACGACACGGAGGGACGGCGGCTCACCCTCGCGGCCGAGCTCGGTGACGAGTTCCTCCCCGTCGGCTCGTGGCTGTACATCGAGTACGAGGGTCGCGGCGAATGGGTGCGGACGGCCGAACCGGTCGTCGTTGACACGACGGCGCACACCACGGCCGTCGTCCTCGCCGCACCGCTCAGCCGGCGATACCCGATGCCCGCACCGCCCGATCCCGGCGCCCTCGTCCACGGCAACGGCCTCCCGGCCACGCACGGCGAGAGCCGCTCGCACGTCGCCGAAGGGACAGGGCTGCCGGACCAGACGCTGGCCCTCGACTTCGCGCCGCTCACGTACCTCACGGAACCCGATGGCACCCGCCGCAGCACGCTGCGCGTCGAGGTGGACCGCCTGCCCTGGCACGAGGTCGAGGACTTCATCGACAGCGGCCCCGCCGATGCGCACTACCGCGTCTCGCGCGACAACGACGGCTTCCTCACCGTGCACTTCGGCGACGGCGCGCGCGGCCGGATCCCGGAGCGCGGCGCGCCGATCGAGGTCGCGTACCGCACGGGGATCGGCACGGCCGGCCTCGTCGCGGCGGAATCGCTCACGCAGTACGTCGACCCCGACGGCGCGATCACGGCGGTCCGCAACCCGCAGCCCAGTGCGGGGGCCGTGGACCCGCAGCCGCTCACCGAAGCCAAGCTGTTGGGACCGCGACACATCCACCGGCAGGACCGCGCCGTGGTCCCCGCCGACTACGAGCGGATCCTGCTCGACGGCGTGCGCGTGGGCGAGCGCACCATCGCGCCGCTCCACGCCCATGCGCGGTTCCAGTGGACCGGGAGCTGGACCACGGCCGTCGTGAGCGTCGAACTGCCGGACCGCCAGCCGCTGGCAGCCGTGCCGGACGTGCGCGCCGCATTCGCGGCCGCACTCGCCGACCACAAGCTCACCGGCTACGACGTCCGCGTCGAAGACGCTCGCTACGCGCCGCTGAACATCGCGCTCGTCGTCCACGTGAAGCCGAACTACTTCGCGCGTCACGTCCGCCGCGGCGTCGAACGGGCGCTGAGCGGACGGGACGATGCGGACGGCTTCTTCTCGCCCGGCCGCTTCGGCTTCGGCCAGGCCGTCTACCTGAGCGACCTCTACGCGGCGGCACTCGCCGTCGAAGGCGTGGAATCCCTCGAAGTCACCCGTTTCAAGCGCCTCGGCGACCGGTACCCCGACCGCGAGCGCGACGGCTACATCCCGATCGGCCCGCTCGAGATCGCACGATGTGACAACGACCCCGCCGACACCGGCCAGGGGATCCTGTTCATCCGTACCTGCGGTGGGAAGGAGGGCTGAGATGGCGGAACTGCCCGGAACCACCGCGACGACCGAGCCGGTGACGGCGGTGAACCTGCCGTTCCAGCCGCGGATCGCGTACCGCACCGGCGATTACAGCACGGTACGGCACGCGTTGCTCGAGCGGTTGGCGGAGACGTTTCCCGGGTGGAACCCGGAGCTCGCGGCGCGCGATGGCGCGCGGGACATGGGCGTCGCGCTGGTCGAGCTGTTCGCGTACATGGCGGACATTCTGGGCTTCTACCAGGATTGCCGCGCGAACGAGGCGTACCTGCGCACGGCGGTGCTCCCCGGCTCGCTGATCGAGCTGTGCGCGCTGATCGACTACCGCCGGGCGCCGGGCGCGAGTGCCGGAGCGCTCGAGGCGTTCCTGCTGAAGGAGGGGCAGCGCGGCGTCATCCCGGCCGGTTTCCGGGTGAAGAGTCAGGCGGTCGGCGGCGCGCCGTCGCTCATGTACGAGACCGCCCGCGAACTGGAGGGCGATGCCGCGCGCAACCGGCTGAAACTGCTCGGCCATGACCGCTCGCTGCGCACGCTCAGTCCGCCCGGCGCGCCGGCGACGACCGACGTCCTGCTGGACCAGGGGTACAGCGGCCTCAAGGCGGGCGCCTTCGTGGTGCTCAGTGCGGAAGGCGGCAGCGAGATCGCCGTGCGGCTCGGTGCGGTCACGTTGGAGGGCGAGAAGCGGCGTATCGGCTGGGCGCCGGGCGCGGTCCCGGCCGGCGCGGACCTGCCGATCGCCGACCTCACGGTGTACGGCGCACCGAAACAGGCCATGGTGCTGGCCGCGCGTGCGCGCGCCGACGAGATCACGGCGGGCGCGCTCGCCGCGCAGATCGAGGGTCCCGGCGCGAGCGCGATCGGCGAGGGCGACCGCGTCCTCTTCGTGTCCGGCGGACTCATGGAGCCGGCGCTCGTCATCGGCCGGAGCGGCGATGTCGTGACCTGGAACCGCGGCTTCACGACATCGTTGCTCCGCTCGGAGACGCGCATCTACCGGGGCGCGACGGCCGGCCACACGGACCTCGTGGTCCGGCGCGGTGCGATGAGCATCCCGAGGAGCCTGATCGCCGGTGAAGATCCGGAGCCCGGCGACCACCTGCTGATCTCGGATGCGTCCGGCGTCGAGCGGGTCACGGTCGCCCGCACGGACGGCTACACGATCCACCTGGCGGAGCCGGCGCCGCGGGCGTTCCACCCGGTCGAGCAGATGCACAGCCACGCGACGGTCGAGCTGCACCGCGTGCGGCTGCCGCGCGAGGGGGTGACCACCGGGATCTCGACGTACGCGATCCCGAGCCCCGCCCGTCTCACGGGCGCCGAGCAGACGCTGACGCTCGACCGCACGTACGAGGGTCTCGAAGCCGGCGCTCTGCTGGTCCTGCACGACGGCACGCACACGGCGGTGAACCGGGTCGAGTCGGTCGAGGTGGATGCGGACGGTCGGACCGTGCTGCATCTCGAAGCGCCGGCGGGCGCGGCGTTCGAGATCGCGAGCTTCGTCGTCTACGGCCCGTTCGCGCAGGCCATGCGCGTGGACGGCTACGACCGGTCCGAGGCGACGCTCGCCGCGGGGCAGACGCGGCTCACCTTCGCCGGCGCCGTGGAAGGGCTGCGTCCGGGCGACTGGCTGGCCATCGAGGGCGGCGGCCGGGCGGAGGGCGTGCGGATCACGGCGATCTCGACGGACGCCGATGGCCACACGGTCGTGGACCTCGAACACGCGCTCGTCCACGCGTATCCGCTCGCGGACGCGGTCGTCTACGGCAATGTCGTGCCGATCACGCACGGCGAGACCGTGGTCGAACAGGCGCTGGGGAGCGGTGACCGCTCACTGGCCGGGCAGCGCTTCACGCTGCACCGTCAGCCGACGTCGTACATCCATGATGCAACCGCCGCCCGCGGCGTCGCGAGCACGCTCGAAGTGTTCGTGAACGACGCGCGCTGGACCGCGGTCGAGAGTCTGGCCGAGAGCGGGCCCGAGGACCGGCATTACAGCATCGAGGTGGACGAGGCGGGCGTCACGTCGTTCACCTTCGGCGATGGCCGCCACGGCGCGCGGCTCCCCACGGGGCGGGACAACGTGCGCGTCCGCTACCGCGTCGGTCTCGGCGCCGACGGCAATGTGGCGCCCGGCACGATCCGCACAATGCCGCGCCCACTGCCGTTCATCGAAAGCGCATTCAACCCCGCGGGCGCGGCGGGCGGTGCGGATCCGGAGACGGTCGACGAGATGCGGCGGATCGCGCCGGTCACGATCCGGACGCTCGACCGCGCCGTTTCGCTGGCCGACTACGCGGATCTCGCGCTCTCGTACGCCGGGATCGCGAAGGCGCGCGCCGACTGGGACCGTGAAGATGGCCGCCGCATCGTGCGGCTGACCGTCGCGGCCGTCGGTGGACAGCCCATGACGGCCCCGTTGAAGGACGCACTCCGTGCCTACCTGGACGCGCGGCGCTCGCCGCACCACCGGCTCCGCATCCGCGACTACCAGCGACTGCCGATCCGCCTCGAGCTCGATGTCCACGTGCTCCCGGACCATCTCCGCCTCGAGACGAAGGTGCGCGTCGAGCGCGCGCTCGGCGCCGGATACACCGGGGAAGACGGCGCATCGGGTGAGCCGGGCTACTTCCGCTTCGAGCGCCGGGACTTCGGCGGCGCGCTCTACCTGAGCGACATCTACGGGCTGGTCGAGCGGGTCCAGGGCGTGGACCACGTGCTCGCGACGGCGTTCCACCCGGAATCGGCGGAGCCGCCGGCCGAGCAGGTCATGGACCGGATCGAGATCCCGCCGGACGCGCTCGCCACGGGCGGCCATCCATCCGATCCGGCAGTCGGGATCCTCGTGGTCCGCGTCACGGGAGGGTTGGCATGAGCGGCCGCCGCTACGACGACGCGTACTACGCGGAGCTGCTCTACCGCCTGCTCCCCGCACTGTACCGCGGCCGGGACCGCGAGGGCGAGCTGAAGGCGTTCCTCGGCCTGTTCGGCCACGAGATCGCGCGGCTCCGCGCGAACATCGATCAGCTCTGGCGCGACTTCTACATCGACTCCTGCCAGGACTGGGTCATCCCCTGCATCGGCGAGCTGGTCGGCGCCGACATCCTCTTCAACGAAGGCGCCCGGAACCGGGCGGACGTGAAGAACACCATCGGGTGGCGGCGGCGGAAGGGGACGCTGGCGGGGCTCGAGGACGTCGCGGCGGTGACCGCGGACCGCGGTGCACACGCCGTCGAGATGTTCGAGCGCCTGGTCTGGGCGCAGAACGTGAACCACGTCCGGCGGCACGCGATCCACGCGGTCGATCTCGCGGCCGCCTCGAGGCTCGCACGGCTCGGGACTCCGTTCGACCCGGCGTGCCGATCCGTCGATCTGCGCCCCGCCGACCACCGCGCGGGGTGGCACCGGATCCGGACGGCCGCCGTCCACCTCTGGTACATCCCCTCGCTGCCGTGGACCGGCGCGACGCCCGCGGCGCTCGACCCGGCCCGCTACCGGTTCCACCCGCTGGGGCTGGACACACCGCTCCACGCCGGCGGCGACCGCGGCGATGCGTGCCTCGGCGCGACGGACCCGGCCGCGGACGGACCGGACATCTGCGCGCCGCACGCCGACCACGTGCCGATCCGCGGCCGCGACTTCCACGACCACCCGCTCCGCTACTTCGGGCAGCCACCGGGCTTCACCGTCTACGAGGACGGCATCCCGCTGTGCGCCACGGCGCACACCGTCGAGAGCCGGTCCAACGCGCCGTGCACGGACTTCGGCGAACTCGCCGCGGAGCGCGGCCTGCTCGTGGCCGACCCCGGACTGTTCACCGGCCTCGGGGCGTTCCGCATCGAGGCCGTGCGGCTGGCCGCGCAGACCGTGCTGGTGGATGGCGCCCCGGTCGCCGTACCGTACTCGCCCACGGTCGCATTCGACGCGCAGTTCACGGTCGCCGGCGCACAGGGCGGCATCGATACCGGCACGTTCGCGTATACGAAGGGCACCGCGTACCAGCCGGGCGCGCCCGTGTACCACCAGCCGGTCACGCTGCTCCGCATCGAGCGGCTGGGCGCGGACGCGAACTTCCCCGAGTGCGAGGTCATCCTGCGCAACGACCGCGGCGCGGCGCTGCTGGTCTTCCTCCCTGCCCTCGCCGGCCTCGTGGCCGGCCAGCCGGTCCACCTCTACGCGGCGGACGACGGCAGCACCTACTTCGCGCGCGGCGCCCACGACGCGGGCGCGCCGGACCGCAACCCCGACGCGTCGATCTTCGGCGCGTACCTGCCGCGGCACCTGGCGCGCCATGCACTCGGCCAGGCCCGGCCGCGCCCCGGCGTGCGCCCCGTCGCGCACCGGCGTGCGGTCTACCGCCGGCTCTGCTGCTGGGACCAGCCGCCGCCGCGGCCGCTCGAGCCGGGCGACGTCGCGTTCGACCCGGAACGCGGCCGCTTCCGGTTCCCGGCGGGCGAGGAACCCGCGGGCGAGCTGACCGTGGACTTCCGCTTCGCGCTCACGGGCGAGGTCGGCGCGGGACCGTTCGACCGCGGCACCCTGCCCGCGCCGACCCTGACCGTCGGCCAGGGCGCGGACGCCGACCACGCGAGCATCCAGGACGCGATCGACGCCGCACCGGATGGCGGCGCCGTGCCGGTCGTCATCGAGATCGCCGACAGCCGCACCTACGACGAGGCGCTCTCCATCGACGGCCGCTCGTTCCCGGGCGGACTCGTCCTCCAGGCGCGCGCACTCGCCGCGCCGGTGCTCCGCGCGCCCGGCGGCAATGCGCTCACGGTCACGGCCGGCAGCGCCGTCGCGCGCCTCGTTCTGGACGGGCTGGTCGTGGCCGGCGGCGACGTCGTCGTGAACGGCGACGTGCCCCAGCTCGCGTTCCGCTTCTGCACGCTCGTCCCCGACTCCGTGATACTCGACTTCGACCCCGCCGCACCGGCGCGCCTCGAGATCGAGAACGGCATCGTCGGGCCGGTCACGGCAGCGGCCAACGTCGAAGCGGTGCGGATCCGGGATACGGTCGTGCAACACCCGGCCGCGACCATGGTGCACCCGGAGGCGCACACGGCGCTCACCGCCGCCCACGCCGTCGCGATCGAACGGACGACCGTGATCGGCGCCATCGCCGCCGGCACGCTCGAGGCCTCCAACAGCATCCTCTTCGGATCGGCCGCCATCGGCGACCCGGCGTCGAGCTGCCTCCGCTACTCCCGAATCCACGCGGACCCGGGCCCGGTCTCCGCGTTCCGATGCACCACGGCGTTCCCGGTCTTCGTCTCGATCCGCTACGGCCGCCCGGGCTACGCCCACCTGCACCCGAACACCGCCGCCGCGGTCCGCAGCGGCGGCGAGGAGGGCGGCGAGATGGGCGCGTTCTACCGTGCCGGCAACCCGTGGCGTACCCAGAACGTGCGGCGCAAGCTGGAGGAATACGCGCCCGCCGGGATCGAAGCGGTGGTCATCCCCGTGGTCCCGGAGCTCCGATGAGGGCTAGGGCTGGGGCTAGGGCTAGGGCTAGGGCCGCAAGGCTGAGGCGCGGCCCGAGGAAGCTCGAGCCGGGGCGGACGGAATGGGACGTCGGGCCGCGCGGGGAGGCGTGCGGGCACTCCCCAGCCCCAGCCCTAGCCCTAGCCCTAGCCCTAAACCGACGATTCATCCGAACCTGAGATGACAAGGCCATGAAGACCGACATCTCGAAGCTCTCGTTCGACGAGCTGAAGCAGGACCTGGGTGTCTACCTCCAGATGGGCCGGGTCCAGCTCGACTCGGACTGGAACGAGCAGGCCGAGCTCTGGCTGCGGCGGCTCCAGCGCCAGGGTGCCGACACGGCGGGGACGGGCAGCCCGAACCACGGCTTCCGCGTGGACGTCCGGATCCTGCTGGACGCGCTGGATTCGCGGGAGGGGTGGGCGGCGGAGCCCGCGCTCGGCGACCCGGTGCCGCAACCGTTCATCGACTACTTCGATCATCGGACGGGTGTGGGCAGCCTGAGCGTCGAGGGCGCCGTCGCGCTCGTCCGCGCGCTCGAGCGGCCGCTGGACCTGTCGGGCCTTGCCGAGGTCGTCATCGCGGTGAAGGGCGCGTTTGCCGCGGGCGAGTGCGTCTTCTTCCTGGGCCAGGGCGGCACGCGCGCCGAGCTGACGACCGTCGAAGATGCCGCGGGCGTGGACGGCTGGCGCATCTTCCGCGCCGATCCGACCACGCTCTCGGCGTCGATCGACCTCGCGGCCGTGGACGCGTACGGCTTCACCGGACTGAACAAGGCGGAGCGCTACACCTTCGACTCGGTGCGGGTCGACCTGCCGATCCGCGAGCCGCTGGTCGCCATGGGCTCGGCGCGCGATTTCGATGCGACGGCGCCGGCGCCGGGCGTGGTGCCGGAGGTCACGATCCACGACGACGACCGCATCTGGCGGAGCACGGCGCTGCGGGTGACCCGGGCGAGCGCCATCGCCTACGCGCTCCCGGCGGTGCGCGACCTCCGGCCGGTCCGCCGGCTCGTCGTCGCCGCGCGGACGGTCGGCGGCGGCGCGCCGACCTACGATCTCACCCTGGTCGACGCGACGACCGGCGCGCAGGAAGTCACCCTCGCCGGGCCGGCCGTCACGAACGCCGATGGCTGGGAGATCCGGAGCTACGCGCTGCCGCAGACGGGGATCGACTGGAGCCAGGTCGCGAGCGTGCGCTGGGATGGCCTGGACTCCACCGCCACGTACCTGTTCGCGCCCGTCCTCATCGAGATGGCGCTCGACGGCAACCTCGTCATCATGGGTGGCGATGGCACCGCGGAGGGCGCCGGCCGCTTCTACGGCGATGGACTCGCGGCGGTCAAGGCGTCGCACGAGACGTACTTCAACCAGCGCGACCTGCCCGCGCCCGACCCGGCGCCGCTCGCCCCACCGGCGGACGGCATGTGCCGCGCGGATCTGGCGTACCTCGACCTGTGGGAACGGCCGGTCACCTACATCGAGGATCCCGAGCTGCGCGAGATCGCGCTCGAGGGCCCGGACACCACGACGCGGACCCGGCTCGTGGCGCAGGTCCGCCTCCTCACCGGCACCGAGGTGCCTTCCGGCGGCGCCGAGCCGGAACCGCCGCTCGCGGCGTTCCACGCACTGCCGGCCACGGGCGGCGGCACGCTCACGACCAAGGACAATCCGGCCGCCGTGCTCGACCCGTGCGCCGACCCGTGCGAGCCGGCCGTCGTCGGCACGTTCGTGGGCGAGGAGAACCGGCTGTTCCGCGTCGAAATCCACGAGGCGGGTGGGATCGGCGCCGCGGGCGCTCCCGGCACCGCGCGCTTCAAGTGGTCGCGTGAGAACGCGGCCGTGGCCTGCCCGCTCATCGTGAATGCCGATGCCGGCACGCTCTCGGTCCGCGTCGAGCAGCCCGAACTGTTCCGCGTCGGCGACCTCATCGAGATCGGCGATGACCTGGACGACCTGATCACCGGCCCGCACACGGACCGGCGGCAGACGCGGGGCGAGCTGCGGCGGATCACGGCGATCGACCTCGAAGGCCGGCTCCTCTCGTGGGAGGAGGCGACGGCGCCCGATCCCGCGTTCCACGCGCCGCTCGGCCGCGACTACCGGCTGGCGTACCATGCGAAGGTGCGCCGTTGGGACGGGATCCTCGATGCGACGCCCGGCGACATCGTGCTCGACGACGGCGTCGTCATCGAGCTCGGCGGCGCCGACATGATCCCCGGCGACTTCTGGGTCTTCACGACCCGCGTCGCCGACCGCAGCGTGGAACGGCTGATCGAGGCGCCGGCGCGCGGGATCCGACACCGCTACTACGAACTCGCCGTCATCCGCCGGTGCACGACCGGCGGTCAGGAGACCGTCGTCGTCGAGGACCGCCGGCCGACGTTCCGGCCGCTCCCCGAGCTGCACGCCGCCGACATCGCGTTCGACCCGAGCGCCTGCATCCGCCACGATGACCCGACATGGGCGCAGGTCGGCAACGTACAGGAAGCGATCGATGCGATCTGCCGCGTGGATCTGGCGGAGGACATCAAGCTCCACAACCGCATGCTGCACGGCCACGGCGTCGTCTGTGGCCTGAAGGTGCGGTGCAACTCGGGCGACCGCCGCGAGGTCATCGTCGAGACGGGCTACGCGCTCGACTGCGATGGCGCCGGGATCCACGTCCGCAGCAACCAGCGCTTCGACATCGTCGGCCGCGCCGAGGCCGCGGGACTGCTGGACACCAGCGGCAACGGCGAGGTCTGCCTGACGATCGGGCGGGACGTGACACAGGACGCCGCGATCGACGTCGAGGCGTCCGTACCGCAGAGCTTCTGGGACAGCGTACTCGAGGGGACGCTGCTCCTCGACTTCTACGAGCACTGCATCGAGAGTCTGCTGAATTTCCTCAAACAGCAGTTCCTGCCGTTCCCGGCGACCGCCGTGCCCGTCCCGGACTCGCACCGGCGCGTGGTCAGCTTCCTCAACCTGCTGTGGCAATTCGTCAATCCGTCGACCGGCCAGTACGTCTTCCTCTCGAAGGCCGGGCCGCTCAGCAAGGCGAAGGGCGAGCACGACTACCTCGAGGCGTTCTACCACGAGCTGCGCAGCCGGATCGCGAGCGAGACGTTCTGCGGGATGTTCGATGCCGCGGACCCGTTCCCGGCGTACCCGTACGAGGTACCGCCGGGGATCGACACCGCGTTCGGCCACTTCCGCTTCCACGCCCGGCTACGCCTGCACCCGGATGGGAGATACGCCTACACCTGTGGCGGCGGCAACTTCATCCACGTCTACGACCTGAGCGCGGCCGAACTCGTCGCGGCGCTCGAGTTCCCGGGCGGAGAGAACGTCGAGGTCCAGGACGTCGCCTTCTCGGCCGACGGCAGAGAGGTCTACGCGGTCGGGTTGCTGGACGAGGATTCGGTGTTCGCGACCGCCACGATCGACGGCGACGGCACGCACACCTGGGGTCCGACCAGCATGGTCTGCGACATCGAGTTCGTCACGCTGGCCACCAGCCCGGCCGCGCCGAAGCAACTGCTGGCGATCGGCAAGTCGAGAGGGCTCTTCATCCTCGACCCCGCCGCAATCGCAATGACACCCACACCGGCCGTGGCGTTCAACGCGACGGGGCTGCTCGCCACGTCCGAGAAGGGCGACGTTCTCTACGCCGCGGAAAACGGCGTCACGCCCCCCGGCACGGCCGCAGCGAACTTCACCCGCATCCGCTCCATCGACCTGACGAACCTCGCCGGCGCGCCCATCTTCTTCAACGTTACCGGCACGGACCTGGCCTGCGACGTGATCCGCGTCGGCGACACGCTCTACGTCACCGGTGACGCCGCACCCGGCCACACCAGGACGCTGTGGTCGTTCAACGCGACGGACGGCACGAACGCCAATCAGGCCGACCTCGGCTTCGACACGCCCACCCGCCTCGCCGCACTCCCGGCCGAGGACCAGATCCTGATCACACTCGCGAGCGAGAACAAAGTCGTCCGCACCACACTCGCGGCCGACAAGGTGGATCCCGAATACCGGATCCCCGTACAGATCATGCCCGCCGCGATCGCGGCCACGGCCAAGGGCAACCTCGTCGCCGTCCTCAACTTCTTCAGCAACACGCTCAGCATCATCGACGTCGCGACGGTCACGGCCACGTCGCCGCCGGCGTACACGGCCGAGCCGCCCCTCGACCTCGCGGATTATCGGCAGGACATCATCGACGCATACACGGCGCTCGTGAAGCGGTTCGGGCAGTACCTCAAGGACTGCTTCTGTGACCAGTTCCTCGTGGATTGTCCCGAGTGCGGCCCCGACGACAAGGTCTATCTCGGCTGCGTCGAGATCCGGAACGGCCAGGTGTACCACATCTGCAACTTCACGAAACGGCACTACGTGAAGTCGTTCCGCACGTACGGCTACTGGCTGTCCACGATCCCGATCCTCCCGCTGGTGAAGCAGGCGTTCGCGAAGTTCTGCTGTACGGTGTTGGAGCCGGGGCCGTAGGGGCGCCGGAGGGGCGCCCTTCGGGCGCCCGGGCTGGGGCTGGGGCTAGGGCTAGGGCTGGGGCGTGCCCGGGAGGGGGTGCGGTGGTGGGGGGCCGGCCCGGGAAGGGCCGGGAGCTGGAGGGGAACTGCCGGGAGCGGGAGCGGCGGCTGCGCCGCCTGGAGCGGGAGCGTTTACGTTTACGGGGGGCCGGTGCCTCTGCGGCGCCGACGGGAGCGGGGTCGGGATCGGGATCGTGGGGCGGCCTGAGGCCGCGCACGCGCTCGCGCTCGCCCCGGGCAGGTCGGCAGCGGAGGCGGTGGGCTCTGCCGGAGGGCGCGGAGCCGGGGGAGCGGCTGGGTGGGCGGGGCGGTGGACGGGGGCAGGGCGGGGCAGGCGGGCGGGGAGGCGGTGGATGGCGGGGCGGCAGGGCGGCGGCATGGGGGCGGCGCCGGGCGGAAGAGGGGGTGGGGGGCATCGGCGTAGCGGACGGAGCGCAGAGCCCACCGCCGGAGCGATCGCCCCGACCCCTGTTCGCGCGCGGCGGTCGCCGCGATGCCGGCGGCCGCGCGATGCCGGTAGGCGGCATCGGCGCAGCGGACGGAGCAGAGCCCACCGCCGGAGCGATCGCCGCGACCCCCGGCGTCCAACTGCGGCGCGGACAGTGGCGGTTCGAGTGGCATTAAGGGACGGAGGCCAAGGCATGGCGAGCGAGGAACATTACCGGATCTCGGGGCGTGTGATCGATCGTCGCACCAAGGGTGGGGTGGCGCGGGCGCGGGTGGAGGTGTGGGATCGGGACACGCGCTATCACGACCTGCTGGGCGTCGAGGTGACGGATTCCGCCGGTCGGTTCAGCGTGGTCTTCGACAGCAGCTACTTCGGCGACTACGCGCCGGATCGCCGTCCGGACCTGGTCTTCAAGGTGTTCCGCGGCGAGCGGCCGCTGAGGCTGGCCCGCGGCGAAGTTCGGGAGAACGTGCCGCCGGGCGAGATCCAGGTGACGCTCGAAGTGGATGCCGGGATGGCGCGGGAGGTCGGCGCGGACCGGGTCTCGCCCGAGCAGATGATGCGGGCCGCGACGTTCCTGCGCCGGTCGGACTTCGGCGCACTGAAGCGGGAGGCGGGCGCGAAGGCGGGCGCGGCGGGCCGGTTCATCCTGGATATGCTGAAGGAAGGCGGGCACAGGGTGACGCGGACGCCGATCCGCGACCCGGCCGTGAAGACGAGCGACCTGGTCGGCCAGCGCACGGACGTGGCGGCGAGCAAACTGGCCGCGCGGAACGTGGCGGTGCGCGAGGTCAAACCGTACCGGCCGGGCGCGGACGTGCAGTCCGTGAACACGCTGGCCTCCCTGCCGCTGCGTCTGAAGCCGGGTGACCGGGTCGATCTCTATGAGGAGAACGGCACGGTCCGGTACTACAGCGTGGTGCGGGAGAAGGAGGCGGCGGACATCGAGGCCGCGGACGTGGCCCGGCTCGACAACGAAGTGACCGAGCTCCGCACCGAGGTCCGTGAACTCGACGCCGTACGTTCGGAGCTCTCGGCCGTGAAGGCCTCCTCCGCGCAGACCACGAGCGCGCTGACGAAGGAGCTCGAAGCGCTCAAGGCCCAGCTCGCGACCGTCACCGAGCTGAAGCAGCAGATGACTGCACTCCGCACCAGCGTGGCCGAGAAGGATCGCGAGATCGTCGCACTGCGCGACGAGATCACGACGCTGCGCGGCGGACAGGCGCGCGTCCTGGCAACCGAGGCCGAGGAGCCGACGACGGCCGCCGAATCCGCCGTCGCGCCGAAGGCCACCACACGTAAGACGACGACGCGGAAGACGACGGAAGAGCAGGAAACCAAACCGAAGACGTCGCGGAGCCGGAAGCCGCGGTCGAAGTAACGCCGGATTCGGAGCACTAGAGCGGTTGTCGCATCACTTCGGCGTCGCACGCGCGCGCGGTACGGGCGCAGCGAACTCCCACGCGGCTCCGAACCCGCGGGCGAACCGCTCTAGCACACGGTCCGGGCAAGAACGGGAGCCTGAGCGTTCACGGGGACGAGGGAGTGGGGACACGCACGGTCCCACACACCCCAGCCCCAGCCCTAGCCCTAGCCCTAGCCCTATAGCTCGAGCGAATGCGCGCCCTTGCCCTGACATCGAGAGAACGGGCCCGCCGACGGGCTGATCGGCCGCGCGGCGGTCCGGCCGGCGTGTCCGGGGATGGCCTGCGCCTCCAGCCGCTCCTCGGCAACCGGACGGTGCAGCGTCTGCTCCGGCGCGCGCCCGTGCCCGTCGGGGATGCACAGCCGCGCGACGAGTCGGGGTCCGCGCCCGCCCCGCCGCTCGTCGGCGAGGTGCTGCGCTCGCCCGGCCGACCGCTGGATCCGGCGATGCGCGTCGACATGGAATCGCGCTTCGGCCAGGACTTCGGCGGTGTGCGCGTGCACACGGATCCGCGTGCGGCGCGGTCGGCGCGCGCCGTCGACGCGCTGGCATACACCGCGGGCGAGCACGTCGTGCTCGGTGGCGGCGTGGCCGGCGGCGTGCCGGACCGGCGACGCGTGCTGGCGCACGAGCTGACCCACGTGTTGCAACAGCGGAAGTCGGGCGCGGAAACGGCGCCGCGGCGGTGGACCGTGGGTCCCGCCCACGGGCCGCACGAGCGCGAGGCCGCCTCGAACGCCGCGGCCGTCGCCGCGGGCGCGCCGGCGCGGTCTCCCGTGCAGTCGGCGGGCGCCGTGATCCAGCGGATCTCGATCTGGGAATGGATCGCCCGGTTCTTCGGCGGCGGCACCTTCCCGGTCGAGGAACTCGAGGAGTACCTCCGGTTTCTGGACGAGAACGACCGGATCGAGGACCATTTCGACAGCGACAACAAGGCGCGCGCCGTCGTCGCGCGCTGGGTCCGCGGCGAGAGCCGGTTCCTGCTGCACCCCCGGCGCAAGACCCTGCTGATCCAGGAGATGCTCTCGGGCTACGTCGCCGGCGATGATGAGGCCGCGATCCTCGCGCTGCTGCGCGGCTCGCCCGATACGGAGCTCCGCAGCATCGTCGCCGCCGTCGGGCGGCAGACGCTCGAATCGAACCTGCACGGCGACTCGCGCACGCAGCTCGACGAACTCCTGAACACCCGCCTGACGGCGCGCCGGCCGGCGGGCGCCGAGCCCGGCGCCGAGGGCGGCACCGAAGTCTTCCCACCGGAAACCATCGTCCGTCTCCGTCAGCGCTTCACGTCCAACGCCGAGCTCGAGCACAACGTCCGGCTCAACTGCATCCTCATCGTCCGCGACGTTGCGCCCGACCTCTTCGCGCACGACCCGGCGCTCGCGCGGCAGGTCGCGGCGGCGCTCGGCGGGCTCCGTGGCCGCAACCTCAGGATGACCGAGGCCGGCCGCGTCCTCACCGAGTTGGGCGTGGCGACCGGCCCGACCGTCATCCGCTTCAACGGCCGCAACGGCATCGAGGAGCCGACGGCCATGACCACCAGCGCGTGGGACACCATCATCGCCCAGGTCGGCGACGACTACGGCTGGCACATCTTCGGGATGGCGGTCTTCAACGGCTACCACAGCGTCACGGTCTTCGTCGACAACCGGCCGGACGGCCCGCGCGTCTACTGGGCCGACCAGTGGGCGATCGGCCCGGGCGAGGACTTCCGTCAGGCGCCCGGCTCCGTTTCGGGGTTCCGGCGCTACGAGCGCGAAGGATTCGACCGCTTCATCAACGAAGTCACCAACCGGTGGTGGCGCGACAATTTCAACCGGACCGGCGCCCGCTGGGAAGCATCGCTCAAGATCTGGAAATTCCACAACCGCGTGGTCCGGCGCCGCGGAGGCGAACGATGAAGGCAAGCCGCCAGGTCGATCGTGCGGCGCGCGCCGGCTCCGCGCCGGAACGCCGTCCGGAGCATCCGACGCCGGGACTCCAACGGCTGCTGGGCAACCGAGCGCTGCTCGGCCTGCTGCGGGCCCGCGGCATCCACCCGAAACTCGAGATCGCGCCACCGCACGACGCCTTCGAGCACGAGGCGGACCGCGCCGCCGAGGCCGTGTTGCGCATGAAGACCCCACCGTGCCGCTGCGGCGGCACGTGCGCGGCGTGCCGGGGACACAGGCACGCCGTCAAGGCGGCGGCCCGTCGGGATGTGCTCCACCGCAAGCAGGATCAGCGGAACGATCGTCATGACCAGCATCGAAGCGCAGGATCCGGTCGGGACGTGTTCCACGGCAAGGCGGCGCCGTGCACGTGCGGTGGGAAGTGCGCGAAATGCAGGGCGCACGGCGCGCCGGCCGCCGTGCCGCTCGCCGGGCTGGGGAGCGGCCGGCCGCTGGATGCGCCGCTGCGGAGCTTCTTCGAGCCGCGTTTCGGCCGCGACTTCGGCAGGGTCCGCATCCATACCGGCGCCGCGGCGGCGGCATCGGCGCGGGCGGTGGGTGCCGCGGCGTTCACGCTGGGGCGCGACGTCGTCTTCGGCCGGGGCCGGTACGCGCCCGGAACCGCTGCGGGGCGGACACTGCTCGCGCACGAGCTGGCGCACGTCATCCAGCAGGGCGCGGACAGACCGCTCGCGGGTGGTGCGGAAGCGACGTCGGCGGCGGGCCGCGGTGGAGGCGGGCGTGCGCGGCCGCCGGTCCTGCAACGCTCCACCGCGAGCGGCGGCGCTCGGGCGGGCGATGCCGCCGGCGCGCAGCGAGACCGGGCCGGTGTCGCCGCGGCCACGCGGGACAGCGACGCGGAGGGCGCGGGTGGCGCGGGTGGAGCAAGTGGCGCGATGGCGGCACCCGTGCCCATCCTGCGGCGCATCGCCTCACCGTTCCGGCTTCTGCTCCAGCGCCAGCCGGCGCAGCCGCCGGCGTGCACGCCGAAGGAGCCGGAGAACTGTCCGACGTACGAGCAGTGGCTCCACGCGTTCCTGGACCTGATCCCGGGCGAGACGTTCATCTCGCAGGACGGCGTACCCGGCGGGAACGTGAAGCGGTTCCGTGTGCTGGGCGGCGAGGTCACCGGCTCCGGCGGGCGCCGGCGCCGTGCGGCGTCCCGCGACCCGAACGCTGCGCCCGCGGATCGGCCGCCGGCACCCGTCGGTCCCCGGGTCGGCGACCACTTCATCGACCACCCCACCGACCAATGGGTCCGGCAGAACCTGCCGGAGAACCTGCGGCAGACGGCCTATCAGCTCCCGGCGGACTGCGCCGACATCGCGGTGATCCTGCGGCACGTCTGGCTCTCCGCGCACCACCGCACGGAGGTGTACCGCGGCTGGCAGATCGGCGGGCGCCCGGCGGTCGTGGGCGACCCGGCCGGCGGGGCTGCGCAGGCCCGGATCGGCAGAGTGATCGATGTGGCGTTCACCGGCAATCTGAGCAGGATGGTGAATGCCTACACCGACCCCGATGGCAGCCTGATCCGCAGCTTCGCGCGGCTCCAGGACCTGTTGCACCCCGGCGACATCCTGGTCTGGGAGCATCACGATGATGGGTTGAGCCAACCGCGAACCGGCGGCCACAGCCAGACGGTGGTCGACATCTCGCGCGATGCATCGGGCCGCATCACGTCGATACTGGCGCTCCAGGGGAACCAGCCGTTGTTCGAGGCGCAGGCGGAGGAGATCCGGGAAACGCTGCGGCGCCAGGGTGCGCGCCGGATCCCGTCCGAGGCGGCACTCCGGGCCGCGCCCGGCCGCCGCATCGAAGTTTCGACGCTCGAGGGCGAAGAGCTTGGTGACGTCGAGTTGCCGCGCCGCGACCGGCGCCCGGCCGAACGCGTCTGGACGTGGAACGATCCGGGGCACACCATCCTGGTGGCCGCCGGGCCACCCCGGGCCGCGCCCCGCCCCGCCGCGGGACGCCGCGGCCGGCGGCTCTTGGACTGGCTCGGCTCGCTGCGCCGCGCCACGCGCACTACTCTCCAGGGCGTCTTCGAGGCCGCCATGCAGGAAGCCCGCGCCACGATCGAGGGCGGCACGCAGGTCCCGGACGCCGACGCCACCTCGCTCGGCGAGACGGCCGGTGAGCGACTCTGGGCTCTGGCGAAGTCGTCCGTCGACCGCTTCGTGCGGCGCGGCGGCGAGCAGGGCGATCGCGGCGAACGCTCCCACTTCGATCTGCTGCACCGGATCCGCGCGGCGATCCTCGCGCTCGGCGGGATCCGCCCGCCGCTGACCTCGGGCAATCCGCACGCGGCCGAGGTCCGGCAGACGTTCCGTACCATCGACGACAGCTTCACCCTCGCCGCGCGCGGCGCTACCGACATCTCGTTCGGCCGCCCGCTCCCCCGGCGCAGCACGCTCATCCGCGTCCTGCTCACCGGGTTCGATCCGTTCACGGCCATCGCCACACCCCCGGCGGCGGGCGCCTGGAACCCGTCCGGCGCGGCCGTGCTCGCGCTCGACGGCGAACCGCGCATGCCCCTGGGCAGCCGGGCGTACGCCGCCATCGAGGGCGTCGTCCTGCCGGTCAGCTTCACGGCGTTCCGCGCCGGCCTCGTCGAACGGATCCTCCGGCAGCACGCGCCGGATGCCGACGCCGTGATCACCGTCAGCGAGGACCCGAATATCGATCCGGGTAATCCGGTGCGGATCGAACAGTTCGCGGTCGGCGTGCACGGGCTCCGGCAGCTCACGGTCCACCGCCTGTTCCCGACCGAGTTGCGCGGCGTCCGCCGGCTGGAAGCGGTGCCGAACGCACGGCCCGGGACGTTCGGGCCCGCCATCATCGAGAGCAACGCCGATGTCGCCGGGATCGCGCAGGAGGCGGCCAACCCGCGGCGCGGGCAGCCGGCCGTGCCACAGCCGACCATCGGCACGACCGTCACCCTCCACTTCGCCGACGCCACGCAGGCACGCGCCGCGCTGGCCGCACTGGGGACGACCGGCCTGATCAGGCCCGTCGGCGGCGGCGCCGTCAATGTCGACATCGCCGATGTCGCGGCAATCCGTCAGATCATCTCGACCGCCCACCGGGCCACGAGAACCACCCGCGCCGGGGCGGTCCCCACGACCGGGATCACGTTCGAAGCCCGCGGACAGCGCTTCACCGCGCACGTCATCCGGGGACCCGGCGGGAACTTCCTCTCGAACGAGGTCTCGTTCCGCGTGCTGCGCGAGTTGGCGCGCCGCAGCCCGCGCCCGGTCTCGTTCCACGTGCACACGCAGGGAGCCAACGTGATCCCGCAGGACCGCAGCACGCCCGCCCGCACTCAGGCACTCACCGCCGCGCACGGCCTGCTGGGGACGCTGATCGAAACGCTGAAGCGGATCGTCCGCGCGACGGCGTCGCGCATCGCGGCGCGCCGGCGCTCGGGTGGAACGGGGACGCCGTGATGGGCACCGGCGGAACCCGGACCCATCGCGCCAGGGCGCGCGCCGCTCACGCCACCGCCGCCACGCGGTTCCGTGCGCGTTCGGCGTCACCGCCGGCATCACGGCTGTCGTCACCACTGCCGCCGGCGCTCAGCCCGCTCGGCAACCGGACCACGCAACGACTGCTCCGGACGCGGCTCCCCACCGGGCTGGAGCTCTCGCGGCCGGATGGAATCCACGAGCGGGAGGCGGACCGCATCGCGGAGGAGGTGCTCCGCGTGCCCGGCGCCGCGGGTCTCGGCCCGCGGACGCCGGGCGCGGCCGGTGAGCCGGCCGCGATGATCGGTCGCGCGGCGGTGCCGGACAGCGCAGTACATACCGCCGGGTCGCGGCGCCGTGCGAGCCGGCCGGATCGCGGCGCGGCGCCGGCGCGCGGGGCATCACCGGCCGGCGCCGCGATCGCCGCGCTCGGTCCAGGCCAGCCACTGGATGCGCCGACCCGCCGCTTCTTCGAGCCGCGCTTCGGTCGCGACCTGGGGCACGTCCGCGTACACACCGGCGGACGCGCGGCCGAATCCGCGCGCGAACTCGGTGCGCGGGCGTATGCGATCGGGCGCGACGTCGTCTTCGGCGCCGGCCGGTTCTCACCGCAGTCCGCGCCCGGCCGGAAGCTGCTGGCGCACGAGCTGGCGCACGTCGTCCAGCAGGACGCGGCGGGACCCGGACCGCGCCGGCCGATGATACGGTCGGGACCGAGAGTGACACCCGCCCCGCCGCGCATCTACCGCCAACCCGACGGGCCGCGGCTGCGCCTGCCCACACTCGAAGTCTACAGCGCCCTGCACGGCGGCGCACTGGGGCTGCGAGGCACCGGCCTGACGGCGGACGAACGCGCCGATGCGCTCATGATCTTCGGCGCCTCGATCGACCTCGACCGCGTGCGGATCGTCGAGACGCCGGTCGTCAACGCGCCGACCACGCTCGGCAACAATATCCGGATCGCGCCCGGCTCGACGATCCCGCGGCACGTGTTGATCCACGAGCTGGCTCACGTCTGGCAGTTCCAGACGAAGGGCACCGGCTACATCTCGGATTCGATCTGGCACCAGACGGTGGCAACGGTCACCGAGGGCAACCGCGGCGCCGCGTATCGGGTGACGATCGAGCCCGGGAAGTCGATCCACCGCTACACGGCCGAGCAGCAGGCGGTGATCATCGAGGATTACTTCCAGCACCCCGCATTGCGAGCCGACCCCGAGTACGCACGGATGCTCGGCGAGGTCCGGCGCTCGCGGCCGATATCGATGTCGCTGATCCTCGAGGAGGCCGCCTTCGGGCCCGGTACCGCGAACCGGCGGCGGCTGCCGCCGACCGTGCCGGGCGGCTCGGCGGCGACGCCGTTCATCCCGCAGGTCCGCATCGAGTTCTGATACCGGATTCGCGTGACCGCTTTCCGCATGAGTCTTCCACCCGCGCTGTGCGCGGACCCTGGTGCATGAAACGGCCCATCGCGCACGACCACGCGCACCCGCACGCGGACGGGTTTCTTACAGTCGAGGCGCCCGCCTACGCGTCCGGCACGTGGCCGAACCCGAGCAGCCGGTCCATCCGGGCGAGGACGTAGGAGAACCCCTGGACGCGAGGGCTGCGGTTGCCTTCAATGGTGTAGAGCATCCCGTCGCGCACCTGGTGGACGAGACCGATGTGGCCCTGCCAGCCGGCGAGGCGAACGCGCCACCAGACGACGACGTCGCCCGGGCGGGGTTCGTACCCGCTCCCCGGCTCCTGCCCCCACCCCCGGCGTTTGAAGTGGCCCAGGATCGCGCGCGCGCTTACCGTGTACGGGAACGGCGGCGCACCATCGTGTTGCGCGTAGCACCAGCTCACGAACGCCGCACACCACGAACTCCCCTCCGGCGCATGGCCCGCCAGGTACTTGCGCACCCACGGCCCCGAGTTGTTCCCGCCGACCTCGCCCGCGCCCGCCCGCAACTCGCCGATCGCCGCTTCCAGCGCGGCTCGGCCGCGCACGCTCCCACCCATCTCCGCGGCCGGCATCTGGGCGAAATCGACCGCCGCCGGCACCTCGATCCGGGGCTTCGGATGCGTCAGGCTCCACCACGTGAGCGGACCCACCTTGCCGTCCACCACCAGCGGGTGGCCGTGCTGATCCAGGTTCTGCGCCTGGAACGCGCGCACCGCGCGGCGCGTCTGCGGACCGAATACGCCGTCCACCTCCACCGGGAAGCCCCGCGCGACCAGCAACGTCTGGAGCTCGCGCACCTCCGCGCCACGGGTGCGCGACTCGAGGACCGGGTGTGCCATGGGATGCCTGCCTTCGAGAGAGTAAATGACGGGATCCGCCGGCGGCCGGCACGCCGTGCGGCGCCGCAGGCGCGATCCAATATGTGAGATGACGGCCGCGCACCACAATGACGGCGCCGGGGCTGGGGCTGAGGCTACGTCGCGCAACCCGCCTCGGCCGACCCTAGCCCCAGCCCCAGCCCCAGCCCTAGCCCCAACCGGGTGGCACTCCGTGCCGCCCCCGGTGTATCGCCTTGCTCGATATGACGATGGCCCATCCGTGCGACGGTCCGTCCGCGTGCGGGTGAAGCTCGAACCTCGATGTTGAACGATGCGATGACGCCCCATACCGACAGCACCACGACGCACGAGCTGCCGCCGTTCGGCCGCTTCTTCCTGCCCGGCCCGACCGAGATCCTGCCCGAGATCCTCGCGGCGCAGGTCGGGCCGATGATGGGCCACCGCTCCGCGGACATGGAAGCACTCATGGCCCGCATCCAGCCGGGGCTGAAGACCGTCTTCCGCACCGAGCGACCGGTCTACGTCTCGGCTTCCTCCGCGACGGGGCTGATGGAGGCCGCCATCCGCAACGGCGCGCGGCGGCGGGTGCTCTGCCTGACGAACGGCGCATTCGCCGAACGCTTTCACCGGATCGCCCTCGCGACCGGGCTCGAAGCCGATGCACTGGACGTGGGGTGGGGCGGCGTCCACACGCCGGAGCGGCTCGAAGCCGCGCTCCGCGGCAACGACTACGACGCGGTCACGGTCGTCCATTCGGAGACATCGACGGGCGTCCTCAACCCGATCCGCGAGCTGGCCGCCGTCGCACACGCGGCGGGCGATGTCACGATCCTCGTCGACACCGTGAGCAGCATGGCGGGCGCGCCGGTCGAGACGGACGCATGGGGTCTCGATGTCGTATTGACCGGCTCACAGAAGTGCTTCGCGCTCCCACCCGGACTCGCCTTCGCCGTCGCGCAGGAGCCCGTGCTCGAACGGGCCGAGTCGAAGGCGGACCGGGGCATCTACTTCGATTTCCTCGAATTCGAGCGCAACATCCGCAAGAACCAGACGCCGAACACGCCCGCGGTCTCGCTGTTCTACGCACTGGCCGCGCAGCTCGAGCGGATCGAGCGCGAGACGGTCGAGGGCCGGTGGGCACGCCACGAGGCCATGGCGCACCGCGTCCACGCCTGGGTCGACGAGATGCGCGACCGCGGCATCGGGCTCGAGATCGTCGCGCCCGAGGGCTACCGCTCGCCCACCGTCACCTGCATCCGCGTCCCCGAGGGGTGGACCGGCTCGCGGCTGTGCGCCGCCGCGAAGGAACGCGGCTACACCGTCGCGCCCGGCTACGGCAAGGCACGCGACGAGATGTTCAGGATCGGACACATGGGGGATCATACGGTGGACGAGGTCGAAGCGCTGCTCGCCGCGCTCGAGGAGGCGCTGTGGGAGGGCTAGGGATTGCCCTGGAGGGGGTGCGGTGGTGCGGAGGACGGCCCTGGTATGGCCGGGAACGGCCGGGAACGGGAGCGGGAGCGGGAACGTTTACGTTTACGGGAGTGGGGGCAGGCCGGCAGCGGGATCGAGTTCGGCGTCGGGGTCGCGGGGCCGCGAGCACGCGCACGCGCTCGCGCTCGCGCACGGCCGCAGCCATAGGGATGCCCCCCAGCCCTAGCCCTAGCCCTAGCCCTGATGCCCCGAACGGAGCGTCCGCATGACGGCCTATCGAGTCCTGATCGCGGACGCGCTCAAGCCGGAGGGGCTCGCGCCGCTGCGGGCGGACGGGCGGATCGAGGTCGTCGAGAGGACGGGGCTGAAGGGCGACGAACTGGCGCAGGCGCTCATCGGCTTCGATGCCGTCATCGTCCGGAGCGCGACGCGCATCACCCGCGAATCACTGGCACTGGCGGACCGGTTGCGCGTGATCGGCCGGGCGGGGGTCGGCGTCGACAACATCGACGTCGCGGCGGCGACGGAGAAGGGGATCGCGGTGCTGAACGCGCCGTCCGGCAACACGATCTCGGCGGCGGAGCTGGCGTTCGCGCTGCTGCTCTCGCTCGTCCGGCAGGTGCCGGCCGCGGACCGCTCGATGAAGACGGGCGAGTGGGACCGCAAACGTTTCACCGGTGTCGAGCTGAACGGGAAGACGCTGGGGCTGGTCGGCGCGGGGCGGATCGGCGGCGCGGTCGCGAGTCGGGCGCGCGCGTTCGGGATGCGCGTCGTCGCCTACGACCCCTATCTCAGCGAGGAGCGAGCCCGCTCGCTCGAGATCGAGCTGGCCCCGCTCGACGAGGTGCTCGCCCGCGCCGACGTCCTCTCGCTGCACACGCCGCTCACCGAGACGACGGCGGGGCTGATCGACGCCGAAGCGCTCGCCAGGCTCCGTCCCGGCGCGTACCTGGTCAATGCGGCGCGCGGCGGCGTGGTCGACGAGGCGGCGCTGACCGAGGCGCTCACGAGCGGCCGGCTGGCCGGTGCGGCGCTCGACGTCTTCGAGCACGAGCCGCTCCCCGCCGACCACCCGCTGCGCTCCCTGGACAACGTCGTCCTCACGCCCCACCTGGGCGCGGCGACGACGGAGGCGCAGCAGAACGTGGCGGTCGAGGTGGCGGAGGCCGTCCGTGCTGCGCTACTCGAAGACGACCTCTCGCGCGCGGTCAACGCGCCGGCCATCGGCGGCGCGGAGATGCGCCGGCTGCGCCCGCTCCTCGACCTCGCCGAACGGCTCGGCACGCTCGCCGCCGCACTCAGCGATGGCGGCATCGCGAACGTCGAGGTGCGCTACGCCGGCGGCTCCGAGGCAGCGCTCCGGCCGCTCACCGCCGCCGTCCTCGTCGGCCTGCTCACCGAGATCCTCGGGCGCGGCGCCGTCAACTTCGTCAACGCGGCACACCTGGCGGAATCCCGCGGCATCGAGGTCCGGCGCACCCGGACCGCGCCCCACGGCGACTACGCCGAATACGTCGAGGTCTGCCTCGGCGATGGCGACGAGCCCCGGCGCATCGCGGGCGCACTTCTCGCCGAGGGCTTCCCGCGCATCGTCCGCATCGATCGCTTCCGCGTCGACGTCGTCCCGCGCGGCGCGTTCGTCGTGCTCCGCAACCGCGACGTGCCGGGCGTGATCGGCCGCGTCGGCACGCTCCTCGGCCAGGCGGGCGTCAACATCGCCGAGTACCACCAGGCGCGCCTCGAGCCCGGCGGCGATGCCCTGGCCGTGGTCAGCGTCGA
>DASVCS010000023.1:0-34538 GCA_036381495.1 Longimicrobiales bacterium
AGCCGCCGTGCCTCGTTCTCGCACGTACCAGCGGAGCCCTGTCCTCGCACGCGGAGAGAGCGCGAGATCCCGAGCGTCTCACACCATCACGCGGAGCCCCGTCCCCGCACGCGCGGAGAGAACCCGGATCCCAAACCGCGGCGTGCATCCGGATGAGCCCCGTCCTCGCGCGCCGAGAGAACGCAGGCAGTCGGCCCGACTATATCGTCTCACGATATAGTCCGCGCGTCGGGGGGCGTCAAGAGCGTAGCGACACGCCCGCGCAATGCCGTGGCGTTGCCGGCGGCGGCGGCGACGCCGGCCGCGGCGCCGCGCTCCACCCGCGCGAATCCCCCCGGCACGCCCGGTCGGTGATGGCGACCACGCCGACGAACGGGCCGGGGATGCGGCGGTCGCATGGCCACCGCCCGGCCACCCCCCGGCCCTACCGCCTCTGCCGCTGGTCCGGTTGCTGCACGGGTGAGAAGCTGGGGCGGCCCGATTTCGGGTGGGGTGGGGCGGATTGCGGGTTGGGTGAGGTTCCGGTCGGGGCGCCGAGCGCCGGCGGAGGGTGGCCGGCGCCTGCGTTCACCGGGTGCGGTCGAGTGTGCGCGATGCCCGTTCCATCGCCGTCGTCGTCATCGCGAGCGCCGTTGCCGTGGGGCGAGCGAGTGAGCGCCCACGAGCGGCCGGACCGGGGCGCAGCGCCGGTGCCGGCGGATCCGCCGGCATCGCTGGCCGCGCGGCTCTGTGCGACGGATCCGTGTGGGTGTGCGCGTGCGGCGGTGGTCGTCGCGCACCCGGATGACGAGACGGTCGGGGTGGGGAGCCGGCTGGGGCGGCTGCCTGGGGCGACGCTGGTGGTGGCGACGGATGGTGCGCCGCGGGACCGGCGCTGGTGGGGCGCGCCGGAGCACGCGACGCGTGAGGCGTATGCGCGCACGCGACGCCGCGAGCTGCATGCGGCGCTGGCGGTGGCCGGGATGCGGCCGGCGCGCGTGTTCTCGCTGGGGCTGGTGGATCAGGAGGCGTCGTACCGGCTGGTCGAGCTGACGCGGCGGACGGCGGCGGCGCTGGCGGCGCTCGGGCCGGCGTGGGTGCTGACGCATCCGTACGAGGGTGGTCATCCGGACCACGATGCGGTGGCGTTCGCGGTCCACGCGGCGTGTCGGCTGCTCGAGCGTGCGGGTCGTGCGGCGCCGGCGGTGGTCGAATTCGCGTCGTATCATGTCTGTGCGGGTGAGATTGCGCCGCTCCGCTTTCTCGACGACGACGCGTCTGCCGTCACGGCGCTGCTCACGCCGGACGAGCGTGCGCTCAAGCGTCGGATGATGGAGTGCTACGCCACGCAGCGGGAGACGCTCCGGTATTTTCCGGTCGAGGTCGAGCGGTTCCGGCCGGCGCCGGCGTACGACTTCGCTCGCCCGCCGCACGCCGGGCGACTGTTCTACGAGAACTTCGACTGGGGCGTGACCGGCGCGCGGTGGCGGGAGCTGGCCCGCGCGGCGCTCGCGGTGCTCGACGTCTGCGGGCGGGTGTGATGCTGACGGTGCTGAACGTCGCCTACCCGCTGGCGCCGCTCGGCCCGGACGCGGTCGGCGGCGCCGAGCAGGTGCTCGCGCTGTTGGATGCCGCGCTGGTGCGCGCGGGCCACCGCTCGATCGTGGTGGCGAGCGAGGACTCGGAGGTCCGGGGCGTGCTGGTGGCGACGCCGCGCATCGACGGTCCGCTGGGCCCCCGCGAGCGCGCGGCCGCGGCGCGCTGCCATCGCGCCGCGATCCGCGGCGTCCTCGCGGCGTGGTCGGTCGACGTCGTCCACATGCACGGCATCGACTTCCACCGGTACCTGCCGCCGCCCGGGCCGCCCGTCCTCGCGACACTTCACCTCCCGCCGGCCTGGTACCCCCCGGCGGCGCTGCGCCCCACGCGGCCGCGGACCTATCTGCACTGCGTCTCGGAGTCGCAGCACCGGGCGTGTCCCGCCGGGACGGCGCTGCTCCCGCCGATCCCGAACGGCGTGCGGCTCGACGCGTTCGCCGGGCGCCACGCGCGCCGCGGATTCGCGCTGGCGCTCGGCAGGATCTGCCCCGAGAAGGGGTTTCACCTGGCACTGGACGCCGCGCGCCGCGCCGGCATCCCGCTCCTGGTCGCCGGACGGGTGTTCCACTACGACGCGCACGAGCGCTACCTCCGCGATGAGATCCTGCCGCGACTCGACGCGGAGCGGCGCCTCATCGGACCGCTCGATCCGACGCGCAAACGCCGAATCCTCGGCGCCGCGCGCTGCGTTCTGGTCCCGAGCCTCGCGCCGGAGACCAGCTCGCTCGTCGCCATGGAAGCGCTCGCGGCCGGCACCCCCGTCGTCGCGTTCGCCGCCGGCGCGCTCGCGGAGATCGTCGAGCCGGGGCGGACCGGCTTCCTCGTCCGCGGTGCACACGAAATGGCCGACGCGATCCACGCCGCGGCCGCGCTCGACCCCGAGGCGTGCCGCGCCGCCGCGCGCGAACGGTTCTCCGCCGAACGCACCGTCGAGCGCTATCTCGCGCTCTACCACCAGCTCGCCGGCGAACGCCGCGGCGATGGGGCGGAGCGAGTGCAATACGACGGAACGGGGCCGGCGGCCGATGCGCCGGAGCCCCCCACGATGGCGCCGAAGCCCCCCACGACGCGACGGACAAGCCGCCCCCCCGCGCGAACGCCGCCCATCGAGATCGAGGAGCTCACCACGCTCGAAGCGCTGGAGGCGCTGCGGCCCGCGTGGACCGAGCTCTGGCGAGGCGTCCTCACCGCCACGCCGTTCCAGTCGCCGCAGTGGCTGATCCCGTGGTGGCGGCACTTCCGCGGAGAGGCGCTCCGCGTACTCGCGCTGCGCCGCGCCGGCCGACTCGTCGGCGTCGCGCCGCTCTACATCCTGTGCGAACCGGGCTCCGGCTTGAGACGGCTGCTCCCACTCGGGATCGGCAACTCGGACTACCTCGACCCGCTGCTCGAGCCGGAGGCCGCCGCGCCGGCCGCCAACGCCGTGCTCGCCTGGATCTGCGCCCACGCCGACGACTGGCACCGCTGCGAGCTCCCCCAGCTCCGACCCGACTCGGCCCTGCTCGCCGCGGTTGCGCCGCACGGCACGGTCGACCGCATCGCGCCTGCCGAGCCCTGCCCCGTGCTCGCGCTCCCCGCCACCGCCGCCGCCCTCGAAGATGCGCTCCCGCCCGGAATGCGCGACCGGATCCGCTACGCCGTCCGGCGCGCCGGCCGGACCGGCACGATCGAGGTCGAGGCCGCCACGCCGCACAACCTGGACGCGCTCTTCGATGCGCTCCTCGAGGTGCACCGCGCACGCTGGGCCGACCGCGGCCGGACCGGCGTCCTCGATGACGATGCCGTGCTCCGCTTCCACCGCGAGGCCGCGCCCGGCCTCCTCTCGCTCGGCGCGCTGCGCCTCTACCTGCTCCGCATCGACGGCCGCCCCGCCGCCGCGTACCACGGATTCCTCGCCCGGACGCGCGCCTACTACTACCTCGGCGGGTTCGACCCCGCGTTCCGGCGGCTCGGCGCCGGCAACCTCGTGGTGTGGCACGCCATCCGCGAAGCCGCGCGCGAGGGCGCCCGCGAATTCGATTTCCTCCGCGGCCGCGAGCCCTACAAGTACGCCTGGGGCGCGCACGACCGGCCGACCTACGCGCGGCGACTGCACATGCGCGGCGCCCGCAAGATCCGGCGATGATGTCGGGCGGCTTCCCCCGGTTCGCCATCACCTTCGACATCGGCATCCGCACCTGCACGCGCGGCGATCTCGACGCACTCGAATGGTTCGGCCTCTTCACCGAGCACCGCGAACTCATCCATCGCGCATTCCAGCGCCAGGAACACGGCGAGGTCGTGATGCTCCTCGCCGATGCGAACGGCTTTCCCGTCGGACAGACGTGGATCGACCTCGTCGCCAAGGCCGACCTCTCGATCGGCGTGCTCTGGGCCGTTCGCGTCTTCCCCATCTTCCGCCGCAAGGGGATCGGGACCCGGCTCCTCCACGCCGCCGAGACCGTCCTGCGCCGCCGCGGCTTCGCCCGAGCCGAGATCGGCGTCGAGAAGGACAACCACGACGCGCGCCGCCTCTACGAACGCCTCGGCTACCGGCTCGCCGGCGAGGAGCGCAGCGCATACACGTACACCACGCCCGACGGCGTCCCCATGCGCATCCCCGTGGACGAATGGCTGCTTCGGAAGAGGCTGAAGGCGGCCTACTAATTTCCTACTAATCCAGTCAGAATTAGTAGTACGAACGGGTCCGGCGCGACCGCCGCGGCGAGCGGCGGCTGCCGATCCAGGCGAGCGTCTGGTGAACCTGGGCGCCGAGGCGGCCACGCGTTGAGACCGGATCCCGGAGAAGCGACTCGCCAGAACCCCGAGCGCGGTGCGTACGCGGTCGCGCCGGCTCCATCGACCCGGGCGCGCCGGCTCCATCGACCCGGTTGCGCCGGCTCCATCGACCCGGCCGCGCCGGCTCCAGACCCGGGCGCCCCCGCCGGGTCGAAGCTGGCACGACTCTTCCACCCGATCGCCATCGAACCCGAGTGCAGCGGCAATGGCCAGATCACGGCGGCTTCCGACCCCGACCCCCATCCCGATCCCGGTCCGATCACGACCGGGAGCGAAATCGAGATGGCCCGAGCCGCCCGTTCGAGCGGCCTGAGCGCCATGTCCATGTCCCGACCGGAGCGGAGCGGACCGCCCATCGGCGTGCGCTGGACGATCGGCGATGTCAGTGCATACGGCTTCGAGGCGTTGCGGCTATCGATCCACGGCGCGTGGCGGCTCTTCGGCCCGGACGCGGCCTACGCGGTTTGCGTGAACTCGATCGCGGTCGAGCGCGCGCGGGAGGCGGTGGGCGATGTCCCGGTGCCGGTGACCTGGCGCGATGTCACGGGCGAGGTCCCGGACTTCCTGCGTCCGCACCTCGACGCCGGCATGGCGGAGGGGGTCGGCTGGAAGCTCGCGCCGCCGCGCATCTTCCCCGACCGCTACGAACTGGCGCTCGACAACGACTGCATCCTCTGGTCGCTTCCCGACGTGCTCCGCGCGTGGCTCGAGGCCGCCGAGCCGGACCGCTGCATCATTGCCGAGGACACGGAAGCGCATTTCGGCGAGTTCACCCGCTACTGCGGCCCCGAGCCGCGCAATGCCGGGATCCGCGGGCTCCCGCCCGGCTACGACTTCGAAGCCGTGGTCCGCACGCTCCTCGCCGAGAACCCCGCGCGCCTCGCCGGCGAGGTCGATGAGCAGGGGCTCCAGGTGGCGGCGCTGGGACGGTTTCGCGAGGCGCGCGTGGTCCCGGTCGACGACGTCGCCATCTGTTCTCCGTTCCCCCAGCACCGCGCCGAGCTCGGCCGCTGCGGCGCGCACTTCGTCGGCCTCAACGCGCACGCCCTGCCGTGGGACTACTACGGCCGCCCCGCCGTCGAGTGCATCCGCGAGCACTGGCTTCGGCACCGGCCTGCGCTGTACGAACGGGTGGGGTTGCGCGAGTAGGGCGGGGCCGGCGACGAGGTGCATCCGCCCGGCGCATGCCGCCCCCGGCGTGCCGTCGCCCCCGACGTCGTCACGGATCCAGCAGCTTCCCCGGCCGCACGGCATCCGCGCCGAACCGGTCCCGAACCGCATCCATCGCGCGGGAGAGCCGCCGGTCGCGCTCCGTCTCGACTTCCTCTTCCGCCGGCGCGTCGAAGAGTGTGAGCTGCGTCCCGCCCGCGTCCGCCCCGAACTGCGACGCCGCGATCCCGAGCAGCCGCGCCCCGGTCCGTCGCGCGTTGCGCAGCCGGGCGAGCAGCTCCCGCGCGACGGCGTAGATCGCGCGGTCGGCATCGAGCGGCGCGGCGAGCGTGCGACTCGCCTGGCGCGTCCGGAAATCGCCGTCCCGGATCTTCACCGTGATCGTCCGGGCGCGCAGCCCCTTGCGCCGCAGGTCGCCGCCCAGCTTCACGGCCAGTCGCAGCAGCTCGGTCTCCAGCGCGTCGTCGGCGTCCAGGTCACGGGGGAACGTCTCCTCGCGCGAGACCGACTTCGTCGGCTGATTCGGGTCGACCGGCCGGTCATCGCGGCCGCGGATCCGCCGGTACAGCCAGCGCGCGCGGCGCTCGCCCAGCCGCCGGGCCAGCGCGCCCTCGTCCAGCGGCAGCGCGTCCTCCACCCGCACGAGCCCCATGCGCCGCAGCTCCGCCGCGAACGTCGGGCCGACGCCGGGGAGCTCCGCCAGCGCGAAGCCGCGCAGGAACTCCGCCTCCGCACCCGCCTCGACGATGTGCACACCCGCGGGCTTCGCCCGCTCGACCGCCAGCTTCGCCACCAGCTTGCTCGTCCCGCCGCCGATCGAGACCACGATCTCCGTCGCCTCGAGCACCGCCGCCCGGATCCGCTCCGCCACCTCGGCCGGCGACGCCCCGCCGTACAACGCCTCCGTCCCCGTCAGATCCAGGTACGCCTCGTCGATCGACGCCGGCTCGACCACCGGCGTGAACCCACGCAGCACCTCCCGCACCTCCCGGCCCTTCCGCCGGCACAGCGCCCACGGCACCGGCACCACCCGCGCGGCGGGACACAGCCGCACCGCCCGCGCCATCGGCATCGCCGACCGGACCCCGTACCGCCGCGCGCCGTACGACGCCGACGTCACCACTCCCCGCCCCTCCGGCCGCCCACCCACCAGCAGCAGCTCCTCCCGACCCGCGCCTTCCGGATCCGCAAGCCGCGCACACTGCACGTAGAACTGGTCGCAGTCGACGAGGAGGATGCGGCGCGGAACCGCCGAGGATTCGAGGTCGGAAGCCGATGATGTCACGACAACGCCCGCCAAGCTCCGGGATACGGTACGCCCCCTCCAAAATACCCGCACGGCGCACTCCCTGCACGCCCACGCGGCGACGCCCACGCACCCACGCGCGACCGGGGCACGGACTCGCGCTGCCCGGTGCCGCGCGAGGACCAGGCACGCGCCTACGCATGGCCGGGGTCCGGGCAATCGGGGCCTCCGCGGAATGGCTGCTGGACCACGCGTCCACAGGTGACCGGGCGCAGCCTCCCATACCCGCCGCAACGCTGGCACACACCCACGCACGGCCCGGCGCGGACCCCAGCCCCAGCCCTAGCCCCAGCCCTAGCCCGGCGGCGCCAACGGCGCCGCCCCCTTGACATAGCCCCCCAGGGTATCCCATCCTATAGCCCCAGGGGGTATGTCGGACCGCCGCAGGAGCAGGATCCCGCGGCGGGGACGCTGCAACGAGGTCGTCATGGCCAACGACACGGTAACGACGCAGAAGATCACGATCCCGGTCTCCGGGATGACGTGTGCCGCGTGTTCGGCGCGGGTCCAGCGGGCGCTCGAGCGGACGCCCGGGGTGACGGACGCGGCGGTCAACCTGATGATGAAGAACGCGACGGTGTCGTACGACGCGGCGACCGTCTCGCCGGATGCGCTGGTCGAGACGATCCGGTCGGTCGGATACGGCGCGGAGCTGCCGGCGCCGGAGCGGACGGCGCTCGAGGCGCAGGACGCGCAGGAGCGGGTGGAGGCCGGGGAGTTCCGGCGGCTGCTCGGCAAGGCGGTCTTCGCGCTGGTAGCCGGCGCGGCCGCGATGCTCCTGTCGATGCCGCTCATGGCGGCGGGCGGCGGCGCGCACGGCATCACGGTCGACCCGTTCATGCGCTGGGCGATGGAGCGGCTGACGCCGGCGCTCGAGGCGTGGGCGCCGTGGCTGTACGCCCTGGATCCGCGCGCGCTCTCGTTCGGGCTGCTGGCGCTGACGGGGGTGGTGATGGGGTGGGCGGGGCGGCACTTCTACACGCGGGCGTGGGCGGCGCTGCGCCACCGCTCGGCGGACATGAACACGCTGGTCTCGCTCGGCACGGGCGCGGCCTTCCTCTTCTCGGCGGCCGCCACGCTCGCGCCGGACTTCTTCATTTCCCGCGGCGTCGCGCCGGACGTCTACTACGAGGCGGTGATCCTCATCATCGCGCTCGTACTGGTGGGCAACACGCTCGAGGCGCGAGCCAAGCGGCAGACCACGGCCGCGCTGCGGGCGCTCGCGGGGCTCCAGCCGAAGACGGCGCGCGTGCTGCGCAATGGCGCCGAAGTCGACGTCCCGGTCGAGGCGGTCGTCGCGGGCGATGTCGTCCTGGTCCGTCCGGGCGAGCGGATCCCGGTCGACGGCGAGGTCGTCGCGGGCGCGAGCGCCGTGGACGAGTCGATGCTGACGGGCGAGTCGCTCCCGGTCGAGAAGGCGCCGGGCGACCGCGTGATCGGCGGGACGATCAACCGGACGGGCGCGTTCCGCTACCGCGCGACGACGCTGGGCGAGGCAAGCGTGCTCGCGCGGATCGTGAAGCTCATGCGCGATGCACAGGGCTCGCGCGCGCCGGTCCAGCGGCTGGCGGACCGGATCAGCGCGGTCTTCGTCCCCGCCGTCCTCGCCATCGCCGTCACGACCTTCGCGGCGTGGTGGCTCATGGCGGGCGAGGCCGCCGTGGTGCGCGGCTTCGCGGCGGCCATTGCCGTGCTGATCATCGCCTGCCCCTGCGCCATGGGCCTCGCCGTCCCGACCGCGATCATGGTCGCGACCGGAAAGGGCGCCGAGCTCGGGATCCTGATCAAGGGCGGCGAGGCGCTCCAGCGGGTGCAGAGCGTGGACACCGTCGTGCTCGACAAGACCGGCACCGTCACCGAGGGCCGGCCGGCGGTGACGGATCTCATCCTCGCCCCGGGCGCCTCGCTCACGGACGAGCGCCTGCTCGCCCTCGTCGCGTCGCTCGAGCGCGGCTCGGAACACCCGCTGGCCGAGGCCGTCGTGCAATACGCGACGTCGCGCGACGTAACGCTCGCCGACGCCGCGTCGTTCGAGTCGCTCACCGGCCGCGGCGCCGCCGGGCACGTCGACGGCCACGACGTCGTCATCGGCAACCCCGCGCTCCTCGCCGAGCGCAGCGTGGATCCCTCACCGTTGCACGCGCAGGCCGAGCGCCTCGCCGCACTCGGCCGCACGCCGATGTTCGCCGCGGTCGACGGCGCGCTCGCCGGGCTCATCGCCGTCGCCGACCCGGTCAAGACGACGTCGCGCGAGGCCATCACCCGCCTCCGCGGGCTGGGGCTCGACGTCGTCCTCCTGACCGGCGACAACGAGCGCACCGCGCGGGCGATCGCGCGCGAGGTCGGCATCGAGCACGTCGTCGCCGGCGTGATGCCGGAGGGGAAGGTCGCCGAAGTGCAGCGGCTCCAGCGCGAGGGACGCGTCGTCGCCATGGTCGGCGACGGCATCAACGACGCACCCGCGCTCGCCCACGCCGACGTCGGCATCGCCATCGGCACCGGCACCGACATCGCCGCCGAGGCCAGCGACATCACGCTCATGCGCGGCGACCTGCGCGGCGTCGCCGAGGCGATCCGCCTCTCGCGCCGGACTATGGGCACCATGCGCCAGAACCTGTTCTGGGCGTTCATCTACAACGTCATCGGCATCCCGATCGCCGCCGGCGCGCTCTACCCCGCGTTCGGCGTGCTGCTCAGCCCGATCCTGGCCAGCGCGGCCATGGCGTTCAGCTCGGTGAGCGTGGTGTCGAACAGCCTGCGGCTGCGGCGGTTTTGATATGCGGACCTGTGTTGATATGCGGACCTGGTTTCACTTTTTCGATTCGTCTCATCCATGCGTCCCTGTGGCCGGCTTCGACGCGCTCCGCGGGACGGACCACGGTCCGGAGCGCCAGCGCGAGGGGCCGGATCGCTGTTCCGCGCGACCGCCCAGCCGTGGCGGCAGGTTGTCCGCCACTGGCCGGCGCCGGCCAGCAGCTCAACAGTTCCAGCACCTCCACTCGGCGGCGATCGGGACGGCGTGCCTGCGTGCGGCTTGGGACGGTAGCGATACGTTTTGGGTCGAATCGAAAAAGTAAAACCTGGTCCGCACTGGGCGGCCGGCATTGCGGATTGGGCGAGAGGAGAATCGATGGAGCCGAACGAGACGAGAGCCGATGAATCGCAACCCGCACGTCACGCGCCCCACGCCGGGTGCGGCTGCGGGTGCGGCACCGACGCGAGCGGGCGCAAGGCCGTGGGTGTGGATCCGGAGCGCAAGACGCGCAACATCAAGCGGCTACGCCGCATCGAGGGGCAGGTCCGCGGGCTCCAGCGCATGGTCGAGGAGGACCGCTACTGCGCGGACATCATGACCCAGATCGCCTCGGTGCACGAGGCGCTGCGCGCGGTCGGCAAGGAGCTGATGCGCAATCACCTGCGCCACTGCGCCGCCACCGCGATCCGCGCGGGCGACGGCGAGGCGGAGGCGATGTACGACGAGTTGATCGAGCTCATGTACCGGCATGTGCGGTGAAGGGGGACGCCGCCCCGCCCCCCGGTTCGGAGCCGCGCGGCCGCTCGCTGCGCTCGGTTCGCGGGCGCGCATGACTCCGAAGTGACACGACGACCGCCCCAGCGCGCGCCCACGACCGCTCGCTCCGCATCCCCGCGCTCGCGCGACCGCACGTGGCCGAAAAAGCGCCACGCGACCGGCAGGTCACCACCCCCAAACGCCCCACCGGCCACGCGGCACGGCTCCTCACGTCTCGCCTCTGTATGTTGGATAAAATATGCAGCCGCGACGGCCGGCGCAAGAGGCACGGACCTACTCAATCGGACAGCACCTCGAAACCGAACTGGTACGGCGAGAGGAACCACGGCGACATGGCAATGCGGGGCAGGCGGAACGGGTCGGAATCCGGGCGCACGGCGCCGCCGAAGGTCGCGGCGCAACAGCGGAACCCCGCCCGGCGCACGATGTCGCGGCTCGCTTCGGTGATGCGTTCGGGTCCGCCGAACGGGTAGCTGAACAGCGTGACGGCCGTGTCCAGCTCGGCTTCGATCCGCGCCTTGGAGCCGGCGATCTCCTTGATCGCATCGGCGTGGGAAGCGACGCCGAGGTCGATGTGGGTCAGGGTATGGGCGCCGATTTCGAAGCCGTCCTGGTGGAGGTCGCGGACGTCGTCCCAGGTCATCCACTCGGTCGGGATGGCGTGGTGGGCATCCCACCAGGGGACGCGGTCCGTGCCGATGAAGCCGGGCGAGATGAAGAAGCATGCGGGGAGGCCGTAGCGCCGGAGCCGGTGGCGGACGGTGCGGTGGTTGTCTTCATAGCCATCATCGAAGGTGATGACGGCGAGTCGGCCGAGGTCGGCGCCGGCCTCGATGCGGTCCAGGAGTTCTCCGAGGCCGACCACGCGGAAGAAGCGTCCGATGAAGCGGCAGAAGCGATCGAATTCCGCTTCGGTGCAACTGATGGGATCGCCCTCGAAGCGATCGTCCACGCGGTGGAAGACCAGGACCAGCGCGCGGTTGCGAAAGAACGGTTTGTATACGCCGGTGTGGAAGATGAGCCACCCGAAGGCGGCCTTGAGGCGTCGCTTCCAGCGGCTCATGCGTGGGCCGGCGGGTGCTGTCGAGTGCCCGGCGTGGGGCCGCGCGGGAGCTCCGGGGTCCGGCCGACCGGCGTGGGTCGCATCATCGCGTGGCGCGGGTGGGCCGGTCCGGCGGCGTAGCCGGCAGCGGATTCCGGGCCGGCGCCGAGACGGGGCGGGGAGCTCGACGCCATGCGGTGGCTGTCTCGCATACTCACGCGCTGCGCTCCACGCCGGGGCGCCGGGGCCGCGGCCGAAGCGGCGGCATCCCGGACCCGGCCGGGTGAATTCGGTGTTTGCGGCGCCCGGTGCGGAGGCCGCCGTGTCCTCGGGGGCGCGGCCCTCCGACGGTGCCGGGCCGTGCCCCGGAGGCTCGCCGGCGCTCTCGGTACACCCGGAGGAGATGCGGAAGTTCCGGAAACACGGACGAGCCTCCGCGCGTGCGCCCGACCTGTTGGATTACGACGCGGCGATGGTGCACGACGCGTTCCACGCAGTCGGTTCGACGCAGATGCGGCCGGCCCACGCCGCGCCCGATCTTCCGGGTGGACCCACCGGGTCGTACGGGCGCGCCGTGACGCCGGGCCGCCGGGCCGCGGAGCAGGGGGTGGGGTGAGGGTCGCACGCACGCGCCGCAGTGCCGCGACCCCGTGCTCGAGCGGTTCACCCGCGGGTTCGGAGCCGCGCGGCCGCTCGCCGCGCTCGGTCCGCGGACGCGTACGACTCCGAACCCGCGCGACGACAGCCTTAGCAGGTCCCCGCGATGTGGCAGTTCGCGAGGCGCTCGACCTGCGGAATCGGGAAGAACGTTCCCGGCGCGACCACGGCATCGGCGGACGGATCCCACGCCGGCGCCGTGATGCCGAAGCGGTACATGTCCGAGAGCCGTCGGTTCATGAGGAACAGGCTGCTGCGCCGCTCGTGCCGGAGCATCTCGAGCGGCGTCTCCGGGTGCACGCCCGGGTCGTACGCCGTCACCTCATCGAGCGCGCGCACGGCGTTGATCTGCGCGACCGCATCCCCCGTGCGCCCGTTCGCCAGCGCATCCTCGGCGAGGATCAGGTGCATCTCACGCGCGGAGACGACGGTTTCGGTCGTGTAGATGAACGCATCCCGGAACGCCTGGATCTCCGCACTCACATGCGGATCCGGGATGTCGTCGATCAGGTCCATGAACGTGATCCCCGTGATCGCCGCGGGGTCCTCCGGGTCCGTCGAGACGTACGCGGGTCCGAACTGGAGTTCCGCCCGGTCGTTCATGTTGTGGCCGAGCGTGATCTCGCCGCCGGGTACCATGTCGTCGCCGCTGAGCGTGATCGCGTAGCGCCAGTCGGGGTCCGGGCCCAGCGCGAAGAACGCGAGCGCATCCTGCACCGCCGCCTCACTCGAAACCAGCGGGTCGGCGGGCGTACCCGACGGCGGGTTCAGGAGCGTCCACACGGCTTTCGCGTGGTGTGCGCGCGAGCGCAGCGCCGTCATGGTGAGCCGGAGGTCGAGATCGTTCACCGCGCTGGCGATCGCGAGCCCCTTCGTCAGATAATCGACCGCCGTGTCGTAGAGCCCGCCCATGTTTTCCGGGCCGACCGGCGGCGCCGCCTCCCCGCGGTCCGAGAGGGCGAAGTCCTCCCAGGTGTCCGCAATGTTCATGTACGCGATCGCGCCGTACATGTACGCGCGCGCGAGGAGCCGCGGATCGCGCAGCGTCCCTTCCTCTTGAAAACTCTCGACCACGCGGATCGCCTCATCGGCCATCCAGCGCCCCTGCGCGACGAACGGGAACGCGACGTTGCTGAACTCGTTCTGCGGATCGTTCAACTCCCCGATGTTCAACTGGTTCCAGGCGTCCCGCGAGCCGATGTAGGTGATCTCGTCCGTCACGGGAGAATAGACCCCCAGCGAAGCGGCCAGGCCGCGCGCTACCGTGCCGAACGCGCCGTTGACCACGGCGCTCGCCGCCTCCGGTCGCGTCAGGTCCTCGCCCTTGACGTTGTTCGGGTTCTCGACGTCGAACAGGCCGTCGCACCCCGCGAACAGCAAGCCCGCCGCGAGCGCGCACGCGCTCAGCAACCGGCGTTTCCTTTCAGCGCTCATCGTTGCACTCCTTGGTCCAGGCCTCGGTCGTCCTCGTGCCCGGGCGCGCGACGCGTCCGGGCCGTACCCGCTCAGAACGTCGCACGCACGGACAGCCCGAACCGCCTCGGGATCGGCCAGCCGTACGCATCCACGCCATCCGCGAAGTTGCACGACACACCGCCTTCCGTGCAGCGCGGGAGGTAGCTGAGCTCGGGGTCGGTGCCCGGGTACTTGGTGAAGAGAGCCAGGTTGCGGCCGTTGACCGTCAGCGCCAGCGTCTCGGCGCCGATCATGCCGGCAATGTTGCCGGGGACGTCGTACGTGAGGCTGACCTCCCGCCAACGCAGGAAGTCACCCGGCTTGATCATGTTGAGACCCGAATACGGCGAGAGCGCCTTCAGCTCGTACGCCCACGCGCGCACCGCTTCCAGGCGCTCCTCCGCCGTGCTGGCGGGGTTCATGAGCGTCGCCTCCGCCCACGCCGCGCGCGGCGTGTTCCGGCCGATGCTCGAACTCGCCTGGCGGAACCCGTCCGTGATGGACGTGATCTCGAAGCCGAGCCGGTACTCGAAGAGAAGACCGAGACGGAAGTTCTGGAGAAAGCCGATGTCCGCGCCGAACGCGCCGCTCCAGTCCGGCGTCGGCTTTCCCAGGTAGTGGTCGAGGAAGTCGCCGTCCCCGTCCTCATCCACCAGGAGCGGGTTGAGCAGCGGGTTGTCGAACGAGCCGTCCGGTGGCGTGGCAAGGAACGCCAGCAGCTCGGCCTCGGTGTCCGGAGCGCCGTCACCGTTCACGTCGAACGGGAGCCGGCCTGCATCCAGGCACGCGTAGTCTTCGCCTGCCGGCCGCGCCGAGCAGGGGCCGACCAGCTTCGCGCCGAACATCGCGCCGGGCGCGTAGCCTTCCTTGATGAAGTTGCGGACGCGCGGGTAGCTGCCCTGCGCCTTCAGCGGCGGCGCGCCGCCGAGGCTCTCGACCCGCTCCTTCATGTATGCGGCGTTCGCGAACAGCGACACCGTGAGGTTCCGACCCGCGTACGCCTGGCCGTTGATGCCCAGCTCGAGCCCGTGCGCCGAGAGACTGCCGATGTTATCGAGCTGTGTCTCCGTGAAGCCGCCGCTCGGCGCGAACTGCCGCGGCACGAGCGCATCCTCGACCTTGCGGTTCCAGTACGTCGCGCTGACACCGAGCCGGTTGTCGAACATGCCCGCCTCCGCGCCGAGCTCCCACTCCGTCGAGACCTCCGGCTTCAGATCCGGGTTGCCCAGGTTCTCCGGCATGAGCCCCGGCCCCAGACTCGTCGCGAACGCACTGAACGTCGTGATCTTATCGAACGCGCCCGGCTGGAGCCCGGACTGCCCCAGCGCCGCACGGATCCGCAGCGTCGACAGCACCTCGCTGCTCCAGCCGCTCCGATCGCTCGGCACGAGCGACACGCTGGCCTTCGGGTAGAACGCGCCCGGCGAGGTTTCACCGAACGCACTGTTCTTGTCGTAGCGCGCGCCCAGCGTGACGAACATCCAGTCGCGGTAGCCGAGCTGCTCCTGCGCCAGGAGCCCCGCATTGACCACGGACAGCGCGCTCTCGAATACATCCCGGTTCTGCGCGCCACCGGCCACGTCGATCCCCGGCGCCGGGAAGATGGCGCCGCTGCCGCCCGCGGTCTCCGAGGAGGAGAAGAAACCCTGGCCACCCACCACGAGCGTGGACGTGAAGTCCTCACCGAACCGGGTGTCCCAGTTCGCCTTGACGTCCACCGTGAGCTCCTTGCTGCGACGGGCACTGATCGAACGCGCGCCCAACGTGTCGGAGGTGCTGATTCCGTCGACGTTGTAGCCGAACGGCGTGACCGTCTCGCCACGGTCGTCCAGCACGTCCACGCCCAGCGTCGCCTCCGCCTGGAGCGTCGGCGTCAACTCGTACGTCGCGCGAATGCTCCCGACGAAGCGTTCGGCGTCGTTCGTCTCCTGGCGGTACATCACCTCGCGCAGCGTGCCGAACGTCGGCGCGCCCGTCGGGTTGCCCGCGCCGGCGCACGTCCCGTCGCCCACGACCTCGCTGAAACACGTCGCCCGCTCGGGCTTGCTGTAGAGCGCGATCGAGAACGGTGAGTAAATCGAGTTCCCCGCGTTCGGCACGTTCGTGATCGCGTGCACGTACATCCCGGACGTGTGGAGCTGGAGCCGGTCCGTCGGCTGAATCGTCGTGTTGAGCGTGAACTGCTTGCGGTTGTTCGTGTCCCGGACCGGTCCCAGATCCTCGCCCCCCATCGGGCCGTCTCCCGTCGCGTAGCGGCCCGACAGATAGTAGCTCAGCATCGGGACCCCGCCCGAGAGCGACATCGAATACGACTGCTCATAGCCCGTCTCGAAGATCCGCTCGAAAATCGGCACCGAGAACGGCTCGAACGGCTGAATGTCCCGCCCGTAGAACCGGCTCAGCGACTCTGCCTGCTCCGGCGTCCGCGCGAATCCCGAGTTCGGCGCGATCTGCCCCGCCGGATAGCTCGTCAGCGCCTGATCGATCGACACCGCCCATCGCGGATCCCCCGCCGAACCGCGCTTCGTGAAGATCTGGATCACGCCGTTCGACGCTTCCGTCCCGTAAAGCGTCGCCGCCGCCGCTCCCTTCAGGATCTCGATGCGCGCGATCGCGTTCGGATCGATGTCGTCCAGCCGCGAGCCCGCAAACCCGCCCGAATTGTCGATGCGCACGCCATCAACATAGACGATCGGCTCGTTCGACTGCGCCAGACTCGCCGACCCGCGGATCCGGATCCGCGCACCCTGTCCCGACAACCCACCACCCGGCAAACCGAGCACACCCGGCTCCCGGGCCTGGAGGATCTGGCTCACACTGTTCACCGGCGCGACCTCGAGCGACGGCGCATCGATCGTCGCGATCGTGTTCCCCAACTTCCGCTTCTCCGTCTCGACCCCGGCACCCGTCACCACGATCTCGTCCAGGCTGATCGCCGACAGACCCAACTCGAAATTGGCCGTGGCCGCGCCGCCGGACGGCACCGTAACCGTCCGATCGACACTGCTGTACCCGATCAGTTGGACCCGCACGACGACTTCGCCCGCCGGCACGCCGAGCAGCAGGTACCGCCCGGAGGCGTCCGTCAGACTTCCGATCTGGGTACCCGCGATGAACACCTGCGCGCCGGCCAGCGGGCGCTGCGTCGTGGCTTCCACCACCTGGCCGCTGATCCGGCCCGTGCCCTGGGCCGACAACGGCGCGGCCGCCGTGCCGAGGACCGCAAGCACCGTGAGGACCGCGCACGCGGCCGGATGGACTCTCGGAATGCTCATGACACGTTCTCCTGTTTGAGTCCACAGAGGGAGCAACACCCGATCTATGACTGCACTCGGCCCGCCCCCGGCGGTCCACCGCCGGGCGGCATGGCCGAACATCGGTGCAACCCGCTCAGGACCCGTCGCCGCCGGCCGTGCGGCTGGCCCCGGAGAAGTCGATATGCGGGGATCGCGTTCCGCGCGCCGCCCGCCCCTCCGCCCGCGCCGGCTCCATAGGCGCCCGGTATCGCCAGGAGCCCGGCAAGCAGTGGAAACAGCGAGCGCGTGGACGGGTGGAATCAGGTCACTGGACGCTCCCGTTGCGGGACATACGCACGAAGCGGGAGCCGGGCGGATCGGCCACCGATCCGCCCGCCCCCCGCTCCTCATCGATAGGGCTACTTTGTTGGATATAGTATACTGCGCGCGAGCGCGGCGGCGCAACAGACTCGGGAACCGTGCGCCGGGCACACCCGACCCGCGCGATCCCGCCGCAGCCCCGCGGAGCGCGGCCGGCGGCGCGCGGGCCGGATACGGCCGGCCCGCGCGCGCCGGGGGATCCGCCGGGCCGTCCGGGCGTGCCGGACCCGGCGGTGACGGCTTCCCTCGAGCCTCAGGATGCGATCTCCGCCGCGAGCACGCCGCTGTTCCACGCGGGCGGCTCCACACCGAGCAGGTGGTGCACGAAGAAGTCGAAGCGCTTGAGCTGGCCGTACTCGCCGCCGGACGTGTGGTCGCGGCCCGGCAGGAAGAGCAGGTCGAAGGTCTTGTTCGCCTTGATCAGCGCGTCGACCACCTGGAACGTCGACGAGGGATCCACGTTCCGGTCCAGCTCACCGACGACGAGCAGGAGGTCGCCCTGGAGGCGGTACGCGTTCTCGACGTTCGACGACGCCGCGTACTGCGGCCCCAGCGGCCAGCCCATCCACTGCTCGTTCCACCAGATCTTGTCCATCCGGTTGTCGTGGCAGCCGGCCGCCGAGACGGCCGCGTCGTAGAAGTCGCCGTGGAAGAGGAGCGCGCCGAGGGCGTTCTGTCCGCCGGCCGAGGTGCCGTAGATCCCGACCCGGGTGATGTCGTACCACGGGTACTTCTCCGCCACGGCCTTGTGCCAGAGGATGCGGTCCGGGAAGCCGGCGTCCTTGAGGTTCTTCCACGCCACGTCGTGGAAGGCCTTCGAGCGGTTCGACGTCCCCATCCCGTCGATCTGCACGACGATGAAGCCCAGCTCCGCCTGCGCCTGGAACGACGTCAGCGTGCTGAACGACTTCGGCACGAACGAACCGTGCGGGCCCGCGTAGATCGATTCGATCACCGGATACTTCTTCGACGGATCGAAGTTCATCGGCCGGACGATGATCCCCCAGATATCCGTCTTGCCGTCACGGCCCTTCGCTACGAACACCTCGGGCGGGCGCCACCCCGTCGCGTACAGCGCGCTCGCGTCCGCGCGCTCCAGCTCCAACAACACCTCGCCATCGCTCGCCCGCCGGAGCTGCGAGATCGGCGGCAGATCCACCCGCGACCACGTGTCCACGTAGTACTTCATGTCGGGCGAGTACGTCACCCGGTGGTTCCCGTTCGCCTCCGTCAACGCCACCAGCCCGGTGCCGTCGAAGTTGATGCGGTACGCATGCACGAAGTACGGGTCCTGGTCGGGGTTCATCCCGCCCGCGCGGAACCAGATCTGACGCTTCTCTTCGTCCACGTAGTCGACCCCGCGGACCACCCACTCGCCCTTCGTGATCTGGTTCTTCACCCGCCCCGTCTCGCCGTCGATCAGGTAGAGATGGTTCCACCCGTCCCGCTCCGACATCCAGATGATCTCGCGGCCATCATCGACGTCGTAACGGTACTTCTTCCCCGAATAATCGAAGAACGTCTCCGGCTCCTCGCTGATGATCGCCCGCGCCGCACCCGTCTCCGCGTCGACCTCGATCACCCGGTACACCTGGTGACCCCGCTGGTTGTACTCGAACGTGAACGCCCGGCCATCCTTCCGCCACTCCAGCCGCGTCATGTTGTAGGCGTTCGGGAACAGCGTGTTGTCCACGATGATCTGCTCCCCCGTCTCGACATCGAACAACACCGGCTGCTGCACGTCCAGCTCATCGCCCGGCTTCGTGTACGGACACGAATGCAGCTTCGGCTGGAGCTGGTCATCCGGCGAGGACTCGATGTAGTAGACCATCCGCTGCGGCGCCGGATCCACCCGGTACGCCGCGATCTTCCGCGAATCCGGCGACCACGCGATCGAACGCAGCACGTACTCGTCGCCCGGCGCGCCCTCGAAGCTCAACTGCCGCGCCTCCTCCGAGCCGACCGCCCGGACGAACAGATTGTGGTCCCGAATGAATGCCTCGAGCTTCCCGTCCGGCGAGACCCGCGGACGGTCATCGCCACCCCGGTCCCGCGTCAGCCAGCCACAGAAATCGTCCTCGCCGCGCGCGTCGAAACGCGTGCCGCTCCGCGTCCGCTCGCACGCATAGCTCTCCAGGTCGCACCGCCATTGCCCGCCGCGCGTCCGGAACTCGATCGCCCGGCCGTCGTCCACGTAGTCGAACGTCCGGAACGGCAGCGTCACCGCCGTGTAGCTCTCCTCCGCCGCCGCAGAGAGCGACGCCGCCAGCCGCTCGTGATCGAACGCCGGCCGCTTCTCCCGCGCCGCCGCATCCACCAGCACGAACGCATCCCCACCCTCGACCGACTTCCGGTACCAGAACCGGTCCGTCCCCTCGATCCAGTGCGGCGCCTCCGGTACGCCGACCACCAGCCCGTCGAGACGATCCGGCAGACTGAGCGCCCGCTCGTAATCGGCGAGCGTCCCCTGCGCATGAGCCGCCAGCGGCAGCAACAGCAGCGCCGGCAGCAGCGCCGGCAGTCGACGGAGATACGTGCGTGTCATGGTTCCCCTTCCTGTTCAGGGCCTCGGATCGATCCGATGCGGGCGAGACCGCCGGCGCGACAGGCGCGCCGACCGGTTCACGACCGGTTCTCGCAGGATGTTGGATAAAATATCCGTCGGCGCGCGGGGGCGCCATACGCTGTCGGATGGTGGGCGCGCGCGGATGCGGACAGCAACGGCTGAGGGCGGATGTCGACCTCGCGCGGCGCGGCCGCCGACCGTGGCCCCGCGTCGCTCCTGATGCGTGTGTGCCGCTACGACGAGCCCGTCAGCGCCCGGCGCTAGCCACCGCCTCCGCCGCGATCCCCTCGTACACGCGCCGGGCCTGCTCGACGGCCGCGTGGAACCGTTCGCGCTCGGCGGGCGTGCGCCACTGCGTGCGCCGCCCCACGCGGGCCCACAGCGCGGCCACGGCCTCGGCCAGGAAGCGCGCGTCTTCGGCCGAGGTGAAGCGCCGCCCGCCGCGGACGACGTACACCGGGCTCGTGTGCGCGAACGTGTAGCTGTCGCCGACGTAGCGCGAGGGCGGCCCGACCACGCGCGCGGCGATCCACCCGCCGTGCGGGACGGCGACGTCGTCGTCGAAAGTGATCTGCGACGAATCTCCCGACGCCCGCGCCGTGGCGACGACCTCGCCGTTGACGACGATGTCGAGGCGCTCCATCGGCGCGATCGAGACGGCTTCCGCGCGCACGCGCAGGGCGGCGGGCGCATCCGAGTCCAGCGCGATCTCGGCGCCGGGCCCGCGGCCCGCGACGTCCAGGAAGAGCAGGGGACCGGTCGAGGCGAACGTCCGCTGCGCCTCGATCCCTTCGAGCCAGCTCTCGTAGGTGAGCGGGCCGTCGAGCTGGACGTACGTCCGGTCCGATCCGGGCGGTGGATCGCGCCAGACGTCGGAGAAGTTGTCGGTTCCGCCCGTCGCCGGGATGCGGAATCCGGCGTTCAGGAGGCGGTAGTAGAGTTCGGCGGAGGCCAGCTCATCGGAGTAGAGCGAGGCGACGTCGTAGAAGTCTCCGTGGCCGAGCGCCACGTCCACGGGGATCAGCGAGTTCGCCGCATCACGCGGCTCCTCGACGCGGCGGAGGAACGGGTGCGCGTACCCGGCGATCCCGCCCTGCGCGTGCGCACCCTCGATGTAGCGCGCATCCAGCGTCGGCTGCGCGTACGCGGTGCCGCGCACGCCGGCCGTGAACGGGAGCACGTACTCGTCGATCCCGAGCAGGATGATGTGGCCGAGCGAGCCGCGGAACTCCTCGGCGTAACGCAGGATGTACTCGGGCGTGGAGAGCGGGTGGTTCGTGCCGGTGAGGTCGCCCCAGCGCCCCATCAGCCGCGTGCCATCCATGTGGATGAGCGCGTTCGTGACGTGCAGGTCCTCGGCGACGAGCTGCTCGAAGAAGGCCGCGTGCGTGAGCCCGAACCGGCCCTGGTGCAGGTCGTGGATGTGCGTATCGCCCGAGTACCAGCCGCGCGCCGGCAGGTCGATGAGTCGCTCGAGCCGGAGCGTGACCGTCGGGACGCCGTGCGGGCGCGCGCCGGCCACCGGTGACTCCCCGTGATCCGCGGCGGCCGCCGGCCCGGAGCGAGCGCCGCCCGCCGCCTCCGCGCCGCTCCAGCCGACCTTCGCGGCCGCGGGCACGTCGACCGTCACCGACGCCGGCCGATACTCGAATCCCTTCACGGCCTCGATGCGCGTCGCGCCCGCGGGGACCTCGACCTCGAATTCGCCCGTGGTGTGGAAGTAGTGCGTCTCGGTGACCGCGATGACGCGGTGGAAGCCGCCGTCCGGCGTGTACGCGCGCCCGTCGCTCGCCTCGACGGTGACGCGCGCCGCCGTCGGCTGTCCGTCCGGGCCGAGCACCCGCACGCGCACGCGGCCGGTGGGCACGCGCGCCCGGCGCGTGCGGATCGGCACTTCGCGCCACGAGCCCGGGCGCCCGCCGGCGATCGGCGCCGTATACAGCGTGGTCGGGCCGCCGCGATTCGAGACGAACGCGAAGCGCTCCCCGTCGGGCGACGGCGACGGCGCGTACTCGTCGCCGGCGTCCGCCGTCAGGACGATCGGGTTGCCGCCGGCCGCGGGGACGAGCGCGACGTCGTTCGAGCCCATCTCGTCGGAGACGTAGAGGAACGCGAGTCCGTCCGGCGTCCACTCGGGCTTCATCCGGTACTCGCTCTCCTCGTAGTGCACGAGACGGGGCGCGCCCTCCGGCAGCGGCATGACCCACACGCCGCCGGTGCCGAGCCGGCCGTCCACCTGCGCGACGTACGCCAACTGGCTGCCATCGGGAGAGACCGCGGGCTGGATCCCCTCGGCCACCGGCACGTCGGTCCCGTCCGCCAGGTCGTGCCGGTAGATGCGGAACCCGCGCTCGCGCGCGCTCACGAAGTAGAGCGTGCGGCCGTCCGCGCCCCATTCCGGCTCGACGTCGACGGCCGAATCCGTGGTGACGCGCTCGACCTCGCCGCCGTCCGCGCGCACGATCCCGATGTCGAGGTTGCCGTCCACATCGAACGAGACCGCGATCCGGCTCCCGTCCGGGCTCCACGCCGGCTCGAAGTAGTAGCCCGGGCCCGCCGTCAACGCGACGGCCTCGCCGCCTTCCGCCGGCACCTTCCAGATGTCGCCGCGCATCGAGAACGCGATCCAGCGGCCGTCCGGGCTCCACGCGGGATCCAGCGGACCGGTCGAGACCGCCGGCAGCATGTGGCGCTCGACGCGGTCCGAATGGCCGTACCGGTTCGGTCCCAAAACGATGAAGGCCGCGCCCGACAGGGCGACGACCGTGAGCCCCGCCAGCGGGGCAGACCACAACCGCTTCATACGCGCGCTCCTTCGGCACGACATACCGCGCTACGCCTCCACGCCTCCGCGACTTCGTGGCGAACCGGCGTGCGCGTCCGCCGCCGCCGTCTCGAGGCCCGCCATCAGCCGCAGCAGCCCATCCTGCGTCGCGTCCTCGCGCGCGACCTCGCCCACGATCCGGCCGCCCCGGAGCACGAGGATCCGCGTCGAGAGGTTCAGCAGCTCGGGCAGCTCGCTCGAGATCAGCAGAATCGCCGCGCCGTCCGATGCCAATTGATCGATCCAGGCGTGCATCTCGGCTTTGGCCCCGACATCGACGCCGCGGGTCGGCTCGTCGAGGATCAGGATGTCGCTCCGGGCGGCGAGCCACTTGGCGAGCACGAGCTTCTGTTGATTGCCGCCGGAGAGCCCGACGGCCGGCGCATCGATGAACGAGCGGCGCAGGCGCAGGCGCCCGAGGTACGTCTCCGCGACTTCGCGCTCCTTCCGGCGCCGGATCCACCCCATGCGCGCCAGCGACGGGAGCGTCGGCAGCGTCGTGTTCTCTCTCGCGCGCATCGCCAGCACCAGCCCCTGCCGCTTCCGGTCCTCGGGCACGAAGCCCAGCCCCAGCGCCATGGCATCGCGCGGCGAGCGGATGCGCGCCGGCTGGCCGCGCACGTGGACCGTGCCGGTCGCCGCGGGGTCGAGGCCGAAGAGCGCCTGCGCGACCTCGGACCGGCCCGCGCCCACGAGCCCGGCGAGACCCAGGACCTCGCCCGCGTGGATCGAGAACGAGACGTCGTGGAACCGGCCGGGACTCGACAGCCGCTCGACGCGCAGCAGCTCGTCGCCGGGCGTCGTCGCCACGTGCGCCGGGAAGTAGTGCTCGACGCGCCGCCCGATCATGAGCCGGACCAGCTCGTCCTCGTCCAGCGATGCCGTCGGCTGCGTGCTCACGTGCTGGCCGTCACGGAGCACCGTCACGCTCTCGCACAGCCGGAAGATCTCCGACATCCGGTGCGAGACGTAGAGGAGCGTCACGCCGCGCTCCTGGAGCCGCCCGATCAGCGCGTACAGCCGCACCGCCTCGCCCTCGCTCAGACTGCTCGTCGGCTCGTCGAAGATGATGACGCGCGCACCGCTCCCCACCGCCGCCGCGATCTGCACGAGCTGCTGCTCGGCCACGCTCAGCGCGGACATCCGCCGCATCGGATCGATCTCCGCGCCGACCGCCGCAAGCAGCTCCTCCGCGCGACGACGCAGCGCGGCGTTGTCGATGAAAGTACGGCGGGAAGGGAGGTTCCCCAGACAGAGGTTGTCCGCGACCGTCAGGTTCTGACAGAAGGCGAGCTCCTGGTGCACCATCGCGACGCCGGCGGCGAGCGCTTCGCGCGGACTCGCAAAGCGGACCTCGCTCCCGTCCAACAGGATCCGCCCGGCATCGGCCGGCTGGATCCCCGCGAGGATCTTGCCCAGCGTGCTTTTGCCCGCGCCGTTCTCGCCGCACACGGCGTGGCAGCGGCCCGGCTCGACATCGAACGAGACCCCATCGAGCGCCACCACACCGGGGAAGCGCTTCGTGATCCCCTCGAACCGGATCGCCGCCTGCGCCATGATCCGCCCGCGCCTACTGGCCGAGCGAGAGATACTTCGGATCCACGTTCGGGAAACCCCACTCCTGGAGCTGCCGCGCCCAGTCGCCCAGGTTCTCCGCGCTCACCCGCACCAGCTCCATCTGCACGTGCTCCGGTACCTCCTTCTTCAGGTACACGTGGTCGATGATCGTGTGCACCGACTGATAGCCCCACAGATAGGTCGGCTGCGCCAGCAGCACCGGCGTGAGCCCCTTCTCGATGTAGGCCAACTGCGCGGGCAGCGCATCGATCGACACGATCTTCACCTTCGACGGATCGAGATCCGTGAGCAGCGCGCGCGTGAACAACGCCCACCCGCCGACCATCGCCCACCCCTCGATGTCGGGATACGCCTGCTGCGCGCGCAGCACCTCCGCCGCCGCGTCCGGCGGCGTCGCGATCGTGTAGAACGTGTTGACGATCGTGATCCCCGGATACTTCTTCGCCTCTTCCAGCACGCCCTGCACCCGCCGCTGGAGGTTCGGCGCATTCTGGTTCCCCGACAGGATCGCGATACGCCCCACACTGTCCATCTGCGCGGCCAGCTCCGCCATCACCTGGCGCCCCATGGCCATGTCATCGCCGCCGTAGAAGGCGAACCGCTTCGAGTCCGGCGCATCGCTGTCGAACATCATCACCGGCACGCCCCGCTCGACCGCCGTGTTGATCGCGCCCGTGATCTTCCCCGCATCACTCGCCGAGACCAGGATCGCGTTCGCGCCGCTGTTGACCGCCTGCGCGATCCGCTGCGCCTGGACCTGCGCGTCTTCCGACGGCGGAGTGAGCCAATCGATGCGGATCGTGATGCCGTGCTCCTTCGACAGCTCCGCGGCCGCCGCCTCGGCGCCCGTGCGCGCGGAGAGGAAGACCGGGTTCGTCGAGCTCTTCGCGATCATCGCGATCGTGAACGTTCCGCCCGCGCCCGACCCCGCCGCATCACCGGCACGCTCGCCCGCGCCACACGCGACCATCGTCGCGGCACACACCGCCGCCGCCGCACCTCTTAGCCACATCATGCTTCTCATGCAGGACTCCTGTGGTGGAAAGTCATTGTGGGGCTAGGGCTAGGGCTAGGGCTGGGGCTAGGGGGGAGTCCCTCGGCCCCGTTTCGTGCGCGTGCGCGTGCGCGACTCGTAAGTCCCGTCCCCGCCGCCCCTATCCCCGTTCCCGCTCCCGCTCCGGATCCCGTGCCGATCCCGCCCCCGGCCGCCCCCTTCGTCCCGTAAACGTAAACGTTCCCGCTCCAGGCGGCGCAGCCGCCGCTCCCGCTCCCGGCCCTTCCCGTGCGCGTGCGCGAGCGGGTGCGCGTGCGCGACCCCGTAAACGTAAACGTTCCCGCTCCCGCTCCCGCTCCCGGCCGTTCCCGGCCATGCCCGGGCCGTCCTCCCCTCCACCGCACCCCCTCCCGGGCACACCCCAGCCCCAGCCCCAGCCCTAGCCCGACCCCCGCTCCACCCCGCCCGCCACGCGCGCGAGACGACGCGCCAGCAGCTTCGTGCCGCTCTGGTCGAGCACCACGGCGAGGATCATCGCACCGCCGATGATGATCCATTCGTAGTTCTGATCGAGGTGCAGCGTGCGGATCGCCTGGCGGATCAGCACGATCAGCAGCGCGCCGAGCGTCGCGTTGATCGCACTGCCCTTGCCGCCCAACAGACTCGCGCCGCCGACCACCGCCGCCGCAATGACGTACAGCTCGTACCCGTTCCCGTCCGACGACGACGCCGAGCCGTAGAAGCTCGCCCCCACGAACGCCGCCAGCCCCGCCGTCAGCCCCGACACGACGAAGACGCCGAGCTGGATGCGGCGCACGCTCAGCCCCGAAAAGCGACTCGCCTCGGGATTGCCGCCGATCGCGAAGATGTGCCGGCCCATGACCGTGCGCGAGAGATACAACCCGCCCAGCAGCATCACCGACAACATGACCAGCAGCGGCACCGGGTAGAGCGCCGTGCCCATCCCGAGCGACGCCTTCGCAACATCGGTCAGCGCCGTCGGCACCAGGATGCTCCGCGCGTGGCTCATCACGAACGCCAGCCCGCGGAAGATCCACATCGTGCCCAGCGTGATGACGAACGAATGCACGCCCAGCCCGATCACCATCAGCCCGTTCGCCAGCCCGCACGCCAGCCCGATCGCCACACAGGTGGCCAGCCCCAGAAGCACGGTGGCGGTGGGCCCGAGCGGACCCACCGCCTGCAACATCATCGCGGTGCTGACCCCCGCGATCGCGTAGATCGCGCCGACGGAGAGGTCGATCGCGCCCGCAATGATCACGATCGTCGCGCCCACCCCCATGATCGCGAACGCACTCGCGTCCGTCGCCATCTGGATGAGCGTGTACTTGTTCAGGAAATTGTTGACCCTCTCGCCCGTCACCGCATCCACGTGCGAGCCGGCGGCCATCGTCAACGCCGCCCCGATGACGAACAGCACCACCACCAGCCCCACTTGCTGCGACTGCAACAGCACCCGCGCCACCCGGGGCAGCGCGGGCGCACGTTCGACCTCTCCGGCCACGGCCGGTGCACGCACCGGCACAGGCTCCGACTGCTGCACCTCGAGCTGGCTGGACATTCCACTCCCGGCAGGCGGATCCACGCGGACTTGTTCGTAAGATTGGCGTAAGCGCTTGCAAGATTACCGGGCGCCTGCGAGATTGTCAACCCGTTGCCGGCCAACCGACGTCCCCACAAACACAGAACGCCCATGAACCTCGAGGATGTCGCCCGGCGTGCGAAAGTCTCGACGGCCACCGTCTCGCGCGTCCTGAACAACGTCGGCCAGGTCAAGAGCAGCACGCGTGCTCGCGTGCTGCGCGCCGTCGAGGAACTCCGCTACTCGCCGAACCTGAACGCCCGATTCCTCGCCAGTGGACGGAGCCGCACGCTCGGCATGGTCGTGTCCAACCTCGAGAACCCCTTCTTCCTCGACATCTTCCGGACCGTCGAGGCCGATGCGCACCGCCGCGGCTACGAGGTCCTCGTCGCCAACACCGACTACCGGCCGCAACGCCTGGTCTCGAGCGTACGGCTCATGCTCGGCCGCCGCGTCTCCGGACTCGCGGTCATCGTCTCCGAGATGAAGCCGTCCCTCATCCCCGAGCTCGCCGAGAGCGGGCTCCCCGTCGTGTTCTACGACGTCGGCGTCGCGAAACCGAACATCACCAACATCAAGGTCGACTACCCCCAGGGGATGCGACGCATCATCGAGTACCTCTACGGCCTCGGCCACCGCCGCATGGCCTTCATCGGCCACCACCCCACACTGGGGCCGCTGCACGATCGCAAGCGCACGTTCCTCGAAGCCGCCGCCGACTACGCGCCCAACGTCCAGGTCATGACCGTCGCCAGCGCCGATGGACCCGTCGGCGGCCAGAACGCCACCCGCGAAATCCTCCAGTCCGGCTTCCGCCCCACCGCCATCACCTGCGTCAACGACTTCATGGCCATGGGCGTGATCCGCGAACTCCACGCCCAGCGCATTGCCGTCCCCGACGACATCTCCGTGACCGGCTTCGACAACATCGGCCTGGCCGAGTTCATCGCGCCCGCGCTCACGACCGTTCACATCCCCCGCGAAGAGATCGGCCATCTCATCACCGAGGCGCTCATCCCCTCGCGCCGCGGCCGCCAGGAACGTGGCCACGAGGTCCTCCTCGAGACGGAGCTCGTGGTCCGCGAATCCACGGCGCCGAGCGCGGCCCACTCTTTCGCGTCGGACCCGGATTTCCTATAGTGCGCTGCAAGCGCTTACACCGGAGAGGACCGAATGCGGCTACATCAGATTCAATCCAGGGCCGGCGGCATGACGACGGGGGCTCCACGTCGCGCGCCAATGCCGCAGACCACCCCCGTGCGGCCAGCCGAGACCGAACGGATGACGCTCGGCCTACTGGTCGGCAACCGCGGCTTCTTTCCCGGCCACCTCGCGGAGGAGGGACGGGCGGAGATCCTGACCGTCCTGAAGCAGCAGGGATTCGATGTCGTCGCGCTGGGGACCGAGGACACGAGGCACGGTGCCGTCGAGTCGCGTGATGAGGCGAAGGCGTGCGCCGCGCTCTTCCGCGAGCACCGCGACCGCATCGCGGGCGTGGTCGTCACGCTCCCGAACTTCGGCGATGAGACGGCGGTCGCGGAAACGTTGCGGATGGCCGGCCTGGACGTGCCGGTGCTGATCCACGCGAGCGCGGACACCCCGGGCAAGATGGGGATCACCCACCGGCGCGACTCGTTCTGCGGCAAGATGTCGGTGTGCAACGTGCTGACGCAGTACGGCATCCCGTACTCGCTCACGTCGATGCACACGGAGCGCGTGGATTCGGACGTCTTCCGGAAGGACATCGAGGAATTCGCCGGCGTCTGCCGCGTCGTGAACGGGCTGCGGACCGCGCGCATCGGCGCGATCGGCGCGCGCCCCGCCCCGTTCAAGACGGTCCGCTATAGCGAGAAGATCCTCCAGGCGAACGGGATCGCGGTCGAGACCGTGGACCTCTCCGAGATCCTCGGCCGCGTCGCGCGCCTCCCCGATGATGCCGCCCCCGTCCGCGAGAAGCTCGAGCGCATCCACGAATACGTCCCCACCGACGGGATCCCCCAGCCGGCGCTCCTGAAGATGGCCAAGCTGGGCGTGGTCGTGGACGGGTGGATGGCCGAGGTCGACGTCACCGTCAGCGCGGTGCAGTGCTGGACCGCGATGGAGGAGTTCTTCGGCGTCGTGCCGTGCACGCTCATGAGCATGATGAGCAACGACCTGATGCCGAGCGCCTGCGAGGTCGACGTCTGCGGGACCATCAGCATGTACGCGCTCACGCTCGCCTCGCGCACGCCGAGCGCACTCCTCGACTGGAACAACAACTACGGCGACGACCCCAACAAGGCCGTCTGCTTCCACTGTAGCAACCTGCCGAAGCACTTCTTCGAGGACGTCCGGATGGACTACCAGGAGATCATCGCCGGCACGGTGGGGAAGGAGAACACGTTCGGCACCTGCGTCGGCCGGGTGAAGGCCGGCCCGATGAGCTTCGCGCGCTTCTCGACCGACGACCGGACGGGCCGGATCCGTGGCTACGTGGGTGAGGGCAATTTCACGGAGGATCCGCTCGATACGTTCGGCGGCGCCGGCGTCGTCGAGATCCCGCGGCTCCAGGAGCTGCTCCGCTACATCTGCACGAACGGGTTCGAGCATCACGTGGCGGCGAACCTGTCGTCCGTCGCGGGGATCCTGCACGAGGCGACGACCCGGTACCTGGGCTGGGACGTCGACCGGCACAACTGAAGGAGGGTTGTGATGGCGGAGCCCATGATCGTCGCGGGCGTCGACTTCGGCACGCAGAGCGTCCGGGTCTCGATCGTCGACAGCCGGGAGGGGCCGATCGGCTCGGGCGTGGCCGAGTACCCGGTCGTCCGCTCGAGCGCGGACCCGGACTTCGCGACGCAGTCGCACGCCTCGCACATGGCATCGCTCATCCAGGCGATGCGGACGGCACTGGATGCGGCGGGCGTCGAGGGCACGCGGATCCGTGCACTCGCGCTCGACACCACCGGCTCGACCGTCGTTCCGGTCGGCGAGGGGCTCGAGCCGCTGGACGACTATTATCTCTGGTGTGACCACCGCGCGAAGGAAGAGGCCGCGCGCATCACCGAGATCGCGCACGAGGAGGGGATCGAAGCCATTCAGCGCTGCGGCGGCGTCTACTCCTCCGAATGGGGCTTCGCCAAGCTGCTGCACTGGCTCCGCCACAATCCGGAGCGCCGGAACGCGCTGGTGGCGGCGCTCGAGCATTGCGACATGGTCGCCGCCACGCTCTGTGGCATCACCGACCCGCGCGAGGTGCCGCGCAGCATCTGCGCCATGGGCCACAAGTGGCTCTGGCACGAGGATCTCGGCGGTTTCCCGCCCGATGCCTTCCTCCGCAAGGTCGACCCGCTCCTCGCCGGGATCACCGCCAAGCTCGAGGGCCGCTACCGGACCTCGGACCACATCGCCGGCCGGCTCACGGCCGAGTGGGCGGACCGGCTCGGGCTCTCGCCCGGCATCCCGATCCCCGTCGGCGCCTTCGATGCACACTGGGACGCGATCGGCGCCGGGATCGCCGAAGGCGATGTCGTCAACGTCGTCGGTACCGCGACCTGCATCATGGCCATCGCCAGGGAGGCCGAGTACGTGCCCGGCGTCTGTGGCGTGGTCCGCGGCTCGATCCACCCGTCCTACCTCGGGATCGAGGCCGGCCTCTCCGCCACCGGCGACCTCTTCGAGGCCGTGGCCGCACGCGCCGGCAAGAAGGTCGGAGAACTGGCCGCCGGGCTCGACGCCTACCGCGCCGGCCAGACCGGGCTGCTCCGCCTGACCTGGGACAACGGCGACCGGACCGTGCTCGTCAACCCGCGCCTCGGCGGCGTCACCCTCGGCTGGAACCTCCAGCACACGCTCCGCGACGAGCTGTTCGCCGCCATCGAGGGGACCGCCTTCCACACCCGCATCATCCTGGAACGGATGGCCGAACACGGCGTCCCGGTCCGCCGCGTCATCCACGGCGGCGGGATCCCGCAGAAGAACGAGGTCCTGAACAAGGTCTACGCGAACGTCCTGAACAAGCCGGTCCTCGTGCCGCAACGCCCGATCACGAGCCTCGGCTCCGCACTCTTCGCGTTCCTCGCCGCCGGCGCGTTCCCCACGATCGAGGCCGCGCAGAAGACGCTCTGCCCGCCGTACCGCACCGTCGAGCCCGATCCCGAGGCGAACCGCGTCTACGAACGGCTCTACCCGCTCTACAAGGACCTCTACTTCGGGTTCGGGAACCCGCACTCGGAGGCCGTCTCCATCGGCCGGGTGCTGCCGGAGCTGCGCGCCATCGCCGCGGAGGTGCGGGCGGGCGGGTGAGCCGGCGGGAGCTCGGGCGTTCCGGTTCTCGGAAGCGAACTTCGGGCGCTCCTTTTTCCGCAGAACCGCGGAGGCGTTGACACAAGCCGTGCCCGCCGCACCTCCCGCCCTCCCGCTGCCAGTTATTGACCGATCGTTCCAGATAGGTTACGTTGGACGCATGGCAAGACCGAGGGAGTTCGACATCGACCAGGCGCTCGATGCGGCCATGCAGCTCTTCTGGGAGCGCGGCTACGAGGCGACGTCCGTCGCCGACCTCGTCGAGCGGCTCGGGATCGGACGGGCGAGCCTCTACGCCGCCTTCGGCGACAAGCACACGCTCTACCTCAAAGCTTTGGACCGCTACCAGCAGGTGTGCGACCCGAATCCCATCAGGCTGCTGTCCCAGCCGGGCCCCGCGCTGCCGGCCGTGCGCGCACTCGTCCGGCGTTACGCCGAAACATCCGCGGGCGACGCCGGCCGGCGAGGCTGTATGGTCGTCAACGCCGCGGCCGAGCGCCTCCCCGGAGATGAGGCCGTTGCGCGGCGAACCGAGGCCAACTGGCGCGACCTCGAGGCCGCCCTCGAGGCGGCACTGGACCGCGCCCGCGAACAGGGCGAACTCGCCCCCGATCGCGACCCCCGCGCCCTCGCACGCTTCCTCCTCGTAGTCCTCCAGGGGCTGCGAGTCGTCGGCAAGGGCCGCCCCGACCCCGACCGCCTGCGCGACGCCGCCGAGCAGGCGCTCTCCATCCTCGAATAGTTCGCCCCGGATCCCGGACACGCTGATGCACCACCAGCGACCCGAGGCTCTTGCACATGATTCTAGATCAATCGTTCCATAACTCTGCCGGACTGCGCGGGAGGTGGGCGCGTGCCGGTGCAGGTCGCGGTGTTCGCCGCGACGATTCTCCGGGAAGGTCGCGACGCGGCCGGGCGCGGGTTCGCGCCCCGGGCGCGCGCGGCTCCCGAGTCTTCACGAATTCGATTCACGGGAGGAATACCATGGTTGCGAGGTTCACGGACAAGATCGTGCTGGTCACCGGCGGCGGGTCGGGGATCGGCCGTGCCACTGCGGAGGCGTTCGCCCGGGAGGGCGCGACGGTCGTCGTATCCGGACGCACCGCCGAATCGTTGGCGGAGACGGTCGCCCGGATCGAAGGGCAGGGCGGGCGCGCCGATGCGATCCCTGCCGATGTCACGCGAGCGGGGCAGGTGGCGGACCTGATCGGGACGATCGCGGCGCGCTACGGCCGGCTCGACGTCGCGTTCAACAACGCCGGCGCGTTCGGCGCCGCGGCGCATGTCGCCGGGATCGATGAGGCCATCTGGTCCACCGTCCTGGCGACGAACGTCACCGGCGTCATGCTCTCGATGAAGTACGAGATCGCCTGCATGAAGGAGAACGGCGGCGGCGTGATCATCAACATGGGCTCGGTCCGCGGTGCCCACACCCGGACGCCCGGGCTGGGCGCCTACGCCGCGAGCAAGGCCGCCGTCAGTGCGCTGACCCGTACGGCGGCGAAGGAGTACATCCGCGACGGCATCCGCATCAACGCGATCAGCCCCGGCCCCATCGCGGCGCCGATGTCGCGCTGGCCGGGCGAGTCCGATGCCGAGCGCGACGCGCGCGTCGCCGGGGATCTGCCGATCGGCCGGATCGGCGCCGTGGAAGAAGTGGCCGCGACCGTCCTCTGGCTCGCCTCGCCCGAAGCGGGCTTCATCGTCGGCCACGACCTGGTCATCGACGGCGGCCTGTCCGCGTAGGCGATGCTACGCCCCTGCCGGCTGACCGTAGTACGCCGCCGCGCCGTGCTTGCGCAGGAAGTGCTTGTCCAGTAGTGCGTCGGAGATCGGCGTCGCCCTCGGGTTGAGCGTCGCGGTGTCGTAGGCCATCCGCGCGACCAGCTCGAGGAGCGACGCCGTCTCGACCGCCGCCGAAACCGTCTCGCCCCAGCAGAAGCTCGCGTGGCCCGCCACGAGCACCGCGGGCATCTCCATCGGGTCGAGGTCGCGGAACCGCCGCACGATCGCATGACCCGTGTTCGCCTCGTACTCCGACGCGATCTCCTCCGCCTCCAGCGGCGCAGTGATCGGCACCGGACCGCGGAAGTAGTCCGCGTGCGTCGTGCCCATGCACGGGATCTCGCGGCCCGCCTGCGCCCACACCGTCGCGTAGTGCGAGTGCGTGTGCACCACGCCGCCCACGGAAGGGAACGCACGGTAGAGCACCAGGTGCGTCGCCAGATCCGATGACGGCCGCATCGTGCCCTCCACGACAACGCCCTCGAGGTCCGTCACCACCAGGTCCTCCGCCCGCATCACGTCGTACGGCACCCCGCTCGGTTTGATGACGACGAGCCCCTCATCCCGCGCACACGCGCTCGCGTTCCCGAACGTGTGCAGAGCGAGCCCGCGGCGTGAGATCTCGAGGTTCGCACGGAGCACTTCTTCGCGAAGCTGGACGAGACGCATGGCAGGCATTATTGTGGTGACATTCATGTAAGCGCTTGCGGAACGTAGTGCGACCGCTGCACGGCGTCAATGCCGGCAACGGCGGTCGTCCGTTCCCCATTCCATCGGGAGGCATCCGTGACACGCACGATCCCGTTCCTCCTCGTTCTCGCCGTTGCGCCGGGGTGTGCCCGGATCGGCCCGGACCGCGCGGTGGGGCCGCGGCCCCGGTCCGACGCGCTGATCAGCGACTACTTCGATGTGGTGGTCACGCGGCCGCCCGAGGCGGTGGTCCGGCGCTTCGACCTGGACACGACGTTCTACGCGAAGTACGCGAACGCGAACGGGATTCCGATCCTCGCCTCGGCGCGGGTACCGGATGAGGCGGTGGTCGTCGCGCGCGACATCGTGACGCACATGCTCTCGGTCCGGCCCGACCTCCGCGCCGACATCATCGCGCGGGGCGGCCGCGTCGGCGTGATGGCGATCACGGAGATGACGACGGACATCCCGGAGCAGCGGGACTGGAAGAAGCCGGCGTACGACGACCCGCGACTGACGGACGGCGAGCGAGCGCGCTACTATCAGCCCGGCGGCATCGCGTCGATGACGGACGCCGAGTACTGGAACCGCCGGGCGCGCGGGATGGGCGGCACCTTCACCACGTGTGCGGAGGAGAACATCCTCGGCTACCCGGGCACGCGCTACTTCGGCGAGAACATCCTGGTGCACGAGTTCTCGCACAGCATCATGTCGTCCGTGCGGCGCGTCGACCCCGAGCTCTACGCCGAGCTGAAGGCCGCCTACGCCGAGGCGATGGACAAGGGGCTCTACGGCCGCCACTACGCGGCGAACACCATGGCCGAGTACTGGGCCGAGGGGACACAGTGGTGGTTCTGGTCCAACTACTCGGCGACCTTCGACGGCCAGCGGGTCTGGACGCCCGAAGAGTTCAAGCGCTACGACCCGAAGCTGTACAGCATCCTCGAGCGCGTCTACCCGGACCACCACATCCCGCTCGACGTCTATCACAATTTCGAGGGGAGCATACGGCGACCGCGGCGGCGCGCGACCTCGCCGTGAGGGGGCGCCCGGGGCGCCTTCGGCGCCGGGCTGGGGCT
>DASVCS010000024.1:0-36173 GCA_036381495.1 Longimicrobiales bacterium
CCGGCACCGGTGTCGAGGCGGCGGCACCGGAGCCATCGCCGAGCGAGCCGTACTCGTTCGAGCCCCAGCACACGACCCCGCCGGCGGTGGTCAGCCCGCACGAGTGGATGTAACCGGCGCCGATCGTCCGGAACGGCACGTCCCCGGTCACGGACGTCGGGATCGGCGTGTCGGTGCCGCGCCCATCCCCGAGCTGGCCCGTGTGGTTGCGCCCCCAGCAATACCCCGTGGAGCCGTCGACAACGGCGCAGGTGTGGAAGATGCCCGTGCTCAACGCTGCGACGGGTTTCAGCACGGCGTCCGTCACGGTCGAGAGCGGCAGCTCGACGGTCGTCGCCTGTCCGCGCCGGAGCAGCACGGGCGTGCTTCCGCGCAGGATCGACTGGCCACTCTTGCGGAACTCGACCCAGACCGTGAGCGTCTCCGCCTCCCCTGTGATCAGGACCGGGAGGAACGCCTCGGCCACCTCGATCGCCGGATCGAGGGCGAGGACCGTGTCGAGTACGATCGTCTGCGACTCGGGACGGGTGATGACGATGCGCACGCGCTTGCCCGTCCCCTCGAGCGCGTACCGGGGCGCCGCCAGGTCGAGGGCGATCCCCGTGGTCTGCACCGGCGCGGCGGGCTGCTCGAAGAGGACCGCGTCGATGTCGCACGCCGTGGCGCCGAGCGCAGCCGCGAGGCCGAGCGCGGCCGGGCAGGCGTAGCGCGGTACGGATCTCACGGGCGCAACCCTCCGAGACGAACGGCCAGGCCGATCTCGCCGCCGCGGACAAAGCCGTCCTCGCCCTCCCAGAACAGCACCTTCCCGAAGCGGGTCCGCAGCGTGGGCACGAGCGTCCACGAACGCACCGGCCATTCGAGCGAGAGCCCGAGGTCGGCCAGGTATCCCTGCCCCACGCCATCGGAGCGGCGGAACACGCGCGTGTCCAGCGCCGGCAGCAGCACGCCGCGACCCACGAGCACGCGCATGCGGGCGCCCGCCAGGATCAGGTCCCGCGCCGGCGCCTCGACGTCGTCGACCGTGAACGTGCCGGCCCCACGGTGCTGGACTCCGAGGTACGCCACGGCGCTCGCCCCGCGCGCGGCCGCGAACGAGACCGCGCCGATGGCCTCGTAACGGTTGCCGGGCTCGAAGAAGCTCTCGCCATCCAGTGCATCATCGGCGTAGCGGCGCAGCCCGAGGACCAGTGAGCCCTTCACGGCCGAGCCGAAGGTCCGATCCGCCGCGATGCGGAGCTGGAACTCGTCGCCGGGGCGATAGACCCGTTCACTCTCATCGAGCGGCTCGAACTCGCGCATCATCGTGTAACCGGCGCTCACGCCGAGGCCGAAGCCCCGGACCGGTACGGCAAGCGTCGTGTTCAGCCCGATACCGCCGCCGGTCCCCCAGTTCGAGATGCGGAAGGGGAGCAGGTCGGAGGCGACCACCCCCGCGACCGCCACTTCATCGGCCGTCTGCGTCGCCTTCCCCGTCGGCAGCAGCCCGGTGATCCCGACGGTCGCGCGGCCGTCCACGAGCGAGAAGGCGGCGCGGATGCGCGTGTCGGTCCACCCCGAGATCGTGGCGCTCGAGCCATCCGTGCGAGCCAGCGAGCCGCGCGCGAAGGCGCCGCTCAACTCGACCTCGATCCGGTCGGACGGCCGGACCCGCGCCGCGAACGGGAACGTCGCCAGCGAGACCCGCTCGATGCCGATCGCCAGTGGGTCGAGGAACGTGTAGCTCTCGTAACCGCCGCCCGCGCCGATGGCGTACGGCAGCGTCTGCGCCGCGGCCGGCGCCGCGCCGGCCACGAACGCGCCTGCCAGGAACAGGAACGCGAACGTGAGAGCGGCTCGCGGAGCCATCGGGCGGGTCACGGCCATCCCCTCAGCGGACACGCAGAATGATCTGGAGGATCGCGGCGCGACCGTCGACGCCTTCGCTGCCCAGCAACTCGGAGGCGGCATCGCGACCGCCGAAATTCGGGACCAGCTCGTCGAGCAGGCCGAAGTCGATGCTCGGCAGGGATGCGGTCGTGCCGTCTTGGGCGAGCCGGCGCGTGGAGGTGCCGGCGGCGGCGGCCATGGCGGCGGCCGCCGCGGCGCGCGCCCGCGCCAGTTCGAATGCCGGATCCAGCTCCGCTGCGCGGGAGAAGTGTGCGGCCGCCGCGGCGAACCTGCCTTCATCGGCTTCGGCCAGTCCGAGGCCGAATTCGAGGAGCGCGCGCACGTTTTCGGTCGGCCGGCGCTGGACCCGCTCCCGTTCCGCGACGGTCAGCTCGACGCCGAGCGTGCGGTAGATGTCCAGGGCGAGTCGCTTCTCCATGTCGAAGAGGTCGCGGAGCGCGTCCTCCTGGGTCACCGGCGTGACACGAGCGTCTTCCGTGCCGCGGGCGACGTCGACCACCGCGGCTTCGAGGCGGAGCGCGGTCTCATCCCCCTCGATGCGGCTCTGGACGATGCGGCCCGCGCCGAGGAGCCGGCCGCTGCGAGCTGCCGTGGCGGGGTCGACCACGCCGGTGCGGGCGAGGCGCATCTCATCGAGGAGCAACTGGACGCGGGTCCGCTCGAGAACGGTCAGCCGGTCGGTCTGCGAGAGGTCCGTGACCAGCAGCTCGGCGAGGGCGCGGCTCAGGGGCCGGAGCGTCGAGTCGGCGGCGGCGAAGAGGAAGGGGAAGACGGCGACCGTGCTCGGCTGTGGCGGTGCAGCGGCGAGTTCGGCCTCGTCGGCGAGCGCGCGTCGCACCGCGGCCAGGAGCCGGCGGTGTTCGAGCAGGCGCAGCCGCGCTTCGAGCCGCGACTTCAGTGGAGCGGAGCCGCCGACCGCGATGTAGCGCCGGTAGAACCGGGCGGCATCATCGTAGCGTTCGAGGTCTTCGTACGTCAGCCCGAGATAGAAGACCGCGTCGGGATCATCGGGCCGGAGCGAATTCGCCCGTTCGAGGAGTCGGCGCGCCTCCGCCAGACGGTCGGCCACACGGTACGCGGCGGCGAGGGAGATCATCGCGTCGACATCGGAAGAATCGCGCGCCAGGCGCGCTTCGAGCGCGGGTACGTCGGCGGGGGCGGGCGCCGCGACCGGCCGGAACGCGGGCGCGCAGGCGGCAGCGGCGAGTGCGGTGGCGACGAGCGGTCCGGCGAGCGACCATGCCGGGACGTACCGCCGCACGCGCGCGGGATCCCGGCGCGATGACGGCCGACGAGCGACGACACCTGGAAGAGATCTCATGACCACGCGGAGCGAGGCCGGAAGGACGCGAGTCCCCGCCGGTCGTGGCGGGCGCCGCGCCTCCGGTTCCCGGCTGCGGGGATGGATCGGCCAGAAACACGTTGCCGGCCGCCGGTCCACCCGCGGGACCCACGAGGAGCGCGACGGCGACCCCGGGTTGCTGGGAACCCATCCGGCTAGGGTGCGCGGCGCGGACCCGCTTGTCAAGGCGTCACCACCGGCACGCCGCGGGTCGTCCCAGCGCGCGCCCCGATGGTCGGACTCCGCCTCTCAATTTCCCGGCGACTCGGCGGGCCAGAGCTGGATCCGGTCCACGACCTGCATTCCCAGGTCGACGGCGGCGCGAAACCGCTCGTCCGCCTCCCCGGGCGCGTCGGAAACGGCCGCCAGGATGACGCCGCCCGCGATCGCCTTCGCGGCGGCGTAGGGCTCCGCCTCGACCGGCGCGAGCCCGGCCGGTGCGATGCTCCCGCCGCTCAGGAAGATCGCGAGTGCGACGCACCCCGCCGGCGTGCCGATCGCGGCCGCCTCCGCCGCCGGCATCGCCGCCCGGCGGTTCTCCTCGCCCGGGCAGAGGAGCCATTGCTCGGCGAGGTCGAGTGCCACGCGAATCTCCGGCGGCGGCGCGTCGCCCGCCGCGCGGCGCGCACAGCTCCACGCCCACCAGATCGCCTCGCGGCGCGGTAGCGCGTGCGCCAGCAGACGCACCGCATCCGCGTAGGCCCCCACCTCGACGAGCGCGGCGATGAATTCACGCGGGCCATGCTCCCTGCGGAGCAGCTTGCGTGCACTCTCTTCGAGCCCGGCGATCTCGCAGAACTCCGCGAGCGTCGGCGGCCGGAGGGTCGAATGCCGCGGATCGCTCATCGTCCCAGTGGATCATCGTGATGGCGCGCTGCGCCTTCGATGTGCCGGCGCCCTCGATCTCGGCCAGCGGCCCTGGACGTGGACCTTCACCTCGTGGATCTGCACGGCCCGGTGCACCCGGCCCGGCTCGATGCTCCGGTTTCTCTAGTTTCGAGCGGCTGATCGCGTTTCTTCAACGTCGTCGTCCGGCTTCCCCCGTTCGACGTGGCGCTCCGATCGCCGTGACTCGCGATCATCCGGCCGCCCGGGTGCTCCCCGGCCACCCGGACCTCGCGCGCCTCATCGGAATGGTACATCCGCCCTGTGACAATGGGCTGGTCGGGATCCCCTTCGGCGGTGTCGACGCTGAGCGCCCGTCCGGGTCGTGGGGGTCCCCGAATCGTGATGGCGGCGGGGCTGCGAGCGGTAGCCGGGTGCCGGGCGCCCCGTTATATTGGGGGCGCTTCCCTTCCGGAGCAGATCTCCGACAGGCTGATTTCGGCCGCGCGCCCGAGGGATGAGGGTCCGACATGACGACAGCGACACTCGAGTCCGCTGCCATCGTCGACTACGACACCGGCGGCGGCATCCAGGACTCGCTCCGCCCCGTGGTCCGCGACTCGGCGGCCGCCTGACCCCGCGAGTCGCACCCGGGGAGCGACGGACCCATGGACGATCCGCGACTCGGTCCGGCAGGGGACGCCGGCGGCTCCGCGTCGGAGGATGCCGCGAGCGGCCTGGTCGGGACCGTCCTCGCCGGCCGCTACCGGATCGTCCGGAAGCTCGGCGAGGGCGCGATGGGCGCCGTCTATCTGGGCGAGCACCTCAAGATCGGGCGCATGGACGCGATCAAGGTGCTGCGGGCCGCGATGTCCGCGGACCCCGAAGCCGCCGCGCGCTTCCTGCGCGGCGCGCGCAACGTGTCGGCGATCCGCCATCCGAACGTCTGTACGATCTACGACTTCAGCGACACCGCCGACGGACTCCAGTTCCTGGCCATGGAGTACGTGGCGGGCGAGACGCTGAAGGAGCTGTTGGAGCGGGAGGGCGTGCTCTTGCTGGAGCGGGCGGTCGAGGTGGCGCGCCAGACGGCGTCGGCGCTCCAGGCGGCGCACGACGCGGGGATCGTCCACCGCGACCTGAAGCCGGCGAACATCATGGTCGCGCGGGGGCGCGGCGGGGCCGACGTCGTCAAGGTCGTGGACTTCGACATCGCGAAGGGTTCGCGGGAGGGCGCGGGTGCCGAGGTGACGCGGCTCGGTTTCGTGGTCGGCACGCCCGAGTACATGAGCCCCGAGCAGTTGATGGGCGAGGCGCTGGATGGGCGCAGCGACGTGTATTCACTGGCGCTGGTGCTCTTCCGCATGCTCACGGGCGCGTTGCCGTTCCGCGCGGAGGCCAAGCAGGACCTGGCGATCCTGCGACTGACCGAGCGGCCGTTGCGGCTGGACGAAGTGTTGCCGGGCGCGGCGTTCCCGGAAGCGCTCCAGCGGGCGCTCGACCGCGCGCTCGAACGGCGGCCATCCGACCGCCAGCCCGATGCGGAGACGTTCGGGCGCGAGATCGCTGCGGCCATCGCGTCCGCCGCGGCGCCGGAAACGCTGGCGCCGACCCGCGTCGCGGCGCAGCCGGGGATCGCCGCACCGGCCGCGGCCGGTACGCCGGCGGGGTCGACCGGCAGCCGGATGCGGTGGATCACGGCCGCGGCGGTCGTGGTCGGGCTCGGCATCGCGGCGTTCACGGCGCGCGCACTGCTGACGGGCGTCCCGGCGGCCGGGATCCCCGAGGGCGCGGCGCTCGAGACGCCGGCGGGCTCCGGTGTCGTCGTCGCCGATGCGGCGGACGGGACGCGCGAGCGGGTGCCGGACCGCGTGGAGGGGGGTGGGGCGGCCGAGCCGAGCGCGGCGGCGCCGGAGCGGCATGCGGATGGCGGCGAGCGGACGGCCGGGCCGGCGGAGCCGAATCCCGGCGTGGCGGGCACCCCGCCGGCGCCCGGTATCACGCTGGCTGCCGCGGATGCGAACGACGTCCTCTGGCGCCAGTTCGAGAGGGTCGGGCCGCCGTCCCCGCCCCGCGCCGCGCTCGAAGCGATTCGCGACACCGCCGGCGCAATCTGGCGACTGGAGGGCGTGTCCACGCGGGACCGCGCCTTCGCCGCCTACATCCTCGGCACGGTGCTGCCGCCGCTGGGCGACACCGTGCAGGGCCGGCGCTGGGCGGAGCGCGCGGTCCAGCTCTGTCCCGACTGCCCGGGTTACGGCAGCCTCCTCGACTCTTATCGGAAGCAGCCCCATTGAAGACTTTCGAGTTCGATGCACGACCGATCCGCATCGCCGTCTCGGGCCGATCCGACCGCGGCCGCGCGCGCCCCGAGAACCAGGACCACTTCCTGGTCGCGGACCTGAGCGCCACGCCGTCGAACGGCGTTGTCCTGCTGCCCGGGACGGCGACGACCGCGATGGATGGCGGGAGCGGCGAGTTCGCGCTCGGCCCCAAGGGCGCGCTGATCGTGGTGACGGACGGGATGGGCGGCGCGGCCGCGGGCGCCCTCGCCAGCCGGTTGGGCGCCGCGTGGATCCACGAGGAGATGGTCGCGCGCTGGTCCATGGACGGCGACAACACGCCGCACCAGTTCGCGTCGCGGCTGCGGGAGTCCGTCGAAGCCGCGAACGCGCGGGTCCACCAGGAATCGCTCCGCGACCCGCGCCACCGCGGCATGGGGACGACGGCCACGGCCGTCGGCGTGCTGGACAGCTCCCTCTATCTCGCTCAGGTCGGCGATTCGCGGGCGTACCTGGTCCGCGGCGGCACGGCGGTCCAACTCACGCGTGACCAGTCGCTGGTCCAGCAGCTCGTCGAGGCCGGCGCGCTCGCCGAAGAGGAGGCGGAGCTGAGCCGTCATCGCAGCGTCATCCTCCAGGCGCTGGGCACCGCGCCGAGCGTCGAGGTCGAACTGACGTACCAGGAGACGCGCCGCGGCGACGTCGTCGTCCTCTGCTCCGATGGCCTCTACCGCGTGGTGCAGCGCGACGAGATCGGCGCCGCCATCGCCGGCATGGCCGACCCGGCCGACGCCGCCGCACGGCTGGTCGCGCTCGCCAATGAACGCGGTGGACCCGACAACGTGACCGTCGTCATCGTGCGGCTGGACGGTGCGGGCCTCGAAGATCCGGCCGCCGACGACTTCGTGGGACGACAGGTGCTCGCGTGGCCGTGAGCACGCCGCCGCGTGGACACGAGCCCGTCCGTCCACACCCGATCCCCCCGACCTTGCAGGAGGTCCGATACCGGTGCGCGTCCAAATCCACATCCTGACCGGCGCGAGGGCAGGACACGCCTTCACCTTCTCCGGCGAGACCATCACGGTCGGCCGCCACGCGGATTCCGACCTCCGACTCGATCCCGAACGCGATCTGACGGTCTCCGCGCACCACGCACTCATCTGGAACGGTGGCGACCGCTGGCTGGTCCGCGACCTCGACAGTCGCAACGGGACCTTCGTCAACGGCGAACGGGTCGAGGGGGATACCGTGCTGAGCGATGCCGATCGCATCACGTTCGGTGCGGGTGGACCGGTCGTCGAGTTCCGGATCCTCGATGCCGTGGCCGCCGCCGCCGTCGCGCTCGGCCGGAGACCGCCGCACCCGGACGCCACGCCGCCGACGCCGCCGCCCGCGGGGATGCCCTCGCCGACGACCGAACGTATCCGGGCCGAGGTCGTCCCGCCCACCGGGACGCCGTCGTCGACCGAACGCATCCGGGTCGAGGTCGCGCGCCAGACGCGGCGGCTGCGCGGCGCGCTCATCGCGCTCGCCCTTGCGCTCCTCGCGATTGCGATCGTGTTCCTCTACACGCGGCAGCGGCAACGCGAGTCCTGGGGCCGCGAGCGCGCCGCCCTCGAGCAGCGCATCGACAGCATCCTGACCGCGGGCGAACGAGCCATGCACTCGCTCCAGGGCGAGCTCGACGGCCTGGCCGCCGCGCTGCGCGAATCGCATCACGAGGTGCGCGAGCTGCGCACGGAGTTGCGGCGCGCGCACGAGAGCGGTGACGGCTCCCGCATCGCCACGCTCGAACGACGACTCCAGGCCGCCACCACCGCGCTCGAACGGCAGCAGCTCGCGGCGAGTATGGACTTCCGCGCGATCGAGCGCGCCAACCGCTCGGCCGTTGCGCTGATCTACGTGGAATCCCGGAGCGGCGAGGTCGCGACCGCCACGGCGTTCGCCGTCCGTCCGGATGCGACGCTCGTCACCAACCGCCACGTCCTGCACGGCCCCGACGGCACCGACCGCCCGCGCCGCATTGCGGTCCAGTTCTCGGATTCGGAGCAGATCTGGCCCGCGCGCGTCCTGGCCGTCTCGGAGACGAGCGACGTCGCCCTCGTCAAGGTCGACAACATCGCCGACGAGGTGCCCACGATCCGGTCGCTGAACGCGCGAGCGGACACGATCGGCATCGGCGCGCCCATCGCATCGATCGGGTTCCCGCTCGGCGGCGCCCTCCCCGACCCCACGAGCGGCGGGGCGCGGCCGGCGCAGCCGCTCATCATCGCGGGCGTGGTGAGCCGGACCGCCGGCGACCACATCGAATTCCTCGGCTACGGCGCGGCGGGCGCGAGCGGGAGCCCGATCTTCGACGAGAACGGCGAGGTCATCGCGATCGTGTTTGCCGGGCGCGACGACGATGCCGGGCATGCGGTGCTTGGCGTGCCCGCGGCCGCGGTGGTCGAGTTGTTGGGGCGGACGCGGTGAAGTGCTGGTCACGTCGGGGGCGTGTGGACGGGTCACCTTGCTGGATGGGAACGGACGGGAGCGGGAGCGGCGGCTGCGCCGCCTGGAGCGGGAACGTTTACGTTTACGGGAGCGGCGCCTGCGGCGCCGATGGGAGCGGGGATGCGGGACCCACGCGCACCCGCTCGCGCACGCGCACGGAAGCGCCCGGGCACCATTGTTGACGCGTTTCATTGTTGACGCCTTTCGGTGCGGCGGGTAGATTGGCCTCGAACGATCGTTCGAACGGTGGGGACGCGCATGAACCAGTCGATCGAAGAGCGGCTCAAGGCGAAGGTCCAGCAGGGGTACATCCTCGAGTCGCCGGACGAGATGACCGAGGGGTACCGCAAGGCGTTGATCGTGCAGCTCACGGTGCAGGGCGACACGGAGTTGATCAGTGCGCCGGCGTACTGGATGGCAGCGCAGCACGCGCCGTCGACGAACACGCAGGTCTCGGCGGTGGCGATCATCCAGGACGAGTTGGCGCACGCGAACATCGCGTACCGGATCCTCGAGGATCTGGGGCTGGACAAGGAGTATCTGCTGTACGGCCGGGCGCCGCACGAGTTCAAGCATCCGTACGGCTTCGACCAGCCGCTCGATAGCTGGGTCGAGTTGGTGGTTGCGAACGCGTTCTTCGATCGCGCGGGCTACACGCTGCTCCAGGACGTCTACCAGAACACGAGCTACGGCCCGCTGAAGCGGGCGCTGGTGAAGGTGGATCTCGAGGAGAACTTCCACCTGCGGCACGGCGAGAACTGGATGAAGCGGCTGGTGAAGCTGGGTGGCGAGGTGCGGGAGCGGCTCCAGCGGGCGATCGACTGGATGTTCCCGATGACGATCGAGTGGTTCGGTCTGCCGGACCAGCTCAAGCGGCACAGCGGCCAGCTCGAGTACCGGCTGAAGGGGCTGACGAACGACCAGCTCCGGCAGAAGTGGATGTCCGCGACGGTGCCGCTGTGCGAGAAGCACGGCCTGAAGGTACCGGCGCACTGGGATGACGCGCGGCAGGCGTACGTCCTCGAGTACCCGTTCCCCTGCCAGTACGATGCGGCGGCCAAGCACTGGGACTTCGCCGGCGGCGAGATCACGTGGGACCAGGTGTTCGAGCGCTGGAAGGCGCGCGGCCCGATGAACGAGTTCTACGTCGAGTCGGTGCGTCGCAGCCACGGCGCGCTCGAGAAGCTGATGGCGGCATGAGCGTCCCACAGCCGGCGGCCGGTGCCGCGGCGAACGCGGCGTTGTGGGCCGCGCTGGAAGAGGTCGCCGACCCCGAGTTTCCGATCAGCGTCGTCGACATGGGGCTGATCTACGCGATCCGCCGCGATGGCGCGCGCGTCGAGGTCGATCTCACGTTCACGGCGACCGCGTGCCCGTGCATGGCGTTCATCCAGGAGGACGTGCGCGAGCGACTGCTGCGCGAGCCCGGCGTGGAAGATGTCGTGATCCACGTGGTCTGGGACCCGCCCTGGACCCGCGACCGCATGACCGAGAAGGGGAAGGCGGTCCTGAGGCGCTACGGAGTGGCGGCCTAGGAGGGCTAGGGCTGGGGCTAGGGCTGGGGCTAGGGAGCGCTGATTCGCCACCGGCGGTTGGATCCCCGCCACGACGACCGGGCCGCCTTCCCCAGCCCCAGCCCCAGCCCCAGCCCTAGCCCGCGACCGAAGGGAGCACATGATCTACGAAGTCTTTGCGAGGAAGAACCGCGGCGAGGCGCTGCGTCACATCGGGAACCTGAACGCGCCGGACGATGCGCTGGCGCGGGTCTACGCGTATCAGACGTACGACGAGGAGCGCTGGCTCGACATGTGGATCACACCGCGCGACCGGCTGATCGAGGTGTTCAACCGCCGTGACGCGGACTCCGGCCCGGTGCGGGCGGCGGGCGCGGCGGCGCGGGGGGCGTGAGATGGCGACGGTCGAACCGGTCCCCGAGCGGACGGCCGCGGCACAGGACGCGGTCCGCGATCTGATCCTGGTCCTTGCCGACAGCAAGCGTCTGCTCGGGATGCGCTACGCGGAGTGGATCCTGGGCGCGCCGGAACTCGAAGCGGGGATCGCCTGCGCGTCGATGGCGCAGGACGAGTGGGGCCATGCCCGGCTGCTGTATTCGCTGCTGAAGGACTTCGACGAAGACATCGGCCATCTCGAGCACGGCCGCGAGCCGCACGAGTACGCCAACCTCGAAGCGCTGGACCGTGCGCCGGAGGGATGGTTCGGCGTCGTCGCGCTGAATGCGCTGGCGGACACGGCGCTCTCGATCCAGTGCGAGGCACTGCGCGGTTCGAGTCACGCGCCGCTGGCGCAGCGCGTCGAGAAGCTGCTGGACGAGGAGCGGTTCCACGCCGCCCACGGCGCGGCCTGGTTCCGCCGGCTCGCCGGTGCGGGCGATGCGGCGCGTGCCGCGCTCGGCGATGCCGTCGCGGAAGTCCTGCCCGGGCTGCTGCGCTGGTTCGGGCCGGACTCCGACCGGGCCGCGCAGATGACGGGCGCCGGGATCACGGATGCCGCGGGGAGCGCGCTGCGGGCGCGCTACATCGAGCGCGTCGCGCCGCTGCTCGAGCTGCTGGGCGATGGCGCCGCGCCGCGCGATGCCGCGCCCGACTTCGACGGCTTCGACGAAGCGGTCCGGCGCGTCTCCCGCACGGGCCCGGACGCCGCGACCGTCGAACGGATCCGCGGCGACCGCAACCGCGCGTTCCTGATGGACTGATGCCCGAGTCCGGCCGGACCCGCTCGCGCGGCACCGTCCGCGCCACGGATCTCGGGCTCCCCGAGCACCCGGCCTGCCCCTTCTGCGCCGGCACCGACACCGAGCTGCACGCGCCGTTCGGCTCGGCTCTCTCCGTCGCGACCTACTGGTGTCACCGTTGCCGGACGGCGTTCGAGTGGTTCAAACAGGAGCGCAGCTAGCGCGGCCCGCCCGCGGGTCCGGAGCCGCACCGCCGCTCGCCGGGCTCGGTTCGCCGGCACATACGACTCCGAAGTGATGCGGCAGCCGCTCCAGCGGCGCCTCTCCTCGCTTGTCTCCTCCCCGCCCCCACCTTACCTTGGCTCCCCTGCACTCGCCGGTCGCGCCACGGGCGTCGAGCCGCGCGGCCCCGACCCGCTTCCACCATGGCAAAACCCATCGAACGGATCTTCCTGGGCTGGACGGAACCGGCGCTGTCGGCCGCGGCAGCGCGCCTCGTGGACCATGCTGTCCTGTTCGAGGCCGCGGATCCGGCGTGGTACGGACGGGCGCGCGGGCCGGGAGCCGCGCCCGTTTGCATCGATGAGGATCAGACCCGGAGGACGGCTTGAAGGCCTTTGCACCACGACGAGATCGAGTGGGACGGCGGACGCGCGCCCGGCTCCGCGGCTCGGACACGGCGGCCGGCGCGCATCACGACGCGGACCCCGGCCAGCGGCTCCGGAGCGTGATCGGGAATCAGGCGATGCAGCGATTGCTGTCCGAGGAGGCGGCGCCTCAGTTGCCGGTCCGCGAACTGTTTCCAACGGCTGAAGGGCGGCCGCTGCCTGCCGCCGTCCGGATGGACGTCGAGCGCAGGCTCGGGCATGACTTCTCCGCGGTTCGGGTCCATTCGGGCGAACGCAGCGAGCAGGTGGCGGCGGCGCTGAACGCCAGAGCGTTCACGGTGGGCGGAGACATCGCCTTCAATCGAGGCGAGCTCTCGTACGCCAGTCCGGCCGGGCGTCAACTACTCATGCACGAGTTGGTTCACACCATTCAACAGGGGGCGGCACACCGTTTCGAGCCGCCCGGCGTCTCCCTGCCCCCTGCATTCACTACCGTGCTCTCTCCCCGCGTGCAGCGGCAGCCCGGAGGATCCCGCAGGATCCGCATCAACGTGCGGAGGCTGCGGGCGATGCTCCGCCAGATGGCGCCCGCGGAACTCGTGGATCTCATCGACGACAACCCGATGAACGGTTCCTTCGTCCGCGCTCGCCAGGTGGTGTCCGGCAACAACACGCTCAACTTCGAGCTGAGCGTCGATTTCAACCCCAGCCCGCTCGCGGCCTTTCGTGGTCAGAAGGGGAGGACAGTGCCGGGCGGGCCACCCGTCGTGCGCCATGCGGGAGCCGGTACAACGACGACGCATCGGATCCGCATCGAGGTCTTTACGAATCGCATCAGCGGTCCGGAGCTCGTTCGCCAGATCCCGGATCCCGTGGACCGACTCCATTCGGCGTTGGCGGAGACACTCTACCACGAGCTGATCCATGCGCAGTTGCGGATCGACCGGGCCCTGCCCGCGGGGGTGGCGCGCTCCCGGACCAGCCAGGAGCTCGCCGGATTCACGGACATCGCCCGCTCCCCGTCCTTCATGCTGCTGCGCCAAAGGGTCCGGGAGCAAGTGCTGCATCTGTTCGTCATGGCCCGGAGCGCCGTCGGTGTGACCACGGGTCCTCCCGCCGCCGACCTCGACTGGTTCCTCAATGCCACGATCGACTTCCTCATAGAAGAGAAGTACGCCGGCCAGACCGCGTCCGAGGCCTTCGGACGACGACGCTCCAACGCCGACATCGCCGATGTCTATGCAACGGAAGTCGCGCAGCGGATCGAGAGGTTCGCGCGCAGCCAGCCCGGCGCCAACAGGGCGGCGCATCCTTCCGCGCTGCCGAGCTGGCCGCTCGAGGTCGCGGATCTCCGCGAGGTCGTCACCCTCCTTTTCGATGAGATCGACCGCGAACGCGCGCATCCGTTCGAGGAGCTGATGCCGGGCTTCTCACCGAGTCCCTTTGCTCCTCCCGGACCCGCGGTGCTGGGACCATGACGACCGATCGAAGCGCGTCATCCTGACCATGCTGACAGGAAGAACGAATTCGATGTGGGATACGTGGACGTGCGGCGGATCGTGGAGGCTCGGGAGGGGTGCGAATCGCCTACCGGCCGCTGAGCCGCCGGACCGTCCGGACGCGCCCTACCCTCGCGGCGCGCGCCGCCCCACCCGGATCCCCACCCGTGCCGGCTCCGGCACGACGCCGAAGAGGCGCAGCCCCCACTGCGTGACCGGTCCGATGCCGGCGGCGAAGAGGATGGTGCCGATGCCGATCTTCGCGCCCATCATCCAGCCGAGGACGAGGACGGTCGCTTCGATGCCGGTGCGGACGCGTCGCACGGACCACCCCGTCCGTCCGGCGAGGCCGAGCATCAGGCCGTCGCGGGGGCCCTTGCCGAAGCCCGGCGCGATGTAGAAGCCCGTCGCCAGGCCGGTCAACACGATCCCGGTGACGTGGTACGCCAGTCCGAGCCAGCCGCCGGCCTGCGCGGGGATGAGCGGCAGGAGCAGGTCGATGAAGACGCCGATCAGGACCATGTTCGCGAGCGTGCCCGGCCCCGGCCGCACGCCGATGAACAGCGTCCCGATGATGATCACCAGCCCGACGACGATGCTGGCCACGCCCACGGTCATCCCCGTGAGCCGGTGCAGCCCGACGTGGAACGCGTCCCACGGCCCGAGGCCGAGGCCGCTCCGGATCATGAGCGCGATGGCCACGCCGTAGAGGAACAGCCCGACGATGAGTTGAATCCACCGTCGCGCCTTGACGCGGACCCTCGCCGCGCCGGCCGCGCGCCGGGGCGGCAGCGCTTCCTCTTCGATCCCCATGTTCCGCTTCTTCTCCGTGATCCGTCGTCGACCCCGCGCCTCCGAGCGCCCCGAAAGGTACACGATCCCCGGTGGCACGATAGACCCGCGCCGTCTATGTTCGACCCCATGCGGTTGCGCGCGGGGCCGGGTGGCGGGCGGCGACTCGAGGCGACGGCTCACGAACGGGAGGTGCGCATGCATTGCCGTGCGGCGGTCTTCCTGAACATCACCGCGCTCTGCCTGAGTGCCGCGACGCCGGTGGCGGCGCAGGACGCGACGTCACGGGCGGCGCGGGACAGTGTCTCGGTCGCGGCACCGGACACCGCCTCGGTGGGCGCGCCGGACAAGGCGCCGCGCGGCGCGCAGTTCCTGATCCCCCTGGGCAGTGTGCTCGTCCCCGGGCTCGGCCAGTACCTCCACGGCGAGCCGCTCACGGGTGCGGCGTATACGGGGGCCGCGCTCACCGGGCTGCTGGTGGCGGCGAACGTCGGCGCGAGCACCGCGAATGCCGTCGACTTCCCGCGTGCCGGCCGCGACCAGCTCGCGGCCGAGGCGGCGCACGTCTACCAGACGGCCGGCTTCCTGAGCGCCTGGGATGCGTTCCACCGCGCGATCCCCGCGTTGCAGCGGGAGGGGAAGTACGAGTTCCTGACGACGCGCGAGGACCTCGGCGACCTGCTCACGGCGCCGTTCGAGACGGAGTTCCTCGGCCGCTGGACGACGTGGGTCAACCTGGCGTTCACCGCAGCCATGGCCGGCATCGTGCTCGCGGAGCACGATCCCGGCGTGGCGTACGAGCCGTTCCGGGCGCGGGACGCGGCGTTCGTGACGTCGCTTTCGCTCAATGCCGGCGTCGGCGAGGAGGCGCTGTTCCGGGGGTGGCTGCTGCCGCACTTCCACCAGAACCTGGGCGAGCGGTTCTGGGTGGCGAATGCGTTGCAGGCGGGGATCTTCGGCCTGCTGCACGTCGACTCGGCCGGAGAGTTCGCGGTCGTGATCGGGGCCGCCGCGCTCTACGACGGCTGGGTCACGCGCCGCAACGACTGGAGCATCCGCGAGGCGGTCTTCAACCACTTCTGGTACGACCTCGCCATCGGCGCGGCGACGCTCCTCGTGGATAAGCGCGATTTCCGGGTCGAGTTGACGTTCCCGACGATCCGGTTCTAGCGCGACCTGCCACGCTCGTCCGGCCGCGCTACACCACCCGCCACCACGGCGCGGCCAGAACCCCCTCGGCGAGCCAGAAGGTTTCGGTGCCCGCGTGCAGCAGGAGCGCGCCGACGACGCGCGCGCCGTACTCCTCGCGGAAGGTGAGCAGGTGGCGGGCGTCGCGGTGACTCGGGCGCGCCGTCGCCTTGCCGGAAATCGTTTCACGGCGTGAACGATTTTCGTTCATGGCGTGGAATACCGTTCGGAGGAGGCGAATGAGGCGAGGGATCGGGGCGAGAAGCGCACGCGGCGTGGCGCGGCGCGCCGGGCGCCGCCGAAAATCCCCGTGCCGTGGCGCTCACATCGTCGCCGGCGATGCCTCGAGCTGGATGTCCGGTGTCACGCCGAGCCATTCGAGCGTGAGCCGGTCCTGCGTGACCACGATGACCTGACGTTCGCGAGCGATGGCGCGGAGCAGGGTCCACACCTCGCGGGCGCGGTCCGGGTCGAGGAACGCGAACGGCTCGTCGACGAGGAGGGGGAGCGCGATGCCGGCGCCGGCCAGGAAGTCGGCGGCGCCGAGCCGGATGGCGAGCAGTGCGGCGTGCCACTCGCCGTAGCTGAGCGGCGGCGTGGCGATGGGCACGGCGCGGCCGGCGAGGCGGAGGGTCGCGCCGGCGAGCGAGTCGGGCGCCTCGACGGGTCCGAGCGCGCCGGCGGTCAACTCGCCGAGGCGGCTGGAGATGCGGGCGAGGAGCCGTTCCTCGTCGCGCTCACGGAACTCCGCATAGGCGTCCTGGAGCAGCGCGTAGGCCGCCTCGTGCGCGGCGGCGTTCGCGGCGATCTCGGCGCGACGCGCCTCGAGCGCGGCGAGCCGGTCGCGCAGGGCGAGCGGGCTCTCGGCAATGCTCGCCTCTTCGAGCAGGCGACGTTCCAGCTCGCGCAGTTCGCGGGCGAGCGCGTCGCGTTCCGCGCGACGTCGGGCGAGTGCGCGGGCGACGGCATCGGCGTCGGGCGGCACGCCGTCGGGGAGTGCGAGGTCGACAGCGCGCGCGGTTTCGAGCGCCAGATCCGTCCGGGCCAGCTCGCGCCGCGCGTCTTCGAGTGCAGCCGCGATGGCGTCCGCGAGAGCGCCGGGGACCGCGTCCGGGCGGCCGTCCACCAGCCCGGCGAGCCGGCGGGCGGCGGCCTCGTGGCCCTGTCGCCGGTGCTCGCGCTCGGTCCGCGCCCGGCGGTCGAAGGCCGTCAGTGCGGCGGCACCGCCCAGCCCGAGGACCGCGATGGCGAGCCCCGCGGCCACCCGTCCGGCCAGCGCCAGCGCACCGCCCGCGATGATGCCGGCCGCCGCGAGCGCGACGGCGATCGGGAGCCGACGTCGTCCCGGCCGCGCCGCTTCGAGCGCGGCCGCGGCCTGTGCGCGCGCCTCCTCGAGCGTTCGGAGTCGCTGTACCAGCCGGTCCTGCTCGGCTTCGAGTGCACGCCGCTCCGCCAGTGGCCGCTGCGCCGCCTCGAGGCGTTCGATCTCGTCCCGGAGCGCGGCCATGCGCGACGTCGCCTGCGCGCGTTCCTCGAGCAGAGGTTGGCGACGCGCCTCGGCATCGACGGCGCGGCGGAACTCCTCACGCGTCCGCGCGATCTCGGCTTCGAGCGTTTCCAGCGCGCGCGGCTTGTTGCCGCGCCGGACGCCCGGCGCGATCGGCCGCTGCGTCAGCGCCCGGTGCGCCTGGACGATCGACTGCTTCGCCGCGTCGACGTCGCCGTGGCCGCCGGCGGCGATCCGCAGCAGCGCGCCATCCAGCCGTGTGCCGGTCAGCTCGCCCTGTTGGATGCACGCCGTCACGCGGTACGCCTCGAACTCGGCGAGTCCGAGGAGCGCGGCGAGGCGCGCGCGGTACTCGCGCGCCTCGGCGTTGTCCGCGCCGGGGTTGCCGTCACCGGCCCAGGGCGTGGCGGGCGCGGCGGGCGAGCGGCCCCGCGCGGCCGCCGGGACTGCGCGGGCGCCGGCCGCGCCGGGCGCCGCCCTGCGGTCGTCGGGACGGAGCGCGTCGCTGCTGCCCGCCGGAGCGAGCGTGTCGCCCGCCACGGCGCCGCCGGCGTCCACCGGCGTGAGCCGGACGCGCGCGGTGGTGAAGTCGCGCTCGATCGCCCACCGCGAGCCATCGGCCGCGGCGATCACCACGCGCGCGCCGTACCGCTCGCCCGTCCACGGCCGCCGCGCCTCGAGGCGCGTACGGTCGTCGTCATTGCGGCGGTGAAAGCCGAACGGCGCGCGGACGAGCGCTTCGAGCAGCGTCGTCTTCCCCGCGCCGTTCGGCCCCGCGACGACGACCGGCTCCGCGCCGTCGGGGAACGTGAACCGCTCGCCCGCGTGGCGGCCGTAATCGAGCTCGAGTTCGAGGAACCGGATCGCGCCCATCAGTGCACCCCCAGCGCGACGAGGGCGAGTCGGAGCGCGCGCTCGGCCGTTGCGCGCGCGGCGTCGTCTTCCGCGCCTTCGATCCGCTCGCGGCCGAGCCGGACGACGTGGCCGACCACCGTGTCCTGCGCCGCCAGCTCGTCCAGCCGGCCGGCCGCGTAGTAGCGCGTCTCATCGGCGACGGCCGCGTGCCCGAAACGCTCGGCGAGGTGCGCGCGCACGGCGTCGGCGTCCAGTGGGAAGTCCGGCGCACCGACCAGCCGCACGACGGGCACCGCGCCCGCCGGAACCCGCCCGGCCACCGCATCCGCGACATAGGCATCGGAGAGGAACGGGCTCACGTCCAGCGCGCCTGCATCCTCGACCGGCGGGATGCCCGACGATTCGAGCCGCACCACCGGCGCGCGCCCTTCCTCGAGCTCGACGACGACGTACCCGCGCGGCCCCGTCTCCGTCAGGTCCAGCGCCGCGAACGATCCGCTGTAGCACGCCGGCACGCCGCCGGCCGCGTCGAACTCCGATGGCGGCCGGTGACGGTGGTAGTCGCCGAGCGCGATGTAGTCCGCGTCGAGTCGCGCCAGCGCGTCCGGCGCGAGCCGCAGCGCATTGGGCGAGCTGCCCCAGTGCGGCGCGTCCGGCACCGATCCGTGCAGGAGCACGACGTGCACGCCCGGCCGTGGCGCGCGACGGTACGTCGCCAGCGGTTCGGGCGCCCGCGCGCGGTCGTAGGCGATGCCGTAGACGTGCAGTGCGCCGCCCGGCGTCCCCACCGTGACCGGCGCGCCGAAGACCGGCTCCGTGAAGACGTGCGCGCCGCCCAGCGGCTCGCGCCACGGGTTCGGGTGCAACGTGGCGGGGTCGTGGTTGCCGGGGACGATGAAGACCGGCCGGCCGCTCTCGACCACGCGGCGGAGCGCCTCCCGCGCCGCCGCGAGCACGTCCGCGGGCGGCCGCGGCGAGTCGAAGAGGTCGCCCGCGATCACGACGGCGTGCGCGCCCTCGGACTCGACCGTCTCCGGGAGCCGGCGGAACGCATCCAGCACGGCCGCCGCGCGCGCGGCGGCCAGAGCGCCGAACGCGGAGAACGAAGCGCCGAGGTGGACATCGGCCAGGTGGAGGAGTCGGATCATGGGGCGGCGGTGGCGGTGTGTGTCGGGGGAATCGTTGACATCGCGCGGTCCACGGTCCGGCGGAATATAGCGGGAGGGAGTGACAGCGGCGATGCGGGGGTTTACCCGGCCTTGCGGAACCGCGCGTAGCGCTCCTCGAGGAACTCCGGGCGCGGGCGTAGCTCGGCGGCGCGCGGCGCGTGCAGCCGGCGGCCCTGCATCTCCTGGAGCCCGTGCCTCAGCATCGGCCCGTCGACCTCTTCGAGAATGTCGCGGCGGATCTCGATCACGAGGTCCGGACGCACACCGAGGATGTGGCGGTCGAACGCCGCGTGGTGGAGCTTGCACAGCGCGAGGCCATTCGGCACGATCGGCTCGCCCCGAAGCTCCCGGTCCGGGATGATGTGCGCCGCTTCGAGCAGTTCCGCGTGGCGCAGGCGGCAGACCGCGCACTGTTCGCGGTACGCGCGGAGCACACGCTCGCGGAACGTCGTCTGGTGCATGCGCTGGAGAGTGACACGCGTGACGTAGCTGCGGCGCAGCTCGTCCGTCGCGTCCTTCAGCTCGGCGGCCGCCAGCCGGTGGTCGTCGACCGCCACGGTGAAGGTGAGCCGGTGCCGCTCGTCACCGACAATGTAGACCGGCCAGACCGGGAGGTAGCGCCCGGGGACGATGCCGAAGTGGTAGATCAACGGCAGGTTCCGGCGCATGGCGAGCCGGAGCCCGACGTTCTCGTGGTGATCGGGATCCGTGCCGCGGTAGCGGTAGGCCAGGAGCCCGTCCGGGCGCAGACCGTCATCGTACGGCGGCGGCATCCCTCGCTTCGGTGGGGCCGTGGTGATGCTGATCGGTATCTCGGGGAGGATGCGTGGCTTGAAGATGCCTTGCGGCCCGATCAGGCGGACCTGTCGGCCCTCGAACGTGAAGCCGTTCCGGAGCACGTCGCGCGGCAGCACCTCGCCGTGCAGCGCGGTCTGTCGTTCGAGGAAGTCGAAAGCGGCGAGGCGGACGCGGAGGTCGAGGTCCATGGTGGTGCCCGTACCGGGCAGCATTGGCGTATGGTCAGGAGACGGCCGGGGCACGATGCAGTATGATCGCTTCCCTTCTCCCGGCGATAGTGATCCAGAAAATTTAATATGCGCCTGGTTCAGCCGAAACTGTACTATGCAAGGAGTCTGGGGGCAAAGCAAGGTGCGCGGCCACACTACGGCGGCGCTACGGTACCTGCGCGCCGCTCACCACGTGTCCCCGCCTGCAAACACACTCGGGGTTTAGCAAAGATCATCCAGCGCTGCACCGCTGTCATACCCCTGCCATACGTTCTGGAATCTGGATCCGGAGAGGTGGATGCCCAACCTTCGGCGCGTTTCGCCACTCGTCGGGGTCAGTCATCCGTCCTGATCGCGCTCGGCGCGGGGTCACGGCCGTCGACCGTGCCGCGGGAAGCCGGCCACGACTCTTCAACGTTCGATTCGCGAGTGTGATCCGCGCCTGCTACACACGTGAGGAGGTACTCTATGCGATGGCCTATCGCATTGGTGGTCGCCACAAGCGTGTTGCACCTGTGTTGTTCGAATGAGTCCGGCGGCCGTGGCGGCCCCACCGAGCCGAACGAACCATCGGAGTCAACGACGCGATCCATCGTACTCGCCGGTGGAAACAACCAGACAGGACGAGTCGGCACCATTCTCCCGACGCCGTTGGCTGTCAAGGTCCTAGATTCCGACGGGAGCGCGGTTCAGGGTGTCACGGTGACATGGGCCGTTAGATCCGGTGGCGGATCGGTCAGTAGCGCGTCGACGACGACCGATGCGACGGGCACGGCCCGAACCAACTGGATCCTTGGCGAGGCCCCGGGAACCAACATCGTCGAGGCGACCGCCGCGGGATTGTCCGGCAGCCCCGTCACGTTCACGGCCGCAGCGCGGTACCCCTACTGGACCGTCATGGTCTATATGGCGGCGGACAACAACCTCGCCATCGAGGGGATCATGGACATCGACGAGATGGAGGCGGCCGGCGCGGATCCGGAGGTGCAGGTCGTTGTCCAGGCCGAGTTCAACCCGGACATCCTCGGCTTGTACGGCTGTGATGCCTCGTGTTACAACCGTCCCAACTTCAACACGTTCCGGTATGCGGTAGCGGGAGGAGGCGAGTCGACCCTCGGGCCTGATGGATCGACCATCGACCTGGGCAACCGGGATATGACGAGCCCGGCGGAACTCGGAGAATTCATCCAATGGGCAAAGGATGAATATCCGGCGGAGCACTACGCGCTCGTGCTCTGGAACCACGGCGGCGGCTATACCGGCCTCTTGCAGGACGCGACGTCCGCGGGGGGCCAGATGATGTCGATCGGCGACCTGCCCGCTGCGCTGCGTGGCGTCGGATCGATCGACGTGCTGGACTTCGACATGTGTCTGATGGGCGGCTACGAGACGCTCGTGATGATCGACGGCCTCGTGCGGTACGCGGTGTTCTCGGAGGAAGTGGTCCCGGGCGCAGGGAACCCGTACGCCGAGATACTCGATGGGTTGCACGCGAATCCAGCGGCTGACCCGGAAGCCGTGGCGGCGATCTTCGTGGATGAGTTTCACGAGGGCTACGCCGGGGATCGAGCGCCGACAACGAAGTCTGCGTACGACCTGACGGCCTTCGCGGCGTTAGAATCGGAACTCGATACCCTGGCCGACATGCTCCGGACGAACCTGGGTTCGCTAGCCCCCGCGATCGAGTCGGCGGCCGCAGTTAGCCAGAAGTACACCATGTCGGAGCTTACCGATATCGGTGATTTCCTGGACTCCCTCCGCATTCGGGTGAGCGATCCCACGCTCCTCGCCCAGATCGACGAGGTTAAGAGCCAGGTCGTCGGCCCGTTTCGCGTCCGCAACCGGGTACGAAACGGATGGGACTCCGAGGAGCGGGACGTGAGTCGGTCGACCGGGCTCAGCATCGTGCTTCCGAGCGGAGTCGGCGACGACCGGATGGCGGACGCCGGTCCAGGGAGCTTCGCTGCCTACGAGGCACTCTACAGCGGTAAGGCGTGGACGGAATTCCTTTCCGACTGGATTGCAGGCCAAGCGGCGGTGATCTATACAGATCAGGGGACTGCTCGTTTCGAGGCGTATCTGGTCTGGGATTCGGCCGCGGTCAGTCGGAGAACCGACGTGGATCTTTGGATCCTCGAACCCGATGGCAACGTCTACATTCCGTACATCGGTTCGGTCACGCCGAATGGCACCCTCACGAACGATTCATGGGACGACGGGACGTCTTACGAGGGCCTTCGGACCAACCGCTTCGTCCAGAACGGCACCTACCGGTTCTACGCGAACCTCTGGACAGACTCGGCGGATTACCGACCCATCTACGACATTCAGTATCGATACGATCAGGTGAGCCCACTGAGTTCGCTCTACGCGCCGAACTACCCGCGTCTATCGACGGAGGCATCGTGGCTGACCGATCCGGATCCGACCTGGGGCGAGGTGGATTCCGGCGCGTACACCGATCTCCAATTGGCCGCGACCTGGACCGTAGGCCCCACGGCTCAGCCGACGATGGTCCCGCGGACCGGTCGCCGCATTGAAGCCGACATCGCTGTCATGGCGTTCGACGCGCCGGCGCCGACGGCCGCCCAGCTCAAGACGATCCGGCGCCTACTCGTGGAGCGGAACGGCATCCGCGGAAGCCGCTCGTCCGGCTTCGGGCCGTCGCGCACTCCTGAACGACTGCGGATTCCCTCGACGGGAGGAAGGTGAAAAAATGAGACAGAGCACGTATCTGACACTGGCGTTCGCGCTCATTGCATGTCAGCCGAAATCCCCGGGTTCGGCGGCCACGAATCAAGGCGTCGCGCCGGAACCGGCGCCTGTGCAGGGGGAGAGTGGTACGCTGACGAAACCGCCCGCCGCTAGCGCGTCGGGCGATGCGCCGGCCGGAGTGACCACCGCTGGAGCTGAACCGATCACGGTTCCGAGACGGCAGCAGCTCCCGGCGCCGACCGTACGGGAAATCCTGGAAACCGACACCCATGTCGGCCGGCGCGTTCGAGTCACGGGCCGCTGCTTGGGTTACTCGGGGTCGGTGGCGGTCGGCGGGCCGCCCGTATCGCGAAGCGACTGGGAACTGGAAGCCGATGGGGTCGCCATCTACGTCACTGGACCGCTACCGGAGGGATGTTCGGCGACGACGGGGAGCACCGCGCTCGTCACGATCACGGCAGTCGTCGCCGAAGACACGCTCCCGGCGCTCGGCCGGCGGCCGCCGTCGGTGCGGCGGTATCTCGTTCGTCAGAATCCATAGCTCCGGAATTCCTGGAACGGCTACAACATCAGCCTTCGTCCCCTCGGTCAGAGGGTTCCCGCGCTCGTGGTCATAGTTGCGGGGCGGGCGTTTCTACGACCTGTCGTGCGAGCGCGCTCAGCTCTCCGCCGGCTCGTTCGCGACCTCTTGGACTGACAGGGCGACTGACGACCTCGAGATCGAGCCGTGGCGTGTGCCACTCGGTCCGGCTGCCGCCAGCCGGGCGGGCTCCAGCCAGGGCGTGCGCCGATCCCGCTTCGACCAGACCGGCCCCACGGCGAGGGGTTGGGGATGGCATGTCGCCGACGCCGACCGACGAGCAGCTCGACCGGGAAAGGCCGGTCCGCGGATCTGGCGGGGCCGAGGTGCGGCCCGGCCGGCAGCGCACCGCCCCGATCAGCGCTCGCGCAGCGACTTCACCTTACCATCGGCCAGGCGCCGGATCGCCATGACCGCGGTGCTTTCCTTCCCGCCGCCGCGCTTCTCCGCCTCGAGCGTGTAGGCGCCCACCACCTTGTCGTCGACCGCGAACGGCTCATCCCGGGCGGGGATCCCGAGTTGTCCAAATCGCACCTCATGATGCGGTCGAGGTGTGCAATCCGTGGACCGGCGCAGGACCTCGTGCAGTGCGAAGCCCCGAAGCGGCCGCGCGAGGATGGCGGCATCGCGCCGGGCCCTCACGCACGCTTGCGCGCGGCACGGGCGCGCGATCTATTACCGCGCTTCGAGTCGGAATTGCGAACCCGGTCATGGCACTGCGCACGATGAACAGCGGCATCGATTTCCGGGCGCCCCCGCCCACGTTCCTTCTTGCCGCCGCGACGCTGGCGTGCGCGGCGCTGCCCGGCTCCGCCCGGGCACAGGGTTCGGACGACCCCGCGCCCGTAACGCTCACTTACCTCGGCACCGCCGGCTGGCAGCTCACGGATGGCGAGGTCGTGATCCTCGTCGACCCCTACATCTCGCGGCTGCCGACGTCCCGCTTCCGGGGCGCACACTGGACGCGCACCGGTTACGTCGAGGACTCGCCCGGCAGTGCGCCCGTGCTGAAGCCGGACACCGCGGCGGTGGATGCGCACATCCGGCGCGCGGACCTGATCCTCATCGCCCACTCGCATCACGACCACCTGCTCGATGCGCCCTACATCGCGCGGCGCACGGGCGCGCGCATCATCGGCACCGAGACCACCAGCCGCCTCGCCCGCGCCGCGGGCGTACCGGACTCGCAGGTGATCACGGTGCGTGGAGGCGAGGACTACAGCTTCGGGAGCGTGTCGGTGAAAGTCATCCCGAGCCTGCACAGCGCGGCCGGCGGCATGGGCTACTTCGACGGCCGGGTGGCGCGGAAAGACCTCGCGCCGCCGCTCCGCGTCACGGACTTCGTCGAGGGCGGCACGCTGGCGTACCTGGTGCGCATCGGCGGGCGCGAGGTGCTGTTCATCAGCTCGGCCAACTACATCGAGCGGGAGATCGAGGGGCTGCGGCCGGACGCGGCCGTCGTCGCGATCGGCGCACGACAGTACGTGTACGACTACACGCGGCGGCTACTCGCAGCGCTGGGCGACCCGCCACTGATCCTGCCGAACCACTGGGACGGCTACACGCTGCCGTACGATGATCCGCGGGCGACAGGGAGCGAGGGCATCCTGCGCGGGCTGGAGGCGTTCCGGCAGGAGGTGCTGCGCTACTCGCCGCGCACCGAGGTGCGGACGCCGAAGTACTTCGAGGCGATCCGGGTGCCGCGGCGGGCGGCGCCGGAAGCGCCGTAGCGCGGATGGGCCGCCCGCCGCCACGACTCGCCTCGACCGCGTCGCCCTTTCCATGCGCTCTCCCGGACGGGGTATCTTCGCCCGTTCGTAAGTCGGAAGGAGCGCAACCAGCGACGAAAGGAGTGGACTCACGAAGGCGATGCGGCTTTCACGTGGACCCGGCTTCCACCTGGTTGTGTTGCTCTGCGCGCTTCTGCCCGGCTGCGCCGCGCAGAGCGATCCCGGTTCGGATGAGGCCGCGGCGGAGGGCGACGCGGCGGAAAGCGGAACGTCGTCTGGTGCATACGCTGGAGCGTGACCCGCGTGACGTAGCTGCAAGCCGTTCCGGAGCACGTCGCGCGGCAGCACCTCGCCGTGCAGCGCGGTCTGTCGTTCGAGGAAGTCGAAGGCGGCGAGGCGGACGCGGAGGTCGAGGTCCATGTGCGGGCGCTCCGGTGGGCGGGGACGGCGTATGATGCGGGAGGGGTGGGGCGCGGGCAAGGGGTGCGGTCAGGGGTCGGGGGGACCGACGATCCACCGACACCGCCTTGCCAGTTTCCGACAATGGCTCTTCGTTTTCGCACCAACGACGAACGCGTGGCCCGGCGGGTCATTGGCCGGATCGCGGACGACGGAGAGGCCGCATTCACGAGCGACTCCCGCCGAGAACCCGACAAGGTAGAATCCATCGTGACCCGCGAGGGCGTCGTGCGGCCCGTCCAGATCGTCCGCTATGAATACCGACATGGGGGAGCCGTCTTTGCTGTCTTGAAAAGCTGCGGACGAGGGGCGAGAGCGATTCAGGCTCTCATCGAACACGAGGTACACGTCACCTGGCGGAATTCGGCGCCAGAGGATCGCCGTGTCGGGAATGGTGGGGTCGTCGGTGAACGCGGCGGCCATCGTGAGCCCCGTCGTTCAGCAGATCTATCGCCGCTCGTCCGTGAGGCCGGACACGAGGTCCGCGAGATGTCGGAAATCGGATGTGACGGGGAACTCGCCCTCCTCTCCCGTATCGGAGAACTCGTAGCCGACGAAAACGCGCGTCGGCGAGCGAATCTCGACCTCGAGATCGAGCCGTGGTGTGTGCCACTCGATCTGGACGCCGCCTGCCGGTGTCGGGACGATGTGTGGAGCGGGCGTCTCCGGACCCGCCAGACCGAGCAGCAGCACGAGAGCGGTATCCGCCGCGGCGATGGATACGGCCCGCGCGCCGTACGAGTCCCAATCGGGCTCCAACTCGAGGAGCCGCGCAAGGCGCAGCACGGCATCGTCCAGCCAATCCGGACGGTGTCCGCCCGAGCGCCACATGGGTTCGGGGTGAAGCGCGAGCCGGGCGCGCTCCAGCCAGGGCGTGCGCCGATCCCGCTTCGACCCAACCGGCTCGCCGGACCACTCGGGCATGACGGGCAGCACGGCGCCATCGCTGAGCATGTCGAGCCCCGGGTCATAGACAGAGAGCGTCGTCATATCTTCCTCCCCCAGACCTGGTGCATGGTGGGCTCGGTAACCGATGCGAACGCGCGGACGATCCATTTCCGGGCGCGATCCAGGAAATCCAAAGAACCTTGGATGCTGTGCTCCTCGGGCTCACCGCGCGCCGTCAGCCGAAGAACGAAGATCGGAGACCTGTCGGCGGAGGTGTATCCCGGTTCGAGTACGATGCGGAGTCTCCCGATCGGCTCACCATCCGTTCCCGGCAGGACGTAGCGGGCCGCGAATCGCACGTCCTCGGGTGGCCCGAGGAAATCATCCGAATACGTGTTCTCCCAGACGGTCACTACCTTGTCGACCTCCCCGTGTTCCTGCCAGACGCCGGACCGGGTGATGTGGTTCAGGTACGTCGCCTCACACTGGTTCGGCGTGATCTCGCCGAGGCCTTCGTCGTTCAAGAATGCAACGAACGTGTTCAGATGCTCGACGAACCGTGTGCGAACGACTGGGTAGCGCGGATAGGTCTCGGTGTCGACGTGCCGCCGCCAGTTGAACGCGAAGCGATCCCGCTGAACCTGAATCAGCTCCGTGCCGGTTTCGTTGACGAACCACGCACGGATCGCCGCGGCCGGGTCCACCGGCTCGATGGCGAGTGACATGGCCGGAGCGGACGGGATCCCGAACCGTTCCACGCCCGCACTCCGCGCCTCATGGACTTGCAAGTCTGGATACCGATCCCGATACCGCGACCAGAGCAGACCGAAGAGGGGCGGCGTCAAACGGTCGATCGGATCGAACTGGATCCCGAGCGCGACCTCGACGACCGGAGGATCAGCGAAGTCCGGGAGGTGTGGTCCATCGCCTCCGATCGGGTCCTCATCGAGCATGCGCGGCCTCTGATGGGGCGAATCCCAGGATACCGTTGGAGTGAAGATGCACGCGTACACCCGCTCCTGGCAAGCGGCGTGGCGGCGCGCTCGCGCGGGCACCGTGTCCGGTGGTGATCGGGATCGGCGTCTCGGCGCCGTGAGTAGTCGTGCGGCCGCGAGCGATGCCCCGCCGGCATGGCGATGCCCCGCCCCATCCCCTATAATCCGCCTGGTCGCACGCGCAGCCGGGCGACCGTTTCGCCGGACCCCACGGCACGGCAAGCGCACGATGCCACGATCCATCACCAAGCTCCAGCGCTGGCTCGACCTGATCTCGTACCTGGTCGGCCGGAGGTATCCGGTCGGGGTCGAGGATGTCATGACGCACGTCCCGGCCTACGCCGAGAAGTGGCGGACGGAGGATCCCAGCGCGCGCGCGATGGTGCGGCGGATGTTCGAGCGGTTCGCCGTGGCCGACGTCGTCCGGGAGGAGGGCCCGATCCGGGCCGTGCTGCGCCGCGCCGCGACGGAGCGCCGGCGCTGCCGGATCCGGTACGTGTCCTCGGGCGCGGCGGAACCGGAGGACCGCGTGATCTGCCCCTACGTCATCGCCTACGCGAACGGCGCGTGGTACGCCATCGCGTACTGCACGAAGCGGGAAGGCGTCCGCCTCTTCCGTGTGGACCGGATCGTCGCGGTCGAGGAGCTCGAAGCGGGCTTCGACGTGCCGCCCGACTTCGATCCGGCGGCGTATATCGCGGATGGACGGCTCTACCGCGCGGATGAGGAGCTCGAGGCCGTGGTTCGCTACTCCCCCCGGATCGCGCGCTGGGTCCGGGAGCGAGGGCCGGTCGAGGAGCGCGACGACGGCAGCGTCGCCGTCCGCCTGCGCGTGGCCGACGTCCACTGGCTCGTCCGGCACGTGCTGATGCACGCGCCGGAGGCGGAGGTGCTCGAGCCCGCGGAGCTGCGCCAGGAGGTCGCGCGGGCGGCGGACCGGGTGCTGGAACGGGTGCCGGCCTGAGTCGTTGTCGGAGGGGTGTGTTATACCCATTCTCACGGCGCGGCCGCGAATCGCGGCGACGCCGGTGATGACGCCGCGCGAACCCGAGACACCATCCGAACCCGACACATCATGCCCCTCGATGCCGGCACCGGGCCACGCCTCCTCCACGCGCTCGCCGCGGCGACGCGCGAAGACCCGATCGGCCGCAAGCTCCTGATCTGTCCACGTCCCGCCGAGGGCCGCGAGCTGCTCCACGCCCTCGCGCTCGCCGGTGTGCCGTGGGCGGGGTGGGAGGCGACGTCGCTGCGGCAGCTCGCGCACGAGGTCGTCGCGCTGGACGCGGCGCGGGACGGCTGGCGCACGGCGGACGCGTTCGACATCCTGGCGCTGGTCGACGACGCGATCGACGCGGTCGTGCGCCGCGGTGATGGGGGCCCGTTCGGGACGGAGGCGGGTGGCGGGTTCCGCGATGCGATCCGTCGGAGCGTCGAGGCGCTGCGGGAGGCGGGCCTCGACGCGGCGGCGGTCCGGCGCGCGGCGCGGCCGGGCGATGCGAAGACCGCGGCGCTCGCGGCGGTGCTGGAAGAGGTGGAAGCGGCCCTCGCGCGACGTCGTCTGCTGGACGCGCCGGCGGTGCTCCGGGCGGCGGTGGACGCGCTGGACGCCGGGCGGGTCGCGCTGCCGGACGCGGCGATGTTCCTGCTCCCCGGGCACCGGCTCGGCGGCGTGGCCGGGCGGCTGCTGCGGCTGTTGATCGAGCGGGGCGGGGCGCGGCTCCTGCCGACCGATTCCGTTGTCGGGCTGGACCCGCCGACGACGGTGGTGTGGAGCGCCGCGCAGGAGGCGACGGGACCGCTCTCGTGCCTGCACGCGCCCGTTGCGGGCGCGCGCGGGGCGGAGGTCGCGCTGTTCGCGGCGGCCACGCCGACGGACGAGCTGCGCGAGGTGCTGCGGCGCGCGATCGCGGAACGGATCCCGTGGGACCGCATCGAGATCGTGGCGACCGATGCGCGCGTGTACGGCGCGGCGCTGGATGCCCTGGCGCGGCGGCTCGAGATCCCGGTCACGTACGCCGCGGGGCTGGACGTGCGGCGGACCCGCGTGGGCCGGGCGGCCGAGGGCTATCTCCGCTGGATCTCCGAGGGGTTCCCCGCCGACGTGCTGCGGCGCATGCTCGAGGCGGGCGACCTCGCGGCGCCGGCGTCTGCGGAGGCAGCGGAGGGCGCCGCCGCCGCACCGGCCGGTGCCGCGCTCGCCCGTCGCCTGCGACGCCTCCACATCGGCTGGGGGCGCGGCCGCTACCTCCCGGCCGTCGACCGCGCGCTCGCCGGTCTCCGGGACGCGCGCGCGGTGGATGACGATGGTGATGACGATGCCGCGCGCGCCAGCCGCGAGCGCGAGGCGCGGGAGCTGCGGGCGCTGCGTGCACTGCTCGAGCGGATCATCGCCGCGACGCCGCCGCTGCCCGACCGCACCGGCGATGACCGGGTGCGCACATCGCCGGCCGCGGTCGCCGGCGGGCTGCTCGCGTTCCTCTCGCTGGTGCCGGCGGGCGACGTCGTCGAGAACACGGCGCGCCAGCTACTCACGGAGCGGCTCGAGCGGGCGCGGGAGACCCTGACGCGCGAGACGTCGTGGCGAGCGGCGGTCGGGATCCTGCGCGGGCGGATCGAGACGCGCGTCGCGCCGACCGCCGCGGACGGCGGAGTCGCGTCGTGGACGCCGGCGGGCGGGCATCTGCACCTCTCGGACCTCGAGACCGGCGGGCTCTCCGGCCGGCCGTACGTCTTCGTGGTCGGGCTGGCGGCCGGGTGCGTGTCGGCGGGCGGCGTGGACCCGCTGCTGGCGGAGGGCGACCGCGCGCGGCTCAACCACGCGTCCGGCGCGGAGCCGGCGCCGCTGCCCCTGGCGGCGGAACGCATCGCCGAGGCGCGACACAGGCTGGCGGCGGTGCTCGCGCGGCTGCGCGGGCGCATCACGCTGTCGTACAGCGCGTGGGATGCGACGGAGGGTCGCACGATCGCGCCGGCGCCGGAACTGCTCCAGGCGCTGCGGCTGCGCGAGGGCGATCCGTCGCTCACCTACGCGGAGCTGCGCGCGGCGTGCGGCCCGCTGGTCTCCGCGGTCCCGCGCGGCAGCGGCCACGCCGAGCCGGCCGACATCTGGCTCGACGCGCTCGCCCTGGACAATGGCGGGCTGCGCGCCGGCGTCGCGGTCGTCCGCGCGGCGCACGGCGGGCTGGACCGCGGGCTCGCCGCCGCGGCGGAGCGCGAGCGCGCCGAGGCGACGGCATACCACGGCCGGATCGCGCCGCGCCCCGAGCTGGACCCCCGCCACGGCAACGCGGTCTTCTCCGCATCCCGTCTCGAAGCGCTCGGGACGTGCCCGCGACGCTACTTCTTCCGGTACGTCCTCGGCGTCCGCGCCGTCCGGGACCCCGAGTGGGACCCGGAGCGGTGGCTCGACGCGCTCGACCGCGGAACCCTCCTCCACGCCGTCTACGAGCGGACGCTCGGCGAAGCGCGGGCGGCGGAACTCGACGTCGAACACCGCGACTTCGAACTGCTGGCGCTGCGGATCCTGGGCGAGGAGGTCGAGCGCACACTCGCGCACCGGCCGCCGCCGAACGATGCCGTGCTCGCCGCGGAGACGGCCGACCTCGAGGCCGATGTCCGCTCGTTCGTCGACATGATCCGGCGGACCAGGCCGGACTGGATCGAGCGCGAGTACGCGTTCGGGCCGGACGAGCGCGAGGTCGCCATCCGGCTGCCGGGCGGCTCGATCCGGTTGAGCGGGCGCGTCGACCGGATCGATCGGACGGACCGCGGGCTACGAATCGTCGACTACAAGACCGGCAGCGCGGGCCGCTACCGCGTGAGCCGGCCGTTCGCCGGCGGCCGCCGGCTCCAGCACATCCTCTACGCGCTCGCCGTCGAGCGGCTGCTCGGTGAGCCGGTCGAGGCGATGGAGTACCACTTCCCGACCGTGGACGGGCGGAACGAGCGCGTCGTCTACCGCCGCGCGGCGATCGCGGACGGGCCCGAAGTCGTCGAGACCCTGCTCGGCATCGCCGCGAACGGCCATTTCCTCCCCACGAACGACACCGACGACTGCCGCTATTGCGATTTCCAGCGCGTCTGCCGCGCCGAGACGGACGATTACGGCAAGACCACGTGCGCCGGCGCGGCGTGGTCGAAGGCGGCGCTGGCGCAGGAGCCGGCGCCGGAAGTCGTGCATGGACTGAAGACGCTACGAGAAGAGCATGCGTGAGATGCTCCGAGACGAGCATGCGTGAGAGGCCGCGAGGAGATCATCATGCGTGACGGCACCACGAACGCCTTGCGAGCCAGGCATGCCTGACTGGACGCCGCCGGACCAGGCGAACCGCGACCGGATCGCGAACGACCTCGACGCCAACCTGCTCGTCGAGGCGGGCGCCGGCTCGGGGAAGACGACGGCCATGGTCGGGCGCATGGTCGCGCTCGTGCGTACCGGCCGCGCCGAGGTCGACGAGATCGCGGCCGTCACCTTCACGCGCAAGGCCGCCGCGGAGCTGCGGGAGCGGTTCCAGGAGGCGCTCGAGCGGGCGTACCGGGAAGCCGTGGATGGGGAAGTGCGCGAGCGCTTCGCCCGCGCGCTGGCAGCGCTGGACCGGTGCTTCATCGGCACGATCCACAGCTTCTGCGGGCGGCTGCTGCGGGAACGGCCGCTCGAGGCGGGGGTGCCGCCGAACTTCGAGGAGCTGACGGAGCAGGACGAGGCGCGGCTGCGGACGGAGAGCTGGAGCCGGTTCCTGGAACGCCTCTCGGGGCGCGACTCGCGGCTGCTGAAAGGGCTCGCCGCGGTGGGGCTGCGCCCGGCGCAGCTTCGCGCCGCGTTCGATGAGCTGAGCGACAACCCGGACGTACGGTACCCGGCGGAACCCGCGCCGCGGCCGGGTTCCGACGAGATCGCGCCGGTGCGCCAGGCGCTCGAGGACCTGCTCGACGACGCGCTCCGCCTCTTGCCGGACGAGGAGCCGGAGAGCGGGTGGGACGACCTCCAGCGCAAGGTTCGGCGGCTGGACTTCTCGCGCCGGTTCCCGGGGTGGCGCCGGTCGGTCGACTTCTTCGAGGCACTCGCCGATGCGGTGACGAGGAACAGCAAGGTCACGCAGAGCCGATGGGGCAGCACGAAGGAGGCGAAGGCGGCCGCGAAGGAGCTGGGCGCCCGCTGGGACGCGTTCGCGGCGGAGGACGCGCCCGCGCAACGGCTGCTCCACGCCTGGCAGGCGCACCGCTACCGGATCGCGATCCGGTTCGCGCGCGCGGCGGCCGGGCACTACGCGGCCGAGCGCCGCCGGCTCGGTCGCCTCGATTTCCAGGACCTGCTGCTCCGGGCCGCGAAGCTGCTGCGCGAGGACAGCGACGCGCGGCGCGACCTCGGCCGGCGCTACCGCTACCTGCTGGTCGACGAGTTCCAGGACACGGACCCGATCCAGGCGGAGGTCATCTTCCTCCTCGCCGCGGAGGGCGACGACCCGCGCTGGACGCGTGTCACGCCCCGCCCCGGCGCGCTCTTCGTGGTCGGCGACCCGAAGCAGAGCATCTACCGGTTTCGCCGCGCCGACATTGCCGTCTACAACCAGGTCAAGGCACGCTTCGCCGAGTTCGGCGCCGTGCTGTCACTGACCGCGAACTTCCGGTCGCGCAAGCCGATCGAGGCGCTCGTGAACCGCGTCTTCCAGCGCCACTTCCCGCCCGAAGCGACGGAGCACCAGGCCGCGTTCGCGCCGCTCGCCGTCGCGCCCGGAAGCGCGCAGCACGAGGGCGTCTTCTGGTATCGCTTCGAACCGGCGGAGGGCAGGGGGCGGATCGGCGCCGCTCGGCTCGCGGCTGTCGAGAGCGAGTTGATCGCCTCGTGGATCCGGGAACGGATCGACCGCGGCGAGCGGCGGCCCGGGGACTTCATGATCCTGACGCGGACGAAATCCCAGTTGTCCACGTTCGCGCGCGCGCTCGAGGCGCGCAACGTCCCCGTCCAGGTCTCGGGCTCCGGGGTCGGCGTCGAGGAGGAACTCTCCGAGCTGGTGCTCCTGCTCCGCGCCCTCGCCGATCCCGGCGATCCCGTCCTCACGCTCGCCGTGCTGAACGGCCTGTTCTTCGGCCTCTCGTACGAGGACCTCTACGACCACGCCGCGGCCGGCGGCCGGTTCTCCTTCCTCGGCGACCCGCCCGACGGACCGGTCGGCGCGGCGCTCGGCGCGATGCGCGAGTTCTGGACGCTCGCCCGCGCCGTCCCCGCCGACGTCGCCGTGACGAAGATCGTCGAGCGCCTCGGCGTACTCCCGTTCGCCGCCGCCGGCGACCTCGGCGCGACCCGCGCGGGCGCACTGGTCTACGCGCTGGACGCGCTGCGCGTCGCAGGCCTCGACGGCGCCACGTCGCTGCCGGATGCGATCGAGGTGCTCGAGCAGGCTTTGAGACAGGAGGTCGACGCGCCGCTCGCGCCGGGCGAGGAGGACGTCGTGCGGCTCATGAACCTGCACAAGGCGAAGGGGCTCGAGGCCGGCGTCGTCGTCCTCGCGCTGCCCGTCGCGCCGCCCGAGCACGAGCCACAGCGCCGCATCACCCGCGACGCCGACGGGCGCGCCATCGGCTACACGCTCATCCACGACGAGACACGCCTGCGCGGCGGCGTCATCGCCCGCCCGCCGGAATGGGAGAAGCACGCGGCGGCGGAAGCGCCGTTCGGCGCGGCCGAGGAGGTGCGCCTGCTGTACGTCGCCGCGACGCGCGCCGCCGAGGAGCTGGTCATCGCCCGCTGCGACCGGACGGAAGGCGACTCGTGCTGGCGCATCTTCCACGACGCGCTGGACGACGCCGCCGTCGCGACGCCGCTCGAGCTCACCGCCGCCGCGCGCCCGCCGCGCGAGGCGCTCGCGGAGGACGCCGCCACGATCTCCGGTCGGATCGCCGCGCTCGCCGATACACGCGCGGAGCTGGCGCGCCCGACGTACCACATCGCGCCGGTGACGGCGCGGGTGAAGGAGGGAGCGGAATCCGCGCCCGGCCGCGGGTCCGGCGCCGCGGCGGCCACGACATCCCGCCGCGGCGCCGACTGGGGCTCCGCGGTGCATCAGGCCATCGAAGCGGCGCAGCGCGGCGCCACCGGCGAGGTGCTCCGCGCCGTCTGCCGCAGTGCGCTGATCGAGCACGACCGCCCGCTGACCGCGAGCGGCGAGCCGACGGAGCTGGAGACGCTCGTCACGCTGATCGAGCGGCTCCGCGAGTCGCCGGTCTGGGCGCGCGCCAGCGCCGCGCAGCGCAGGCTCGTCGAGGCGCCGTTCTGTGTGGCGTTCGACGCCGGCGAGGCGGGAGTCGGTCTGGACGGCGCGGATGGGCCGGACGCCGCCGCCGCCGGGCGCACGGAACTCGTCGAGGGCGTGATCGACCTCGCCTTCCGCGAGGGCGACGGCGGGTGGGTGATCTGCGACTTCAAGACCGATGCCATCGCCGACCCGGCCGTGCGCGCGGCGCGCATCGCGCTCTACCGCCGGCAGGTCGACCTGTACGCCACGTGCTGGGCGCGCCTGACCGGCGAGCCGGTGAAGGAGCGGGTGCTGCTGTTCACGCGCGACGGGGAGGTGGTGACGTGGTGAGCGTGCCGGCCCCTACACCCCCGCCACCGCCGCCAGCACCGCGCCCGCGCGGACCGCGTCCGGCGTGGTGATCAGCATCGGCGTCTTCACGCCGTCCCGCACGATGCGGAGCAGGCTGCGGTCGATGTCGACTTCGACGTCCAGGATCCGATCGATCCGCACGGACGTGCTGCCCGCGTGCACGAGGAGCAGCCGCTGATCCGTGATGAGCAGCGTGCCCTCGCGGTCGACGACGAGGCCGCGTACGCGGTACGCCTGCCGATCGCGCTGGAACCGCCGCAGGTTGCGCTCCTTGAGCAGCCGCGCGGGCGCGGCGAAATGGCACGACTCGCCCTCGCGCAGCGGGATGCCGGGCTCGACGACCGGCAGCGCGCCCGCGCGGATCCGGCGCAGCTCGGCGAGGCGGTGGACGACGTCGAGCTCGCCGGCGATGACGTCGTCCGCAACGCGCAGCGCGGCCTGCAACGCCGCCAGCGCGCGCTCCTCCTCCTCGGTCAGCTCGCGGTCGGCGACGACGCGCATATAGACGCCGCGGAACGCGTCCGCGCGCGCCGCGTCGCAGAACTCGCGGTCGAGGTCCAGTGCCGCTTCGAACTGCTCGAGCATTTGCAGTTCATCGGGCGATGCCGCGCCGTCATCGACGATCCGCCGCGCCGCGGCGAGGCAGGCGCGCTCGAGCTCGGCGCGCCGGGCACGGGTCGGGAGCGCCGCATCGGCCAGCGCCACGCGCGCGACTTCCAGCTCGGTGTCCGTGAACGGCCGCCGCTCGGTGACCGCCGGCGAGAGCGCGGCGCGCAGCCGGTCCCGCGCGCGGTTCTCACGCCGGGCGCGGCGGAGCGGGAACACGGCCGCGAGCAGGAGCGCGGCGCCGGCGACGAGCAGCACGAGCCGCATCGTTTGGCCTGCGCCGGCGGTGCCGCCCGTGCCGAGACCCGCGAGGGCGGCCGCGGCGAGCGCGAGTCCGACCGCGCCGGCAAGGAAGTACGGCCAGACGACGGGGCGGCGCGCGGCGACCTCGAGCCGCGCGATCGCATCGCGGTCCGCGGGGTCCGGCGCCGGCCCGTACGTCAC
>DASVCS010000025.1:0-143051 GCA_036381495.1 Longimicrobiales bacterium
CGGACCCGGGCGACTTCGCGTTCGTGAACTCGGACCTCGCGTTCCGCGGCGACTACGTCTTCCAGGGCGGTTACAACGGCGTGCAGATCTGGGACATCTCGGATCCGCGCCGGCCCACGCTCCGCACCGCGCTGGTCTGCCCGGGCGGGCAAGGCGACGTCTCGGTCTACGGCGACCTGCTCTTCGTCTCCTCACAGGAGACGCGCGCCCGCATCGACTGCGGCACACAGGGCGTCCCCGAGACCGTCAGCCCCGAGCGGATCCGCGGCATACGCATCTTCGACATCAGCGACCTCGACCACCCGCGGCAGGTCGCCACCGTGCAGACGTGCCGCGGCTCGCACACCCATACGCTCGTGACCGATCCGGACGACCCGGAGAACATCTACGTCTACGTGCAGGGCACGAGCGCCGTCCGACCGGCCGCCGAGCTCGCCGGCTGTTCCGCGCGCTCGCCGGACGAGGATCCGAACACCTCGTACTTCCGCATCGAGGTGATCCGCGTCCCGCTGGATGCGCCGCAGAACGCGCGCATCGTCAACCGCCCGCGCATCTTCGCCGATGCCCAGACCGGCGAGATCGCGGGACTCTGGCAGGGCGGCAACCACGGCCCCGGAACGCAGGAGACCTCACAGACCAACCAGTGCCACGACATCACCGCCTACCCGGCGATCGGGCTCGCGGGCGGCGCGTGCTCCGGCAACGGCATCCTCCTCGACATCAGCGATCCGGCGAACCCGAAGCGCATTGCGGCGGTCACCGACCCGAACTTCGCCTACTGGCACTCGGCCACGTTCAACAACGCCGGCACCACGGTCGTCTTCACCGATGAATGGGGCGGCGGCACCGCGCCCCGCTGCCGCGCCACCGACCGGCCGACGTGGGGCGCCGACGCCATCTTCACGCTGAACGGCCGCGAACTCAGCCCGACGCCCGCCGGCTACTTCAAGATCCCCGAGCCGCAGACCGCGGTCGAAAACTGCGTCGCGCACAACGGCTCGCTGATCCCCGTCCCCGGCCGCGACATCATGGTCCAGGCCTGGTACCAGGGCGGAATCTCCGTCTTCGACTTCACCGACCCCGCGCACCCGGTCGAGATCGCCTTCTTCGACCGCGGCCCCATGAGCGCGGACAAGCTGATCCTCGGCGGATACTGGTCCGCCTACTGGTACAACGGCCACATCATCGGCTCCGAGATCGGCCGCGGCATCGACATCTTCGAGCTCCAGCCGAGCGAGTTCCTCACGCAGAACGAGATCGACGCCGCCAGGACCGTGCGCTTCGAGCAGTTCAACCCGCAACACCAGCCGAAGATCGTCTGGCCGGCAAGCTTCGTCGTCGCCCGAGCCTACCTCGACCAGCTCATGCGCAACAACGGCATCGCGCCGGACCGCGCACAGGCCATTGCACGCGAACTCGACCGCGCCGAGGAGTCGCAGGGCGCGCAGCGCCGCGCAGTACTGGCAGAACTCGCCTCGCAACTCGAGCGCGACGCCGCCAGCGCCGCCGATGCCCAGCGCGTTCGCGCCATCGCATCGGTCGTCAGAGAGCTGGCCGGAATGGCGGGCTGACACCGGACCAACGGCCGAGGGCGCACGCGAGGAGCCCGAACCGAACGGCGCCCTCCCCATGATGATGCCCGCCCGGCAAACGCCGGGCGGGCATCGTCACTTCCCGATCACGGCGTCCCCAGGATCAGTTCGACCGCCCCCGCGTAGCGCCGCCAACTCGCCTCCTCCTCGCCCAGCGCACGCCGCCCCGCGGCCGTCAGCCGGTAGTACTTCGCACGCCGGTTGTTCTCGCTCGCCCTCCACTCGCTCTCGATCCACCCCTTGCGCTCCAGACGGTGCAGCGCGGGGTAGAGCGAGCCCTGCCCCACCTGCAACGCGTCCTCCGAGAGCTGCTGGATCCGCTGGCTCACCCCCCAGCCGTGCATCGGCTCGAGCGAGAGCGTCTTCAGGATCAGCAGGTCGAGCGTGCCCTGTAGCACGTCCGAGGGCGAGTTCGCGGCCATGCATCGCCTCCACGCGGTCGTCTTCATCCCCCTGCCCAATCGCGCGAGCAGTATCGCCCGTGTCCTGTCGGATGTCAAGGGGAGAGCGGCGCCGGCCGTCGCCGGACCGGGCGCGCCGCGCACGGGTCCGGGTGCCGCCGGCGCTCCGCTGCGATGGCGCCGACGGGTCCTGCCCGCGACGGCGTCGGCGTGCTCTCCCTTGACATCGGAACCGTCGCGGCCACATACTCGGCGAACGGGCCGATCGCCCGCTCCGGGCCGGGACCGGCCCGTTCATTCCGATTTCCGACGATTTCCGGCGTGGGCCGAAGTCGCTCGGCCCAGCAGCAGCACCAGAGTCGTAACAGCAGTCGTACGCGGCGCGTCCGGCGGGATCGGACGCGCGACCGCACCTGCGGATCCGCGGGCCGTCGGCGGCCCGACGATCCGCACCACTACCGATCGCCGTGAAACGGCGCGCCGGCCCGACGGCCGCCCGGCGATCCCGTGCCCGGAGTTCCCAACCGAGCAACGCTGCTCGAGCCGACCCGACCGACGAACGTTCGGGGCGGGTCGCAAGCGCCGTGCGGCCGGTGCGCCGCGCGGGCCTGCCCCATGGCGGCGACCGTGATCGGAGCGGTGCGCGCGCCGGGGGGCGTAGAACCCTTACCACGGAGGCTGATGATGAGACGGTACGGGTGTCAGTCGAACCGGCGTCGGCGCATTCCCGCCGCGGCCGGTGCCGTCGTGGTCGTGCTGGGTCTGGCCACGGCGTTCTCCAATGCGTGGGCGCAGGAGGGCGCGGTGCTTCGTGGCCGCGTGACGAACGAGGTCGGCGCGGCCCTCTCGGGCGCCGAGGTCGTCCTCACGGCGGCCGAGCGCAGCACCTTCACGCGGGCGGATGGCAGCTACGTGCTCACGGAGCTCGAGCCGGGCACGTACACGATCGAGGTCCACATGATCGGGTTCCGGAGCGCCACCGCGGAAGTGACGCTGGCCGCCGGGCAGCAGGCGGTCCGGGACTTCAGCCTGGTGTCGGATCCGCTCAAGCTCGATGCCGTCGTCGTGACCGGCACGCAGGTGCCGCGGGTCAAGCTGGACGCCAGCGTCGCGGTCACGGTGCTCTCGAACGAGGACGTCAACCAGGCCGCGCCGCGCAGCACCACCGAGATGCTGCGCTTCGTCCCGGGCTTCACGCGCGTCGAGAGCTCGGGCGGCGAGGTGAACCAGAACATCAGCATGCGGGGGATCCTCGGCGTCGAGTACGTCATGTTCATGGAGGACGGGCTGCCGGTCTTCCCCACCATGCACACCTTCTTCATGAACGCGGACAACCTGTTCCGCCCCGACGAGAACATCCAGCGCGTCGAGGTCGTGCGCGGCGGTTCGTCGGCGCTCTTCGGCTCCAACACGCCGGGCGCGATCATCAACTTCATCAACCGCACGGGCGGCCCCGAGCTGTCGGGCTCCATGAAGGCGACCGCCGGAACCGATGGCCTCGCCCGCTACGACTTCAACGTCAACGGCCCGATGGGCGACGCCTGGCGATTCAACGTGGGCGGCTTCTACCGCTACGACCACGGCGTGCGCGACCCGGGTTACCCGGGGATCCGCGGCGGGCAGCTCAAGGCGAGCGTGACGCGGCTGCTCGAGCGCGGCCACATCCGCGCGTCGCTCAAAATGATCGATGACCGCAACCAGTTCATCCTGCCGCTGCCGTTCCGGAATCCGGCCGACCCGGACTATGTCCCCGGCTTCTCCGACTACGGCGCGATGAACACCCGCGAGGGCAACCACATCCGCGTGCCCACGCCCGTCGGCGAGCTCGAGCTGCCGCTGGACGACGGACTGCGCACCAAGGCCTACTGGCTGACCGCCGATGCCGGCTTCGACTTCGACAACGGCTGGCACATCCAGAACACGGCGCAGATCATGTCGAACGACCAGGGGTGGAACGCGATCGTGCCGGTCGACGTCATGGACGCGGATGCCTTCGTCCGCAGCTTCCTCGAGCAGACCTACGGGAACCACTACAAGAGCGTCCTCCAGGCGCAGGGCTCTCTCCCGGCGGATGACCAGCTCGCGGAGATCGCGGAAGGCCAGAAGTTCATCATCTCGGCGCCGTCGTTCGACTACCGGTTCATCTACACGAACCACTTCGACGCCGCGGGGAACCCGCTGCCGTTCAACGGGGGCGGCAACGGGTATGTCGCGCCGGCGGGCGAGTGGCACGTCGAGAAGCCGATGTCGGCGTTCCAGAACCAGTTCCAGGTGAGCAAGACGCTGGGCGCGCACAGCCTCTCGGCCGGCGTGTACTTCGCGAATTACAGCCAGACGAACCGCTGGTACTTCACGGACATCCTGATGGACGTGCGGGACAACCCGCGGTTCCTGGATCTGATCGTCGACCAGGCGCAGCTCGAGTACCGCTACATCGACCCGACGACGGGTGACGAGACCTCGCAGGTGGTCACGATCGACGACCTCGACGCGACGCGGAACGGGTTCCGGCGCTACCTCTCGAACTACGTCAACGGCTCCGGGCAGGCCACGGTCTTCTCGGCGGTGCTGGGCGGTGCGTTCCAGCTCACGGACCGGCTGCGGACCGACCTCGGCGTGCGCTGGGAGTACAACGACTTCGTGCAGAGCGCGGAGAACACGGCGCCGGTCGACATGGACGGCAATGCCACGACGCTCTTCGACGTCGAGCCGTGGGGGAACCGGACGTTCCGTCATTTCGCCCGCAGCCTGAACGACTGGGCGGCCTCGATCGGACTGAACTACGAGGTCAACGACCAGCTCTCGATCTACGCGCAGGGCGGCCGCGCGTACAAGATGCCGGCGCTCGACGAGTTCCTGAACGCCGCGGCCGAGGAGCAGGTCGAGCTGTTCGACGCGCGTCAGACCTTGAGCGGCGAGGGCGGCGTGAAGTTCGCTTCCGACCGGTTCGGCTTCACGGCCAACGGGTTCTACACGCTGCTCAAGAACATCGTCGGCCAGGGCGCGGTCGTCGACGCCAACGGGAACACGACGTGGGTGATCAACACCGCGCCGGAGAACCGGTCGTACGGTCTCGAGCTCGAGGCCTCGGCCCAGGTCGCCGAGGGGCTCCAGCTCCTGGGCAACGGCACGCTCCTGAAGGCCGAGCTGGGGAGCGGCGCCGGCGCCGATATCGGGAGCTGGATCAACGGCGTGCCTCCCGTGATCGGCAACCTGGCGGCGATCTTCTCCCGATCGAACGTCCAACTCATGGCCGACTGGCACTACGTTGGGCGGCGCTTCACCGACTTCCAGAACAATCTCCGCCTGCCGGCCTACAACTACACGAACCTGGGCGCGACGTACGCCATCCCGGGGACGGGCGTCACCGTCACGGCCAACCTGCTCAACGTCTTCCAGTCGAAGGGGTTGGAGGAGGGCAACCCGCGGCTGGTCACCGGGCCGACGAGCAGCCTGTTCCTCGCGCGCCCGATCTTGCCCCGACGCCTCACCGCGTCGTTGCAGTACACGTTCTGACCCTTCCGCGCGCGGGCTGGGGCTGGGGTGGCGGAGGGAGGAATGCCACCGGAGCGGCCGGGAACGGGAGCGCGAGCTCCCGTTCCCGGCCCCAGCCCCGGCCTGGCGGCGCCCGATCGTGAATGATTAATATGAACATGCTCGCGCTTCTGGTGACGGTGCACGCGATGACGCAGGTGATGGCGCCGCCGGCGCGTGTCGCGCCGGTGCTCGAGTTCCCGGAGGCCGGGCTGGATGACCCGGCCGCGTACGAGGGCTACCGCACGCGCTTCTGGCGCGACGCCGCCGGCAACGCGTTCCAGGTCTACATCGATCAACGCGGCGGGCGGGTGGTCCACGTCTGGGCGGACGCGCTCGACGAGAGTGTCGGCTTCACGGCGCGGGATCTGGCCGGACGACCCGCGCTCCTCGAGTGGAGTGGCGCCGAGGCGGAGGTCTCGGAGGCCGACGGCGTGCGTGCCGTCGCGTACACGCTCGAAGCGCCCTCGCCGGTCCGGCTCGGACATTTCCTGCTCGGCTCGATGCGCGTCGAGCGTGACTTCCAGTACGCCGAGGCGCACCTGCGGCCGTTCGATGCGCCGCCGTTCCGTCTCGAGGCGCTGGTCCGCCTGATCGACAACATCGCGCGGCTCGATGCCGCGGAGCGGCAGACGCACCTGGCGCTGCTGGATGCCGCGGACCCGGACGAGCTGCGCGCACGTCTCGAACCGGCGGTCTCGCTCATCGACGACGCCGGCCGACGCGTGCTCCGCGTCGCGCACACATCGTTGGACGGCCGCAACCACATGACGCTCGAGGTAGCCGTGGACGCCGCGTCCGCGCTCCTCGAGCACGACGGCCGCACGGCGCTCATCCGCTCGCGCGACGGCGCGCCGGTCCGGCTCCACATCCGGGTCACGACCGACGCGCCGGCGCTCCACCCACTGGCGCGGGACGAGATCTTCAACTCCGCGTTCCTGGCCTTCTACACCGACGCACGCGACGCCTACGAGCGAGCGCTGGCCGTGGCGCCGTCCGCGCGCGGCGCGGAGGAGCGGGCGCGGATCCTCCGCTTCCGGCGGCTCGAGCGCGCCGTCCGCAGCACGGAGCTGCTCGCGTCCCGCGAGAAGCTGATGGCCGGAATGCCGAACTACGCTACCTACTTCGGCCGCGACGTGCTGATGGCCGCGCTCATGATGGAGCCGGTCTGGACGGACGCCATGCGGGAGCACGTGATCGCCAGCGTACTGCGCAAGCTCTCGCCCAGGGGCGAGGTCAGCCACGAGGAGGCGCTGGGCGGCCAGGCGATCCGGGAGAACGCGGCGGCGTACAACGCGCTGATGGAAATGTACTTCCGGGGCGGCGCCGGCCGCGACACGCTGCTCGCCGACGCCCGCGCGCGCCTCGCCGGGCTCCAGGCGGTCCGCGAGACCTACCGCATGATCGATGACGACTACCAGTTCCCCGTTCTCGTGGCGCGCTACCTCGGGGATGCGGACGTCCCGGCCGAGCGGAAGCGCGCGTTCCTCGCCGCGCCGGCACGCGCGGACGGCGGACCGAGCCGCCTCACGCTCCTGCTGCGTAACCTGGCGCACGTGGCGCGGACGACGGCGCCGTATGCCGACGATCCACACCCCGAGCACCTGATCGGCTTCCCGCGGCGGGACACCACCCACTGGGCCTCCGCGAGCTGGCGCGACAGCGGCGCGGGATACGCGAACGGCCGCTATGCGCTGGACGTCAACGCCATCTGGGCGCCGGAAGCGCTCGAAGCGCTGGATACCATCCGCACCGCGCTCCGCGAGCTGGCGTACGGTGCGGCGGCGCTCGAGCGAGCGGCGCCCGGGATCCGGGGCGGCCGGCTCGCGCGCTACCTCCGCGACCCGGCGGCGCTGCGCGCTGCGACGCGGGTCTGGAAGGGCGCGGCGCGGCACTTCGCCGTCCGGCTGGATGCGCGCGAGGTCGAGGAGCGGGTCGCCGCGAAGCTCGCCTGGATGCCCACGCCGGAACGACGCTACGGCGAACGGGTGCTTCGCTCCGATCCGCTCCAGGGCGATACGCTGTGGTTCCTCGCGCTCGCGCTCGACTCGGTCGGCCGCCCGATCCCGGTGGCGAACACGGACCCCGCCGTGCGGTTGCTCCTGGACGACGTCGTCGGCGACGTGCGTGCCGGCCGCGTCCCACCGGAACGGGCGTTCCGCGCGCTGCGCGTGTTCCTGCTGCCGTACCCGGTCGGGCTCTTCATCGACGACGTCGGCCCGGTCATCGCGAACGACGCGTACGCGGGCCGTGCGGTCTGGGAGGCCTTCGACCGCGACCGCTACCACTCGCCCCGCACCGTCTGGGGCCGCGAGGTCAATCTGCTCCTGCTCGGCCTGGCACGGCAGATCCAGGGCGCGGTGCGCCCGGACGGCACGCCGCGCGACCCCTCTCTCGCGCCGCTCGTCCACGACCTCACCGCAGCACTGCACACCGTGCTCGATGCCGTCGAGGCATCGGGTCTCAAGCACAGCGAGCTGTGGAGCTACCGCGTCGTCGACGGCGACATGGCGGCGGCCCGCTACCCGACCAGCACCGACATCCAGCTCTGGAACGTGACCGACCTCGCGGTCCAGTACACGCTGTCTCGGCTGCCCACACCGGCGGCTGCGGGTGCCGAGAGCGCGCCCGCGCCCGGTGGGTTCGACTGATCAGGACGACCGGATGGTGGGGGTGGTCGAGGATCGCCCCCCCGTACGGACGCCGCGGCCCAGCGGGCCACCGCCTTCCTTGAACGGATTCTCCCGCGGCCGCGGGAGGTCGCGCTGCGGTTGTGGGATGGCAGTGTGCCGCGGAGCAGGCCTCACGGCGCAGGCCGCGCGCCGGCCGGGCTCGGCAGCCTGCCGGCCTCGAGCCCCGCGAGCAGGTCGAGCAGCCCCACGGCCTCCCACGACCGGTTCCGCCGCGACCGGGACAGCGGCATCAGGATCCCGGCGGATTCCAGTTGCCGGAGCGCCTGGTAGACCGACGGTTTCGACCGCCCCGTCGCCGCAGCGGCCACCGGTGCGGTGATCAGCGGGTGGGCGGGCAAGACCTCGATCACGGCCCAAGCAGCCGCATCGGCGCGCGGCGCATCCGACAGGGCCGCGAGCTGTGCTCGCCATCGGGCGCCCAACTCGTGAACCGCCTCGAGATACGCCGCTGCGAGATGCGCGGCGCTGGCCGCAGCACCCGCGAACTGTTCGACCCACTCGACGACGCGATCGTCTCGGAAGCGGCCGAGGCCGTCGATGTAACGATCCCGCGCGCCGGCCAGGATCACGCTGATCGGTGGCACGTAGGCCGGCGCGATCTTGCGACGTCGTAGCACAACGTGGATCAGCGCCCGACCGGTGCGGCCGTTCCCGTCATCGAACGGATGGATCGTCTCGAACTGGGCATGGACGAGCGCCGCCTGCACGAGCGGAGGGAGCACCTCCTCGTTCACCGCGTCGCACAGGTCCTCCAGGAGCGGCCCCACGTACTCCGGAGGCGGCGGCACGAAGTCGGCGCCACACGGGTTGTAGTCGTTGCCGCCGATCCAGTTCTGGCCGCTCCGGATCCGCCCCGCGACATGCGCGTTCGGTGCCCCCGCCATGAGCCGGCGATGAATCGCGCGGATCTCGTCCACGCTGAACCGCTCCACGACCGCCGCCTCATGCACCGCCAGCTCCATCGCATCGATGTTGGCCAGCACCTCCAGCGCGGTGGGACCCGCACGACCACCCGATTCCGCACGAGCTTCCGCGCGCGCCAGCTCACGGACGCCGAGTTGCAAGCCCTCGACCTTCGAGGACGCGATGGACTCCGTCCGGAGCAGCAACCGCGCCAGCGGCGCAAGTGCTGGTTGCGCCGCGTCGTTCAGGCTCCGGATGGCCGCCTCGGCCTCCGATACGATGCCCGCGACCTCGGCCGGCAAGTTCAACGACATCCCCATGAGGCCATCCGGGATGAACGCCTCGTACCTGCATGCCCGCCGGTACCTTGCAGGCGCGTACAGCGTCGGGTCGTATCGCCAGGTCAGCGATACGCGGCGGCCGGGCATCCCGTCCCTCCCGATTTTGCGTGTCGGCTGGCGACGATCTCTAACTTCACGGTCAACGTTAGTTAGGTTTATCTCGTATCCCTAACTAACATACCGCGCGCGTAAGGGAACGGCAACGTGTGCCTGCGCGCAAGAGACTGTCCCAGCCCAGCACGAACGCCCCATGTCAGGCACGCCGGATCACGACACCGCTCGATTACCCCCTCGACCGGGCCGTGAGCGCTCGGACCAGGAGTGTGGTCGCGGCTCCGGCGACGAGGAGTCCGGCCGCGATCGCCGGGGCGGACGGCGGGCGCGCGGGCTCCGGCGCGATCTCCCGCTCCGGATACGGCACGCCCTCGCCGCCGCGTTCCGGCTGCCGCAGCGCCAGCGCGAGGACCTCGGCCAGGTGCAGCGCCCGGCGCGGCGTGGCGTGCTCGATCTGGGTCCGGCAACTGAAGCCGTCCGCGACGATGAACGTATTCGGCGATGCGTCGCGAACGGCCGGGAGCAGGACCCGCTCCCCCGCGCGCATCGAGACGTCGTAGTGCGCCGCCTCGTAGCCGAAGGAGCCGGCGAGTCCGCAGCATCCGGAATCGAGCGTCGCCACATCGAGCCCGAGATCGGACAACACGCGCTCGTCCGGCTGCATCCCGATGAGCGCCTTCTGGTGGCAGTGCCCGTGCAGCAGCGCCCGTCCTCGAAGTCGCGGGAAATCCCGGGATCCGCGCATCTGCTCGAGGAACTCGCCGAGCGTGAACACCTGGCGACCGAGCCGCCGGGCATCCTCGTCGTTCGGAAGGAGGTTTCCCAACTCGTCGCGGAAGACCGCGACGCAGCTCGGCTCCAGGCCGACCACCGGGACGCCGGCCCGCACCGCCGGTCGCAGCGCCTCGAGGATCTCCCCGAGCCGCCGCTTCGCCTGGTCCAGCATCCCGTAATCGTAGAGCGGGCGCCCGCAGCAGAGCGGCTGTACCGGGACCTCGACCTCCAGGCCCGCGGCCTCCAGCACCGCGACCGCCGCGCGCGCGGTCTGCGGGGAGAAATGGTTGTTGAAGGTGTCGGGCCAGAGCACGACCCGTCCCGCGCCGTCGGGCCGCGGCGAGACACCCCGGCCGCCGCGCCGCCACCACCACGCCCGGAACGTCTGGCGCGCGAAGGCCGGCAGCTCCCGCTCCCCGGCCAGCCCGAGCATCCGCTTCACCGGACCGGCGAGCGCGGGCGTGCGGAGGACCAGGTTCGCAACACCCGGCGCGAGCGCGGCAACGCGTGCCCAGCGAAAGACCTGCCCCAGCGTGTAGGCGGCCGGTGGACGGAGCCGACCCTCGTAGTAATGCGACAGGAACTCGGCCTTGTACGTCGCGATGTCGACCGAGACCGGACACTCGCCCTTGCACCCCTTGCAGGCAAGACAGAGGTCGAGCGATTCCTTCACCGCCTCGCTCTTCCACCCGTCCGTGATCGCCTCGCCCCGCAGCATCTCGAAGAGGAGGTGGGCGCGACCCCGCGTCGTATGCTGCTCCTCCCGCGTCGCCATGAAGCTCGGGCACATGGTGCCCGCCTCGAGACGACGGCACTTGCCGACGCCGAAACAACGCTCCGTGGCGGCGGCGAAGCTGCCGTGGTCGTCCGGGAACCGGAAGTGCGTCGACACGGGGATCGGGTTGTAGTCCGGCCCGGTTCGCAGGTTCGAATCCAGCGGGTAAGGGTCGACGACCTTCCCCGGATTCATCCGTCCTTCGGGGTCCCAGATCGACTTGAACTCGCGGAACGCCTGCACGAGATCCGGGCCGAACATCCGGGGCAGGAACTCGGCGCGGGCCTGGCCATCGCCGTGCTCGCCCGAGAGCGACCCGCCGAAGGAGAGGACGAGGTCGGCGGCGTCGCTCATGAAGGAACGATAGCGCTGGACCCCGGCGGCCGTCTTCAGATCGAAAGTGATCCGGCAGTGGATGCAGCCGTCGCCGAAGTGGCCGTAGAGGGAGTAGGCGTAGCCGTAGCGCCGGAGGAGCGGGATGAACTCGCGGAGATAGTCGCCCAGCCGTTCGGGTGCGACGGCCGCGTCCTCCCACCCGGGCCACGCGTCCTCGATGCCCGGAACGCGGCTCGCGCCGACGCCCGCCTCCCGGACCTCCCAGACCGCTTGCTGCTCGCCGACGTCGGTGACCACCGTCGTGCCGACCCGATCACCGCCGCTCCGCTCGATCCAGTCCCTCACCTCGCGTGCGCGGTCGGCGGCTTCCGCGGGCGAGTCCCCGCCGAACTCGACCAGGAGCCAGGTCTTGCCGCCGGGGAGGAACTCACCGCCCAGCAGCGGCTTCCCCTTCCGCGCCATGTTCTCGAGCACGTGCGCCGTGACGGCCTCGAGCGCGAGCGGGCCCCGATCCCGGATCTCCGGGACGTGGTCGGCCGCGAGCCACGGCTCGGGGTAGCCGATCACCAGCAGCGCCCGGCCGGGTGGGCTCGGGATGAGGCGCAGCTTCGCCCGCAGCACCAGCGCACAGGTGCTCTCCGACCCGACCAGGGCGCGCGCAACGTGGAACCCCCGTTCGGGGAGCAATTCGTCCAGGTTGTAGCCCGACACGCGGCGGGGGATGTCCGGAAAGCGTTCACGGATCCGGTCCGCGTACCGGTCCCGGAGCGCCACGAGTCGGGAATAGATCTCGCCGGTGCGGCCGCCCTGCCCCACGAGTCGTTCCAGCTCCTCCGGGCCGGTCGCACCCACGCGCAGGACCGTACCGTCGTAGGTGAGCACCTCCAGCTCCTCGACGTTGTCCACGGTCTTGCCGCCCATGACCGTATGCGCGCCGCACGAGTTGTTGCCGAGCATCCCGCCGATCGTGCAGTACTGGTGCGTCGCCGGATCGGGCGCGAACAGCAGCCCGTGCGGGCGCGCCGCCACCTGGAGCTGGTCGTTGATGACCCCCGGCTCGACCCAGGCGAACCGCCCGGCGGGATCCACTTCCAGGATCCGGTTCAGATACTTCGAGAAGTCGATGACGACGGCGACGTTGCAGCACTGCCCGGCGAGGCTCGTCCCGCATCCGCGGCCGAGGATCGGCGCCCCCCACCGGCGACACGCCGCCACCGTCTCCACGACGTCCTCGACGGTTCGCGGAATCACGACGCCGATCGGCACCTGCCGGTAGACCGAGAGGTCCGTCGCGTACAGCGCCCGGCTTCCGGCGTCGAAGCGGACCTCACCCGCGATCGTGCGCCGCAGCTCGGCCGCGAGCCCGGCCGCGTCGAGCCGCGCGGCTGCGGCCCGCGCCGGGCGCTCTTCGACCACCGGGAGCATCGCGCCCCGCCTCGCGGCGGGTGCCGGCCCTGCGGCGCGCGCCCGGCCGCGCGCCCAACGCCCGCGTCGAGCGGACCGACCCGCTTCGGGCCGGTCCGCTCCCGATCGGCCGGGGATGGATCCGGAAGATGACATGGGGACCTCCTCTCGCGGCAGGCCGCACGCACGTGGCGTACCAGCGGGCGGCTGACATCCGGCGGAAAGTCGTTCGGCGTCGGATGCGGCGACTGCCCGGCCCGTTCGGGGCGCCTCCCCTCTGAACTTGGCTTGCAGACGAACGGGAACGTCAGTCCTTCGACCGATTCCAGCCGGCCTGAGGCACCCACCGAGCCGTGAACGGATGGCCGGCCGCGGCGGCACCTAGCACCGGGAGCACCAACTCGCCGACCCTGGTCACGACATCCCTGAAGCGCTCCGAAACGCCGGCCTGCGCCCTCGACCGCTGCACGAAGGCCGACCACTGTCTCCGGGATGCCGGATCCTCCGCGAAGGAGGCGCCGAGCCCGGACGGCACGCCCGAGGGCAAGGCCGTACCCCTGCGGGCGAAGGTCTCGCGGATCTGGTCTCGTAGGAGCGCACCGTCAAGGTGGCATTCATTCGCGAGCACCCCGAGATCGAAGAAATCCTTGAAACGGCTTGTCGCCGTGCCGAACCGGACGATGGCTTCGAGCTTTTCGGCTACGGCCGTTTCCGCCGAGTACGCGCGTAGCCGCGGCGGCGGGAATTCGAGTAGCGGCGGTAGTTCGACAGTCTCGGGCAAAGCCACCAGCGCATCGCCATAGCCGATGTCGACCTGCGTTCCTACGCGGGCCGCGCCGAGCCTCGCCTCCACCCGAACCCGCTTCCCCAGGTAGGCGGCCCCGTGCCGCGTCGTCTCCACCCGAAGGGTGCTGAGGTCGAACGCCACCCCGTCGGGCTCCACGTCCGTCGCGAGGACCTCTCGAAACAACGCTTCCACGGCCTCCGCCGTCGCGTCGCCGAACCCCAGGAAATCCACATCCCGCGTCGCTCTCCGCTGGAGGTCCCAAGCGTAGAACAGCCACGCCCCTTTGAGCACGAAATGGTCAGCGTGCGCCGATCTGGAGAGCCGAAAGAGGAGTCGTTCGGTGGCGAAGCGGATGAGGAGCGCATTGTAATCCTCCCCAGTCCGTCGCGCGAGGTTCAGAAGACGCTGGCGAACCGACGCGGCGACGTCCTTCGGCTCCCGCCTCGCCGCGCTCACGCGATCGCCTGTAGGTACGGCTTCATGACCCGCTGAACGCGACAGATCTTCGCGAAACGCATGAGCTCGTCCGCGGTGAACAGCCGCCGCTCCCAGCCTTCTCGTAGCGCCTCGACGGCGACATCCACGCCCACTTTGTTCCTGAACTTGAAGAGGTCCGCGACCGTCTTGGCAGGCCCGAACACCCTCACATCGACACCCTCGATCCTGTGCGTCTCCACGCCCTCACGCATCGCGTCGCCCGAAAACCACACGATCTTCAGAGGGAGCACAGGCGAACGGGGCCGCTGTTTCCCCTTCTCGAGCGCCATCCAAATTTGCCAGGGATTCTGCGTGCCGATTCCGTGGAACACGAGAGCCGAAAGGAGGCAGACCACGCCGGCCGGAACGAGCTTCACTGCCTCCGCATAGGAGTGCCACTCGGTGATCTCCGCTTCCGGATGTCGGAACAGACCCCGCCCGACTTGCTCGAGGTCGCCGCGGTCGCGTAGGCGGTACAGCAGAGCCGTCGGATAACCCGCCGCCTCGGCTTCCCGCGCCCGGACGAGTCCGCGCTCCTTTACGAATTCCAGCAGGCGTTCCGTTCGCGTGTCGACCATGGCAATTCGGACGATTGTTGCGATTGCACGTCACTTCATAAGATATAACGAGATATCACAACAGTCCATTCCCGCTTGCCATCAATGCGACTCCGTTGTCACGGATTCCGGTCGCGAGTGGGCGGCGAGGACGTCCGAGGTGGCTGCGAAGCGCACATTTTTCAGCCGCGCCATCGCCGCAATCCCGAACACGGGCCCGAGGGCGAGCATACTGAACGCCGGCCCCCAGCCGACCCGGTCGGAGACCGTGGTGGCGAGCCAGATGGTGAAGGCGGTGAGGAGGAATCCGAGCGAGGTCTGGAGCGTGAGCGCGGTGCCGACCGCGTCCTGGGGTGCGACCTCCGTGATGACGGCGCTGAACTGCGCGGAATCGGCGACGATGGCGAAGCCCCAGACGAGCGCGATCGGGAGCACGATCCACAGCGGCGCCGCGAGGAGCCAGCCGAGCGCGAGCGAGCCCGCGCCGCTGGCGACCATGGCCCAGATCGTGACGCGCTCGCGGCCGAGCCGGTCGGCCCACACCCCGGCCAGCACCGCGCCGAGGCCGCCGATCGCGATCACGGCGAAGCCGGTGACGCCAGCGAGCGCGCCCGCGGCGCCCGGCTCCGCGCCGTGGCCGAGGAAGAGGTCGCGCGCGAAGATCGCGACCAGCGCCCACCCGGCGTACAACTCCCACATGTGGCCGAGGTAGCCCAGCGTGGCGAGTCGCGTCTCGCGGTGTCGCAGCACGCTGCCCGCGAGCGCCCAGGAGAAGCGGGCGCGCGGGAAGGCGAACGGCCCATCCCGGTAGCCGACGGCGACGAGCGCCGCGGCGGCGATGGCCATTGCGGAAGATGCGAGGACGACGGGGCGCCAGTCGACGGTCGCGAACGCGCGGACCAGATGCGGCGTCGCCGAGCCGATGGTGAGCGCGCCGACGATGGTACCGATCGCCAGCCCGCGGCCCTCGCGGAACCAGGTGGCAATCATCTTCATGGCCGGCGGATAGACGCCGGCCATGAGCGCGCCGGTCGCGAAGCGGAGCGCGATCGCCGCGCCCGCGCCCGGCGCGAGCACGACGAGCGCGTTGGCGAGCGCGCCGAGCAACGCGGCGCCCGTGAAGAGCGGGCGCGCAGGGATGATGTCGGCCAGGTTGAGGAGCGCGCTGAGCGCGGCACCGCAGACGAAGCCGAGCTGCACGGCCATGGTCAGCCACGCCACGCCGCCGGCGTCCAGCGTCCACTCGGCGGCGAGGGCGGGCGCCACGGCCGTGGCGCTGAACCACAGCGTCATGGCGAGGAGTTCGGCCGTCGAGAGGAGCGCCAGCGCGCGCCAGCGCACGGACTCAGGCCTCCTGCTCCTCGTACTGCGCCTTCAGTCGCGCGACGACCGCGGGGTCGGCCAGCGTCGTCGTATCGCCGAGCGCGCGCCCCTCGGCGACGTCGCGCAGCAGACGCCGCATGATCTTCCCCGACCGCGTCTTCGGCAGGTCCGCGGCGAAGAGCACGTCGTCGGGCCGCGCGATCGCGCCGATCTTCTCGACCACGTGCGCCTTCAGCTCCTCCTTCAACGACTCCGACGGCTCGAACCGATCGCGCAGCGTGACGAACGCGGCGATCGCCTGCCCCTTCAGCTCGTCGGCCTTCCCCACCACCGCCGCTTCCGCGACCGCGTCGTGCGAGACCAGCGCGCTCTCGACCTCCATGGTCCCGATCCGGTGGCCGGCAACGTTCAGCACGTCATCCACGCGTCCGAGGATCCAGAAGTAGCCATCCGCGTCCCGGCGCGCGCCATCACCCGGGAAATACGTGTCCGGCCACTTCGACCAGTAGGTCTCGCGGTACCGCTCGTCATCGCCATAGATCGTGCGCATCATCCCGGGCCACGGCCGCGTGAGCGCCAGGTACCCGGCCGGCACCTCGTCGCCCGCATTGTTCAGGACCGTCGCCGAGATCCCCGGGAACGCCACCGTCGCGCTCCCCGGCTTCGTCTCGGTCAGCCCCGGCAGCGGCGTGATCATGATCCCGCCCGTCTCCGTCTGCCACCACGTGTCCACCACCGGGCAGCGGTCGTGCCCGATGTGCCGCCGGTACCACATCCACGCCTCCGGGTTGATCGGCTCGCCCACCGTCCCCAGAAGCCGCAGCGTCGAGAGATCATAGCGCTCCGGCCACTCCGTGCCCCACCGCATGAACGCGCGGATCGCCGTCGGCGCCGTGTAGAAGATCGTCACGCCGTACTTCTCGACGAGCTGCCACAGCCGCCCGCGGTTCGGCCAGTCGGGCGCGCCCTCGTACATCACCGTCGTCGCCCCGTTCGCCAGCGGGCCGTACACGATGTAGCTGTGCCCCGTCACCCACCCCACGTCCGCCGTGCACCAGTAGCAGTCGTCCTCCTTCAGGTCGAAGACCAGCTTCGTCGTCGCATAGACGTGCGTCATGTAGCCGCCCGTCGTGTGCACCACGCCCTTCGGCTTCCCCGTCGTCCCCGAGGTGTAGAGGATGTAGAGGATGTCCTCCGCATCCATCAGCTCCGCCGGGCACGCCGCCGACGCGTTCTCCATCAGCTCGTGATACCAGTGATCGCGGCCGGCCTTCATCTGCGCCGGCGCCTCGAGTCCCGCGCCACGGCGCACCACGACGACGTGCTCGATCGACGGCGTGTCGCTCAGCGCCTCATCCGCATTCGCCTTCAGCGCCACCGCCTTGCCGCGCCGGAACCCGCCATCCGCCGTCACCAGCACCTTCGCCCGCGCGTCGTTGATCCGGTCTCGCAGACTCTCCGCCGAAAAGCCGCCGAACACCACCGAATGCGGCGCACCGATCCGCGCACACGCCAGCATCGCGATCGCCGCCTCCGGGATCATCGGCAGGTAGATCGCCACCCGGTCGCCCCGCCCCACCCCCAACCCCTTCAATACGTTCGCGAACTTGCACACCTCCCGGTGCAGCTCCCAGTAGGTCAGCACCCGCGAATCGCCCGGCTCCCCCTCCCACACCAGCGCCGCCTTGTTCCGCCGCGCACCCCCGAGGTGCCGATCCAGACAGTTGTACGCCGCGTTCAGCTTCCCGCCCGGGAACCACTTCGCGTGCGGCGGCGTCCACTCCAGCACCCGCTCCCACGGCTCGAACCAGTCCAGCTCCTGCGCCCATTCCGCCCAGAACCGCTCCGGGTCCGACGCCGCCCGCTCGTAGATCCCCGGCTCCGCCGCGTTCGCATCCCTCCGGAACTCCTCCGGCGGCGCAAACCGACGCTCTTCGTTGAGGAGCGCTTCCAACGCCTGCTCGCCTGCGGCCATCTCTCTCCTCCTCGCCCACGGGTTCCGGTTCGATCCATAGCGGCGCCAACGGCGCCCACTCCCGTATCATAGGCCCCGCGTGGCGGCCCCGGCAACCTGCGCGCGCCGCGCGGCCGTACCGCGTCGCGCGCGCCGGCGGCCGGCCCTTGACAGCGGGGGATTTTTAGTCTAAGCTAACATTCAAGTTCGTTGAACACGGAACCGCAACTTCGGAGCGGCTTATGCCCACCTCCGCCGTGCAGGACTACCTCAAGGCGATCTACCATCTGAGCCGGAGCCGCGAGGCGGCCGCGACGTCGGCGATCGCGGAACGGCTGCGGGTCTCGGCCGGGTCGGTGAGCGGGATGTTGCGCCGGCTCGCGGACCGGGGGCTGGTGGAGCACATACCGTATTACGGTGCGCGGTTGACGGAGGGCGGAGAGCGGGAGGCGGTGCGGATGATCCGGCGGCACCGTGTGCTGGAGCTGTTCCTGGTCGAGGTGCTGGGATACACGTGGGACCGGGTGCACGAGGAGGCGGATTGCCTGGAGCACGCGGCGTCGGACGAGCTGGTGGACCGGATGGCGGCGGTTCTTGGGGAGCCGGATGTGGATCCGCACGGTGCGCCGATACCGGCTGCGGCGGGGGCGTTCGAGGAGGAGCGGTATCCATCGTTGTCGGAGCTTGCGGCCGGGTGTCCGGCGGTGTTGCGGCGGGTGAGTGACGAGGATCCCGCGGCGCTGCGGTATCTGGCCGGGCTGAATCTGCTGCCGGGGGCGCAGCTCGAGGTCTTGGAGCATGCGCCGTTCAATGGTCCGCTGCGGGTGCGGATCGGCGGGACCGAGCAGGTGATCGGGCGCGAGATCTCGCGCTCGATCATGGTCGAGCCGCTGGAGGCGCCCGCCGCGGCGGGAGGGTCGGATGCCTGAACGCGATGAGGCCCGGGGTGTTCCTCGGGGTCTGGAGCCGCTGGGTCCGTCGGCGGTCGAGCGGCAGGCGCGACTGACGCGCCGGGAGTTGTTGAAGGTCGGTGCGCTGGGGGCGGCGGGGCTTGCGGCGGCGGGCGGTGCGCTGACGTTGCGACCCGGGGGTGCGGTGGCGCGAGAGGCCGAGGGGGGCCGCGTGCAGGGCGGGGCCGCCTCGGCGCATGGATGGCACGGCGGGAACGGTGTGGTCGGCACGCTCGAGCCGGGCGGTTTCGACCCGACCGCGTATCTGACGCACTTCGAGACCGGCCGCGTGTCCCGTCTGGCGTCGGGCCAGGTGCTGCGCGAGTTCGATCTGGTCGCGGTGGACCGCGAGATCGAGGTCGCGCCGGGCGTCTTCTTCCCGGCCTGGACGTACAACGGGCAGGTCCCTGGACCGACGCTGCGGTGCACCGAGGGGGATCGGGTGCGGGTCCACTTCGTGAACGCCGGCAGCCATCCGCACACCATCCACTTCCACGGGATCCACGCGGCCGCCATGGATGGCGTGTTCGAGCTCGTCGAGCCGGGGCAGAGCTATACCTACGAGTTCGATGCGGCGCCGTTCGGGCTCCAGCTCTACCACTGCCACGCGCTCCCGCTGAAGCGGCACATCCACAAGGGGCTGTACGGCGTCTTCATCATCGACCCACGCGAGGGGCGGCCACCGGCCCGCGAGTTGGTCATGCTGATGAACGCCTTCGACACGAACTTCGACAACGAGAACGAGGTCTACGCGGTCAACACGGTCGCCTTCCACTATCAGCGCCACCCGATCCCGCTGACGGTCGGGGAGCCGGCGCGGATTTACCTGGTGAACATGACCGAGTTCGACCTGATCAACTCGTTCCACCTGCATGGGAACTTCTTCCGTCTGTACCGGACGGGGACGGACCTCGAGCGCTACGAGTGGACGGACACGGTGACGCTGTGTCAGGGCGAGCGAGCCGTCATCGAGTTCACCTACGAGCACGCCGGGCCGTTCATGTTCCACGCGCATCAGAGCGAGTTCGCGGAGCTGGGCTGGATGGGGATCTTCGATGTACGGGAGGCGCCGCGTGTCTGAGGTCACGTCGGACTGGGCGTCGCGGCCCGGATCCGTCGAGGGCGAGGGACGGTACGAGGACGCGGCGTCCGTGGCGGATACTCCGGCCGGGTCCCCGGCGCGGGCACTGCGCGGCGTCACGGCGGCCAAGGGCCTCGCCCCGCTGGTCTTGCTCGCCGCCCTGGTCCTCCTGTTCTTCCGGTTCGGGCCGGCCGGCGTCTTCCAGCAGGCGTTCCCGCCCATCGAGGCGCTGACCATCGAGCGCGTGACGCTGCCTGCTCCCGGCGAGATGCGGGTCCGGGTCGTGAACGGCGGCCCCGAGCCGGTCACCATCGCGCAGGTGATGGTGGATGATGCGCTCTGGAGGCATTCCGTCGACGGCGGCCGGACGATCGGCCGACTCGAGCGCCGCACGATCCGGATCCCGTATCCGTGGGTGGAAGGCGAGCCGCATCGGATCGTGTTGGTGACGAGCACGGGGCTCACCTTCGCGACGCAGGTCGATGTCGCCACGCGCACGCCGCAGCCGGATGGGCGCACGCTCTCCAGCTTCGCGCTCCTCGGCATCTACGCGGGCGTGGTCCCGGTCTTCCTCGGGCTCCTCTGGCTGCCGTTCCTTCGTGATGTGCACCGGCGCTGGCTGGACTTCTTCCTCTGTCTGACGATGGGGCTGCTGGTCTTCCTCGGCGTCGAGGCGTTCGATGAGGCGCTGGGGACGTCGGCGCTGGTCGCCGGCGCGTTCCAGGGGACGGCGCTGGTGCTGATCGGCGTGGTCGGCACGCCGCTCGCGCTGGCAGCGGTCAGCCGGCGCTGGAGCCGCCGCGGCGGGTCATCGCCGCTCTATCTGGCCGGCGCGATCGCGCTCGGCATCGGGCTGCACAACCTGGGCGAGGGACTCGTCATCGGGAGCGCGTACGCCAGCGGCGAGATCGCACTGGGCACGTTCCTCGTCATCGGGTTCCTGTTGCACAACACGACGGAGGGCCTCGGGATCGTCGCGCCGGTCGTAGCCGCGGCCGGGGCGCAACGGGTCACGCCGGGGTTCCGGCGGCTCGTGGGCCTCGGCGCGCTCGCGGGCGCACCCACGATCCTGGGGGCGTGGATCGGCGGATTCAGCTACTCGCCGCTCTGGACGACGCTCTTCTTCGCGGTCGGCGCCGGCGCGATCCTCCAGGTGGTCTACGAGATCTGGCAGTTCTTCGCCCGCCGCGGCAACGTGAGCCTGGCGGACCCGCTGAACGCGGCCGGCCTCCTCATGGGGCTCGCGCTCATGTACACGACGGGGCTCTTCGTGGCCGCCTGAAGCACGCCGCTTCAGTCGGCCGGCCATCCGGCCGAAGCTCTGAGCCGGGTGCCGTTCGCCGCGACGACGGAACCGCGCCGCGGCGGCTCTCGGCACCCGAGCGCGTCGCGACGCCAAGCGCCACGCAAGCCGACGATGCACCCCGCACGGCTTGTTTCCATCCGCGTACTCCGCTAGATTTTCGCGCGTGCTGCCCAGCTTTTCGGCGCACAGTCGCCTCGGGTGCCGCAGTGGCCGGCAGGTACGGTCTGCCGGGATATTCCTGTTGAAGAAGGTGATGGAGCCGATGGCGAAAAAATTGACCAAACAGCAGATCGAGCACCTTCAGAAGCGATTGCTCCGCGAGCGCGAGCGCGCGTTGCGGTCGCTCGGACAGTTCGATGAGTTGGCCAAGCAGTCGGCCGAACAGGCGGACTCGGACCTCTATTCGTACTCGGATCACATCGCCGATCTCGGCACCGATGCGATGGAGCGCGAGAAGATGCTGCTCTTCGCCAGCAAGGAAGGACGCTACCTCTATCGCATCGAGGAAGCGCTCCGTCGCCTGTACAAGGAGCCCGAGACCTTCGGCCGCTGTCACAGTTGCGGCGAGCTGATCCATTTCGATCGGCTCGATGCCTTGCCGCACGCCCGGTACTGCATCGACTGCAAGCGCAAGGAAGAAGCGGACGCCGCCTGACGACCCGACGCCGGGTCGCATGCGCCCGGCGCTACCGCCCGCCCCGGTCCGCGCCAGCGCCACCGGGGCGGGCGGTGCATCGTCTGTGCCGGCGCCGATGACCGTCACCCGCGCCGCAGGACTCCCCCTCCCCCGCCTCAGCCGTCCTCGCCCGCACCCGCACCCGCAAGGATCGTCGGCAACGCCCGGACGAACGCGGAGCGCGCGAGCACCCGGTCCGCTCCGGCCGCCTGCGCGGCCCGGAGCGCCTCGCCCCGAACGTGCGCGCCGAACGCGATGAGCGGCGTCTCCGCCAGCTCCGGGTCCGCCTTCAGCTCCGCAATCAATCGCGGCGCATCCACGCCGCGCGCTTCCAGGTCGATCAGGATCACGCCGGCCTTCCCGGACCGCGCTTCGCGCAGCAGTGCCGCCGCACTGCTCACCGTGCGGACGGGCACGCCGACGGCCGCCGCGGCGGCACGCACGCGCGATGCGAAGATCAGGTCCGCGACGAGCGCCAACGCGCCGGCGCGCGGCGCGCCGGACTCGGAGGACGACACGGCCATGGTCACCTCGCGGGTGCGTCGGTCTCCGTGCCCCGGTCGCGGAGCGGCCGGGGCCCTAACAAACACTGAGAATTGCTATTGACAGCCATTCCGCACGCCGGTAATGTTAAGTTGCACGAGCATCGTATGCGAGCGGGTCTGGCCAGGAGAGAGAGAATGCCCACGACAACGGCCACGCGGCAAGAGTCGATTGCGCCGCGCGATGCCGAGACCGTGCTGCGCCAGGCACTCGAAGCCAGCGGGCAGCGGTTCACGGAACAACGGGCCGCGGTCTACCGCTGCCTTCGGTCGACGGACCAGCACCCGACGGCGGACGACGTCTTCACCACGGTACGCGCGGCGATCCCGGATATTTCGCTCGCGACCGTGTACAAGTCGCTCGAGACGCTGGTCGGCTGCGGCCTGGCGATGAAGCTCACCTACGGCGACGGCTCGGCGCGCTACGACGCCCGTACGGATCCGCACCCCCACGCGCGGTGCGTGGTCTGCGGCGCCGTGATGGATGTGCCCGGCGCGCTCGACCCCGACGTCGTGCGTCGGCTGGGTCCGGTGAACGGCTTCGCGGTCGAGGGCTACCGTCTTGAGCTGCTCGGCCGGTGCGCCACCTGTCGGGCGTGACGGACCGCAGCCCGGCCACGCCCATCGCTGCGGCCGCTGCCGTCCACGCACCGGAGCGCGGCGGCTAGTCCGGCTTCCGTGCGCGAGCGCGTGCGCGAGCGCGTGCTTCCGCCGCCGCCGTCGTCCGTCCTGCCCCCCATCCCCGCACGCGTTCCCGTTCCCGCTCCCGGCGGCACAGCCGACGCTTCCGGCCGCCCCGATCCCGTTCCCGTAAGCGCTCCCGCTCCCGTTCCCGGCCGGCCCCCGCTCCCGTAAACGTAAACGTTCCCGCTCCCGCTCCCGCTCCCGGCAGTTCCCATCCAGCTCCCGCCTCTCCCCGGGTCGTCCACCCCTCCACCGCATCCCCTCCCAGGCAATCCCCAGCCCTCTCACCCGATAATCACATCCTCCGCAGCGTACCGGAAGCTCACGTGCGGCTTGCGTGCGGCGACGATCATGGACGCGGCGAAGGTGAGCGGCCCGACGCGGCCGAGGAACATCAGGGCGGAGAGCACGAGCTTGCCGAAGGGGCTGAGGAGGGGTGTGATGCCGATCGAGAGGCCGACGGTGCCGAAGGCGCTGACGGCTTCGAAGGCGATTTTGAGGAAGCGTCCTTCGGCGAGCGGGAGCGGCACGCCGCCGAGTTCGGTCACCTGGAGAAGGAGCAGTGTGGCGCCGAGGAGTGCGACGACGACGACCACGAGGCCGATCGACCGCTGGATGGTCATCTCCGGGACGGTGCGCCGGAAGGCGCTGGTCACGATACGGCCGCGGAAGCGTGCGACGGCGAGGGCGACGAGGACGGCGACCGTGGTGGTCTTCAGTCCGCCGGCGGTCGAGCCGGGCGAGCCGCCGATCAGCATGAGGAGCATGGTGAGGAAGACCGATGCGCTGGTCAACTGCCCGTAGTCGACGGTGGCGTACCCCGCGGTCCGCGGCGTGATGCTCAGGAACAGCGCCTCGAACGGCCGAACGTACCAGGGGAACCGGGTCAGGGTGTTGGTCCATTCGAAGGCGGCGAAGAGGATGGCGCCGGCGACGATGAGCACGCCGGTGGCGAGGAGCACGAAACGGGTGTGCAGCGACAGCCGGCGGCGGCGGGGTACCCGGACCCATGACAGCAACTCGCTGAGCACGAGGAAGCCGATGCCGCCGAGGACGACCAGGCTCATGATGACGGTGAGGGCGGCCGGCTGCGCCGCGAACCCCACGAGGTTGTCGCTGAAGGTCGAGAACCCGGCATTGCAGAACGCGCTGATGGCGTGGAACATCGCGGGCCAGAGCGCGCCGATGGGCCCGAGTTCCCGCATCCATACGAGCCACAGCCCGATGGCGCCGGCCGCCTCGATGATGAAGGTATAGCGCAGAATCGCGCGGACGAGGCGGGCGGGCTCGAGCTGCGGCCCCCGCTCCGCTCCGGCCAGGACCGCTTCACCGCGGAGCGTGAGCCGGCCGCCCAGCCACAGGATGATGACCGTGGTGAACGTCAGGATGCCCAGCCCGCCGAGCTGGATGAGCGCGAGGATCACGGCTTGGCCGAAGGGAGTGAAATAGGTCGCCGTATCCACGACGATCAGGCCGGTCACGCAGACGGCGCTGGTCGCCATGAAGAACGCGTCGATGAAAGAGAGCCGGGGCCCCGTGTAGATGCCCGGGAGCAGGAAGAGCGCGAGCGTGCCGAGCGCGATCAGACCGAGAAAGCTGCCGACGAAGAGTTGTGGCGCGGTGAGGCGGCGCCAGATCGAGAGCGAATACGACGCCTCCCGCTCGAGTGCTTCGAGTAGGTCACCCGGCGCGGGCATCGATGCCGAGGAACGCCCGGATCTGCCGTTCGAGGGAGACGAGGTCGGCGGAGGTGTTCTTGCACGGCCCCTCCGGCAGCCCGAGCGTCGTGCCGAGCACGGGCATCTTGCGCGCGACGTCGTGGATGCCGCTCACGAGGTCCCGCTCACACGCCACGGCCACCACTGCCTTCGGCCGGACCCGGCTGATCATCTCGCGTGCATAGCGACCGCGCGCCGCCACGAAGAGCGGCACGCCGTACCGCGCCGAAACGTCCATTGCGCCCTGCATGCTCGCCTTGTCCAGGCAGCGCGGCAGCAGTACGAGCAGTTGATCCGGACGCACGCCGGGGCGCGCCCGCGCCGCGGAGAGCGCGTTGTAGACCCGAAGTGCCGCGTTCCCCGCGCGGTCGCGGGAGATCCCGAACCGGCGCCCGATCCGCTCGGTCATCGGCATGACGCGGGCGAGCAGCCCCCGTTCGGCCAGGCGCGGCGGCAGGAAGTTCCGGCCCGTTCGGAGCGCGAGCGCCAGTGCGGCGAGCCATCCCGCGACCGCCGAGACGCCGAGCCCGAATGCCGACCAGATGAGCGTCGGGAGCGGCGGCCAGAGCGAACCGAGACGCGGCGCGACCAGCCAGATGACCGCGGCGCCCGCAAGTGCGGCGCCGCCCAACCCCGCCAAAACCAGGGCGAAGAACAGCCGGGACGACTCCCGATAGATGCCGTCGTGCGGCAACGGCTGCCCATCCCAATCGTCCCACTCGTGTCCCAGGCGGCGGTCCGGCCGCAACTGGAGGAGTCGGGGCGCCGCTGGCTCACAGCCGCCGTGGGCGTCGGTGTCGAATCGTTCCTGTGCCATGATCGCCACGATACCGCGCGCGGCGCTCACCGTCAAGCGCGGTGTCGGAACGGGTCGCGAGCGCGCGATCGCGCCGCCGGATCCGGCACCGCGTCGCCCATGCGGTGTACGTTTTGCGGATCCCGGGCCGCCTTGCGCGGATCTCCGGGCCACTGAGCGCGGGATGTGCACGGTTTTCTTGACGCACGCGTTCGACCGCCGATACACTGTCGCCCGCGCCGGTGCCGCGGATTCACAGGAAGAGAGGAGTCATGGGGAGTCCGACCCGAACGAAGCGGACGGTCTCGGCCGAGGGGACCCCGCCGATCCAGCCGGAGCTGCTCCCGCAGTACAAGGTGCGCACGCCCGCGGAGTGGCCGAAGCTGGGGCGCACGACGGGCGCGACGCGTGAAGACCTGCGCCGACTCGCGGCCGACCTGGGGATCCGGTTCCTGCGGCTCCAGTTCACGGATGTGACGGGGATCATCAAGAACGTCGAGGTCCCCGAGAGCCAGTTCGACAAGGCCTTGAACGGCGACATCATGTTCGACGGCTCGTCGATCGAGGGCTTCGTCCGGATCGAAGAGTCGGACATGTTCCTGAAGCCGGACCTGGACACCTTCGCCATTTTCCCGTGGGGCGATCCCGGCAACCGCATCGCGCGGGTGATCTGCGACATCTACGGAGCGGACGGCACGCCGTTCCCGGGAGATCCGCGGCGCGTCCTGCGGCGCCAGATCGAGGCGGCGGCCGCGCTCGGGTACCGCATGATGGCGGGCGTGGAAGCCGAGTTCTTCCTCTTCCACCGGGCCGAAGACGGTACGCCCACGCGGCTGACGCACGATTCGGGCGGCTATTTCGACCTGACGCCGGTGGACCTGGGCGAGGTCGCCCGCCGCGACATCGTGAACACGCTCGAGATCATGGGTTTCGAGGTGGAGGCGAGCCATCACGAAGTGGCGCCCGGACAGCACGAGATCGACTTCCGCTACGAGGACGCGCTCGTCACGGCGGACAACCTGGCGACGTTCCGCTTCGTCGTGCGCAACATCGCGCTCCAACACGGGCTCCATGCCACGTTCATGCCCAAGCCGGTGGACGGGCAGGCGGGCTCGGGGCTGCACACGCACCAGTCGCTCTTCGAGGGCGAGCGCAACGCGTTCCACGACCCGGACGCGCCCGACGGGATGTCGCGGGTCATGCGGTGGTACGTGGGCGGGCTGCTCCGCCACGCGCGCGGCTTCTGCGCCGTGACGAATCCCCTCGTGAACAGCTACAAACGGCTGGTCCCCGGATTCGAGGCGCCCGTCCACGTCGCCTGGTCGCACCAGAATCGCTCGCCGATGGTGCGCGTCCCGGCTCGACGCGGCAAGGGGACGCGCCTCGAAGTCCGCATGCCGGACCCCTCGGCGAATCCGTACCTGGCGCTCGCGGTCCAGCTCGGCGCCGGGCTGGACGGGATCCGGCACCGGACCCCGCCGCCGGATCCCGTCGACAAGAACATCTTCGAGCTGACCGTGCGCGAACGGCGCCGGCACAGGATCCAGGACCTGCCTCGCGACCTCGGCGATGCGCTCGTCTTCTTCCAGAAGGATCCACTGATGCGGGAAGTGCTCGGCGACCACGTCTTCGAGCACTTCATCGCCGCTAAGGAGCAGGAGTGGGCGGATTATACCGCTCAGGTCCACGAGTGGGAGATCGAGCGCTATCTTGCTCGCTACTGACCGGCGTGCAGTGCTCGCGGGGGAAAGTGAGGACCACGCGCGTCCCCTGGTCGGCACCGAGGTAATCGACGCGGCCGCCCAGATCGCCGCGGACCAGTGCATCCACGATGGACCGGCCGCTGCCGACGACCTCCGAATCGGAATTGGCGGCGGCGGCGTGGACGCCGATGCCGTCGTCGGAGACTTCGAGCCGCACGTCGCCGTTGTGGTCCGCGACGTGGATGCGGATCGTGCCGGCACGCCCCTCCGGGAAGGCGTGGCGCAGGGCGTTCGTGATCAGCTCGTTGAGCGCCAGCGCGAGCGCAAACCCCTGGCGCTCCCCGAGCGCCGCCGACTCTCCCGTGAACTGGAGCCGGATCCGCCCGTCCACGTCCATGGTGTTGCGCAGCCGCTGGGCCATCCGTTCCGTGATCTCGCGCACCGGCACGGCCCGGTAGTTCTGGCGCCGCAACGATTCGTGCACCAGTAGGAACGACCGGAGCCGGTTCTCGAGGCTGAGCAGCGCCTGGTTCGCCGGCCGGGGCGGCCGCCGGTTCCGCTCCATGCTGACCAGCCCCATGATCACCGACAGGTTGTTGCGAACCCGGTGGTCGATCTCGCGAAGCAGCAGCGCGCGCTCCTCGGCGTCCGACCGCGCCTGCTCGTACAGCTTGTAGTTCTGTTCCGCGAGATCGGCCAACTGCCGGTTCATCTTCTGGAGCTTGCGCTCCGCCCGATGCACCCGGAGCCGCGAGCCGATGCGCGCGGTGAGCTCCGCCGCGTGGAACGGCTTGGCGATGTAGTCGTCCGCACCGGCCTCGAAGGTCCGGACGACGTCGTCGGGCGCGGTCCGCGCCGTCACCATGATGATCGGAAGGAGAGGGTCGTGACGACTCCGGATCTCGCGACAGATGGACCAGCCATCCCGGCCCGGGAGCATGGCATCCAACAACACCAGGTCGATCACGCCCAGCCAGGAGAACGCCTCCTCACCGCGCGCCACGGCCACGACGCGAAAGCCCTGTGCCTCCAGGAGGTCCGTCAGGAGCTGTCGCGCGTACGGCTCATCATCCACCACCAGGATCGTCGCAGGGGTCTCCGCGTCGTCTTCCGAAGAATCGGACCGCTCTCCCGGTGTCGCTTCGCTTGGCGTGTCCAGTGTCATGAAACGGCTATCGAGGCGCTCGGCCGGCCTGCGTCACGGATCGCGGACGCGACCTACTCCTTCTGGAGCAGCGGTGCCGCCAGAAGAATTTTACGCGCCAGTTCCACCATCGGGGTGTTCTTGTCCTGACTGGTCTTCTGCAAGAACCGGTATGCCTCGCGCTCGGAGAGGTTCCGGGTGTCCATGAGCAGACCCTTCGCCCGCTCGATCAGCTTGCGCTCTTCGAGCTTGTGCTCGAGTTGGTCGCGCTGGCGTTTCGCCTCGATCCAGTCCTCGAAGCGGGCGCGTGCGACGGCGATTGCGGGCGAGAGGTCATCCGGGTCGACCGGCTTGACGAGGTAATGGAAGACCGGCGAGCGCGTGGCCTCATCCACGGTGCGGCCATCACTGTACGCGGAAAGGATGATGATCGGGATGGGCCGCTCGGCCGCGATCTGGTGTGCGGCTTCCGGTCCCGTCATGGTCGGCATCCGGATGTCGAGGAAGGCGAGGTCCGGCCTCGCATCCCGAGCGAGTTCCACCGCTTCACGCCCGTTTGTCGCCGTGGCGACCACCTGGTGTCCGAGGGTTTCGAGCTGGCTGGTCAGCGCGAGGTTGTGGAGCGCCTCGTCATCGGCAATGAGTACGCGAAGCGAGTCGGCCATGGAACTTACTCCTTCCGGTCGTTGATGGTTGCGGATCCTGGTGGTTTGAGCCGCATCACGCCCGCGCCATGGTGGCCCGAAAACGCAAGGCGCACCGTCCCTCGATTGGGGAGGCGCGCCGTGACCTCTTCCCGCGATGTCCGTCGCGTGATCGTGCGCCCCAATGTGACGTGATGGTCGCCGGGACGCAAGGGGGTCGATCGGGGCACGGGATGGCGCGGCGTGGCGGGCGATCCGGCGGAGGGCGCCGTCCAGTGGGTGGTGGCGGCGGGGCGCTGGAGCGGGAGGTGGGCGGCGGGCGGATGGGTCGGTGCGTGCCCCGGGGTGGCCCCGGACTTGCACGAATCAGCGGGAGAAAATTACGTTTCCGCCGGTTCGTACGCCTTGATCCCGCGCGTCATGCGCAGCCGATCCGCCATGTTGTCGACGCTACTCGTCCTGGTTCTGAGCGCGGTGCAGCGCCTCGCAGCTCCGGCGCCGCCCGCGCCGCAGACGGTCCTCGGGCCGGTGGTGGCCGGCTCGGCGGGAGCGGCCGGAACGGCCGGTGCCGCGGTGTCGGCGCTGCGCGCGGACCTCGAGCGACTGGTGGGGAGTGCGCATTGGCGTGGGGATCGTTGGAGCGTCATGGTCGTCTCGTTGGATCGGGGCGATACGCTGTTCGCGCACGATGCGGACGTGGCGCTCGCGCCGGCATCGAACATGAAACTGTTCACGTCGGCGGCGGCGCTCTACTACCTGGGTCCTTCGTTCCGCTACAGCACGTTCCTGATGTCCTCGGGTCCGATCGAGGGGGGGACGCTGCGAGGAGATCTGGTGCTGTACGGCACCGGAGACCCGACGTTGTCGGACCGGTTCTACGATACAAAACTCACGGTGTTAGAAGAGTTTGCGGACTCGCTCGCGGCGCTGGGGGTGACGGCGGTGGCGGGGGACGTGGTGGGGGATGCGTCGTATTTCTGGGGCGGTCCGCCGACGGGGCTGGGTTGGGATGAGAGTTACATGAACACGTGGTACGCGGCGCCGGCGAGTGCGCTCGCGTTCAACGAGAACATCGTGACGCTCTACATCCGTCCGGCCGAGCGGCCGGGGTGGCGTCCGGAGGTCCGGCTGATCCCGGGCGGCGAGGGGATCGCGCTGGTGAACCAGGCGACGACGGTGGCGGGCGGGCGGACGCGGATCTACGCGGATCGCGCGGCATACGACGGGCCGATCGTGCTACGCGGGCAGATCAACGTGGGGAGCAGCGGAGCCTGGCGGCCGGTCCCGGTGATGGACCCGGCGCGGTTCGCGGCGGCGGTGCTGCGGGAGGTGCTCGAATCGCGCGGGATCCGCGTGCTGGGCGGCTTCCGTTCCGTGCATCGGCCGGAGGACTCGCTGGTGTCGGGGCGTTCGAGCTTCGCGCCGGCCTTCGATGATCGCACGCGGGTGCGTGTACTGGCGGTACACCGGTCGCCGTCGCTGGTGCGGATCCTCGAGGTGGTCAACAAGAAGAGCCACAACCTGTTCGCGGAGCAGGTGCTTCGGACGGTCGGGCGCGTGGCGCTCGGCGAGGGGAGCGTGCAGGGCGGCTTCCGGGCGGTCCGCTACATGTTGGAGTGCGAGACCGGTCTGGACTCGGTTGCGCTGCGCATGGTCGACGGCTCGGGGCTCTCGCGGCTCAACCACGTGACGGCGCGGACGGTGGTCGAGCTCCTCTCGTTCATGGCCGCCTCGCCGGTCTGGGCGAGCTACTGGCAGACGCTGCCGGAGGCCGGCAACGCGCACGGGCTGCGGCGGATGTACCGGACGGCGGCGGCGGGGAACCTGCGGGCGAAGACCGGGACGATCGACCACGTCTCCGCGCTCTCCGGGTACGTGCGGGCGCGGAACGGCGAGCGGCTGGCCTTCAGCATCATCAGCAACCGCGTGCCGTCGACGCCGCGCGCCAAGCGGATCGAGGACGCGATCGGCGCGCGCCTGGCGGCCTTCGACCGGCCGGCGGTTCGGGTCGCGGGCGGCGGCGTACCGACCGCGCCGGTCGAGCCCGTCGTCGCCACGACACCGGCGCCGCCCGCTGCGCCGGACGTCTACATCATCCGCCGGGGGGATACGCTCGAGGAGATCGCGCGGCGACACGGCACGACGGTCGCCGCCCTCGAGGCGGCCAATCCCGGCATCGAGCCGCGGCGGCTGATCCCCGGACGCGAGATCCTGCTCCCGTAGAGCGGTTCACCCGCGAGCGAACCGGTCTAATCCGGCAGGACTCGACGGGCGTGGACGAAGAGCGGTCGCAGGCGCTCCTCGACGGGATCGGTGCCGCGCAGGTCGTTCAACGCGACGCCGCCGTTCGAGAGCGCCGAGTGGATGATCTCGCCGCCGCCGAGCGAGATCGCGACGTGGGTGATGGTGCCGGGGCGCTCCGCGAAGTAGAGGAGGTCTCCGGCGCGCAGCTCGGCGAACTCGGGTCCGGGCTCGACCAGCGCGCCGATCCTCGACTGGAGGTCGGCATCGCGCGGGAGCGCGACGCCGTGCATCCAGTAGCACGATTGGACGAACCCCGAGCAGTCGGCGCCGGCCTGCGTGACGCCGCCCCAGAGGTAGGGGGTTCCGATCCAGCGGCGCGCGCTGCGGGTGATGCTCTCCCCGCGCGGCGGGAACCAGTCGACGAGCCGGTCGGCATCCACGACCTCGCCGCTGCCCAACTGGCCGGTGCGATCGTCCGGGAGGCGGAACCGGCCCGGCGCGTCGCGGATCGCCCGCGCGCCCCACGGCAGGCGGATCAGCGTGCGCCCGGCGTCATCCACGAGTTCGGCGCCGATCGAGACCACGGGTTCGCCGCCCACGCCGCGCTCCCACGCCTGCGCCCAATCCGCCTCGCCGACGCGCAGGTACCCGTGGTGCACCCAGCCGATGTAGCCATCCTCGCCGCGGACGCGCCACCAGGCGTCGTGCCGCGCGAGGAGATCCAGCCGGTGGCCGAGTACGTACTGCGACACCTGCGCGGAGGAGACGCGCGGCTCTCCGTGGACCGGCGCGATGGCGGCGCGCACCAGGCCGGAGGTCTCGGCGCCCAGGGCGGGGTCCGGCAGGCGGATGACGTCGTCGATCACCGCCGCGCCATCCAGCCGCTCGGCGGCGAGTGCCACGAGGGCCTCGACCGCTGCCGGCTCCGTGGTCTGGCCGACGAGCGCGATGCCATCCGGCCGGGCTTCCGCACGGACTTCGAAGACGGCCATCCTCGGATCGGGCACCCGCTCGGCGGCGATTTCCGCGATGAGCGTGTCCAGTCCCGTCATGCGTTCGGTATCCGACACCAACGGCCCCTCCCGTGAACGCTGCATTAAGGTACCGGGCGGTGCCGGTCGGGGCAATCGGGAGGGCTCTGCGGCGGCGCGCTCAGGCGCGGCGGACGGCGGCGGCCAGGCGGTGCAGTCGAAGCAGATAGAGCGAGCGCGGGGTGTGCCGGATGCAGGGATGGAACTGATGGCAGGCGCGGCAGTCGAGGTCGAAGCCGGCCACGTCGCCGGGGAGGATCGCGGCGAAGCGCGTGCCCGGCTGCGCCGCGAGCGGCCGGCCGCAGCGCGGGCAGCGCACGCCGCGGCCGGGGCCCTCGAGGAGCTGGGCGTGGATCGCGCCGCGGTCACGACGGCTGAACTGTCGCCACGTCCGAAAACGCCTGCCCGCTCGCATCTCGGAGCCCTCCTGCCAGGGAAATGCCGGAACCGAGCGGTGCAAGGTGCGTTCCCGTCGTGGCGAGCGGCTCAACGCGCCAGGGCGACGCGGACCGCGGCGCCGTCGAGCCATGTGACCGCACGCACGGCGGCGGCGGCCGCGACGGACGGCGCGCGCCCGGCCAGTGCCGCATCGACGTCGACGGGGTCGGACTCCCCGGCCGGCACCCGGGCGAGGTGTACGGTCCGTTCGACCGCGCGCCGATCGTCCCACGCCACCCAGACGGCGCCCGTCTCATCGGCGGCGAGCGTGATCTGGGAAGGCGGTACCCACGCGTCGGCCAGGACCGCGTCGGGCGTGCCGAACGAGCGGCCGCCGTCGGTCGAGACGGCGTGGTACAGGCCGGGGCCGCCTTCCCGGCCCGTGTACCACCCCACGTGCAGGCGGCCGGCGGCGTCGACGGCAATGGACGGTCCGGCGTGCGGACAGGCCTCGAAGAACCACTCGTCGGCGTGCACGCGCACCGGCGCCTCGAAGCCGGCCGCGCCGGGCTCCATGCGCGCGACGACGATGTCCCGGAGATTGCCGTCGAACACCTTCCGCCATGCGACATAGACCGTGCCATCCGCACCCAGCGCGAGCGACGTGCGGCAGCACGGGCACGCATCGCGGTCCACCACCACGCTTGGCCCGAAGCTCCGCCCCTGGTCGGTCGAGCGTGCGAACCGGATCTCCGGCCCCGGGCCCGCGCTCTCGCCGTGGTGGCCCATCGACGCCATGGACGACGCCTTCGTGCCCTGCCCCGCCCCGCCCGTCGCGGCCATCTCGCTCGCCCGGGTGCGCGAATCGATCCACGCGACGTAGACCGTACCGTCCGGGCCGACCAGCAGGTTGTGGAACGTGTGCGACGTGGGCGTGCCCCCCGCGTCGTCGTTGACGTAGATCGCAGGCTCGAAGGTGCGCCCGCCATCCACCGACCGCGCAAAACGCAGGTCGCTCGCCGGGAAGCGCCGCCCCGGGACGACCGTGTTGTTCTGCCACGCCACGTAGACGTTGCCTTCGGGTCCGACCGCGACCTGCGCCGGCGCCTGCTCGTGCGGCGCCGCATCGCCGGGGACATCGTTGACCCGGACCGGCGCGGAGAACGCGGTCCCGCCCGGCTCGAGACGGGCGAGGTACACGTTCGCGCCCGCCGTGTCGGTGCCGACCCACGCGACGTAGAGTGTGCCGTTCCTCGCATCGATGGCCGCGGTCGGCCGCGTGCCACCCGCCTGGACCACGGTCATCGGCGGCCCGAACGTGGGACCCGACGCCGGACCGCATCCACCGGCCAGGATCGCCACGACGCACAGGATCGAGAACGCGCGCGCGCCGTGGCGCCTGGACCCGTCCGCGCGCGGGTGTGCGCGGCATCGCGACCGATGGACGCGGGAGCGCCCCGAGATCGGGGATCGGCCCGGTCGTCCGGGCCCGTGGCGCCGGCCGGCGCCCTCGAACATTCCATCCATGACCAGCCTCCTCGCCGTTCGCCGTGTTCCGCCCCACCACCACGCGGGTGCCGGTGCGGCGTGCACGGCTCTAATGGTATTCGACACCGATGTAGAGCGTCCGGGGCATGCCCGGCGCGAACTCCTCGCCGTTGAACGCCGTGTAGATGGCTCGTTCGGCGTAACGCTCGTTCAGCAGGTTCGAGATGCGGGCGAAGACCGTGATCCCCCCGTAGACCGGCTGACGTGCGCGCAGCGTGAAGACGTCGTGTCCCGGGTACTCGTGGGTGTTCTCCGGGTCCATCCAGTAACGCCCGACGTGCGACCATTCGGCGGCCGCCTCGCCGCCGCCCAGGAAGTCGGGTGCCCAGCTCAGCACGACGTTGCCGAGGTCCCGGGGCGCGACCTCGATGCCGTGGCCGTCGAAATCGATGTCGGGCTTCGGCCGCCAGTGTACGTACTCGTGGCGCGCGATCGAGTAGTCCACGGCCAGGCGGAGCGCCTCGGTGGCCTGGATGCCCAGGCCGAGCTCGACGCCGCGGTGCCGCGTCTCCCCGGCGTTCATCGTCTCGCGGGTGCCATCGGCGTGGATGAACGTCAGCACGTCCGAGTCCTTCGTCATGTCGTAGACATCGGCCTCGAACGTGATGCGCCCGCCGATGCGGCCACGGACGCCCGCCTCGTAGCTGTTCGCGCGGACCGGGCGGAGGTCCACGGTGTGCTCCGCGGCTCCCTGCCGGAAGAGTTGGTCCTCGGACGGCGCGCGAAAACCGTGGCCGTATGCGGCGTAGACGTTGAGCCCGCCGCCGAGGTCGAACGTCGCGCCGAGCTTCGGGCTCAGGTGCGTGAAGCGCACCCGCGTGTCCGCCGGACGGCGGTGCTCGGGATCCTCCGTCCCTGCCGTCAGGAGGTTGTCGTAGTCGTACGTCAGGTCATCGTAGCGCAATCCCGCGGTGATGCGCAGCCGCTCGACGGGCGTGGCCTCCGCCTGGAGGTAGGGCGAGATGCCGCGGAACGTCACGTCGTAGTCGTAGAGCACCGCACCCGCCGTGTACGCGGTGAAGGTCCGGCCCTCGCTCGTCGGCGTGATCGCCCGCTCGAAACGGTCACCGGGCGAGTAGTCCACGTCCACTCCGGCGATGAGCCGGAATCGGTCCGGCGCGATGTCCCACCGGTAGCGACCGAGGAACCCGAACGATCGGTGCGACGTCGTCGACTGCACCGGGTCGTAGGTCAGCGACCAGTTCGGGATCATCTCCATGCGGTTGCTGCGAACGTAGGGCGTGAGCGTGAGCGACGACGAGGCGCCCACGCGTGTCAGCGCGCTCGAGATCCGCAGCGACCGCACATCGCGGTAGGAGATCGGCGTGTAGTTCTTCGTCGGGCTGTGGAGATAGTCGTCGCGCGCGAGCGTCGACGAGCCCGCGGTCGACTGGTCGACCCGCGAGAACGCGGCCACGGTCTTGAGCCGGAGCGCGCCGGTGAGCGCGTGGTCCCAGCGCAGCGTGGCGGACTGGCGGTCGTAGGCGGTGCCATCGCGCCAGCCATCGGTGCGCGTCAGGTTGAGTTCGGCCCGCAGGCCCGCGTCGCCCCACGTCCCGCTCGCGTCCAGCAACAGCCGGCCCCAGCCGTGGGCGCCGCCCTCGAGCGACGCCTCGAGCTCGGGTTCGAGCGACGGCGCGCGCGTCCCCACGTTGATCGTCCCGCCGATCGCGTCGCTGCCGTAGAGCGCCGAGACCGGTCCCTTCAACACCTCGATCCGCCCGGCCTGCGGCAGGTCCACTTCGTAGAGCGCGTTGTGGTTGAAGAATCCCGTCGACCGGATCGGGATGCCGTCCTCGAGGTAGAGGTAGACGGCCTGCGTGGTCAACGGCTGACGGATGGCCGTCATGTGCCCCTCCCCCGCGGTGACGTTCACCCACACGCCGGGGATCCGGCGCAACACTTCGGATGGGTGTGCCACCTTGATGTCCCGGAGCGCTTCGCCCGCAAGGACATCGATCGTGGCCGCCGTCTCCGAGCGTCGCTCCGCTTCGCGGCTGACGCTGACCACGATGTCCGAGACGGCCAGGGCCTCGACGGCGAGCGACAGGTCGAGGCGAACCGTTTCGCCCGGCCGCACCACGACGGTCCGCCGGACCTGGCCGTATCCAAGGCGTTGCGCGATCACGACCTGCGTGCCCGCGGGCACGCCGTTCAAGGCGTAGCGTCCGCGCGTGTCCGTCAATGTCGCGCCGCCGCCCTCGACGAAGACGGCCACATCCGCGAGGGGTTCGCCGGTCTCCGAGGCCGTGACGGTCCCGTGCACCGCGCCCGTCTGCCGTGCTTCGGCCGCTGAGGCGCCCGCCAGGATGGCGACCAACGTGATGGCGAGGCCGGCCCGTAACCGGCCCGCAGCGCCATCGGATCTATGGAATGACATGAGCTTCCCACCTGTGAACATTCGCTACCGAACGCGGGAGCGTCGCGCCGGTGCCGCCCCGCGGGACGGATCCCCGGAGTCGGCGCTCGTCGCGCGAGTCACTTCGCTGAAGCGTCAGTAGCCGGCAGGTGGGGCGTGCGCGAAGGGGAGGGCGTAGGGTGTCGGGCCCGGGAGCGCCGCGGGGTCCTCCGGGGCGGGGGAGGCGTCCCCCGCGCCCGCGGACAGCGACTCGGGCGCGGCCGCGGTCAGGATTGCTCCGGTCGCCCCCGCCTGGCAGTCTCCGAGACAGGTACAGGCGCCGGAGTGGTGCGATGGGTCGTGCGATCCGGCGGCGTGCCGAGCGGCCGTGTGGTCGTGCCCGGAGCCGGCGTGGCGATGCGCCGTGCCGGTGTGGTCGTGCCCGGCCGCGGGGTCCCCGTCATCTCCGCCGGCCGAGGCCGCCGTGGCCGGGAGCGCATCGTGGTGCGGACACTGGCCGATGCCGAACGCCTCCCTCCCCATGGAGAGGAGGAGCAGGACGGCCAGGAAACAGCCGAAGATGCGAAAGCGGAGTCCGCGTTTCACGATCGCCGCAGGGTCGGTTGGTTGCAGCCGATCCACAATAATGCAGGGCGGGGACCGACTGCAACCCTTTTGTCGGAGGCGGTGGTGGGGCGCGCGAGATCGTGGCCGCACGAAGCCGGGGGCGGGAGCGCGCACGGTGCCGCGTCACCCGCCGGTGGGCGGAGCGCGGCCCGGGTGCCGTGCCCGCCGCGGGAGCCGCTCAGCGCCGGCCCACGCCCTCCTTGAGCCCCTTCCCGGCACGGAACGCCGGCGCCTTGGACGGGGGGACCCGCATCGTCTCACCGGTGCGCGGATTGCGCCCCATGCGCTCGCCCCGTTGACGGACCTCGAAGGTGCCGAAGCCGGTGATGCTCACGCGGTCGCCCCCCTTGAGCGCCCGGGCGATCACGCCGTTCGCGGGGTCGAACAGGGCGTCGACCGCGGCGCGCGCATCCTTCTTCGAGAGCTTCGCGCGATCGGCGAGTCGATCGATGACTTGTCCCTTGTTCATACAGTCCTCCCTTCGAGGGTCGACACGTTGCGTGAAGGTCGCACGCGGCGTTGCAAGGAAAGTGCCCGGACGGTCGAGCGCGCGCCGCCGTGGTGGGCGGCGCCCTCAATCCGCGGCCATCGGCGCGCGCGCGCCGCCTTCCGTGGTGTGTTCGACGAAGAGGTCCTGGGCGAGGCGGTTGAAGTCGCGCTGCATGTCGTCGTGCGAGCGTTCGCCGGCCCGGCCGATCTCGGCGAGGCGCGGCTCGCCGATGCGGTCGCCGGCCGCGGCGAAGGTGGCGAAGGTGTCCTGCGCCTGCCGGGTGGCGATGATGTCGCCGACCAGGCGGAGGAAGTCGCTCTCGCGCATGGCGTCCACGGCGGCGCGAGCGGTGCCGACGAGTGTGCCGATCGCCTTCTTCAGGCCGTCCGCGCCGCCGAGCGTATCGCTGTACTCTTCGAGCCGCCGCTGATGCTCGCGCAGCGTCGGCAGCCAGCGGGCGCACAGCTCGCGGAAGCGCGGGTCCTGCGCCTGATCCCGGTGCTCGTCCACGGCTTCGACCAACTCGCGGTGCTGCATCACGGCGTTGTGGACCTGTTCACGCAGGAAATCCCGTCCTTTCTTCATGCGGGGCCTCCGGTGGGGAACGGTGGGGTCGGGACGGTGGCGTCCGGCGGTCGAGGTGGGCGCCGGGTGCACGGGCCGTGCCGCCCGGCGCGCGCAGCGGCCCGCGCGGCGGCCAGGACCGGACGCGTCCGGGCGCTGGGTCGTGTGCGACGGCGGCTGGACCGTGGCGCGAGCGCTGGATCGTGTCACGGGCGCGGGCCGAGGGACCCGGGCGCGGTGGGTCGGCGGGTCCGAGATGATCCTGGCACGGCCCCGCCGCGCAAACCCCTCCGGGGCATCGGATTTGCACCTTGCGACGCCGAACCCGGGCGGAACACCGCCGGAGGCCACCATGGACGAGGAACTGATCGAGCGGGAGGACCTCTCCGTCTACCTCATCGCCGGCGTGCCGAAGAGCTTCCGGACCAAGCTCAAGGAATTCGTGGCGAGGCAGACGAAGGGCAAGGGCGATGCGATGCTGCTGGATGAGGAGTTCTCCGAGTGGGTCATCGCCCGCCTCCGGAACGAACGGCGCCGGCGCGGCCAGCGGACCGCGGCATCATCGGCGTTGTGGCGAGCGTACGCGGCGCTCAGTGCGGCGCGTTTCCACCTGCAACACCAGCCGGAAGAGGAGGAGCGGGTGCGCGAGCTGCGCCGCCGGGTCGAGTCGCTGTGGCGGGAGGTCAGCCCGATGTTCGAGGACGAGGAGGCGGCGTGAGCCGGATCGCGGAGCACCGTCGCCCGACGCGGCCGCAGGCTACGGCACGGCGCCCGGGTACCCACGGGATCGGGCCCCGGCTGCGCGGCCGACGCTGGGCAGCGCCTGCGCGGCCGCGGCCGCCCGCGCACTGAGCACCTGCATCGCCTCGCGGTAGCCGTGTAGCGTCCCCACGTCCACATACGCCTCGCCGGCCCGGATCCCGAGGGCGGTGCCGCCCCGGGCGAGGTAGTCGTTGACGAGCGTTCCGATGTATTCGTCGCGGCGGTCGCGCTCGCACCAGAGCGCGTGGAGGTCGGCGAGGACGGCACCGGGGAGCTTGAAGGCGCCCCAGATCCAGTCGGAAGTCGCGTCCCGTCGCTTGACCTGGATCTCGAGGACGCGGCCGCGCTCGTCGGTCACGACGGCATCGAAGAGCGCGGGATGGTCCGACGGGAACAGCAGGAACGACAGGGTGCCGGGAGGCAGCGCGGCGAAGCCGTCTTCGGGGAACCACACGGTGTCGGGGAGGCCGACGAGCACGGATTCGTCCGGGCGGATCCACGGAAGGGCGCGGAAGATCGCATCGCACAGCCCCGCGGGCCGCGGCTGGACGACGTAGCAGATGTTCGCGCCCGCGATCTCACCGCCGTAGTACTCGACGATGTCGGACTTGCCCGGCGCAATGACGAAGCAGATGCGGGTGGCGCCGCCGCGGATCATGCGTTCGAGCAGGAATTCGCTGACGGCGCGAGGTCGTTCGACGCCGGCCTCGAAGCGGCTACCGACGGGGAGCAGCTCCTTCGAGAAGGCGAGGGGCTGGATCCGGCTCCCGATCCCGGCGGCCGGAACGATCCCCCACACGGCTCAGGACTCCCCGGCGGCGGATGGATCGAAAGGCGCCGCGGCGCGCGACGCCGGCTGCGGCTGGCGGTCGGCGGCCGGCTCACGGCGTTGCCGTGCGTCGGTTCCCCGAGGCCGGCGGGGGGCTTCGAGCGCCGCTTCGAGTTCACGCGCGCGCCGTTCGGCGGTGTGTTCGGCGAGCACGCGCTCGCGGGCTGCGCGACCGATCTCGGCGAGCCGCTCGCGGGGCAGGTCGACCGCGGCGGCGGCCTCGTCCGTGTCCCGCGCGATGAGGATCTCCCGATCCGGCTCGAACAGCTCGTCCAGCCCCTCCCACCAATCGCTGAGGATGGGCACGCCGCAGGCGGCGGCCTCGAAGAGGCGACCGGAGGGGCAATAGCCCATCTCGGCCATCGGCCGGCGCGTCACGTTGAGCGTCAGCGCCGACGAGCTGTAGAAGGCCGGGTGGTCGCGCGGCGGAACGTGCTGTACGAAGTAGATGTTCTCGGTCCAGGGGAAGTCCTGCGGGTATTGCGCCCCGCCGATCAGGAACCGGCGGTCGGGCCGTCGCCTGGCGGTCTCGATGAAGAGCGCGGCGAGCCGGTCCTGCCGGTCGGCGGCGTAGGTGCCGAGGTAGGACAGATCCGCGCGGTACCAGGCGACGGCTGGGACGCGGCGGTACGCGTTCGGATCGACGCTGCCGTAGAGCGGTGCGACCCGGCGCGCACCGAGCCGCTGCCGCAGCGCGTCCAGTGCCGCGCCCCCGGTGTAGCTCAGGACGACGTCGAAGTCGCCCAGCCCGTCCGGCCCGATGTAGTCGACCGGCTCGCCGCGGGCGAGGCGCTCGAGCGTGACCGGCGTGTCCATGTCGTAGAAGGCGCGCACGCCGGCGGCCGAAGACAGGACCAGCTCCGAGGCGGCGATCCCGTCGGGGCAGTACGACGTGACCATCCCCACGTCGGCGTCGCGGAGGTGACGCCGTGCGACGGGGAGCGCGACGTCCCAGCTCGGATAGAGGAACAACTCGCCGCCGGCCAGCTCGGTGAGATCCCGGTGGGCCGCGTAGTACGGGACGTCGCGCTCGAAGAAGATTACGCGATGCCCTCGCTCGCCCAGCGCACGTGACAACCCGCGCCAGAGGGTGGCGTGCCCGTTCCCCCAGGATGAGCTCACGGTGAGGCCGAAGATCACCAGTTTCATGGCAAGGCACCGGGCCGTCGACCAACGGCCCGAGCGCGGCGCAATCTTCATTCCAGGGCGGCCTGCGGGCGCCAGGCCGGGGCTGGGGGCGGCGCTGGGTCGGGCGTGGAGCGGCTACGGCTCGGCGCCCAACCGCAGGCTGAGGGCGGCGTAGAAGGCGCGGCCGGGGCCCGGTTCGAAGTAGCGGCCGCCGAAGGCGTTGACGGTCACGCTGGCGTTGTATGCGGCATCCGTGACATTGGTGATGCCGAGGGTCGGCGCCAGGTCGATTCGGCCGAGGCGGAAGCCGGCGTGGCCGATCCTGGCATCGAGGACGGTGTAGCCGGGGGAGACGGCGCTGTTCGCGTCGTCGACGGGGATATCGGCCGAATGGCGGGCTTCGAGGACGGCGTAACGGGAGCCGTCGTCGAAGGCGATGGCGGCCTCGATGCGGTGGGGCGCGACGCCGGGGATGCGGTTGCCGTCGATGGTCGCGGTCGCCGCGGTGCCGCCGGAAAAGCGCGCATCCGTGTAGGTGTAGGCCAGCCGCGCGTGGAACCGGGGGGCGAGCTCCGCATCGAGCGCCGCCTCGACGCCGCGATGCACGGCGGAGCCGGCGTTGCGGAAGAACTGCCGGCCGGGTGCGGAAGCGACCTCGAACGGAATGAGCACGTCGTCGACGGCGGCGCGATAAAGGGCGAACTGAACCCCGACCCGATCGGCGATGCGTCCCCGTGCGCCAGCTTCGACGGAGAACGTGTGTTCCGGCTCGAGCGACGGGTTGAAGCCCCCGGCGCCGTCCGGCCGGTTCGCCAGCTCCGTGGTCGTGGGCGTGGCGAAGGCGGTGGTCGCGTTCGCGTAGAGGTGCGCCGCATCGCCCAGCGCGAGGTGGAGTCCGAGCGATGGGCTGAGCGCGTCCATCGTGCGGACGCCCGAGTCATCCGGGTCGTCCGGCGCGATCAGCCGGTCGGCGGCGGAGAACCGGAAGCGGTCGTAGCGCAGGCCGGCGGTCAGGTCGAGCGGCCCGGTGAGCGGGAGCGCCAGGTTCGCGAAGGCGCCCAGCGCCGCGACGGCCTCCGACTGGTCCAGCGTGAGCGCACCGCGGGCGCCGGCATTGTTCTCGAAGTTGTGCCGGTCGTCGTGTTGCAGCCCGATGTCGGCGCCGACGGCCCACCGCCAACCGCGCGCGCCGGTACCGGTGCCGGAGCGGAACACGACGCGCGCACCGCCCGCCGTGCGCCTGAGGTCGATGATCGCGGGCGGGATCGGGTTGTCGACGCTCCGCGCCACGACATAGGCGGACGCCTCGAGTCGATGCGCGCCCAACGGCCGGCGCCAGATCGCACCGAGTTCGCCCTGTTGCCCTCGCTCGCCCGTGCGCTGCGTCCGGTTGGAGAGGTGCGCGGCGGTCCGATCCGCTTCGAGTTCCGCCGCGGAGAGGGATCCGGGGTTGCGCGCATCGTAATCCACGAAGTGACCCGTCACGCGCAGGTCTTCGTCACCGCGCAGCCAGTGCAGGCGCGCCGTGGCGTGCAGCTTCTCCGACGCACTGAAGTCGCGGTAGCCGTCGTACGCGAGGCGGGCGACGTGCAGCAGGTACGCCGCATCCGCGCTGCTGCCCGCCGCCGTCGCATCCAGCCGGAGCAGCCCGTCCTGCCCCGCGACCACGCCCGCCTCCCACGGTGCCCCACTCGCCGGATCCGTTTCGAGCAGGATCACGCCGCCCGCCGCGTTGCCGTACAGCATCGAGGCGGGTCCCCGCAACACCTCGATGCGCCCGAGCGCGCTCAGGTCCACGTGGCTGAGCGTGGTCTGGCCGTCCGGCAGCGTGGCCGGAATGCCGTCCACCAGGACCTTGATGCCGCGGACGCCGAACTGGGCGCGCGCGCCGAAGCCGCGGATCGAGATCCGCTCGCCGAGCGCATCATTGTAGCGGTTGTCGATCTGCACGCCCGGTACGCCGCGCAGGGTCTCATCCAGACCCAGGCCGGGCCGGCCGCGGCGCAGCCGCGCCTCATCGACCACATCCACGGCATACGGCGCCTCACGCAACTCGATCGGCGCCCGCAACACCGTGATGACGATGGGGCGCACCGGAATGGGCGCAACGCTGTCCGTCGCCGGCTCCTGGCCGCGCGTTGCGCCTGGCCAGACCAGCCCCGCGGCGAGGATCGCCGCGGGCACCGCCCGGTGCAGTGACATGATCCCCTCGCGTTCCGTTTTCCCGCGTGTCCGCCCGCGGATGGCTCGGGCTCGCGTCCGCCGTGGTCGCACGCTCACCCGGCCCGATGTCCTCCCTCCAATCTCGGCGAGTCCCTACCGGTACGGGACTCGGGCGCGCCGCACGGCTCGACCGCGTCTCCGATCCCGGCGGCACGCGCGAGCGCCGACAGAAGCGTACTCGGATCCCACGGGCTTGTCCACCGGTGTCGGCGCGGCTGCCGTCAGGGCTCGATGTAACCGCGGACGGCCGCGCCAATGCGATAGCGCCGCGGATCGCGGGTGAACACGGCCGTCACTCGCCGCTGCGATCCGCCGGGGAGCCAGTCCAACGTGAGGTCGACGTGGCTCACGACGCTGTCGTCGCGGAGGAGCGCGGCGCGGATGCGGACGCCGGCCACGCCCAGGTCGCCGCGGTTGCGCACGTACAACGGGAGCTGGTACGCCTCGCCGATGCGACGGATCGGGCCCGGCCGGATCTCGAAATCCGGCGGCCGGTCGGGCGTCAGGCCATCCCAGGCCAGGAAGGCGAGGATGCCGATGGTCAGCGCCGCGCTGATGCCGGCCGCCATCCACTGGAGCGGTCCGTGCGCCCCGGCCGCCCTGAGCTGCTCGCCTCGGATCCTGGCGCGGTCGGACGCGTCGCTCCCGGCGGCCGGCGCCGCAGCCGCCTGGACCGGCGGCCGATCGTGCTCATCCGTGTTCCCCATGCGCCTCCCCGCCTCGCGGAGCAAACCGCCCGCGCCCGGCGTCTCAGAGAATGAGCTTGCCGGCAGCCGCGCCCAGACTGGTGGCGAACGAGAGCGCCACCACCATGTGCACGGTCTCGGCCGCGCCGGTGTGCGCTCCGATCCGGCCGAAGGTCCAGAGGAGATACGCGGCGAGCAGGACCGCCACGGCGTACGACGTGACGCTCTCCTGGACGAAGACCTCCCACCACGTCCGACCCCTCGGAATGGCGTGCGCGCCGCGAAAATCCACGGCGTAGACCAGAACGTGCACTTGAAGCAACGAGAGGAGCGCGAGGATGAGAGCGTGCCACCAACGCATCCAGAGGCCGAGCAGCATTGGCTCCTCGGTCGGCGCGATGTTGAAGCCGAAGACCAGGGCGCCGGCCAGGGCCACGGCCTGCGAGCCCCAGAACCCGGCCTCCCGCGTCTTCCCCTGGCTCGCCGCGCTCCGCTGCCCGAGCTGGCTCATCGCGACGGAGGCGCCGATGCTGGCCGGGATCGCCTGGAGCCCGATCTTGCCGAGCGCCTCGCGTGCGGACATCTCCGGCGTGACCAGGCCGAGCACGAAGAGGAGCACGGCGGAGAGCGCCACGCCGATGCCGAACGCGACGAGCGCGTCCTCGGCGACTTCCGCGAACGTCTCCTCCTCCCGGAACCCGCTGTAGTACTCGAGGATCAGCAGCGCGCCGAAGTCGACGACGAGGAAGAGCAGGAGCTTCCACGGCGGCATGATGAGCGCGGTCCGCCACATCTCCATGGTCATGAGGAGCGGCAGTCCCAGGAACAGGCCGCCGCCGATGCCCCGCGCATATTCGATCCCGAGCTGCCGGGCGGACGGATGCCGAGGTTGCCGACGCCTCGCGCGCCGGTCCCCCACGCTCCCGTCTGCCGAGCCGCCGTCTCCGCGCACCGGTCCTCCTGAGGCACGCCCGCCGCGACCGTGCCGCGTGGTGCAGGATACTTGCCAGCGTGCGATCCCGCGCGGGGAACGCGCCTTGCGGCCGTGTGGACGAGGACCGATCACGATCCGTGACGCGGAGGATGTGCATGCAATGGCGGGGAGGTCCGTACCGCGGACCGCTGTACGGCCGGGGCGCCGTGCGGGGGACGACACGCCGCCGCTGGGCGCCGTGGCGCGGGCGCGGCTACGACCCGGCGATCCGGCGCCAGTGGGAGCGTGCCCCGGGGCGCGGCGCGTGGCGTTGGCGGGGACACGGCCCGGACGCCTGGTCCGGCTACGGCTGGGAGTACCGCGGCGGCGTACCGAGTGGAGCCGACGTGTGGTGGCCGGAAGACCAGCCGGGCGCGCGGACGGGCGGCGAGCGCTGGCTCGCGGAACGGCGCGCGGGCGGCCTGCCGCGGCGGGCCGGCCGCAGGGGGCGTCGCTCGAGGCGACGCCGGCGCGACCGCTGAAGCGCGTGGTACCACGCCGGAGGATCGGCGCGCGCGGCGCGGAGAAGGCCGCGCCCGGCTATCTCCGCCCCGTGGCGGGCCCTGGACGGCACATCGCTGAACGGACCTTGTGCTCACGGGTAGCAGACCGCAGAATTCTGCCGCCGGGTACGGGCACGCACACACCATTCGGTCCGGACACATGTGTGGAATCGTCGCCGTTTCGGGAATCGAGCACGCCGCGGAGCAGGTGTTCCTCGGCCTCTACGCGCTCCAACACCGGGGGCAGGAAGCCGCCGGGATCTGCGCGGTCGACGAGGGGTCCGCGCGCGTATACAAGGCCCCGGGCATGGTCTCCGATTCGTTCGACGACGCCGTGCTGGACGGGCTGCCCGGCCGGACCGCGCTCGGCCACACCCGGTACTCGACCGCCGGAGGTCCGGGGCTCAACAACGCCCAACCGCTGCTCGTCCGCTATCACCGCGGCGACCTGGCACTCGTGCACAACGGCAACATCACGAACGCGCTGGCACTGCGGACGGAGCTGGTCCGCGATGGTGCGATCTTCCAGTCGAACATCGACACGGAGGTGATCGTACACCTGATCGCGCGCTCGCGCCGCGAGCGGCCCGACGAGCAGGTCGCGGAGGCGCTGTCGCGTCTGGCCGGCGCGTTCTCGGTGTTGATCACCATCGGCGACGTGGTCTACGCCGCCCGCGACCCGTGGGGCTTTCGGCCGCTCGTGCTGGGGCGCAAGGATGGCGGTCACGTCGTCGCCAGCGAGACGTGCGCGCTCGACCTGCTCGGCGCGGAATTCATCCGCGATCTCGAGCCCGGAGAACTGCTGCGAATCGAGGGCGACCTTGTGACGCCGCTGCCACCTCTGGAACGCGCGCCGGCGCCCGCACCGTGCATCTTCGAGCTGGTCTACTTCGCGCGCCCCGACTCCCGTCTGTGGGGCGTCAGCGTGGACCGCGCGCGCCGGGCGTTCGGGCACGCCCTCGCCCGCGAACAACCCGCGGACGCGGACTGCGTCTTCAGCGTCCCCGACTCGTCCAACTCCGCGGCACTCGGCTACAGCGAGGCCAGCGGGATCCCGCTCGAATTGGGGCTGATCCGTAACCACTACGTGGGGCGGACCTTCATCCATCCCACGCAGGCCGGCCGCGACTTCCGGGTCCGCATCAAGTACAACCCGGTGCGCGAGGTCATCGAGGGGAAGCGCGTCGTCGTGGTCGACGACTCGCTCGTGCGGGGCACCACCAGTCGCGGGCTCGTCACGCTCATCCGCGAGGCCGGCGCCCGCGAGGTCCACTTCCGCATCGCCAGCCCGCCGGTCCGCTTCCCCTGCTATTACGGCATCGACATGCCGACGCGCGAGGAGTTGATCGGCGCGCGCCACTCCGTCGACGAGATCCGCCGCAACCTCGGCGTCGACTCGCTCGGCTACCTCTCGCTCGAAGGGATGGAATCGGCCGTCCGCGAATTCGGACCCTTCTGCAATGCGTGCTTCTCCGGGAACTACCAGGCGCCGCTCGTGGATGTGGAGGGGGCGCCGGGGGCGCCCCGGGCTAGGGCTCGGGCTGGGGCGGGGGCGGGGGAACGGAGAGACTGAGGCCCGGGCTTAGCGCCAGCACCCGTCCGCCTGTGGTGCGCGTGCTCGGGCGCGTGCCGCAGTAATACTGCGCTCCGCGGTTTGATCGCGGTCCATCGTCCCGACCGTGCCCGGTTCGTGGCCTGATCGCGACCCATAGCCCGATCCCGATCCCGGCCTCGATCCCGTCGGCGCCCGCTGGCGTCGACTGCTGCGCCTCCCCATCAGCCGTTGCGGTTGCGCGGTGTTGGCATCGCGGCCCGCGGCGGCGTGGCATCCGTCCGGATGGTGGAGCGCGGGCGGGCGCCGCGGGCGTGGCGCCCGGGGTCTCTCATCGGCCGGCCCCCATCTTGCATCCCGCCGCGGCGGCCACCCACCTGGCACGACCCATCCAGACCGGAGCCAACCGATGTCGATTCCCCTGGTCTATTCGTTCGGCGGCGGCCGCGCGGACGGCGGCAAGGAAGACAAGCGCCTGCTCGGCGGCAAGGGCGCGAACCTGGCGGAGATGACGCGTCTCGGCGTCCCGGTGCCCCCGGGGTTCACGTTGACGACGGAAGTTTGCCGGTACTTCCTACGAGAGCACGGTTATCCGGAGGGGTTGCGGGAGGCCGTCGCGGAGGGTGTTGCGCGTCTCGAACGCGAGACCGGCAAGCGCTTCGGCGGCGGCGAGCAGCCGCTCCTGGTCTCGGTGCGGAGCGGCGCGGCGGTGTCGATGCCGGGGATGATGGATACGATCCTGAACCTGGGGCTGAACGACGCGACGGCGGCGGCGCTGGCGAGCGCGGCGGGCGATGAACGCTTCGCGTACGACTCGTACCGTCGGTTCGTACAGATGTACGGCGGCGTGGTGTTGGGCGTGGCTGCGCGGCGGTTCGAGGAGCGGATCGAGGCGTGCAAGGCGGCGCGCGGCGTGGAGCAGGACACGGAGCTGGACGCCGCGGCGTTGCGGGGTCTCGTGGCGGAGTTCAAGGCGTTGATCGAGGCGGAGGCGGGCGCGGCGTTCCCGGAATCGCCGGAGGCGCAGCTCTGGGGCGCGATCGAGGCGGTCTTCCGTTCGTGGAACAGCGACCGTGCGATCGCGTACCGGCGCGTCCACGAGATTCCGGACGACCTTGGCACGGCCGTGAACGTGGTCGCGATGGTTTACGGCAACATGGGTGAGGACTCGGGGACGGGTGTGGCGTTCACGCGCGATCCGGCGACGGGCGAGCGGCGCTTCTTCGGCGAGTTTCTGATGAACGCGCAGGGGGAGGACGTGGTGGCGGGGATCCGCGACCCGCTGGCGATCGAGGAAATGGCGCGGCGGCTCCCTGGCGCGTACCAGGAGCTGGTGCGCGTACAGGAGACGCTCGAACGGCATTACCGGGATGTTCAGGACATCGAGTTCACCGTCGAGCGGGGGCGGCTCTATCTGTTGCAGACGCGCTCGGCCAAGCGCACCGTCGCGGCGGCGGTACGCATCGCGGTCGAGATGGTGGATGAGGGGCTGATCGACCCGGCGGAGGCCGTGCGGCGGGTCGAGCCCGGGCGGCTGAACCACCTACTGCATCGTCAGGTCGACCCCGACGTCGATGCCCCCGTCCTTGCCGTGGGTCTCCCGGCCTCCCCCGGCGCGGCCGCCGGGCAGGCGGTGTTCGATCCGGACACGGCCGCCGCACGCGCCGCGGGCGGCGATGCCGTCGTTCTGGTCCGGAACGAGACGTCGCCCGACGACTTCCACGGGATGGTCGCCGCGTGCGCGATCGTGACGGCGCGGGGCGGGATGACATCGCACGCCGCCGTGGTGGCCCGCGGGATGGGCAAGTGCTGTGTCGTCGGCGCGCGCGACCTTCGGATCGAGCCGGAGCGGCGTGTACTCACTGCCGGCGAGCACACCGTGGCCGAGGGCGACTGGATCACGGTGGACGGCAGTACGGGGCGCGTGCTGGTCGGACGCGTGCCGACGGTCGAGCCGGAGCTGTCGTCGCATTATCAGCGTCTCATGGCGTGGGCCGACGGTTTCCGGATGCTCCGCGTCCGGACCAACGCGGACACGCCGGCCGATGCACGCCGGGCGCGGGAGTTCGGTGCGGAGGGGATCGGCCTCTGCCGGACCGAGCACATGTTCTTCGACGGCGAGCGGCTCCAGGCGTTCCGCGAGATGATCCTGGCTCCCGCGGAGGAGGCGCGCCGGCGCGCGCTCGAGCGGCTGCTGCCGATGCAGCGATCGGACTTCGAGGGGATCTTCCGCGCCATGGACGGGCTGCCGGTCACGATCCGGCTGCTCGATCCGCCGCTGCACGAGTTTCTCCCGCGCGGCGAGGAGGAGGTGCGGCGGGTGGCGGAGACGCTCGGCATTGATGTGGCGGAGCTGGCGCGGCGGGTCGAGCGGCACCGCGAGGCGAACCCGATGCTCGGGCACCGTGGCGTCCGGCTCGGGATCTCGCACCCGGAGATCACCGAGATGCAGGTCCGCGCGATCTTCGAGGCCGCCGTCGCCGTGGCGCGCGACGGGGTCCGCGTGCAGCCCGAGGTGATGGTCCCGCTCGTCGGCGATGTCGCGGAGCTGCGCGACCAGGCGGCGCTCGTCCGGCGCGTCGCCGACGAGGTGCTCGCGGCAGCCGACGTCGCCGTCCCGTACCTGGTCGGCACCATGATCGAACTGCCGCGCGCCGCGCTCACCGCGGGCGCGATCGCGGCCGAGGCCGACTTCTTCTCGTTCGGCACCAACGACCTGACGCAGACCACCTACGGGATCTCGCGCGACGATGCCGGAACCTTCCTGCCCTACTACCTCGAGCACGGGATCTTCCCCGCCGATCCGTTCCAGGTCCTGGATCAGGAGGGGGTCGGCCAGCTCGTCGAACGCGCCACCCGCGACGGACGCACGGTGAAGCCTGCGCTCAAGGTCGGCGTCTGCGGCGAGCACGGCGGCGAGCCGAGTTCCGTCGACTTCTTCCACCGGACCGGCCTCGACTACGTCTCGTGCTCGCCGTTCCGCGTCCCCGTGGCGCGGCTGGCCGCGGCGCACGCGGCGCTACGGGAGAGCGCGGAGACGGATGCCGGCGCCGCGGGCACCGCGACATCGCCCCCCGGCACGGCGGCAGCGCCGGGCGCGAACCGCCCCGCCGGGCCACGGACCGGCCGACCGGCCGCCGCCGCGGCCATCCGAGCCACGCGGTCCCGGCCCACGGCACCGGCGGGTTCCAGCCGGGGTGCGGGTCCGCAGTAAGGGCCCGGGCCGACCGTTCGGCGCAGAGTGGCCAGGCGGGGGAGCCGGAGCCCCGCAGGCCACCTCGCGATCCGATCCGAGCAACATCGCCTCTCGTGCCGGCACGAGGCCGCATCGCCGCGTCCCGGGGTCGATGGCGAACGGCCGCGCGTCGGTTGTGATCGCGCGCCCACACCGCTATATTTGTTTCTTATCCCGATTTACGAGAACCAGCGCGCGCCGGCGGCGGACACCGGTGTCCGGGCGTGCGGATCCGCCGATGGAGGTTCCTACCCCAAGTGATGCTGCAAGGGTTTTTCGGCCGGCTGCGTGTGGCAACGGCGGCGATCGCGATGGTCGCGCTCTCCTTCGGCATCGCACCGGCCCAGTCGTCCGGGGCGGCATTGCCGGTGTCGGGCGGGGCTGCGGCGCGGCGGGGCGGGCCGCCGGAGGCGCCGGCCGCCGTCACGGAACACGTCATCATCGTCTCGATCGACGGGCTCCGCCCGGACGCGATCGCCGAATATGGCGCGGAGACGCTGCAACGCCTGATGCGGGAGGGGGCGTACTCGCTCGAAGCGGAGACCATCTACCCGAGCAAGACGCTGCCCTCGCACACGTCGATGCTGACCGGCGTGCCGCCGTCGGTGCACGGCGTGGAGTGGAACAGCCGGCAGACGGATGAGCACGGGATCGTCGGGGTGCCGACGGTCTTCGAGGTGGCGAAGGCGCACGGGTACCACACGGCGGCGTTCTTCAGCAAGGCGAAGTTCCGGCACTTGCTGCGGCCCGGTTCGCTGGACTACTGGCAGGCGCCGGCATCGAACCTGGGGCACCGGATGGCGACGTGGACGGTGCCGGCGGCGATCCGCTACATCGAGCACGAGCGGCCGAACCTGATCTTCGTGCACATCGGCGAGCCGGATTACGCGGGCCACACGATCGGATGGATGAGCTTCGTGTACGGCTGGGCCGTTCGGCGCGCGGACGCGGCGGTCGAGGCGCTGGTCGAGGCGGCCGATGATGCGTACGGCCGCGGGAAGTACACGCTGCTCGTGACGGCGGACCACGGCGGGCACGGCCGGGACCACGGCAGTCGCGACCCGCGCGACATGACCATCCCGTGGATCCTGTGGGGCGAGGGCGTCCGCGCGGGGACGCGGCTGCCGGCGGGGATTCACACGATGGACACCGCCGCCACGGCGCTGCGGCTGCTCGGCATCGAGCCGCCCGCCGAGTGGACGGGGCGCGCCGTGGCCGCGGCGCTGCGGCCGACACTGCCGGTCGCGTCGCGGGCGGCGGGCTTCTAGCGGGGTCCTCGCGCCTCTCCGGAGTCGCTCCCGCGCGCCGCGGTCACACGACGGGTGACCGAGTGGCTCCGAACCGGCGGGTGGGGCGCGCTGGCGCGGTTCGGAGCCGCGTGGCCGCGCGCCGCGCTCGTCCGGCGAGCGCGTGCGATGCCGAAACGACGCGACGACCGCCTCAGCGCACTCGCAGCAGCACGAGCGCCGGCCGGGCGTCGGCGGGGAACGGCGCGCCGCGCGGCGCGGTCATGCTCAGGCGGAGCGGCGGCGGATCCAGTGCATCCGCACCGAGGAGGAAGTGGCCCCCGGCGGCGGCCGGAAGCCACTGGCTGAAGACGAAGTCTTCGAAGGGGAGGCCGACGGCCTGGAGCGGGAACTCGCCATTGCACCGGATCGCGGCGCGCATGTCGAGATTCGTGAAGGTGAGGCGCGGATCGATCTCGACGCCATCCAGTTCGGGTGCATCGTCGGCCCAGAGCGCGGTGGCCCACTGATGCACGAGCCCGGCCCAGGGCGTCTGCGTGGCGCTCTCGACGTTCGCCACGCCCGTGAGCGTGCTCCTCGTGAGCGCGCCGAGCAGCGAGCTACCACCGTAGTGCCCCGCCAGGTACTTGATGAAGAGCCACTGCGCTCCGCGTTCTTCGAGCGTCCCGAGTGAGCCCTCCGCGATCAGGCTGGTGTTCGAGGGCACCGCGAGGAACCGGCACGCGCGGTCGATGTTCGCGGCTCTGAACAACTGCTCGCGTTCCGCGTCGCCGCGGTCGCGGTAGACGTCGGCCACGACGTCCTCGGCCATGTGCGCCAGCGCCTCCGAGAGCCACAGCACCCCCTGCCCCTCCGCGCCCCCGACCAGCACTCGCTGATTGTAGTGGATCATGTGCTGGAGCTCGTGTGCCAGCACCGGGTTGATGGCGGCCAGGACCTCCGTGGTCGAGTGCGCGCGGCCGAAATCGCCCTCGGGATCCGGCACGATGCCGTAGAAGACCTCGCCGCCGTTGCCGTTCTTCGAGCCGGCCAGGTCGATGCCGTAGAAGAAACCCACGACGTAGCTGGAGCTGCCTGCCGGCGTCAATGCATTGACGACCGGCGTGAAGAGGATGATGATCCGGCCGTTCTCATCGATGTCCGAGGGGGCGCCGAACGCCGAGACGACGGCGTTGTAGACCGGATCGTCGAAGGTCCGGCCGAAGTTCTCGAAGTCCTGGGGTGTGAAGCCGCCGGCCGGCGCGTCCACGTCCTGATAGAGGATCGCGTGGTCGCTGACGTATTCGACGCGCGCCGTGACCGTACTGAACGCCTCGTCCCGGTTGAAGACCTGGAAGCTTCTGGTGGAACCGATCGCGGGCGGCGTGGCGGCCAGGCGGAGTTCGCGCCGGCCGGTTTCGTCGAGCGGCGCCGTGCGCCGCCGGCGGAGGCGATCTCCGGGATCCAGCTCGCGTTCCAGCCGGCGGATCCGCGACTCCCACCAGAGCGCCGGCCCGGGCGGGTCCTGCTGCATGGCGCCGGCCCGGAACGGGGCGAACGCGGCGGCGCGCATGGCGCCGCGAGAGGCCGGGGCTCCATCCGCGAGACCGGCGGGCGCGCGGCTGGCCGATACGCCGGCCGCGGAGCCGCCGAGAGGAGCATCGCCCGCGGACGGCGCGATCCGCGGAGCGCTCGCGGAGCCGATGGCGATTCCGGCGTCGGCGAGTGGACCGGCACCGCGCGCGGCCAGCACGGGCGCCTCCTCCCCCGCGAGGGCGAGGACGCGGTAAAATAGCGAGGCGCCGGGCTCATCGGTGTCGTTGGCCAGCACCACGAGGTACAGCGCATCGGGGTCGTCGGGCAAGCGGATGCACGCCAGTTCGGCGGAGTCGGAGAGGACGACGGACTCGCCCGGCGCGAGCGCGAGCGGCGCGGCATCCGCTCCGTGCACATCGAGCGGGACGGATCCGCTCTCCGCACTGCCGGCGAGGACCGCGACGTCGACGGTCCGCGTCGGGAGGCAATCGGGCACGATCGCCTGGATCTCGGTCGCCGTCGCGGAGACGACCGCGCCGCGCATGCCGTCGAAGGTGACGGCGACCAGCTCCGGATCGGCAGGAAAGTCCTGACCGTGGAGAACGACGGTCTCGCCGACGTTCGCCTCCGCCGGAGAGATGGAGGAGAGATGCGGTATCAGGACGGCGTGGGCCTCGAAGACCGTCTCCGCGCCGCCGCCTGCAACGCGCGCGCGGACGCGGTACGTCCCCGTGCTCGGCCCGAGGCGGAGTCGCGTACTGGCGCGCCCGAGCGAATCCGTGGTCGACGACGTCGGCGAGAGCGAAGCGCCGGCCCCTTCCGCCACCTCCCATGCGACCGCCAGGTCCGCGACCGGCTCACCCCTTTCCGCATCCGATACGACGGCGCGCAGCGGCCTGTCCAGCTCCGCGCCCGCGAGCGCGACCTGGCCATCTCCGCCCGCCGCCTCGATCACGTATCCGTGATCGGCCGGCCCGGTGCCGCCGTCCGAACAACCGGCCGCCGCCAGGAACACACCGATCGCGGCAAACCCGCGCAGCAGCGCCTGATCCTGCATGGGGCCACCTTTCCGGCGCCGAGTGGGTCGCGCCTCACGATCCACGACTTCACCGGTCAAGATGGCGCGCTGCGGCGCATCGCGAAAGAGCGAACCGCCGCGGAGGCCCGCTCGAGCGCCGCGGCGCGGCCGCTCGGGACCGGCACGCCGCGACGCGCACCTACCAGCGCGCCCGGTACCCGCGCGCGTCGATGTGGATGAACGGACCGTGCACGCCGTTGTCCCTGTAGATGCCGGCACCGCCGACCAACTCGGGGTAGCGCGCCTCGACGCGGCGCACGGATTCGAGCATGACCCGAGCATCCGCCGTATTGCGCCGCCCGTCACCGTTCAGGTCGTCCATGTACCAGTCCAGGTCGTTGTCCACCCACACGTCCGCCGCATCGCCGTACTGGTGCCGGCTGTAGACGGCCCGGCCCAGATTCAACCCCTTGCGGTTGTACTGCGGCGTCCGGAACCCGCTCATCACCACGAGGTGGTCGGCGCGGATCCCACGCGCCTCGAGGTCCTGGATCACCAGCTCGAGCTTGTCCAGCAGACGCGGATCGATCGCGACGTACTTCGGCCAGACACTGCGCTGGTCCTTCGTCAGGAACTCCCGCACCTTGAAGTGCGTCGACAACCGCAGCTCCTGATTCTCGGGCGTCACTTCGATGAAGCCCGCCGGCGGCGCGTACCGCTCCGTGGGCGCGCCATCCGCGTCCGGGTACCACCCGATCCGGTATCCCCGAAGGTACGCACCCTTCTTCCGCTCCCGCGGCATCCAGACCACGAGGCGCCATCCCTCGAGGACCCGCGAACCATCACCGTCTCCGATCTCGAGGCCGTACACCCCCGGCTTCGACGGCGCCACCGCCGCATCCTCCTCTCCCAGCGGCGCGGGCTCACCCCGCTCCGACGCCGGCCACGACACCCACCGGTACCACGCTTCCGCCGGCCGCGCGCCCATCCACTCGAGCGGCAACTCCACACGCTCCCCCGGCATGGCCTGCCAGGTCCGGAGCGCGCCGCTCCTCCCGAACGCCTCCGGACCCAGCCGGACCGCCGGCGCACCCACCCGCTGCGGACTCGCCGGCGCCGGGATCCCCTCGAGCGCAGCCGCACCCGCGCCGGGCAGCGCCCGCGTCGCACGCGACACCGGAACCGAAGCCGCCCCGCCCCCATCGATCGCCGGCGCGGCCCGCGGCGCCGACGGCGCCGGACGCGCCTCCACGCCCTCCCGAGCCGCCTCGGCCGCGCCGTCCCCCCGGGAGGCATGCCGGACGGCGAACGCACCAAATCCGAGCAGAATTGTCAAGCTCACCGCGATTCCGCGGCTCCTGCGCGTCTGGCCCACAGCGGCCCCTCCATCGCACGTCGCCCGTACTACATATGTTTGTTGTTGGGATAAAGTACCGCGGCGACAAGGGTTCCGTCAACCGGGCGGACGTGGGCGTGCCGCGGCCGGCGCTCAGCGCAGGCGCACGAGGTCCAGAACCGGCGCGTCCATCAGAGGCGAACGCGCGCTGCGAACCCGTGCGACGACGGTGATCCGTTGGAGGGGACGCAGGGCCTCGACCTCGGCCAGGCGGTCGGGGGGGACGGCGATGTAGACGAAGCCGGGGTCGGTATCGGGTCCGCGGGCGAGGATGAAGGGTTCGCCCTCGGAGAAGTCGCTGCGGATCTTCTCGGCGCGTTGGAGGGCGATGAACTGGACGGTCCACTCGATGAGCCGTCCGCGGAACGTCTCGGGGCTCTCGGCGAGGCGAGCGGGCGTGATGTCGGTGAGCACGCCGCTGGAGTCGGTGGGTGCGCCGAGGTTCGGTGCCCACACCCAGCCGACGAGGCGAACGCGGCGCCAGCCGCCGTCGCGGGCGGTGACCTCGACGGCGGTGGCCGGGCGGATTGCGGCGAGCGTGTCGCCGTCGGGCGCGGCGAGGAGCGCGGCGCCATCGGTTCCGACCCGCGCCAGCGATCCCGATGTCGCCGCCGCGTCGGGCCTGGACCGCGCTGCGACGGGGGATGCGGCCGGCGCCGGCGCGGCCGCGGCGGCGAGCGCACTCTGCGGGATCCACCCCGTACGGCGCACCCGGATCCAATTCCCCTCCCGTTCGACTTCGGAGAGGAGCATGCCGGTGAGCCCGCGCGCGACGCGCGCGCCGTTCGGCGTCCGGCGGAGGTTCTCGCCCCCGGACGAGGTCACCACGAGGTCGTGCCCGTCCCGGTCGGTCGGGCCCACCGATTCCGCCCAGATCCACGCCTCCAGCGTGGCCTCGCGCCACTCGCCCCGCGTCGCCCCCAGCCGGACCTCCGCGCCCTCCAGGAGTGTAGCCACCGGCTGCGCCCCCGGCGCGGCGCGGAGGTCGGTCCCGGGCGCGGCAATGCGCGCCGTCTGCGCGGGGAGTGCAGCCGGGCCGAGGATGAGGCAGGCGCAGATCAGCGTAGAGCGGTGCATCCGCGGGGATTCAGGAGTCGTGGGCCGACATCGCTGGATGGCAGAACGTTATCCCGCGCTCCGGGTCGTGTCAACCGCGCCGCAACGCGCTTGCGTGGCCGATGGGGCCGCTCTACCTTCCGGGTTTTCCGTCGAGACGACGATCGGGTGATGATCCATGGATGCCAGGATAGAGCCGAGGAGAGGGCTAGGGCTAGGGCGTGCCCGGGAGGGGGTGCGGTGGAGGGGGGACTGCCCGGGCATGGCCGGGAACGGCCGGGAGCGGGAGCGGGAACATTTACGTTTACGGGATCGGGCCGCGCTCGCGCACGCGCACGGCGGTGGGGGAGAGACGGGCGCGGTCCCTCCGGACCGCGGCCCGGGCGCGGGCCGGGGGGTGGGGGCGCGGCTGCTGGGCGCGGCGGTGCTGGGCTGGATGCTGTCGTTCGGCGCGGGGCGGTTGGCGGCGCAGGAGATCCCTTCGCCGTACCGGTACGTGGAGCCGCGCCAGTCGGCGCTCGTAACCGGCGGGTATCTCTTCACGGACCGCGGGGAGTTGGATCTGGGTCCGGAATCGGCGCCGCTGGTGGGCGTGCGCTACTCGATCCGGCTGAGCGGGCCGTTCACGGCGGAGGCGGGGGTGGCGTACCTTCCGAGCAGCCGGACGGTGTTCGACACGGTCGGCGTGGACCAGCCGCTCCGGGAGGTCGGCGAGGCGGATTTCGGTCTGGCGCTGGTGGATGTCGCGTTGCGGTTCGATCTGACGGGGCCGCGGACGTATCACGGGTTCCAGCCGTTCGTGATGGCGGGGGGTGGGCTGGCGATCGAGGCGTCGGGGGATGATCCGGTGGAATCGGAGATTGCGGAGCCGGCGCGGTTCGACTTCGGCACGAGATTCGCCGGGGAGGTCGGAGCCGGTGTCGAATGGTTCGCGACGCGACACCTGGCGCTCCGCGCCGATGTGCGGGACGTGTTCTGGAAGCTGAAGACGCCGCCGGCATTCCTGCGGCAGAGTTCGGAGCCGGTGGACATCGCAGACGACGAATGGGTGCAGAACTTCGCACTCTCGCTCGGACTGGCCTACCACTTCTGAGTCCTGCCGGATGCATCGCCCGTCGGAGCGGGCGGCGTGGGCCGGAGCGACAGGGTGTCCGCGTGGAGCGTGCCGCCGGTCGGTGAACCGAACGGAGGGAGCCATGCCGGACGATTACGAAGACCTTTACGATCTGGACAACCTCGACGCAGATGAGATCTACGACCTGCTCGTCCAGGAGTTGGGCGATTATCCGGACCTCGATCCGGATCTGCTGGAGATCGAGGTCGAGGACGGATTCGTCACGTTGACGGGCCGGGTGGGGACGGAGCAGGAGCTTCAGGAGATCGAGTACGTGCTGACGGACGTGCTGGGGATCTCGAACTACTCGAACGAGTTGATCGTGGACGAATTGGTGCGGGCGGAAGCGGCCGTGGGCGCCGATGACGCGGTGGTGGAAGACGAGGAGGTCGAGGCGCAGTTCGGTGAGGAGGGCGAGCGGACGGATCCGCAGGCGGACCATCTGCTCGTGGATCTCGGGGGCGAGCAGTACGGGACGCACAACGCGCAGCGTGCGATCGCGCGCGGTGAGGCGTACGAACCGCCGGACCACCCGCTCCAGGAAGGGAGCTGGTCGGAGGAGCGGCATTGACAGGAACATCGACCTCTGCGATGCGGCAGGCGGCGGTCACCGCGGTGCCGGCGGATCCGCTGTACAAGCCGATCTCGGCGTACGGCATCATCGGTGACATGCGGACCGCGGCGCTGGTGGGGGTGGACGGGTCGATCGACTGGTGCTGCTTCCCGCGTTTCGACTCGCCCAGTCTCTTCGGGGCGCTCCTGGATGCCGGCCGGGGTGGCCGGTTCCGGATCGCGCCGGTGGCGCCGTACACGTCCGAGCAGCGCTATCTCCCGGCGACGAACATCCTGGTCACGAGTTTCCACACGGATCGGGGCGGCGTGGTCGAGCTCACCGACTTCATGTCCGCCCCGGAACCCGGCCGCGAGCTGTCGATGGCCCACGAGATCCACCGCCGGATCGCGTGTGTCCGTGGCGAGGTCGAGGTCGAGATCCTGTTCGAGCCGCGCTTCGACTACGGTCTCTCACCGCTGCGCCTGGTGCCGCGGCAACACGGTGTGCTCGCGACGGACCTCGAGGACGAGGCGGTCGCGCTTTCCTGCATCGAGGCGGTCTGGTGGGAGATCGAAGACGGCCGCGCGCGCGCCCGTCTTCGTCTCCAGGCGGGTGATACCGTGTGGGCGGTGCTCCGCTACGACGACGACGAGGTGCTCCCCATCGCGAGCTACGACTCCGAGGCGAAGCTCGAGGCCACCGCCGCGTTCTGGGACGCGTGGGTCGGCCGCATCCAGTACGACGGGCCGTACCGCGCGCAGGTCGAGCGCAGCGCACTGGTCTTGAAGCTCCTCTTCTACGAGCCGACGGGCGCCGTGGTCGCCGCGCCGACCACATCGCTGCCGGAGGAGATGGGCGGCGTCCGCAATTGGGACTATCGCTTCACGTGGCTGCGTGACGCGGCCTTCACGCTGTATGCGCTGCACGCGCTGGGGCAGTACGATGAAGCGGACCACTTCATGGGGTACCTGAAGCGAGTCTCGCGCAAGTCGGCGGATCACCTGCAGATCATGTACGGCATCGGCGGCGAGCGGGTGCTGACGGAGCGGGAGCTGGATCATTTCGAAGGGTATCGCGGCTCGCGGCCGGTCCGCGTGGGAAACGCCGCATACGACCAGCTCCAGCTCGATGTCTACGGTGAGATCCTCGAGACCGCGTACCTGTGGCACCACAACAACCGGATGACGGAGGGGTTGTGGACGCTGCTGGCGGATCTCGTGGATTGGGTGGCGGCCAACTGGCGCCGGAAGGACTCCGGCATCTGGGAGGTCCGGGCGGGCGTCCAGCACTACGTGTTCAGCAAGGTCATGTGCTGGGTCGCGCTCGACCGCGGCATCAAGATGGCGGAGGAGCTCGACCTGCCCGGCGACCTCGAACGCTGGCGTGCCGAGCGCGAGGCGATCCACGCCGAGGTGATGGAGCGCGGGTGGAGCGACACCAAGCAGTCGTTCGTCCAGTACTACGGCACGGAGGCGCTCGATGCCGCGAACCTGCTCATCGGCATCGTCGGCTTCCTGCCGCGCACGCACCCGCGGGTGAAGGCGACGATCGCCGCCACACTGCGCGAGCTGACGACGGGCGATCACGACCTGGTCTATCGCTACATCAACCCCGACGGCCTGCCGGGCGAGGAGGGCGTCTTCTCCGTCTGCACCTTCTGGCTCGCGGATGCGCTCATCCTCTCCGGTGACGTGGAGGGCGGGGAACGCGTCTTTCAACGGATCTTGCGGCAGGCCAGTCCGCTGGGGCTCTACAGCGAAGAGATCGATCCGCGCACGGGCGAGTTCCTCGGCAACTTTCCGCAGGCGTTCACGCACATCGCGTTGATCAACACCGCCCAGATCCTCGAGTGGGCGCATGGACGGATCTGAGGCGGCGCCTTCGGCGCCGCCGGGCTGGGGCTAGGGCTAGGGCTAGGGAAGGCAGTCCGGACTCGGACGGCGGCTCCCCCACGACGCGGCTGGCCCTGGCTCCCTAGCCCCAGCCCTAGCCCTAGCCCTAGCCCCAACACAGGCTTCCCGACCATGGATTCGTTCTACGATGTCGTTCGCGAGGCGGTCCGGCTGCTGATCGGGCTGGACCCGGCGCTGCTCGAGATCGTGCTGCGCTCGCTGCGCGTGTCGGGGCTCGCGCTGCTGGTGGGGGTGGTGGTGGGGCTGCCGGTGGGCGTGGGCGTCGGACTCGCGCGTTTCCCGGGGCGCCGGGTGGTGGTCGCGCTGATCCATACGGGTTTCGCGCTGCCGCCGGTCGTCGTCGGCCTCTTCGCCTACCTGCTGCTCTCGCGGTCGGGTCCGATGGGGGAGCTGGAGCTGATCTTCACGCAGTTCGGAATGGTCGCGGCGCAGGCGGTGATCGCTGCGCCGTACATCGCGGGGATCAGTCTGGCGGCGGTCCAGGCGGTACCGCACGATGTCCGGTTGCAGGCGCGGGCGCTCGGCGTCTCGCGGCCGGCGGCCGTGCGGGCGCACCTGCGCGAGGCGCGACTCGGACTCGCGGCCGCCGTCGTCGCCGGTTTCGGCGTGGTGATCTCGGAACTCGGCGCCGTGCTGCTGGTCGGCGGCGACGTCGTGGGCGAGACGCGCGTGATGACCACGGCGATCGTCGCGGAGACGCGCGAGGGCGATCTGGCGGCCGCGCTCGCCCTCGCGATCGTGCTGCTCGCCCTCGCCCTCGTCGTGAACGTGCTCCTGACGCGGGCGCAGCAGGGCGGCGGGCGCGCGTGGGGCGCCGAGGCGGAGCCGACGTGGCGGTGACACTGCTCCGCGCGGAGGGGCTCGTCCGGCGCTACGGCTCGCGGACCGTGGTCGACGTGGACGCCTTCGAAGTGCCCGATGCCGGCATCACGGCGGTGCTGGGACCGAACGGCGCGGGCAAGTCCACGCTCTTCCGGCTCCTGCTGCTGCTCGAGAAGCCGGATGCCGGCCGGATCTACTTCGATGATCGGCCGGTCCGACGCGGCGGCCGCGCGGTGCGGAGGCGCATGGCGGGGGTGTTCCAGCGGCCGTACCTCTTCGCGGGGACGGTGGAGGAGAACGTCGCGTTCGCGCTCGGCCCGCGGCACGGCTCGGCGCGCGAGCGTGATGCGCGTGTCGCGGAGCTGCTCGACGCGCTGGGCCTCACGCCGATGGCCGCGCTGCCGGTGCGCGCGCTCTCGGGCGGCGAGTCGCAGCGGGTGGCGCTGGCGCGGGCGCTCGCGCCGCGGCCCGAACTCCTGCTGCTGGATGAGCCGACCGCCGCGCTGGACGTGGCCACACGCCGCCGCTTTCGCGAGGAGCTCGCCGCAATGGCCCGCACCCACGCAGGTACGGTCCTGCTGTTCACGCAGGATCCGGCCGACGCCTTCGCGCTCGCCGATCGCATTGCCGTGATGGAAGCGGGGCGCATCGTGCAGACGGGACCGCCCGAAGCGCTGGTGCTCGAGCCGGCCACGCCGTTCATCGCCGCACTGACCGGCGCGGAGCTGCGACTCGAAGGCGTGGTACGGGACCGTGAGGATGGCTTGCTCGTGGTCGCCGTCGGACCGGCGGAAACGGTCGTTCGGACTGCGGACCGCGGCGACGTCTCACCGGGGATGCGCGTCCACGTGGCCTACCGTCCGGAGGACCTCACACTGCTCCCGGCGGATGCGCCGATCGAGACCAGCGCGCGCAACCGCTTCCACCTGCGCGTCACCGCGGTCGGCCCATCGGCCGGGGTGGTCCGCGTCCGACTCGAAGGCGATGTCGTCCTGTGCGCCGCGGTCAGCCGGCCGAGTGCGGAGGCGCTCGGCCTCGCGCCCGGCCGGACCGTGGTCGCGCAGCTCAAGGCCACGGCCGCGCGGGTCCTGCGCGCGGCATGGTGAGCGCGCAGCGCGAGTTCGTCATTGCGCCGCATTCACGACCGTGAAGACCCGCTCGGCGGCCGCCGCGCCGGCGAACACGCCGACCGCGCCGCTCAGCCCGGCGCCCGCCTCCCCGCGCATCACCGATTCGCCGTGGATCTCGGTGATGAAGCGGGCGTAGGCCGTGTCGAACGCCGCGACGCGCAGGTGCACCCGGGCGGAGTCCCACGCGATCGGGCGCGGCCCGGAGTCCGCGTCGCCGGGGTCCTGCACGTAGCACTCGACGCGGAAGAGATGGACGTCGATGTGATCCTCGCCGGCGCGCGGCTCGCCGCTCGCCCATTCGGTGATGCACCCGCCATCGAGCGGCGCGCGGTCATCCACGAACGGCGTCGCATCGGTGAGCGACGTATAGAGTAGCGCGGTCCCCTGCCCCGACCGCCACCGCACCTCGAAGTTCGCCGGTTCATCGTTGCGGAAGGCCACGCGCGCCCCTGCGGCGGGCGCGATGATCTCCGGCGGCTCCGGCGCGACCGCGGCGCCGCGGATGGTATCCCCGGACGGGAGCACCGTGAGCAGCGTGTACCGCGTGCCCGGCACGACGGCGGCGCGGAGCCGCCCCGTGTAACACCCGGCTCCCGTGCGCGGCGGCTCCTCCTCGCCGTCCGACGGCAACCCTCCGATCAGGCACGGGCCGAACGGCCCGACGGCTTCCCCGAGTCGTACGCTCCCCTCCGGTCCCGTCACGTAGACCTCCGCACCCGTCACGCGGCCGACCGGGAACTCGCCGGGCGCGGGGGATTCGACGATGCGGGTGATGAGGACCCGGACCGTGTCGCTGCCCGCCCATACGATGGCGTGTACCGCGATGGCTCGTTCGAGGTCGTCGACCGCCGTCGAATCGCGCAGCAGGTCACAACCGCCCGCGGCGAGGAGGATGGCCGCTGCAAGGCCCGCGGCGCCGGCGGCTCGCACGGACGCCGTGGAGGCGACCGGGCTCCCGAAATGCCGAACGTTCCATGGCACGGGTCAGAACCTCCACTCGATGCCGAACGTGGGGAGGAACGGCAGTTGCGGGAGGTACTCGAGCTCCGCGGCCGGCGCGCGCCCGAAACGGAAGACATCGTCCGGGTTCGCGTACAGCACGTTCTTCGTGTTCAGCACGTTCAGGATCTGGAAGTACGGCGTGAGCGTGAGGTCGGCGCCGAACCAGTGTTTCTCGTAGTCCTTGCGGACGGCGACATCGAGCCGAAAATACGACGGTAGCCGCTCCGCGTTGTGCGGCCCGAGGAGCACGGTGCGTGAGGGCGTGCCGAACAGGACGAAGGTGCCGCGCTCCGGGGCGTAGGAGAACGTCTCCGCGATGCCGACGACCGGCGTGTACGGCTGCCCGGTCGCCCACGCGATGCGCGCGCTGAACAGGCCGTGCTCGCCCCAGCTGGTGGACGCCGAGAGGTCCAGCGTGTGGCGGCGGTCGTAGTGCGGCGCGTAGCGGGAGCCGGCCACTTCGAGTTCGGTCGAGGAGAGCGCATAGCCGAGCGCGACCATGGTCCGCCCGCGGCGATAGCGGAAGAGCGCTTCGATCCCGCGGGCGGTGCCGGTGCCGGGCCGGCGCCCCTCGGTGACGAGGATCGGGTCTTCGAGGGCGTCGGGAGGCGCGGCAGGCAGCGGTAGATCCTGCATCTGCTTGAGATAGCCGTCCACGCGAAGCATCGCGCCGCCGCGGCGCCACTCGCCGCCGAGCACGATGTCCCGCCCGGTCGAGAGGCCGATCCGCGCGGGGACCGCGGCGAGCAGGTCGTAGGCGGTCAACATCGCGGCGAAGGCCTCTTCGTCGCGCAGCGAGTGGAGGATCTGCGCGTAGCGGCCTGCGCCGAGCGTGAGCGTGAGGTCCGGCGTCACCTCGACGCGCGCGCCGAGCCGGGGGAGCCAGACGGTGCCGCGGTCCTCCGCGTGGAGCGCCCGAACGCCGCCGCGGAGCCGGATGTCGGCGGTCAGCGACCACTCGTCCTCGATGTACGCCGCGATCGTGGTCGGCCGGTCGACGCTCCGGAACGACGGGATCAGGTCGGAGACGTCCAGGTCGGACGCCCCGAGCCGGTGGTCGAACGTGTAGCGGTCCATCTGCACGCCCCAACCCAGGCGGTGCCGGCGCGCGTACCACGTGAGATCCGCGCCGATCAGCAGGTCTCGCGTCCGGGTGTCGGCGTCGAGCGTGCGGACCCACTCGTACGTGTCGGGGAAGTCGACGTACCGGCGCTCCCAGACGCCGAACGATCCGTAGAACGAACTGAGCGCGGCGCGGGCCTCGGCGAGCACCGTGGCGCCGAGCGGCTGGCGGTAGCGGAGCGAGAACGCGTACGATCCCCAGTCCGAACTCTGGTCCGGCGCATTCGGGTCGTTGCTCTCCGTGCCGAGGTCTTCGGTGATGTCGAGACCCTCACGGTCGAGGTAGACCGATGCGGCGATCGAGCCGAGGCCGCCGACGTCGTGCACCGCCTTCAGGTGCGCGTCCGTGAAGCCGTAGGGGATGGTGAAGTCGATCAGCCCGAGGCCCTTGGCGGCGTCCGTCATGAGGTCGAGGTACGTGCGGCGCACCGAGACCAGGTAGCTCCCGCGGTCGTCCGGGAGCGGGCCATCCAATCCGGCACGGGAGGAGACGAGCCCGATCCCGCCCCACCCGCGGAGCCGGTCGCGCCCGCCATCGCGCGTGCGGACCGAGACGACGCTCGAGAGCCGGTCGCCGACCGAGGCCGGGAACGCGCCCGGCAGGATGTCCAGCTCCGCGATGGCGCCGGGGTCGAAGGCCGCGAAGAGGCCGCCCGCGTGGAACGGGTTGAACACCGGCGCGCCGTCGAGCAGGATCAGGTTCTGATCGGGTGAGCCGCCGCGGACGTAGAGCGCACTCGAGAAGTCCGAGGCCGCAGCCACTGCGGGCAGTGTCTGGATGACGCGGAACACGTCCGCCTCGATGAGCCCCGGAACGGTGCTGATCACCGGGCCGTCCACCCGGATCGGCGGCGGGCCGGCGTCGTCGGTCGAAGCCGGGGCCCGCGCGTCGGTGCGCACGTCGATCTCCTCCAACTGGAGCGGCGCGATCTTGAGCGCGACGTCGACCCGGACCGCGCCATCCGCCGGGACGGTCACGTCCAGCTCGGTCGGGCGATAGCCCAGCGCGCTCACGCGGATGCTCCAGCGGCCCGCGGGGATCGAAGGGATCACGAAATAGCCGCGCTCATCGACGGCGACGCGCCGCTCGAGCGCCGCGATCTCGACCACTGCGTGCGCGATCGGCTCGTGCGTCGAGGCGCTCCGCACGAACCCCTGGACCGTTGCGGTGGACAAGAGGAGGACGAGGACGGCCACGGGCATGCCCAGCTCCGTTCCGGGAAGGTGACCTCCACACCCGAGGAACACGCCGGTGCCAGCCGCCCTGACGAGCGCGCGGCGCGATGGGTGACCCGCCGAAGATGGACACCACCATCCGATGGCGCAACCGTGATCCTGCCCCGCGGCGCCCCGCGCCCGGCCACGCCCACCGGGCGCGCTACCGCGATGCGCGGCGGCCGGCCGGCGGCTTCCGTCCGCCCGACGTCTGCGGCAGTTCCATCTCCTCCTGCGGCTGGTCCGCACGCACGGTCAGGTTGTTGATCACGCCCCGGACGCCGGCGCTCTCCCACGCATCATCCCACGCGTAGCGCGCTTCCATGAAGTCGTTGACCTCACCGGTGAGCGTGACCACGCCGTTCTCGACGTGGGCATCGATCCGTGCGGGGTCGATCCAGGTGTCCTGGAACAGGTTCTCGAGCACCGCCTCGCGGATCTCGCCGTCCGTCATGTCGCGCTCGCGCGCCGGCCGGTGGTCCAGGTCATGGCCTTCCGACGGCCAGCGGTCCTCCGGCGTGTGGCCGTAGCGGACCTCGGGTCGCTGCCGTTCGCCGTAGCCGCGTTCGAGGTAACGCCCGCCGTAGCGGCGCCCGGTGTATTCTCCGCCGTAATAGCGCGGCGCGCCCTCGACGCCGTAGCCGGCTTCGCGCCGGCGCTCCCGGCCCCACGGCCGGCGGCCGCGGGTACGGCGGTACCACCGCGGCCCCCTGCGGATGTACTCGAAGCCGTAGCGCATCCCGAAGTCCTCCGGGCCGGCCAACTCCCAGTCGTACGCCCGGCTCCGGCGCCACTCGTACCCGTATTCGGGACCGCCGTACGCGCCCCGGTACGGCCAGCCACGGCCGCCGTACTCGTAATCGTAGCCGTAGTCGGCGTACGGCGGCCCGAACTCCTCCGCGTACTCCGGGGCGGCGCCGTAGCCCGACTCGACATCATAGCCCATGCGCTCGCCGTAGCCCCACTCCGCCTCGTAGTCCGCGGGGGCGCCGTAATCGACGCGCGCACGGCGGCCGGCCCATCGCCCGGGGCCACCGTACGCCCAGCCGTAGCCGCGTTCCTCCCCCGCCCAGCCGCCGCGCCCGCCGCGGCCGGACCCTCTGCCGTATCGCGCCATTCGAAGACCTCCCGCTCGATGGGTGAAGACAACCCGCGGCTGCGGCCGCAACATCGGTGCCGCACGGCGACCCCGCGGAAGGGTGACACCGCCGCTGCGCGCGGCCTGGCACACGTCTTTCTGGCGCACCGCAGAATGCGTAGATTCGAGCCGTCACGGTGTCCACAACCCCGGAGGTGCACCATGGAAGCCACACGCCGGCGATCGTTGGGAGAGCGCATGATGGGCGCAGCCCTGCTCCGCCCCGCGGTCTACGAGGAGGTCGAGGCGGACCGCGACGCGACCGGGCAGGCGGCGCTGGTGGTCGGGATCGTGGCCGTGGCGGCCGCGATCGGCGGCACGAGCGCGGGCGGCCCCGGGTTCTTCACCGGCCTCATCGCGGCATACCTCGGCTGGCTGATCTGGTCGGGGATCACTTACATCGTCGGGGACAAACTCCTCGGTGGCACCGCCACCTGGGGCGAGCTGCTGCGCACCGTCGGTTTCGCGCAGTCGCCGGGCGTCCTCTACATCCTGGGATTCATCCCGTTTCTCGGCGGCATCGTGGCGTTCATCGTCTGGATCTGGCTCATCATCGCGGTCGTCATCGCGATCCGCCAGGCGCTCGACTTCGGGACCGGCAAGGCGATCCTGACCGCGGTGATCGGGTTCATCGGGTACCTCATCCTGGTGGCGATCGTCGGCTGGTTGATCGGCGTCCGGCCGACAATGGCGTAGCGGCGTCGCTCGTGGGGACCGGAGCCGACGCTGGGACACCATGAACGCGGGTCCAGCACTGCGCGCGGGCCCGGCCGCGGACCGCGTCCGTCGCCCGCCGTTGGCCGCGATCCTCGCGGGCGGCCGCAACCGCCGCTACGGCGCGCCGAAGGCGTTCGCGACCGTGGCGGGCGTGCCGATCCTCGACCGCGTGCGGCGCGCGCTCTCCGCCGTCACGCCCGAGCTGATCCTGATCACCAACGATCCCGCGACGTACGCACGCGCGGGACTGCCCATGCATCCGGACGCACGCCCCGGCACCGGCCCGCTCGGCGGGATCCACGCCGCGCTGTGCCAGGCCCGCGCCGCGGGCCGTGACGGCGTCCTCGCCGTCGCCTGCGACATGCCCTTCGTCCCGGTCGCACTCCTGCACCGCCTCCTGGACGACGCGCCCGGCGCCGACGTCGTCGCGCCCGAGAGCACGGGCCCCCGCGGCGTCGAGCCGCTCTGCGCGTATTACGGCACCGGCTGCATCGACGCCATCGAAGCGGCGCTCGATCGCGGCAAGCACCGCGTCACCGCGTTCTATCCCGCCGTCCGTGTCCGCCGCATCCCGCTCGCCGAAATCCGGGCCTTCGGCGCGCCGGAGGTCCTGTTCCTCAACGTGAACACGCCCGCCGCGCGCGAGCGCGCCGAGCGGTTCGCGGCGGCCGGTGAGCCGGCGGCGGGAGCGATGGATGCGCAGGCTGCGGATGCGCCGGCCGCGGATGCGCCGGCCGCGGATGAGCCGGCCGCGGATGAGCCGGCCGCGGATGCGCCGGCCGCAGATGCGCCGGCTGCAGACGCGCCGCCTGCGGATGCGCCGCCTGCAGACGCGCCGCCTGCGGATGCGCCGCCTGCGGATGCACCGGCTGCCGACGCGCCGGCTGGATGGGATGCACCGGCTGGATGGGACGCCCCGGACGTACCGGCCGCGGCGGCCGCGGCGGCCGCACGGACCGGGCCGCGCATGCCGCCCGACGCCCCCCGCCATGCCTGACCGGCCGCGACGCGAGCCCGACTGGCTCGGGGTCGGGGATGCGCTCGAGCGGATCCTGGCGGCGGTCCGCCCCGTCGCCGCCGAGACGGTCCCGCTCGGCGAGGCGCTCGGCCGCACCCTCGCCGCGCCCGTGGCTACGCCCGTCGACCACCCGCCGTGGGACAACAGCGCGATGGACGGTTTCGCGGTGCGGGCGGCGGACGTGCGCGACGCGAGCCGCGCGGCGCCGGTCACGCTCGCCGTCGTCGACGACATCGCCGCCGGCCGCTTCCCCGCCCGCCCGATCGGCCCGGGCGAGGCGGCGCGTATCATGACCGGCGCGCCGGTCCCGGAGGGCGCCGACTCGGTCGTGCGCATCGAGCACACGGACGCGTGGGCTCCGGCCAACGCCGATGCGCGCGAGCGGACGGCCCGCGCCGGTCGAGCGGAGCCGGCGGCGGACGCGCCGAGCGCCGGGGCGACGCCGGAGCGCGCCGACGCCGGCGGCGGCGGGCGGGGAGCGGGAGGCGCGCCGTCGCACGTGCGGATCTTCCACGATGACGACGCACTGCACAACGTGCGGCGCCGCGGCGAGGATCTGCGGGCGGGAACGGTCGTGCTCGAACCCGGCCGTGTCCTCCGCGCCGCGGAGATCGGCGTGCTGGCGGCCGTGGGCCGGGCGAGCGTCCGCGTCTACCGCCGGCCGCGCATTGCGATCCTCTCGAACGGTGATGAGCTGGTCGATCTCGAAGACTTCGACGAGGTCCGTGCCGGCCGTCGGATCGTGAACTCGAACGGGTACGCCCTGGCCGCCGCGGTCCGTTCCGCAGGGTGCGAACCGGTGCCGCTCGGCATCGCACGCGACGACGATGACGACCTCCGTCGCCATCTCGAGCGCGCAACCGGCGCGGATGCACTCGTCACCACGGCCGGCGCCAGCGTGGGCGCGCACGATCGCGTCAAGGACGTACTCGAGGCCATGGGCTTCACGCTCGACTTCTGGCGCGTCCGGATGCGTCCCGGCAGCCCGTTCTCGTTCGGGTGGCTGGACCGGCTCCCCGTCTTCGGCCTGCCGGGCAACCCGGTCTCCGCGCTCGTGACCTTCGAGGTCCTGGTTCGGCCCGCGCTCCGCCGGATGCTGGGCCGCCGTGCCGTGCACAACCCGACCATCACGGTGTCCGCAGCCGAGCCGATCCCCGGCGCGGATCGTTCGACCCACTTCCCTCGCGCGCGGATCGAGCCCGACGGCGCCGGCGGCGTGCGCGCGCGACTGACGGGGCCGCAGGGTTCCGGGATCCTGACCTCGATGGCCGAGGCGGATGCGCTCCTCGTCGTCCCCGCGGGCGTCGCCACGGTCCCGGCCGGACAGTCCGTCACGGCGATCCCGCTCCCGGCCCTCGACCCCGCGCAGCCGAACCCGGCGCAACCAGCCGGAACAACATAGATTGACCACGACATGAAAACTCGACAGGAGCTTGGGATGGCGGAGAGCGACAAGCGCGGCGGGCCGAACCCCGCCCGAACGGCGGAAGGCCCGATCGTACCGGCCCGGTACCAGCCCGATCTTCCGCTCGAACGGTTGATCCTGGCGGAACCGCCGCAGGACGAGTACGTCGAGATGGACGTCGTCTTCGTCGGCGGCGGTCCGGCCGGCCTCGCGGGCGCGATCGAACTCGCGCGGCTCGTGCGGCGCGACAACGAGGCCGGCGGCGGCATCGGCGACGTCGAGATCGCCGTCCTCGAAAAAGCCGAGGGGCTGGGCGAGCACTGCCTCTCCGGCGCCGTCGTCAACCCCGCGCCGTTCCGCGAGCTGTTCCCCGAGATGAAGGACGAGGACTTCCCGTTCCGCGGACCCGTCACCGCCGAACGCGTCTACCTGCTCGGCGCCGGCAGCGCACTGCGCATCCCCGCCCCACCGACCATGCGCAACCACGGCAACTACGTCGCATCGATCTGCGAGATCGTGCGCTGGCTGGGCGAGCAGGCCGAAGGCCTCGGCGTCAACCTCTTCACCGGATTCCCCGCCGGCGCGCTCCTCGTCGAGGAGGGCCGCGTCCGCGGCGTCCGCACCACCCCCTCCGGGCTGAACCGCGACGGCCAGCCCGGGAGCGGCTACATGCCGCCGACCGACGTCGTCGCGAAGGTCACCGCGCTCGCCGAGGGCACGCGCGGACTCCTCTCCCAGGCCTACCTCCAGTGGCAGCAGGTGCCGCAGGCCAATCCGCAGATCTACGCGCTCGGCGTCAAGGAGGTCTGGGAAGTCGACAAACCGCTGGATGCCGTGGTCCACACCCTCGGCTGGCCGCTCCCGCACGACGCCTTCGGCGGCAGCTTCATGTACCCGCTCTCGGAACGCCAGGTCGCGCTCGGCCTCGTCGTCGGCCTCGACTACCACGACCTCACGCTCGACCCGCACGTCCTCTTCCAGCGCATGAAGCTGCACCCGCTCTTCCGCCGCACTCTCGAAGGCGGCGAGATGATCGAATGGGGCGCCAAGACCATCCCCGAGGGCGGCTACCACTCCCTCCCCGTGCGCCGCTCCGGGGACGGCGTCGTCCTCCTCGGCGATGCCGCCGGCTTCGTCGAAGTCGCCTCGCTCAAGGGGATCCACTACGCCATGCAGTCCGGGATCTACGCGGCGCGCGCCATCTTCGAGGCGCTCAAGAAAGGCGACGTCTCCGGCGCGACGCTCGCCGCCTACGACCGCAGCGTCGACGAGAGCTTCATCATCCGCGACCTCTACCAGCGCCGGAACATGCGGCTGGCGTTCAAGAGCGGCTTTTATCTGGGCGGCGCGAAGGCCGGCCTGATGACGCTCACGCGCGGCTCGTTCCCCGGCCGCAAGATCGACGTCTCGGCCGATGCCGCCGTGCCGCGCACGCCCCGCGCCGAGCCGCCGTTCACGCCGGACGGCAAGCTGACGTTCGCGAAGGTGGACGCCGTGTTCAAGTCCGGCAACAAGACGCGCGACGACATCCCTTCCCACCTCATCGTCGGCGCCGACATCCCGCCCGAGGTGGCCGAGCTGTACCACCACATGTGTCCCGCCGGCGTCTACGAGCGCGACGGCGACAAGCTCGTGGTCAATGCGCCGAACTGCATCGACTGCAAGGCGACGGACGTGCTGGGGCCGCGCTGGACGCCGAGGGAGGGCGGAAGCGGGCCGCGCTACCGGGTGATGTAGGGGGGCGCCTTCGGCGCCCCGGGCTGGGGCTGGGGAACGGCCGGGAACGGGAGCGGGAGCGGGAACGTTTACGTTTACGGGAACGGGATCGGCACCGGAGTCGGGATCGGGGTCGGAGTGAGGAGCCGCGGCGGCGACCACGCGCTCGCGCACGCGCTCGCGCACGGAATGCCGGGCGGCGAGCCACGACGCACCGCCGCGCGAGGCGGCGAGCGGAGCGCCCCGATCCGCCGCTGCCGGGGTATGCGGACCGAAGCCTACATCCCGTGATGCACGTGCGCGCCGGCACCGTGGCCGTACGAGCCCTCCATGACCGTCTTGACGTCCAGCCGGTACTCGGGATCCTCGGGATCGGCGCTGGGCCACGCAGCGTCGTCCGCCGGGAGGAAGACGCCGCCCAGCGCGCCCATCGCGCCGCCCGGGATCGTCCGGCCGGTCGGGTTCTCGTAGACGGCGGTGAGGCGGTAGACATGGTCGGCGCGGATCGGCACGCCCAGCCGCCAGAGGAACCGCTTCATCGGCATGCCGGTCAGCTCGCCCGTCTCGTCCACGATCGGCTCGGCGTTCCAGAGCACCTTGCCCTCCGTCACATCCTCGAACCGCAACGCGACGCCGTAAGTGTGGAGATGTCCGCCCAGCGCGAGGATGCGCCCCGAGATCGCCGGACTCCCCTCCCAGCTCTTCTCCGAGTGTCCCGGCGGCAGGTCGTAGCCGTGCGGCCCGGCGGGTGGCATCACGTCCACGTACATGGGATAGATCGAGACGGGGTCGAGCCATGCGTCGGCGGGCGTATACGGCATGCGCACGCGCAGCGTGACGTCGTGATAGCTCTGCGCCGTCGGGTTGTGGAACGCCGCCGTCACGAGCAGACGCTGCCCGCGCTCGACCGGGTATCCCAGGAAGTGCGGCAGCTCCGCGGGTGCGGTCTCCTGCCCGGCCGCGGCGATTCGCAGCATGATCGGGCTGAACAGCTCGCGCTGGTCGGGCGTGATGACGTTGACGTGGTGGAGCACGGCGCGGGGCACGGGGCGTCCCTGGCCATCGACGAGTTCGACGCGGAACCCGTGGATCCACCCTTCCACGGGGATCTCGGCCATCTGTGCCGGCGGCTGTCGCACGTCCTGATGGCCTGCGCGTGCGGGGAGTTCGACGCCGCGGAGCTCGATGACGAGCTCTTCGGCCGCGCTGTCGGCGGCGACGTACAGGGATGACACCGGCTGCATGTACCGCATCTGCGCGCCGAGCGGCGCAGTGACGAAGCCCAGCAATGCGACCAGACTCGCGAAGAAAGGACGACAGGATCCCCTCATTCGTACCTCGCTCACCCTTCGATGCCCCGGATGCGAAACTCGTCCGCCGCCTCGCCGGCCAGATCGGCGGCGACGATCCGGTGGTGGTTCGTGTCCGCGATGTAGAGCGTCCCGGCGTCGGCCGTGAGGCCGCCCGGCTCCCACAGGACGCCTTCGCCGCCGAGCAGCGTTCGCGCTTCACGGGTTTCCGGATCCACCATCTTGATCTTGCTGTTGTAGGTGTCGGCCACGTAGAGGCGGCCGTCGTGCCAGGCGATCCCCAGCGGGTGCTGGAGGCGCACGGCGTCGCCGATGCCGTCGCGGTCGCCGAAGTCGAAGAGGCCGGTCCCGACGACCGTGTGCACCCGCCCGCCCGGATCGGGATCGGCCCAGCGCACGGCGCTGCTCTCGCTGTCCGCGAAGAAGATGCGCCGGCCATCGCCGGCGAGGCCGCTCGGCTGCGCGAGTGCGGCGGCAGGGCGGGGCCCGTCGTGGATCTCCTCGATACTGCTCCCCGCCCAGGGCGCGGCTTCGGCCGTCGCGAGATCCAGCCGCCAGATCTGGTGGGAGCCGGCCATGGCGATGTAGAGCGACCCGTCCTGCGCCCACACGTCCCACGGCGAGTTGAGCGCGACATCGCGGCCACGCCCCCTTTGATCGAATCGCCGCGCCTGCTCGCCGGTTCCCGCCACGGTGTCGACCCATCCGCTCACGAGGTCCACGGCGCGGATCGCGTGGTTCCAGGTGTCGGCCACGTAGATGATGCCGCCCTCGAGCGTGAGCCCGTGCGGACGGTCGAACGCGGCATCGCCGAAACCGCCATCGGCAAAGCCGGCGCCCCCCCGTCCGATCACCGCCTCGAGTTCGCCGCCGCGCCCGTCCGGGTCCAGGCGCACCGCCAGCACGCGGTGGTGCGCCGTATCGGCGACGAAGAGCCGGCGCATCGCCGCATCGACCAGCACCTTCGCGGGGAAGGCGAGGGCGCGCTCCGGTTCGGGCTCGGGCGGCGCACCGGACCCGGGGCCGACGCGCCGCTCGCGGTCCAGCGTGCCCTCCGCCTCCGCGCGCGCGACCAGGTGCTCGAGCGTCGGCGCCAGCGCTTCCGCCGTCACTTCCCCCGCCTGGCGGCCGACCACGCGGCCCTCGGTGTCGATCAGGACCAGCGTCGGCCAGGCGTTCACGACGTACGACCGCCACACCCGGAACTGCCGGTCGTTGACCAGCGGGTGGTGGACCTCCAGCCGCCGGACCGCCTGCTGGATGTTCGCGGTGACGCGCTCCGCAATGAACTTCCCGGAATGGACGCCGACCACCACGAGCTCCGAGCTGAATCGATCTTCCAGCTTCCGCAACTGCGGAAGGAGATGGAGACAGTTGATTCAGCCGTACGTCCAGAAGTCCAGCAACACCAGCTTGCCGCGCAGGTCATCGAGCCTGAGCGGCTGCCCGCCCGTGTTCAGCCAGTCGAGCCCCGGAACGAAGTCTGGCGCGCGCACGCCGCCTCCCCTCTGGAACATGAGCACCCCCGACGATCATTGGTTCGACCCACTGCACCGTGACGCGATGTCCGGGCCAACAATACGCGCTCGCGACGGAACCCCGCGACCCGTGCCCGCGGCGGACCGCGGATGGATGCGACCGGGCTCGGCGCGCAGCGTGAAGGCCGCGGTCGCGCCCGGCCGTGGTCCGCAATCTGCACGGGTTCCGCGTCCGGATCACCCGGAGATCGTTCCGTTTACGCGCGAGCGAGACGTGATCAGGACGAATCGAGACCCGTTCTACGCCTGGCTGGACAACGAACGCATCCGCGAGATCATCCACCGTGCGGGCGCACTGACGCCGGGCGAGCGGTTGGTGCTGGTGAAGGGGCTGGTCCCCGGACTGGTCGATGCGCTCGGCGTCGCCGGCTTCGAGGACTTCCTCGCCGAGGTCCGGGTGAAGGCCCGTCGCTTCGGCGAGGCGCGTGCCCATCCCGGGATGGGCTACGGCACGCGGCGCACGCCGGGCGAGGCGCTGGGCGGCCCGACCCCGGAGGGGCACCTGCACTGGAACGGCGCACGGGACCCCCACCGGCCCGGCGGCCGCGCCGCGGAACGGATCGAGGAGGCGCGCCGATGGGCGAAGTATCGTCGGCCGATCCCCGGCCGGTGAGCCGGTGACGGGATCCGGCGCGGGACGTCCACGGCCGGAGGGGCCGAAGCCCACGAAGAGCGGCGGGACCCACGGCCGCATGCACGCGCACGCGGCCGCGCGAGGCCGGCCCGCTTCCGCCGCGGAGGCACAGGAGCGCAAGGAGCGCGTCCTGACGCAGGGGAAGCCGTCGGTCACGCGAGGCATCTCCCAGGCCATCGTGATCAAGGATGGCGACGTCTTCTTCCTCTCGGAACCGGATGGCGACGTGCCGCTGGACATGCGTCACGGGCTCGGCCTCTACTATCACGACTGCCGGTACCTCAACGGCTATCAGATGCGCGTGGCGGACGTCGCGCCGAACCTGCTGATGTCGACCGCGACGGAAGGGTACCGGGCGGTCTTCGAATACACCAACCCGGAGATCCGCTTCGAAAGGGGCCCGACCCTGCCGGCGGAAGAGTTGGGGATCCGGTGGGATCGCGTCATCGATCGTAGCGGCCCGTCGCTCCGCGACCGCATCACCTTCCGCAACTTCGGTCTCCGGTCGGCCGCGTTCCCGATCACGATCTCGTTCCGCGCGGAATTCGAGGACGTCTACGTCGTCCGCGGCCTGATCCCGGAGCATGCCGGCAAGATCCAGCCGCCGATGTGGAAGGACGGCACGCTCGTGATGCGCTACGCCGGCGCGGACGGGATCCAGCGGCAGACGTGGGTCCGCCTGCACCCCGCGCCGGATGCGCGCGATGGGACCACCGTGCACTACCGGATCACGCTCGGCCCGCGCGAGAGCCGGTCGATCGACGTCGCCGTCGTCGTCAGCGAGACCCGCCGCGCCAGCACACGACCCCGCCGGCTGAACCCCTCGGCCGGACTCCAGTCGGTCGAGACGTCGTTGCGCCGGCAATCCGACCAGTGGGTGCGCTCCTCGACCGCAGTGGCGAGCGACAGCCTCCTCCTCGGCAGCGTGGTCGAGCGCTCGCTCCGCGACCTCCGCGTCCTCTGGACCACGCTCCACGGCCACGGCTTCTTCGCGGCCGGCGTGCCGTGGTTCGTCACACTCTTCGGCAGGGACAGCATCATCGCGGCGCTCGAGGCGCTCGCGTTCCATCCCGACGTCGCGCCCACCACACTCCGGCTCCTCGCCTCCCATCAGGGCACCCGCGTCGACGACTGGCGCGACGAGCAGCCCGGCAAGATCCTGCATGAACTGCGCGTCGGCGAGCTCGCGCACCTCGACCAGATCCCGCACACGCCCTACTACGGCACGGTCGACGCGACGCCGCTGTTCCTCCTCCTCATCGCGCGGCACGCCGCGTGGACCGGGGACCTCGCGCTGTTCCACGAGTTGCGCGAGAACATCGACCGCGCGCTCGACTGGATCGATCACTACGGCGACCTCGACGGCGATGGCTACCTCGAGTACCGCAGCACCTCGAAGCGGGGGCTGGTCAATCAGGGGTGGAAGGACTCGGGGAACGCGATCGTCAACGCGGATGGCTCGCTGGCCGTGCCGCCGATCGCGCTCGTCGAGGTCCAGGGCTACGTCTACGACGCCAAGCGGCAGCTCGCCGACCTCTTCCGCCGGGCCGGCGAGCCCGACCGCGCCGCGCGGCTCGAAGACGAGGCGCGCGCACTCCACGACCGCTTCAACCGCGACTTCTGGCTCGAGAAACAGGGGATCTACGCCCTCGCGCTCCAGGCCGGGGATGCGCCCGCCGCGGTGGTCTCATCGAACCCCGGACACGCCCTGTGGTCCGGGATCGCCGAGCCGAACAAGGCGCGACAGACCGCCGAGCGGCTCATGAGCGGAGACATCTTCAGCGGGTGGGGCATCCGCACCCTCGCCGAGGGTGAGCAACGCTACAACCCGGTGGGCTACCATCTCGGGACCGTCTGGCCGCACGACAACTCGATCATCGCCGCGGGGCTGCGCCGCTACGGCGAGGACGATGCCGCGCTCCGCATCGCGCACGGCATCCTCCGCGCCGCCATGTACTTCCGCCACTACCGCCTCCCCGAGGTCTTCGCCGGCTTCCCCTGGGACGCGTTCCTGGAGCCGGTCCGCTACCCCGTCGCGTGCCATCCCCAGGCGTGGGCGGCCGGCAGCGTGCTCCACATCGTGACGACGCTGCTCGGACTCGAACCGGAGGCGTTCGAACAACGACTCCGCATCGTCCGCCCCATCCTCCCGGACTTCGTGGACCGGCTCGAACTGCACCGCCTCCGCGTCGGCCGCGCGCACGCGGACCTGCGGTTCGACCGCACGCCGGGCGGCATCGCCGTCCGGATCCTCGGCGTGGACGGCGAACTGGACATCGTGGTCGAACCGTAAGGGCGCTACCGGCGGCGGAGCGCCGCGGAGCATTTCCTTCACCGGTTCGGAGCTGCGTGTCCGCCCCCGATGGACTTGCGGCCGACTTGCGCGACTCCGAACCGATGCGACAGCCGCCCTAACTCTCGCGCAGCTTCCGGATCTCGGCGGCCAGCCGGGGGACCACCTCGAAGGCATCCCCGACGATGCCGTAATCCGCGACCTTGAAGATCGGCGCGTCGGGGTCCTTGTTGATCGCTACGATCGTCCCCGCCGTGCGCATCCCGGCCAGGTGCTGGATCGCGCCGCTGATCCCGACGGCAATGTAGAGTTGCGGCGCCACGGTCTTCCCCGTCTGGCCGACCTGCTCGGCGTGCGGCCGCCAGCCGGCGTCCACCACCGCGCGCGATGCGCCGAGCGCGCAACGCGGCCCGATCGCGTCGCAGAGTTCTTCGAGCAACGTCCAATTCTCGGGGCCGCGCAGTCCGCGGCCGCCGCTCACGACGACCGGCGCCTCCGCGACGTCCAGCTTCTCTCCGGCCGTCTTGGCGACCCCGCGGACCTCGAGCCGCCACGCCCCTTCCGAGGCCGGCGCTTCGAGCGTCTCGACCGTTCCCGCCCGCGGGTTCTCCTCCGCCGGGAACACGTTCGGGCGCAACGAGACCAGACACGGCGTCGCTTCGAGCACCACCTGCGCGAACGCCTTGCCGGCGTAGACCGGCCGCGTCACGACCACGGCGCCATCCTCGACCGCGAGCCCCGTCGCGTCCGTGGCCAGCGGCACGTCCAGACGCGCGGCGATCCGCGGCGCCAGGTCCTTCCCCTGCGCACTCGCCGTGAAGAACACAGCCGCGTACCCCTCCCCTTCGAGCGCTCGCGCCAGCGCGTCGGTGTACCCCTCGGGGTGGTACCGCCCCAGCGCATCGGCTTCGATCACCTTTACGCGGTCCGCCCCGAACCGCCCCAGCTCCGCGGCCTGCCCGGCCACGCCCGGAGCGCCGATCAACAACGCATGCGCCTCGACGCCCAGAGCATCCGCAATGCCGCGCGCCGCGGTCATCACCTCCCGGGACGTCCGCCGCAGCGCGCCGTCACGCTGCTCCGCAACGATGAGAACGTTGGCTCCCATGTCTCTCCCCCCTCCTACAGCGCCTTCGCCTCTTCTCTGAGCAACCGCACCAGCTCCGACACGGCCTCGGCTCCCTCCCCCACGATCCGGCCCTCGGGCCGCTCCGGCGGGTAGCGCAACGCTCGCACACGGATCCGGCTCGCGCCGAGCTGCGCCTCCTTCTCCTCGAGCGGCTTCCGCTTGGCCGCCATGATCCCCTTCAGAGAAGGATAGCGCGGCTCGTATTCGCCCTTCGTCACCGTCACCACCGCGGGGAGCGGCGCCCGCACCTCTTCGACCCCGCCCTCGATCTCGCGCTGACAGACCACGCCGCCCTCCTGCACCTCGAACTTCGCCACGCCCGTCACGCAGGGCAGTCCGAGCAGCTCGGCGGTCATGGCGCCGACCTGCTGCTGGTCATCATCCACCGCCTTCATCCCGAAGAGGATGAGATCCGCCTCCGCCGCGCCGAGCTCCGCCGCCAGCGCACGCGCCGTCGCCAGCCCGTCCATCGTCGTCTCACCCTTCAGCAGCACCGCCCGGTCGGCCCCCATCGCCAGCGCCGACCGAAGCTGCTCGCCCGCCGCCGCATCCCCCACCGTCACAACCGCCACCTCGCCCTCGCCCCGCGCCTCCTTCAGCCGCAGCGCGGCTTCGATCGCAAACTCGTCGTAGGGACTGATGACGTACTTGACTCCCGCCGTCTCGATGGAAGTCCCGTCCCCCGCGATGCGGATGCGTGTCTCCGTATCCGGAACCCGCTTGATGCAGACCACGCTCTTCACCCGATCGCCTCCTTCCTCGTCGACTCGAACATCGCTTCGCGGCGCCAATGTACCCCGGAGGTCGTGGACTGTCCAGTTGGGCGCCGGCGGCGGCCACGGGAGCGGGATCGGAACGGACGGGAACGGGAGCGGGAGCGGGAACGTTTACGTTTACGGGAACCGGATGAGGGCGACCGGGAGCGGGATCGGGGGGGCAGCGAGGACGCGAACGCGCACGCGCTCGCGCACGGAGAGCGGCCGCGACGGGGGCCCGGCCTCGGCCCCGGCCTCCCTAAAACGCCGCCCCCGCCGAAACCGCGATCCCCGCGTGCGGGCTGAACGCGGTGAGCCCGCGGATCAGCACTACGCTCACCCAGCGGCGCTCGCCGTAGCGCATGCCGAGTCGCGCCTCGTGCAGGTCCTCGTTGCCCCGGATCGACCGGCGGTGCCAGCTCTCCTGGCCGACCAGCGCGAGACTCGCAGACCACCGCTGCCGCCGGTAGCGAGCGCGCAGCGTGTACAGCATCACGTCGAGCTGTTCCTCCGTATCACTGCGGGTGCCGTTGATCCCGAGTCCCGTTTCGATGCTCAGTAGGAGCGGGCCCCGGACGGCCTCACCGCCGGCCAGCGCGAAGAAGTCGGTCTGGTCGCGCTCGAGGCCGACACCGTTGTCCGTGGTCGGCAGGCGTGTGCCGAAGCGCAACGTCGCCGCGGCACGGCGATCGGACCAGAGGCGCACGATGGTCGCCAGGCGGAGGTCGCCCACATCGGCGCGGACGCCGCGTGTCGTCGGCTCGGCGCCGCCCGTCGGCGGCGCGAAGCTGTCACGGTCGCGGAACCGGCGCCACGCGGTCCAGCCGACGTCGAACGCGACCCGGTCCAGCCGCCACGTGATCCTGACCGTGCCGAGTTCGACCAGGCTGCCTTCCGTTCCCGCCAGCGCGGCACGCTGCCCGGAATAGGCGGCGGCGCCGATCCGGACCGCGCCACGGCGTCCCGGCTCGAAGACCGACCAGTCGAACGGGTCCAGCGGCCGGAGCTGCGCGAACGCGCCCGGACCCATCAGCGGCTCGAGCAGACCGCACAGCGCCAGCACCAGGATCGGCCGCGCCGCGCGTCCGCCCCGGCTCATCGCCGGGCGCCCTTGTGCTCCAGCACTCGCTCCAGTTCGGCCTCGAACTGCGCGGCCCGGACGTCATTCGTGTGCTCGGCCAACACGCGCGTCCGCGCGGCCTCGCCAATCTCGCGGACCTCATGCGGCGACAGATCGAGGAATGCGACGACATCCGCCGCCGACCGCGCCAGCAAGACCTCCCGCTCCGGCTCGAGGAACCGGTCCAGCCCCTCCCATGGATCGCTCACGATCGTCGCGCCGCACGCCGCCGCCTCGAAGATCCGCACGGACGGCGACCACCCCCACCGCCGCATCTCCGCCCGCGTCAGGTTCAGCGTGAGGCGGTTCGAGCAGTAGAACGCCGGGTGATCCGCCGGCGGCACGTGCTCGAATCGGCGCACGTTCGCCGGCCACCTCAGATCCTTCGGGTACTGCGGCCCCGCCACGATGAAGTCCAGCCCGCAGCGCTCCCGCGCCGGCGCGTTCACCAGTTCCTCGACCGCGCGCTGCCGGTCCGGCGCGTACGTCCCCATGTACCCCAGCGCACACCGGTACGCCGCCCGCGCCGGCCGCGGCCGATGCTGCGCCGGATCCACCGCGCAGTAGAGCGGCACCGCCCGCGGCGCGCCGTACACCGCCTCGAGCTCGCGCAGCACCGCGCCGCCCGTGAACGAGAAGTAGATGTCGAAGATCGGGACCTGGTCCGCGCGCAGATACTCCGCCGCGCCCCGCTCCCGATACGCCTTCACCGTGATCGGCGTGTCGATGTCGTAGAAGAGCCGCGGACCCCCGAACTCCTGCGCCAGAAAGTCCGCCGCCTGGATCCCGTGCCGCACGTACGAGCCGAGCAGCACGCCATCCGCGTCCGCCAACTCCCGGCGCAACTGCGCCCGAACCGACCGCCACTCCCGGAACAGCCGCACGTCCGCGTACCGGCACCGGCCCGGCGGCAGGTCCCGGTGGCGACCCGCGTACCACGGCGCATCCCACTCGAAGAAGACGATCCGGTGCCCGCGCGCCGCCAGCGCCTTGCACAGCCCCCGAAACGTCGTCGCGTGCCCGTTCCCCCAGGAACTGGTGATCGACAGCCCCAGGAACACCAGCTTCATGGTTCCGGTTGAGATCGAAGTCGCGTCCGCTCACTCGCGGTCGCCTCCCGTCGCGCACACCTCGTGCCACGCCTCCCGGCCCGACTCCCCCGGAACCCGCCCGAACCGACGCTCCCGCCGATGATACTCCCGCACCGCCGCCTCCAGCTCCGCCGGCGTGAAGTCCGGCCACATCCGCGGCGAGAACACCAGCTCCGCGTACGCACTCTCCCACAAGAGGAAATCGCTCAGCCGCTGCTCCCCTCCCGTCCGGATCAACAGATCCAGGTCCGATGACGCCTCACCCAGGTTCATCGCCGCACCCAGCAGCTCCGCGAACGACTCGCGCGTCAACCGCTCGCGCCCGCACGCACGCATCGCCGCCTCCACGATCGCGTCCCGCGCCGAATAATCGAGTGCCACCCTCAGCAGCAACTTCTGCCCGCCCGACGTCGCCGCCTCCGCCGCCCGGATCGCCGCCAACAACGACGCCGACAAACGGTCTCGCCGGCCCAGGATCCGCAGCCGCACGCCCCGCTCGACACACGTCCGCACCTCCGTCCGCAGGTACGCCCGGAACAGACGCATCAGCGACCGCACCTCTCGCGTCGGCCGCCGCCAGTTGTCCGACGAGAAGGCGTACAGCGTCAGCACCGAGATCCCCAGATCCGGCGCCGCCTCCACGATCCGACGCGCCACGCGCGCACCCGCCCGGTGGCCCGCCACCCGGGGCCGCCCGCGCGCCTGCGCCCAACGCCCGTTGCCGTCCATGATGATGCCGACGCGCAACCCGCCGGGGTCGATCGGTCGCAGAGTGCTTTGTGACATAAAGTGTCCTCACGGAAAAAAATCGGGTCAGCCCTGACGGGTGACGCGGATCAATGCTTCCATGTGGTCGAGATAGCGTTCGAGCGCGGTGCGACCCGCCGCGGTGAGCCGGTAGACGGTCCTGGGCACGCGTCCGTCGAACGACTTGGCGCACGTGATGTAGCCGGCCTCTTCGAGGCGTCGCGCGTGAGTGCTGAGGTTGCCGTCCGTGGTTTCGAGCAAGCGCTTGAGGTCGTTGAAGCTGATGGCGTCCGTGACGGCCAGTGCGCTGAGGATGCCGAGGCGGACGCGGCCGTGGATGAGGCGGTCGAGTGCGAGCGGCGTCCGGCCGGCGGTCCGTGCCGCGAGTCCGTGGCGGCGGGCCGGCGCGTCGGACACCGTGCCGTCGTCGTTGGGGAGTGCGCTGCGCTCAGCCACCGTACCGCCTTGCGATGATGAGACCGAAGAGGACGTGGAGGCCGCCGAACCCGAAGGCCATCAAGGGATTCGCCCATGGTGGCGGCGAGAAGAGCGCCGCCGCGCCGGTGGCCATGAAGCAGAGCCCCATGACCGGGACGACGGGGACGGAGAAGGTGCCGGCGGAGGTGATGCCGGCGCCGTAGAGGAGCATCCACGTCCCCGGGAGCAGCGCCACCTGGTCGGCGCGGTAGAAGACCGCGGTGAGCAGGACGCCGACGAGCATCGGTGGCGAGAAGCTGAGGAGGAACTTGTGTCCGGGCCCGAAGAGCACGGGCACGTGGGCCGCGCGCGCCTTGCGATGGATCGCGCGTGCCGCGATGGCGAGCGAGAGTGCGGCCTCGCCGAGCCAGAGTGCGAGCCAGGCCTCGTCGCTGGGCGCGCGCGCGCCCAGCGCGGCGGCGAAGAGCGCGGTCACCCCGATGACGACGCCGCCCCATCCCGGCACCGCGGTGAACGCGCCCGCGCGCTCCATGGTCCGGCGGATGAAGCGCAGGTTGTCCATGGCGCGGTCGTGGAGCGCCGCGGCTTCCGGATCGGCACGAGGGACGGCGGGCATCGGCTCCATACCGGAACGATGGGCTACCAGCGGGTGCGCGTCAAGCGGGTCGGCGCCGTGGGGTCGGCGCCGGTGGCGCCGACGGGCTAGGGCTAGGGCTAGGGCTGGGAACCGGGGCACTCCCGGGGACCCTGGCCGGTTGGACCAGCCAACAGCCGCGTGTTTCACCCCGGGTGACTTGGAGGGTACCGGGAACGGTGGCTTCCTTCGGGCGCCCCGCTCCCGTTCCCGTCCGCCCCCATCCCGATCCCGTAAACGTAAACGTTCCCGCTCCCGCTCCCGTTCCCGGCCGTTCCCATCCAGCTCCCGCCCCTCCCCGGGCCTTCCTCCCCTCCACCGCACCCCCTCCCGGGCACTCCCCAGCCCCAGCCCCAGCCCCAGCCCTAGCCCTCCCTCAGCAACCCATCCACCCGCCGCGCGCGCCCGGCGTAATCGTGGTCGCGGAGAGCGCGTGTGCGTGCGGCGCGCCCGATCGTGCGCGCTCGCGCGGGATCCACGTCGTGGATATAACGCACGACGTCGTCCGGCGACCCTGCGACGAGCACCTCTCGCCCGGGTTCGAAGAAGCGCTCGATCCCCGGCCACGCGTCCGTGACCTGGCAGGCGCCGGCGCCGGCCGCCTCGAAGAGTCGGGTGGCCGGTGAATAGCCGTTTTGCGCCATGGCCTCACGGTGGATGTTGAGGACCAGGCGCGCCGAGCAGTTCAGCACGTTGTGGCGCGCCGTCGGGACGTGTCCGATCCAGCGGACGTTGGGCGGCAGCCGTTTCCCTTCCCAACCGTTGCCGCCCAGGATGAAGCGGTGCTCGGGGAGCCGCTCGGCGACATCGAAGAAGAAGGCCTCGACGCGCCGTTCGCGGTCCGGGAGCCGGTTGCCCATGAACACCAGGTCGCAGGCGAGCTCCGGATCGGGAGGCACCGGGCGGTGCACGTCCGGGTCCAGGCCGTTGTAGATCGGGTGGCACGCCGCCGCCCCCAGTGCGCGGTACCGCTCGACCACCGGCGGACCGCCGCCGTACGTCAGAACCAGATCGAGCGCCGGGATCCAGCGCCGCATGGCGTCGTCCGGGTCCGCCTCGATCCGCGCCAGCGTGTGCGCCGCATCCACGTCCCAGAAGACGCGGACCGGGCCGCGCAGCCCCGCCAGCCACGCCTCCAGCTCGCGGTCCCCCACGCCGATCCCGCTGCACTTCACCACCACGTCCGCCCGCTCGGCCTCCGCCCGGAGCCGCGCCAGCTCGTCCGCCGTCCGGTACACCCGCACCCGCGCGTACGCCGGATCCTCCACCAGATCCCGGTGCGCCTGCCGCTCGTACGCGTCCGGCTCGCAGAAGTGGATCTCGTGACCCAGCCCGTGCAGCCCCCGGAACACGCCGCGATAGTACGTCGCCGCGCCGTTCCAGTACGCCGAGACGATCGACGAGCCGAAGACGTAGATCCTCACAATGGCCTGCCTCGCACCCGTCCCCCGCGGGCGGCGGTCTCGAATGCGACATCCGGGCGAGCGCGGGTGACGTTCACGCCGGCCTCCTCCGCGAGACGGATCCGCTGCACCGTACGCCGACCGGCGCCGCGTACGGCAACTCGCGTTCCAGGCCACGGAACAGATGTTGCCTTTCCGGTGGGCGCGGCCACGAGCTGGCACGCCGCGGCCCACGAAGACGCCGGAGGAAGACATGCCCAGCGACGACGTCCACGACGAGATCGAAGAGCTGCGTAAGGAGCTGCGCGAGAAGGGGAAGCCCGACCGCATCGGAGCGCCGTACGAGACGAGCCGCGAGCTCGTCGAAGAGGGCGAGCGGAAGCGCAGCGGCACGAACCTCGACATCGACGAGGAGCGGAGCGAGGAGCAGAAGCGCGAGATGCGGCGCTGGCGCAGGGACTGACCCCGGCGCGGCCGGAGCGGTCGTCGCGTCGGTCCACAGTCGCACCCGCGCGTCGCGAGCGCGCCGGCGGTCGAGCGGCTGCCAACCGGCGGACGACGCGCGGCGGGAGCGGTTGCCGCACCGCTTCGGAGTCGCGGACGTCCGCCCCAGGCACGCCGCCAACGGCCTGACGACTCCGAACCGACCGGCGAAGTGCGCTAAGCCCGGCCGTACACCGCGTCGATCACCTCCGCCACGGCGATGCTCGCCTCGATCGCGGGGTCGAAGTGCGGCGCCTCGGCCAGGCGCTCGACCCAGCCGCAGATGCCGCGGCCGAGCCACGCCCGGGACTCTCGCCCGAGTACGGTCTCGGCGCGGCCATCGTGGCGCACCGTCTCGAAGTCGTAGAAGCTGCCGTGCACGTTGCGCAGCTCCGCACCGGCGGCCGTCCCGAACAGCGCCGTGCGGATGATGCAGTCCCGGCCGGCGTGGGCGTTCCAGCTCACGGCCATGTGGACGGCCGCGCCGCCCTCGAGTTCGAGGTGCGCCACGGCGAAGTCGTCGATCCCCGGGCCCTCGAGCGGCGCGCCCTTCCTGAAGAGGCGACCCTGCACGTGGCGGACGCGGGGGTGCCCGAGGAGCCAGAGGGGCAGATCCACCTGGTGGACGCCCAGATCGATCAGCGCGCCGCCGCCCGACCGCTCGGGATCGTGGCACCATGCCTTGTCGGGGCCGTACGCGTTGTGGAACGTGCTCTCGATGTGGAAGACGCGCCCCAGCGCACCGGACCGGACCATCTCGTGCAGCGTCCGCGCCGCGTCCGTGTGGCGGTACGAGTAGTCGACGCCGAGCAGCCGGTCGGCGCGCCGCGCGGCCGCGACCATCTCGCGGGCCTCGGCGGCGGACAGCGCCAGCGGCTTCTGGCAGAAGACGGCCAGCCCCTGCTCGAGCGCCGCGATCGTCTGCGACGCGTGCAGAGCGTTCGGCGTCGCGATGACGACGCCATCCAGCCCCGACTCCGCGGCGTACGCCAGCAGCGCGTCGTACTCGGCGAACCGGGGCACGCCGGGTCGCGCGGCGCCCACCGCGTCCAGGCGGTCGGCCGCGGCATCGCACAGCGCCGAGATGCGCGCGCATCCGGCCGCCTCGACCGCTTCGAGCCGCATGGCGCCGATCCAGCCCAGCCCGACGAAGCCCAACCGCGGCGCGGTCACGGCGCGCCCCCCGGCAGGACGACCGCCTTGAAGAACCCCGCCGGGCGCTCCTCCGCCAGCGAGAACGCGCGCCCGATCTCGTCAAGCGAAACGACATGGCTGACCAGCGGCCGCAAGTCCAGCGCGCCGGTTTCGAGCAGCCGGACGCCCTCGATCATCCCCTGCGTGTAGATCGCCGGGTCGCGCTCGTGCGCGTTCACGACGTCCAGGCCGCGCCAGTTCCAGAGCTGAAGGTTCACGCTCCGGGGGCCGTCCTGATGGTAGCCCGCAATGACGAGCCGACCGCGCACCCGCGTCAGCTTCGCGGCGAGTTCGAGCGGCATCGGCCGGCCCGTCGCCTCGATCACGACATCGGCCAGCCGGCCGCCCGTGAGCGCCTCGACCCGGGCGACCACATCGTCCTCGTAGCGGAGCACCTCGTCGGCGCCCATGCGCCGGGCCATCTCGAGACCCTCGTCGCGCCGGGAGACCGCGACCACCCGCGCCGGCCCGTCGCCGCGCACGAGCCGGACCAGCAGCGCCCCGAGGAAGCCGATCCCGAGCACGACCACCGTGTCGCCCTCGCGGATCCCCGCGCGCCGCCGCACGTTCACCGCACAGGCCACCGGCTCGCCCAGCACCGGCGCCGACTCGAGCCCCGGCGGCAGGACCACCGTGTCCTCCGCCCGCGCGACGTCGTACTCCGCGAAACCATGGAAACTCAAGGCCGTCACCGCCGCGCCCCGCGGCGGACCCTCCGCCACCTCCGGCCCCACCTCCTCGACCGTGCCGAAGACCTCGTGCCCCGGCGCACCCGCGTCCATCGGATATTCGATCCCGCGGATCCCACCCCACGGCCCCAGGTTCGAGGCGCACACCCCACACCCCCGCACCCGGACCAGCACCTCCCCCGCCCCCGGTCGCGGGACGTCCGTCTCGACCACCTCGAACCGCCGCGGCTCGACCAACCGTGCCGTCCTCACGCCTCCCTCCCGGTTCAAGCGGTTGTCGCATCACTCCGGAGCCGCACGCGCCCGCGACATTGGCGCAACGAGCGGCCACGCGCCTCCGAACCCGCACGCGAACCGCGTCCAAGACCCCTGATCGGCCGTCCCCCCTAGCCCCAGCCCTAGCCCCAGCCCTAGCCCGCGACCGCCCCCACGATCTCCTCGAACTGCTCCGCCCGGTGCCCACAGGTGTGGCGCGCGCGGATGGTCTCGAGTCCGTTCTCCGCCAGCCGTGCGCGGGCTTCCTCGTCGCGCGAGAGGCGGAGCACCTGTTCGCGCATCTCGCCGGGCGAGCGGACGCGCAGGTAGTCGCGGTCCGCGCGGAAGAGGCCCTCGCGGTCCTCCCACGGCGTCGAGAGGAGCGGGATCCCGCACGCCAGCGCCTCGAACGGCCGGATCGTGGGGATCCCCGGAAGCCGGTCCAGGTACGGCCGCCGCGGGATGTGGACCGTCATCTTCGCGCGCGCGAACGCCTCGGGGACTTCGTGGTTCGCGAGCCAGCCGCGGAACTCGATCCCGGCGGCGGCGATCATCCGGCGCGCGGCATCCGGGTAGCGGACGCCGTGCATCGCGAAGCGGAGCTGCCCGAGCCCGCGTGCCACGTCGACGAGGTACGCGCCGATCTCGGCCGACCGCTCCTCATCGCCCCAGTTGCCGATCCAGACGACGTCATCGATCCGCTCGCGCTCGAGCGGCCGGAACAGCGTGGTGTCCGCGGCCTCGTGGAACGTCCACGCGCGAGCCACACCGAACGCGTGCCGGTACACCTCGGCAAGCGACGCGCCGTACGCCAGCACGCCGTCGTAATCGTGCACGCCGAGCCGTGCGATCTCCTCCCGCGCGCTGACCGCCCGGTGGTGCGTGTCATGGAAGAGCGCCACGAAGTCGCCGCGCCGGCGTCGGAGCCGGCCGACCGCGCGGACCAGCTCCGGTTCATTGAACTCGTGGACGACGACCACGTCCGCCCCGGCGGTCAGCGCCGCGACCTCGGCTTCGAGGTCGTCGCACGCGCCGTACGTGCGGACGTCCAGCTCGGGGAAGGCCCGCGCGAACGCCACGATCGGCCGCGCGCCGTGGTCCTCGAACAGGTGGTCCGTCGACCAGTTGCGCCACCGCTCGACCGGCACCACATCGTGGCCGCGCCGCTGGAGCGCGCGGAGCAGGCCGCGCAGGAAGTGGGCGTTGCCGTGGTTCCAGTCGCTGATCAGCGAATGCGCGAAGTAGACGATTCTCATCGCCGCCCGTTCGCCGCGACGGGCTCGCGGGCGGCCGATTCCACTGCATCGCGGTACACGGCCTCGTACCGCTCCGCCATGCGCGCCGGCGTGTAGCGGGAGAGTGCGCGCGCACGCGCCGCGTCGGCCAGCGCCTTGCGCCGGTCCTCATCGCCGAGCAGCGCGAGCGCCGCCTCGGCCAGTGCACCCGCATCGCCCGGCGCGTAGAAGAGCGCACACCCGTCCCACAACTCGCGGAACGTCGGAATGTCGCTCAGGACCAGGGCACACCCCGCGAGCGCCGCCTCGAGCGGCGCGAGGCCGAACGGCTCGTAGCGCGATGTGGCCGTGTAGACCCGCGCCTGCGAGAGAAGCAGCCGCAGCTCCTCGGCGTCCAGCATCCCGACCCACTCGAGGCCCGGCGCATCCACCGGGAACGCCTCGCCCTCCGCCGGATGCGTGGCCGGCCCCGCCAGGACCACGCGCGCGCGCCCGGCCAGGAGCGCGGCCGCCGGGATCAGGTCTCGCGCGCCCTTCGCCTCATCCCACAGCCGCCCCGCCGCGACCACGACCGGCTCGCGGCGGGCGCGCCGCCGCGCGCGGAACCGCCGCGCCGACCGCCCGTTGTAGACCACCCGGACCGGGCCCAGCCCGTAGATCGATTCGATCTGCTGCGCGATCCAGCGCGACGGCGCCACGCGGACACGCGCGCCGCGCAACCCTTCCGCAACCCAGCGCCGGTAGCGCCGGAACCACGCATCGGCCGGCGGCTCCTCGCGCTTCACCGCACGCCACCAGCTCACCACGTCGCTGTGCGCCACCACCACGTGCGGCGCACCCAGCGCGAACGCACCGTAGTAGTACTGGTTCAGATGGATCACATCCGGCTGCTCCGCCTCGACCACCCGCCGCAGGGCCTCCACCGACGCGGAGAGTCCGGGCTCCGGCTCCGGCTCCCATTCGAGGGGCGACGGCAACAGCGTGACCGAGAGGTCCCGGTGCTTGGCCAGCCAGCTCCGCTGGACGGCGCCGGGCTCCCCCAGGATGACCAGACACAGCGTGTGCCCCCGCGCCAGCAGCGCGTCGGTCAGCTCCTCCGTGTAGCTCCAGACGCCACCCGCAACGTCCGTCGTGATCAGGATGCGCATCGCGTTCGAACCCATCCGCCGCGCGGCCTCGACGCTCACGCCGACAGCGACTGCGCCGTTCGCGCCGCCCGCGACGGCAGCACGATCGTGGCGTTCTCCCGGATCCACGTCACCAGCCGGTGCAACCCCTCCTCTTTCGCCACCCGCGGCTGCCAGCCCAGTTCGCGCCCGATCTTCCCGATGTCACTCACGTAGATCCGCTGGTCGCCCGGCCGCCACGGCGCGTGCCGCCGCTCGATCCGGCGCCCCAGCTCCGCTTCCAGGAGATCCAACAGCTCCAACAGCGAGATCGTGTTCCTTACGCCTCCTCCCACGTTGAAGACCCGGCCCGGCTTCTGCCGCGCCGCTTCCACGCTCCGCAACATCGCCTCGATCAGATCATCCACGAACAGGATGTCCCGAACCTGCTTCCCATCGCCGTACAGCGTGATGGTCTGTCCGGCCAGCGCCGAGATCACGAAGTGCGCGACCCACCCCTGGTCTTCGGTACCGAACTGCCGCGGCCCGTAGATACAGCTCATCCGGAACACCGTCGTCGGCAGCTCGTAGATCCGCGCGTAATCCCTGACGTACTGGTCCGCCGCGCCCTTCGAGCAGCCATAGGGCGAGTAGAAGTCCAGCGGCTGCGACTCCGTGATCCCGCGCCGTCCATCCCGGAAGAGGTAGCGCGTCCCGTTCGGCACCGCCGCCACGCCCGCCAGCTCGCCGTAGACCTTGTTCGTCGAGGTGAACAGCACGGCCGGCGGATCCGCCAGCGGACGCGCGGCCTGCAACACGTTCAGCGTGCCGCCCGCGTTCACCGAGAAGTCGTGGCCCGGATCCACGACGGACGAAGTGACCGCGACCTGCGCGGCAAGGTGATAGACCGTGTGCGCCCGGCGGACCACCCGCCGTACGCCATCCGCATCGCGGACATCCCCGATCTCGACCTCGAGGCGACCCGGATGACGGCTCAGCAGCCAGCGAAGGTTCCGCTCCGCTCCCAATCGCGAGAGATTGTCGTATATCAGCACGCGCTGGCCGCGCCGCAGGAGCGCGTCGGCCAGATTGCTGCCGATGAAGCCGGCGCCTCCCGTGATCAGCGCGACCCTGTCGGTTCCCTCACTCATTCGCGTCTCCACCGTACAGCGGCCGAAGCCGCGGTCCCCTCCCCGCCGGCACGCCCGACCGCCGCGCCCGGCGCGACGCCGACGGGACCCGGATCGCGCTCGTCCGCTCAGTCGATGTGCATCGAATCGCGGCCGGCGTCCGTGGGAGTATGCGCCCCTCCTCCGACGAGTGAAACGGGATGGCCAGCGGTGGGGTGCTTCAAGATGTGTACCATCGAGGTCCACGCGTTGCCGGCCGCGCGCGACGATCCTCCACCGCGCTCCGTGGAACGCGCCTTGCACCGCGGCCCTCGCCCGGAGCCTCGCGCGAACACCCGATCCGAACGCCGACCGTCGCAGGGAGCGCCCGTGTCATGATCGAAGCGATCATGCTCTGGAACGAGCCGAACAACGTCTCGCACTGGGACCGGGAGCTCGACCCCGACTGGTCGATCTTCGCGGCCATGACCACCCTGGCCGCGGCCGAGATCCGCGAACTCGCGCCCGACGTCCGCCGCGTGCTCGGCGGCATCAGCCCCATCGATGCCCGCTTCCTCCGACGCCTGCGCGGCTACGGCCTCCTCGACCAGGTCGACGTCCTCGCACTCCACGGTTTCCCCTACGATTGGAACCTGTGGCACGCCGAGGAATGGCCCGCCAAGGTCGCCGCGATCCGCAACGAGTTCGGCCTGCCGGTCTGGGTCACCGAGACCGGCGTCAGCAGTTGGGCATCCGACGCCAACATGACCTGGGGGCTGCGGCGGATGGCGCCGCTGCTCCGAGCCGCATCCGAACGCGTGCACTGGTACACGCTGATCGACCTGCCACCCGATCGGGAGGCGACCACGCGGCACGGCGCCGCGGAGGGGTCCGCCTACTGGCGTCACTTCCATTTCGGGCTGCTCGCCGCGGACGGCGCGCCCAAGCGCGCCCTCGCCGCCTTCGATCCACGCCTCGGCCTGTGTCAATGGCTGCACTTCCGTGATCACGACCGGCTCGACCTGACCGTGCAGTGGCTGCACCGCCTCGGAGTCCGCCACGTCCGCACCGGGCTCTCCTGGGCCGAGTGGCACCTGCCCGGCGGCGCGGAGTGGCTCGATCGCATCGTCGAGGCCTTCGCCCCGTTCCAGACGACGCTCACCCTCTGCTTCACCCCGCCCTCGCTCGGCGTCCGACCGCACCACACTTCGCCTCCACGCGACATCGGCGAATTCGCCCGCTTCGCGCGCTGGGTCGCCGACCGCTACCTCAGGGGGTGAGGCGTCGGACTCACGCCGGCTCGCAGATCCAGATCTCCGTCGACGGATGGGCCACGATCCGCAGCCCCGCGGAACGCAGCATCGCCTCCATCCCCGATTCGTTCGGGATCCACCAGTTCGTGGGATCTCCCGCGTAGCTCCGCTCGACGAAGTGCATGCAGGGGAAGCGCGGGTGCTCGAACATCGCTCGCTCGTCGATCGGCGCGTCGGCCGGCACCGACAGCATCCCCGGAACGCCACGGACCATGGATTGGACGACGAGCCGCTCACGTGGCAGCTTCGCCACCTTGTCCAGCGCGTACAGCGGGTAGCGGAGATGGTACAGCACACCCATGAACAGGACGTAGTCGAAACGCCCGCCCAGTGCGTCGACCTCGTAGACGTCCATGCGCCGGTAATCGATGTCGAGCCCGTTCACCTCCGCCGCCCAGCGAGCCTGCGCCAGATAGCGCTCGTCGTGGTCGATCCCCACCACCTCCGCGCCCCGCCGCCGCAGCCGCTGCGCATAGAACCCCGCGTTGCACCCGATGTCCAGCACCGTCCTCCCCGTCAGCTCCTCCGGGAGATACGGCGCCACCAACCGCCACATCTCGTCCAGGAAGTTGCCCAGCGGATGGTCCGGCGCGGTCCGCACCCCCTGCGCCAACTCCAGGTCATGGAACCACGGGCCCAACTCCGCCACCCGCCGGCGCAACGCCTCCAACGACCACGACGTGCGTCCTCCGGAAGCGACCGGTTCCACCTTCCCCCCTTCGCTGCCTGCTCCGGATCTCGACGATCGGCACCGGAACGCACCGGGGCGGGCAAGAAACGTTCCGCCGGCACCGCCCCCCACAAGAGAAAAAGCCCCCGGCCGAACACGGACCGGGGGCACATCGATCGCCAACTCCCGCACTACAGTCGGTTCCCGATCGGGATCCCCGGCTCCGCGAACTCCCGGTCCGGGTCATATGGCTTCGGCATCCAATCCGGCTCCTCGGACCGCTCCGGTCCAACGGGCTCCGGCTCTTCTTCCGGCTCGTACGGCGGCTCCACCCCCGGCGCACCGGGCTTCGGCACCGGCTTGTCGGGGTTCGGCCCCGGCACTGTCGCCATCGCGTACCTCCTTGTCTGGCATAGCACAGCGCGCTTCCGCGCCGGAAACATATGGCGCAGATGGCGTGCCATCCGACGCCCTACACGAAGGCAGCCGAACCCGGTTCACGACAGCGGAGCGGCAACCTCGCGGCGCCGGACGACGACGAAGCGCGTCCGGTTGTCGGCGCGGTCCTGGATCCCTTCCACGAGGATGGCGAGGCCGTAGCGTTGGGCGGCGGCGTGGCCGGCGATCGCGGCCTGGGCCGGATCGCGGGCGGCGGCGATGGCGCGGGCGGCGCCGGCGGTGTCGGAATCGACTACGACCCGCACGCCCGGATGCGCAGCGAGGAAGCGCGTGCACTGGGCGAGCGCGATCGGGTGCGACCGCACCAGTCCGAGTCGGGCGAGGGTGGCGCCGGGCACTCCGATCAGGCACTGGCGGATCGGCCGGACGACGTCGCCGACGACTTGGAGCGCGGGGGAGCGGACGATGGCGGCGGCCTCGGCGACCGTCCCCGCAATGGTGTTCTCGATGGGGAGCACGCCGCAATCCGCCTCTCCACTCAGGATCGCGGCCCGGACGTCGGCGAACCCGTGACAGGGGACGGGGCGCGCGCGGCTGCCGAAGAGGTGGCGGATCGCCTCTTCGCCGAATGCGGCGGGCTCACCCTGGAATGCGACCCGCACGGGCGACGGGGCGGCGTGGGCGGTGCCGGGGCTCACGGCTGTCCGTCCTGCCGTTGGGCGCGTCGGCAGAGGCCGATGAGGGACCAGAAGATGGTGCGGATGTCCTCGGCATCGATGCCGGCGTCGCGGGCGTAGGCGGCGGCGCGGCGGACCACGGCGGCCTCGCGGGCGGGGTCGAGGGTCGGTAGTCCGGCCGTGCGCTTGATCGCGCCGATGGCGCGGGCGTGGCGGACCCGTTCCGCGGCGAGACGGACGAGATCCCGGTCGATCCGTTCGATCTCGTCACGCAGGCGCTCGAGCCGGGGGTCGGGCGTCGGTCCGGGCGTTCGGTCCGGTGTGGCCGGCGAGGCGGCGCGCCGGCGTGGGGTCGTGTCGGTCCGGGATTTCCGGGTGGATCCGCGCGCCGTCACGCCGCCACCTCCCCGGCGCATGCCGGCATGTCGGTCGCGCGGCGGGCGGTGGCGCGCCGACGGCTCGTGGGGGCCCTGGTCGGCTCCGCACGCTCGGAGGGCGCGAGAGTCGCGGGGCGCCCAGCGCCCGACCCGGTCGTGGCGGCCGGCGCGTGCTCGTGCGCGGCGAGCGATCGGCCGGCGGCTTCGGCGAACGGCCGCAGGCGTCGCATCAGCGCGGCGAAGGCGCGGGGCGTCAGCGACTGTTCGCCGTCGGACAGCGCCGTCGCGGGCTCGGGGTGGACCTCGATGATGAGACCGTCCGCGCCCGCCGCGACGGCGGCGAACGCCAGGGGCGCCACCAGGTCCGCACGTCCGCCGGCGTGGCTCGGATCGACGATCACCGGCAGGTGTGTCTCCGCCTTGAGCACCGGGACGGCGGCGATGTCGAGGGTGTTGCGGGTCTCCATGCCGAACGTCCGGATCCCGCGTTCGCAGAGGATCACGTCCCGGTTGCCCTGCGCGAGGACGTATTCGGCGGCGAGGAGCAGTTCCCGGATCGTGGCGGAGGGGCCGCGCTTGAGCAGCACGGGACGCCGGATCCGGCCGACCTCGGCGAGCAACGGGAAGTTCTGCATGTTGCGCGCGCCGATCTGGAGGACATCCGCGTGTTCGGCCACGCATTCGACCTGGCGGGGGTCGAGGACCTCCGTGACGACGGGCAATCCCGTCGCGGCACGGACCTCCGAGAGCATCCCGAGCGCCTCCTCTCCCAAACCCTGGAACGCGTACGGCGAGGTGCGCGGCTTGAATGCGCCACCGCGCAGCATCGTGGCACCTGCGCGCCGGACCTGCCGCGCGGTGCGGCGCAGCATCCGTCGTCCTTCCACCGAACACGGCCCTGCAATGATCGCGAGCGTGCGTCCGCCCACGGCCGTGCCGTCCTCGTCTCCCACGCGGACGATGCTCGGGCCGGCCGTGGACTCGCGCGCCGCCAGCCGGTACGGCCGGGCCACCGTCGCCACGCCTTCGACGCCGGGCAGGACCCGGAGTTCGGCCGGATCCAATGCCGCATCGCCGCTGCATCCGATGACGACCCGCCGCCGTGAGCGGGACAGGTGAGTGCGTGCGCCGGACGCCTCGACACGCTCGCGGATGCCGTCCAGCTCCGCGTCCGTGAGTCCGGCTCGAGTCGTGATGATGATCATGGCCGCCTGCCTCCAGGAACGAAAAAAGCGGCCCGTGGATCGTTCCACGGGCCGCTCGTGAACTGCCGGAGCGCTACGCGTCAGCGACGCATACGCCTCCGACCACGACCCGTGGTGCGGGTCGTAAAGTAGTAGTAGTAGCCGAAAGCGAAGTCGCGATACGTGCGCATGGGTGCATAGGTAACTGCCGCCGGCCGCGCTGTCAAGGTGCCGGGGCGCGGACGCGGATCATCGGGGGGCACGGGATCTGCCGATCGTGCGGGCGGAATCTCCGGTGCACCGGGCGCGGGCGGCGCGACCGCCACGACTCCCGTGCTCCCGTGGTATCGGGCGGTCGTTCGCGTAATGTCGCGTCTTGCCGGTGGTCGCGAAGTGTCGGGACGCGGGAGAACCGTGTCCAGCGCACGGGGGAGCCGTGCGGCGGAGGCGAGCGGTCCGGGACGAAGGGAGCCGTCCGGAAGGAAGGTGACCGATGGGAGCCGGGCACGGGCACGGCCACGGGCACGGCCACGGGTGGAGAGGTGAGCGGGATCGGAAACGGCTGACGATCGTGCTCGGCCTGGCCGCAGGCTACATGGTGGCCGAGGCGATCGGCGGATGGCTGACGGGCTCGCTCGCGCTCCTCGCGGATGCGGGGCACATGCTCACCGATGTCGCGGCGCTCGGGATCTCGCTCTTCGCCGTGTGGATCGCGGCGCGCCCCGCGCCGGCGCGGCGGACGTACGGCTACTACCGCACGGAGATCCTCGCGGCGTTGGTGAACGGCGCGGTGCTCGTTGCGGTCTCGGTCTACATCTTCATCGAGGCCGTCCGGCGGCTCGCCGCACCCCCGGACGTCCACGGCGCGCCGATGCTGGGCATCGCGCTGGGCGGGCTCATCGTCAACCTCATCGGGTTGCGCGTGCTCGGCGGCGGACACGGTGAGAGCCTCAACATCCGCGGCGCGTGGCTGCACGTCCTGATGGACACGCTGGGCAGCGTCGGCGCCGTCGCGGCCGGCGTTCTCATCTGGGCGTTCCGCTGGAACTGGACCGACCCCGTGGCCTCGATGGCGATCGGCGTCCTCGTGCTCCACTCCTCGTGGCGTCTGCTGCGCGAGACGGTCGCCGTCCTGATGGAGGCCGCGCCGGGCCATATCGATGTCGACGAAGTGCGCGAGGCGATCACCGCGATCCCCGGCGTGATCTCCGTCCACGACCTCCACATCTGGACCATCACCAGCGGGCTGGTCTCGCTCTCCGCACACGTCGTGGTGCGCCATCGCCCGCGGCGCGGCACACTGCTCCAGCGGATCCGCACGCTCGCCCACGACCGGTTCGGAATCGAGCACGTGACCGTCCAGATCGAGCCGGAGGACTTCGAGGAGCGGCGTTCGGGGATCTGAGGTTCCACCCTTCGCGTTTCGAGCACCCCGATCGCTGCCGGGAACGGGAGCGGGAGCGTTTACGTTTACGTCTACGTTTGCGTTTACGGGATGGCGCGGCCGGGTGTGGGGACGTTCGCGGGGTCGGGATCGGGAGGCAGCGACAACGCGCTCGCGCTCGCGCACGAATCGGCACCCAAACACGCTGTGCGCACGCGAACTCGGTACGCGGCGGCGCCCCCTACCGATCGGCCCGGGTCCCCACGTAGCTGAACAGGGTGATCGCGTAGAAGTACTGGTCGCGGGCGGCCAGTTCCTCGAGCGCGCGGGCGAAGCTGCGGTACACTTCCGCCGCGATGATGCCGTGGCGGACCATGGCCTCGAAGTCGCGGCAGCGCTCCCAGCCGTAGTGGCCCGGCTCGAAGCGCGTGCTGGTGTGCACGACGGCGTCGACCGTGCCGGTGAAGAGCCCCGTCTCCTGGAACACGCGCCAGAGCCTGCGCCCCATCCAGCCGTCCGCATCCGCCATCCACTTCTGCTTCCAGTCGGCGAAGGCGTGGATCATCCTCCGGACCAACGCCTTGTCGATGCCGTCGTAGAGCTGGGAATCCCAATCGAAGTGGGCGAAGACAAGGCGGCCCTCCGGCTTCAGCACGCGGTGCACTTCGCGCAGTAGCGCGGCCTTGTCCGGGATCGCCTCGAGCACGTTGACGGAGAGAATCCGGTCGAACGCGCCGTCGTCGAACGGGATTCCTTCGGTCATGTCGTGCACGAGGAAGGTGAAGCGCGGATCGCCGGCCGTAGCGCTGCGTGCGGCCTCGACCGCTGCCTCGGACGCATCGATCCCGACCAGGCGCGTGCTCTCCGGGACCGCCGCGCCGAGGGCGCGGAGGTGTTCGCCGCGACCGCAGCCCAGGTCGAGGATCGACCGCGCGCCGGACACTTCGAGCAACGAGAGGACGTGGTCGTGGATGGCCCTGATGTCGTCGGTCATGGTCCGGACCCGCGGTTCGAGGAATCGCACCGGCGGCGTTGCCCGTCGCCGCCCTTTCCGCCGGTACGGCGGCGCGACAGACGCGGTTTCACGCGGCGGCGCGGCGTGCGCCGGGCGGTCGGCTGGTCGGATTCTTGCACCACCGGAGCGCAGAGAACGGGACAGGCCGCGGCGGGGCACGCCGACTGGCCCGTCTCAGGCCGGGTAGCTCAGTGGCAGAGCGCGGGGCTAAAGACCCCGAGCTGTCGGCGGTTCGATTCCGCCCCCGGCCTCTGGACAGGAGGAGATGATGCCGACAGGCAAGGGTGGCGCGCGCAAGGGTCAGCGTCGGCCGCGGGGCCGGAAGCGAGCGCCGGGCGGCAAGCGGCTCGGGCGGATGACGGCCGGAGGCGCGGAGGTCTGGGTCTCGCACAGCGGCAAGACGCGGGGCATCGGCCGTGTCACGGAGGACAAGGCGCGGGAGGTCCGCGGCGGCTCCGGGCGTGGGCAGTTGGGTGAGCCGGACGTGGTCGAGATCGTGCGGCGCGAGTGTGGGCCGAACCCCGAGGACGAGTGGCTCCGCTGATCGATCGGCCGGCGGCGCGCGCGGGCATCGGGCATCGTGGCGCCTGGCCCCGCGATCGCGTCGCTCCGGAGCCCTGCGCGCCGCAGGTCTGGGCGATCCACTCCCCGGGCGTCCAACGCACGGCCCGACCGCCATGGCGGTACTCCGCGCCTCACCGATCGGGCCGTTCACCCGCGGGTTCGGAGCCGCACGGCCGCTCGCCGCGCTCGGTGCGCGGGCGCGTGCGACCCTGAAGCGACCCGACCGCCCCGGCGGTGCGCTGCGCCCGACATCGACCGCGGAGGAGGGGATGAAACGGACCGCGAACGGTTTCTGGGAGATGCTCGAGGCGCGGCTGCCGGCGGAGGCGCGGGGGAGCGAACGGGACGTCGCGCGATCGGTGCTCGTCCTGCTGCGCCGCCGGATCCGACCCGAGGAAGCGCAGCACGTCAAGGCGGAGCTCCCCGACGAATTGAAGCGGCTCTGGGCCGAGCCGGGCGTCGGCCTCGCGGAGGAGCGGACGGGACGGTCGATCGACGAGATCGATCACAACGCCTTCATCGCGCAGGTCCGCGATGCCGCGCGCCTTCCGGACCTGGCGCGCGCCGCGGAGGCGACGGCGGCCGTCTTCGCGGCCGTACGCCAGTTCCTATCGGGCACGGAGGCGGATCACGTGGAATCGCAGCTCCCCGCCGGGCTCAAGGCGCTGTGGCGCGGAGAGCATCGAGACGGCGGCCCGCACCGCGAGCAGGGTCCGAGCCCGTTCTGGGAGTTCCTGTCGACCCGCCTCGAGGGCCGGGTCCCGGCGAGCACGACCGAGATCGCGTGCGTGGTGCTCGCGCACCTGCGCGGCCGACTCCCGCGCGCGCTGGTGGCCGACATCCGCGGCGCCCTCCCGCCCGACCTGCGCGATTACTGGGTGGCGCCGGAGGGCGGCATCGAGCGCGAGGAGGAGCCCGAGCGATTCTACGGCCGGATCGCCGAAGAGATCGGCACGACCGACCTCGATGCGGCGCGCCACGCGGCCGCCGCCACGTTCGGCGCGCTCCGCCGCGTCCTGCCGCCCGCCATCGGTGCGCGGATCGGGGCCGAGTTGCCCGAGGAGCTGCGAGGTCTCTGGCAGGGAATGTGATGGCCGCCGGATGCGGCGTCCACCATCGCCACGCCCGGCGCCGCTGCGGCCGGCGGGATCTCGTGCAACCTTCGTGTCTCCGGGTATCGGTGCCGGCTCAGGGCGCCGCGATGATGAGGTGACCTTCTACGCCGCGGATGTACGCCGCCGGCACGCCCGCACCGCCCGGGCCACCCGTAGCGCCCGTGCCATCGACACCGCCGGCGTCCGCCGGGGAGACCCGCACGGCGATGCGCGTAAGGATCAACTGGCCGCGGCGCCGCCCCGCGGCATCCCGGAGGTCGATGCGCGCCTCGAGCGGCGCCAGGTCCACACCGTGCCGGCATCCGGCGTCCATCTGCGCGATGACCCGCGCGACGAGCGGCGCCAGGTCCGCGCTCAGCTCGGCACCGTTCCACCCGGCGCGGATGCGATGCGCCGTCGTATCGAGCGCGAGGGATAGACCGGCGAGGCGTCGCGCCATGGATCCGCGCGGACCGCGTGGCACTCTGCCGAGCCCGCCCGGCATTTCGAGGCACGCGGATCCGCCGGGCCACGGCCCGGTCGGCCCGGTCACCCCCAGACGCACGCGGTACCAGGTCCCGTCGACAACGCCCGGAACCGCCGCCGAGTCGGGCAATCCGGCCACGACCAGCATGGGCGGGGATTCGGATGCCGGGATGAAGCCCAGTGCCGCGGCAAAGCGCCCGGTGCGGCGCTCGGCCGCCTCACCGGCCTCGGGCGCCACCGCCGCGACCGCGGCCACACCGAAATGGCGGGCGAGGTACCGCGCCGAGCTGTCGATCTCGCGCACGAGTTGGGCCGGCACCGCAACCTGCCCCTCCCCGTCGCCGCGGGCGCCGGCCGGCGCGGCCGAGCGCCGGGCGGCCCCGATCACCGCCGCGAGCCGCGCCTGCTGGCTGCGCCGCGAGACCGCGAGCGCACCCCACGGCCCGACGGCCGCGAGCAGCAGGACGCCCGCGAGGAGCGCGGGTGCCTCGACCAGCGGTGCCGCGCGTCCACGGCGGATGCGCACCCCGGCGAGGATCCCCAGGATGCCGAGCCCCAGGAACACGGCCAGACGGATGTAGCGGAACTCCGTCCACCCGTACTGCTCGACTCTGACGCCGACGGCCCACACCCCCAGCCCCACCATCGGGAGGAGGGCCAGCGGGTAGACCCGGACCAGGGCGGCGAGACCCGCACCCCCATCCGGTGCATCGCGTAGCGGCTCGAAGAGGAAGTCCGCCGCCAGCCAGAGCAGCCCGGCGCCGAGCACCAGCGGCGAGAGCACGTTCTTCGGCACCTCGCCCACGACCACGATCCGGACGACGTAGGCGTACAGGATCGCCGCGTAGGTCACGAGCAGCGGCGCCAGCAGGTAGGCGTCGAGCCAGCGGAAGTAGCGCCGCGCAGCAGGTGCCACCGGCTGCGGCTCGGCCGCGAGCGCCGGCACTCCGCCGACCACGATCCACGGGACGAGCGCGAACGCGATCCACCCGAACAGGTGCCCGTACGCCACGCCGCTCACGTCGACGTCGAAGAGCGCGGTGACGGAGCCGAGCGCCGCGGCGAGACCCAGGAAGAGGGCAAGACCGTAGCCGGCGACCGTCGCCACCCGGGCGGCGAGCCGCGCGTTGAACAGCCAGAACCGCTCCCGCCGCGCCGTTGCCGCCCCGCCTTCCACCACCGGGAGCAGCGAGAGCAGCGCCACCGATGCCGCGGCCAACAGCGCCGCTCGCCACCCCTCCGATTCGAGTTCCGGATCGAAGATGGCGAAGGCGTAATACGCCGCCACCGCCACGGCGAGGACCGCACCGACCCAGCGGCCGCGTGCGCCGAGACGTCCCCGCGCGTGCAGCAGTGTGGTGCCGAACACCAGCGGCAGCGCGACCGCCGCGAAGACGGCGAGCGGCGCCCATGCATCCGGGCCGGTCTCCGTCTCGAGCATGTAGGAGAACAGCCCCGCGACCAGGAACCCGATCGCGACTTCCAGCGGCGCCTGATAAAACGCGTTCCGCGCATCCTCACGGAGGCGCCGCAGACTCCTGCCGACGCCCGTCATCGGGCTCGACATACGGGGGCCACGCCTGACCCGGGACGACGCGTCGCCACCTCGCACATGCTCGCCTCCTCGTCGGATTCGCGGAGATCACGCCGGCGAACATCGAAGCCGGCGGACCGGCGCTGCACCCGCACCCCGCCGGCGGGAGGATCCCGAAAAATAACGGAATACCGCTGACTGTCCACGCCGCCCGTTCACGGGCCGGGTGATTGACCGGCCGGCGCGAGAGGATGTACCGTTCATCATCGACCATGGCGCGATCGCGGAGTTCTACGCCCGACAGCCGGACGGACGGCCGGACGACGATCGCGCGCGGCTTCGCCTTCAGCCGAGGGTTTCCATGACCGTACGTCCGTATCCGCGCCGCTGCCGAACCGCCTGCGCTGCGCTCGTCGCCGCATTCGGCTGCGCACCGGTTGCTTCGAGTCCGGAGTCCGCCGGGCCGCCAGCGGCCGCGGCGGCTCGCGCGCCGCATCGCATCTATGACGCGGGCGGAAGCCGCTTCATCGACGTCGAGACGCTGGTCGCGGACCTCGCGGCGGTCGATGTCCTGTTCGTGGGCGAGCAGCACGACGACCCGGGCACGCATCGGCTTCAGCGGGCGTTGCTGGAGACGCTCGCCGCACGCGGTCGTCGCGTCGTCGTCGGCCTCGAGATGTTCGAGCGGGATGTCCAGCCGCGGCTGGACCGGTATCTGGCGGGGCGGATCACGGAAGCGGAATTCCTCGCCGGCGCCCGGCCGTGGCCGAACTACCGGACCGATTATCGCCCGCTCGTCGAGTTCGCCCGGGCGAAAGGGTGGCCCGTGATCGCGACGAACGTGCCGCGCAGAATTGCCGCGGCGGTGGCGCGCGCCGGTCTCGATACGCTGGCCGCGCTGTCCCCGGCCGAGCGCGGCTTGGTGGCCGGCGAGATCCGTTGTCCGCGGGATGCATACTACGAACGCTTCGAACGCGCCATGGGCCGGCATCCGATGGGGCCGGACGCCGCGGCGACCGAGCGGAAGGTGCTGGTCGAACGTCTGTACGCCGCGCAGTGCGTCAAGGATGAGACCATGGCCGAATCGATCGCGGCCGGCCTGGATCGGGAGGCGCCGGGGACGCTGTTCGTCCACTTCAACGGCGCGTTTCACAGCGATGACGGGCTCGGCATCGTGCCGCGGCTCGAGCGACGGCGCCCGGGCGCGCGGATCCGCGTGATCTCGGCCATCCCGGTGGCCGACCTCGAGCGCGTCGAGGCCGCGCGCCAAAGGAGTCGCGCCGACTATCTCCTCTTCACCCTGGCACTCCCGGCGGGGCACCCGGACCGTTGACCGCCGCCGCCGATGCGGCCCGCGACGGGAGGCCCGTCGGGCGCGCACGAACGCTCCGCGGCGGGGTATGATAAACCGTTGCAACATACGGTTTTCGCCGCGCTCGCAGCCTTGGGCGAAGCCCCCCGGACGGCGCTAGCATCCACCCATCGTAGCGGACGTGGCCGCTCGCCATCCCCGCATGGTGGCGAACGTGGCCGCACGGCGCTCGCGCCGCCCTCGTCGCGGGCGGCGTCGCGCATCGGGGCGGCGCGCCGACAATGCCGGCGCAGCCACCCCCGAGATGCAGTGCGGGTCGCGGCTCACCAGAAGCAGTGCGCGATGAAGGAGAACGGGAATCCAGCGGCGACGGAGACGCTCGAAGTCAAGGTCGCGGACATGTCGTTTCTGCTCGAGCGACTCGGCCACGACTGCGCGCCGGACCAGTTCGTCCGGGAGTTGACCGTCAACGCGATCCAAGCGGTGCAGGCCGGCCCGGCGGCGGGCGGTCGCGTGGTGTGGGACCACGATCCCGTGCTGTCGGAGCGACTGGGCGCCCGCAAGCTCGCCATCACGGATACGGGGACCGGGATGACCGGTCCCGAGATGGTCCGCTACATCAACCACCTCGCCGCGTCGGGACACGAGCGGTCGGCGGACGGCAACTTCGGCGTGGGCGCCAAGATCGCCGCCGCACCGCGTAACCCGGCCGGGATGGTGTACCTCTCGTGGAAGAACGGCCGGGGCGCGATGATCTGGTTGTGGAAGGATCCGCGGACCGGTCGCTACGGTCTGAGGCCGCTCCCCCGGCCCGATGGCACGCTGGGCCCCTGGGCGCCGGTGCCGGCCTCGATGAAGCCCGCGGGGATCGGCGCGCACGGCACCATGGTCGTCCTGCTCGGCAAGGAGGATCGCGACGAGACGGTCGCACCGCCGGACGGCGTGGTGGATGACGCGAGCGCCGGCTCGTGGCTCGTGCGCTACCTGAATGCCCGCTTCTTCGCGTTTCCCCCGGGAATCGAGGTCTATGCGCGGGAGGGGTGGCGCGGTCGTGACACACGGCTCCGTCGCGTGACCGGAATGCGCGACCTCCTCGGGACCGTCGCCGAGGCGGCGGGGTGCGTCGCATTGGGAAATGCCGTCGCCCGTTGGTGGATCCTGCCGGAGGCCGGGATCCCCGATGAGCTCGCCGCGCGCCACCCCGCGGGCGGCCATGTCGGCGCACTGTTCGGGAACGAACTGTACGAGGTCTACACGGGCCGGTCGGGCGCCGCAAAGCTTCAGAGCTTCGGCATCGCGGTGGGCCACCACCGCGTGGTGCTGTACGTCGAGCCCGATTCGGAAGGCGCGCGGCGCGTCGTCGCCAACACGGCACGCACCGCGCTGCTGCTGGATGGCCGGCCGCTGCCGTGGGGCGATTGGGCCGAAGTGTTCCGGCGGCGCCTGCCGCCCGAGATCGTCGCGCTGATGGAGGATGTCGCCGGCCGAAGCGATGCACGGGACCGCACGCGGTCGTTCAAGGACCGGATGAAGGGGCTGGCGAACCTCCTGTTCATCGGCGGAGCCGCGGAAGACAATCTGCTGCGGCTCTTCGCGCCGGACCGCGCCGGGCGCCGGACGCGCACGGCCGGCGCGAGAGTGGATCGCGGCCCGGCGGCCGTGGCACCGGATACGGCCGAGGCGGCTCGTGCGGCGGGATCCGAGAGCGCTGAGCGCGCCTCGACCGCCGCGCCCCCCGACCCCACCCGTGGCGATCCGTCGCGGGCCGCGAACGATGGCGCTGTCGCCCCGCCCGCGTCGCGAGGCAATGCGAAGCCGATCGCGCTCGACCTCGACCGGCTCCTCGACCTCGAGGTCGCCTGGGTTTCCGAGGCCGAGTGCGGCGCCTACGACCGCGCGGCGCACTACATCCCCGAGACGAACACGCTGCTGATGAACCGGGACTTCCGCGTCTTCGCCGAATACGTGCAGCGCTGGCGCGAGAAGTACGCGGGCAATCCCGCGGCGCAGCGGGAGGTCGAGGACCTGGTGCGCGAGTGGCTCGAGCAACCGCTGCGCGAGCTTGTCATCCGCTCGCACTTCCTGCGCGGCAGCGAGGGGTGGTCCGACGACAGCATCCGGGTGCTGCTCTCCGATGAGGCGCTCACCGCCGTGTCGCTGCCGTGCTATCTCACCGAGATGCGGCTGCGCACGGCGGTCGCCCAGCGGCTCGGCAAGCTCCCGCCGGACCGTGCCGCTTGAGCCCGCTCGGGGCGGCGCGTGAGCCATGCGCCGGACGGCTCATGCGTGGCCCCTGGCGGCCGACCCGGCGCTCGGGGCGCGCGCAGCCCGGCGTCGATCAGCTCGCGCACGCGTTCGGAGCCGCGCGAATGCCCGCGGCGCGCCGGCAACGCACGCGTGGCGCCACCACGATTCGACGCCATCCGCTATTCCGGCGGCGCCGGCCGCTCCCGCCCCGGGTGCTCGGGTTCCCGCCGCTCGGGCGGCACGATTTCCGGCGATGCGGGCGGCTCCGTCCCGGGCTCGCCGGGTCGGATCGGCTGGACCGGCTCCGCCGGGGGCGGCACCTGCGGTGAACCCGGGAACGGCGTCACCGGCTCGGCCGGCCGCGGGGTCTCCGGCTCGGCCGGCGGCTCGATACGCTCTTTGGACCGTGCCCCCATGCGCCGACTCCTCCTGGCGAATCATCGATCACCCGCGCACCCGGCGGCACGGGGCCGCGGTCGCCGCACCGACTCGCCCGGGCACGGGATCGCGGCGGTCCGTCGCCCGCACGCGTCGTGCCGCAAGCGCTGCCGCCGATCCATGGATCGCAATCTGCATACTGTGAACTGGGACCCGCGCGTCAGGATTCGTCGGTGCCGCACGTTGTCACCGGGAATCGATCGCGACCGTCGGTATACCGCGCCGGCATGATTCAGGAGGTCCAGCATGACCGCGACATCCCTGACACCCGCCATCACGCTTCTCCTGCTGGTCGGCTGTGCCCGCACGGACATGCCGACGCCGTCCGACGATGAATCGCCGCAGCGAGCGCTGTCCGTCGACGGCATCTCGTACAGCGCGGAGACGCGCGTGCAGGAGACCTTCCCGGTGACGCTGCGGACGGAGGCGACGCTCACGAACACCACGAACGAGCGCCGGACGGTCAACCTGCCGGGCGGCTGCCCGGTCACGCTGCGCGCCTACCGGGACGCGAACCGCTCGGCGCCTCCAGCGTGGGACCAGGCGAAAGACCTGATCTGCACCATGCAACTCGCGATCGTCGAACTGGATCCGGGCGAGTCCCGGCGGTTCTCGACGAGCGTGTCCGCCGCCGAGATCCTCGGTGACTCCCTGCCGCCGGGGGATTATCATCTCACGGCGGTGCTGCGCCCCGACAACCGCGTCGTCGAGGTGCCGGCCGGCTCGGCGACACTGGACCGGTAGGCATCGGTCGCTCCGACGTTTGCCGCCTCGCGTGGCACGACGGCTGCACGTCACGCCCCGAGGCGCCGGGCACGTTCGCCGCTCCCGGCGCGGCAGTTACAGCAGTCGAGGCGGCATGCCGAAGATCTCGTTCGAGCCCTGCCCCACACGAGGCCGCGGTCCTCGTACCGCCGGGGTCCTTCCCGGACCCGCCGCGCCGGAACCGCCGGGGGCCGACCGTGGGGGCCCGGTGATCCGTCGGCCAACGGACCGCATCCCCTTCCCCGCCATCCCACCCGCTCCCCCGAGATGGGGCGTCGTGGCGGCCGTACCGATCGGCACCGCCGAGCCCGCGCACGCACGACGGACGGTCCTGCCGTGAAGCTCCTCGAACGGCTCGGCGTCGCCTCGCTCCTCACCTCGGCGTGGCTCGCCCACCGGCTCCGCGCCACGAGAGCCATGCTCCGCCAGCACTTCCACGATGAAGCCGCACTGCGGGAGATCGCCCGCGCACTGGGTGGCGCCGAAACCACCCGAGCCGTGCTCCAGCAGGTCACCGATGCCGGCGTCGCAGTCACCGGCGCCACGAGCGGCTACGTCGAGCGCGTCGGGCCCACCGGACCCGGCGGCGACGTCGAGGTGGCCGCGGTCTCCGGGCAGGGGACGCCTCCCCTCGGCACGCGCGTCCCGTACCCCGGTTCGCTGACCGAGGCGATCATCCAGAGCGGCGAACCCGGGCTCGTCACCGAGGTCGGCGGCATCGGCGAGCGGATGGCCATGTACCTCGCCGAATGCTGTCGCGGTTATTCCGCCCTCGTCGTACCAGTCCTCGCCGATGATCGTGCCCTCGGCGCTCTCGTGCTCCTGCGCGCGCCCGACCGGCCGCCCTTCACGACTGCCGAAGTGAGGTTGGCGCGCACCCTCGGCGATGCGGCCTCGGCCGCGCTCCGCCGCGCCCTCCTCGGCGACGAGATCGAGCGCGAACGCAGCGCGCGCGAGGCGCTGCTCCAATCGACGGACCAGGGGATCTTCGGCGTCGACCTCGACGGCCGGTGCACCTTCCTGAACCGGGCGAGCGCGGAACTCACGGGCTATTCGCCGGCCGAGATGCGCGGCCAGAACCTGCACACGCGGATCCATCACACACGCCCCGATGGGCAGCCCTATCCGGCCCCCGAGTGTCCGATCATCCGAACACTGAAAACCGGCCGCACGCAGCGGGTCGATGATGAGGTGTTCTGGCGCAAGGACGGCACGAGCTTCGCCGTCGAGTATTCGGTCGCACCCATCCGCGAGAACGGCCGGGTCACCGGCGCGGTCGTCGCCTTCACCGACATCACGGAGCGCCGAGCCAGCTACCGGATGCGCGAACGACTCCTGGCGCGCGAGCGGGATGCCCGCGGCGAGGCCGAACGGCGCGCCCGCGAGGAGAGCGCCCTGCGGCGCGCGGCCGCGGCCGTCTCGGCCAGCTTCACCGAGGAGGAGGTCATCCACCGCATCGCGGACAGCGCGGTCACCGCCACCAGCGCCGACGGCGCATACGTCGAGCGGATCAACGACCAGCACACCGAACTCGAAGTCGTCGCCGTCGCCGGCTCCCGGGTCCCGCCCGTCGGCTCGCGGATCCCCTACGCCCGCTCGTATGCCGAACGCGTCGTCCAGCACGCCGAGTCCGAGACGATTCCTCGACTCGACTCCGCCGACCTCCGCCTCCCCGACGAGGTCGTCCGGGCGTGCCCCGACTGCGCCGCACTCGTCATCCCGCTCATCAATGCGGGCGAGCCCGTCGGCACGCTGACGCTCCTGCGCAGCGCCGACCGGCACGGCTTCCGGCGGGACGAGGCGCACCGCGCCGAAACCTTCGCCCACCTCGCCGCGCTCGCACTGCGTCGCATCCATATGCTCCGCGAATCCGAAGCACGGCGACACGAACTCGAACGCGTGATGGAGAGCCGGGCCCGCCTCGTCCGCGGATTCTCCCACGACGTCAAGAATCCGCTCGGAGCGGCCAACGGCTTCCTTCAGCTCCTGGGCGAGGGCGCAGCCGGACCTCTGAACGAGCAGCAGCGGGCAAACGTGGATCGGGCGCAGCGCGCCATCGAAAACGCACTCGCCCTGATCGACGACCTGCTCCGCGTCGCCCGCGCCGAGACCGAGCACGTCGAGATCGCCTGGACCGCCGTGGACGTGCGCGAAGCCGTCCGCGAACTCGCCGAGGAGTACCGCGCCCAGGCGCAGGCCAAGGGGCTCGACATGACCGTCGACCTCCCCGAGGCGCTCCCATTGATCGAATCCGATGCCAGCCGCATCCGCCAGATCCTCGGCAACCTGCTCTCGAACGCCGTGAAGTACACCGAACGCGGCAGCATCGCCGTACGCGTGGGCACGCGCCATGACGGCGGCGCACCCGCTCCGGGCGACTGGATCTGCATCACCGTCTCGGACACCGGCCCGGGCATCCCCGCGGAAGATCGCGACCTGCTCTTCCAGGAATTCCCCCGGCTCGAACCGGGCGTCGAGCACGGTGCCGGCCTCGGCCTCGCCATCAGCCGCCGCATTGCCGACGCCATCGGCGGAGAGATCACGTTCCAGAGCGAGGTCGGCGCCGGCAGCACGTTCACGCTGTGGCTGCCCCTCGACCGAGAAACAGGCGGGCAGGCGGACTGACCGACGTAAGGGTGATGGGCGCTGAGGGATTCGAACCCCCGACCTCCTGCGTGTAAGGCAGGCGCTCTGAACCGGCTGAGCTAAGCGCCCCGGGTCTCGTGTCGCGGCGGCGACTTGATGATGCCGATCGGGATCAGGACGGCGTACCCCAGCACGAGGAGCAGCGGCGCGGCGACCGTCGAGCCGTGGGCGAGGAAGAAGTAGCCGAGGGCGACGGCGGCGATCCCGAGCCCGAGGAAGATCCAGTTGATCCTCGTGAAGCGGAGGACACCTCCCTCGAGCGGAATCGCGGCCTGTCGCCTGGTCGCCTTACGTGCCATAGTCCCAGAAATCTACACGATTTGCGGATCGGGTCAACCTCGCGCCGCCCGACGGTGGACGCCGCCAATGGCGGCGCATCGGTCATTGCCGGCCCGGAGCGGCCTCGGGGCCGGCGGACCGTGGTCGGGCGGCCGCTGGCAAGCCGGGCATCACATCCCATCGGTCCATCGCCCGTTCTCCTCGTCCCTGCCGGACGCGTTCCGGCCCGTGTCTTCCGTGGCGGCATCACCTTCGACATGGCGCGTCCCGTCATCTTCTCCCAGCCAGTACGCGGGCGAGTCGGGCGGTTCGGTGGCGCGGAGGCGTTCGAGGCGGATGGCGTCGCGGCGGCGCCTGCGTCCGTGGAGAAGGAGCACGAGCAGCGACACACCGAGCCAGAAGACGAGCGTCTGCGAGAAGAACAGTGCCCAGCCGAAGCGGCTACGGACCTCGTGCCGCCAGTCCTCCTCGAACTGACCGAGCGTGAGGCCGTACGTGTCGCGGAGCGCTGGATCGAGCGCGCCGTCCGCCTTCCACCGTTCGAGGAAGAGGCGCAGACCCCGCTCGCCGCTCCGCTCGACCAGGTAGACGACGGTCGTCGTCGCGAGGAGGTAGGCGACCCGGGCATCCCGCTCGCCGCTCGGCCACGCGAGGGCGATCGAGTCGAGCGGGGGCGCGCGATTCATGGCAAAAGCCAGGCGGAGCTGCCAGGCATCGTCCCACCCCCACTCCCCCGCCGCCCACCGGGCGTAACCCTCGTCGAACCAGCGGGGCGGACGGGCTGGCGCCAGGAAGCGCCGAAGCGCGACATGCGCCAGCTCATGGCGAAGGATGCGGGGCAGTTCGTGCGGCGCCGCGCGTTCCGAGCTGTACCCCGGCAGCACGATCACGCCCGCATCGGGAAAGGCGATCCCCGCGCCCCATTCCGGCGCCACCCCGCCCGTCAGTGCATCGAAGCGCGCCGGGCTCCCCGCGAGGTAGACCTGGACCGGCGGTCCTCTATGCAGCACATCGGCGGGCAACCCGGCGAGCGGCGGCTGCCGCTCCGCGGACTCGAGCAGCCACGCCGCCAGGCGTCGCGCGCCCGGCGCGTGATGGATGACGAGACCCGCACCCTCGAGCGCCGCCGTGTCGGCCCCGGCCCGCGCCCACGGATCCGCCGGCGTCTGTCCCCCGGCCGCTCGCGCCGCGCCCGCCTCCCCCGCGAACACCTGCACCGCCGCCAGCACGAGGACGCCCACGGCCCGGCGGACTCCGTGAATCCCCATGCCGCCCCATACCCCGCACCCCACCGCACGCTCCGCCCATCCCCCGCCCCCGTCAACGTTCCCGCTCCAGGCGGCGGCGGCGCTCCCGCTCCCAGCCGTTCCCAGCCCCTCCCGATCCCCCTTCCGTGCGCGAGCGGGTGCGCGTGCGCGTCGCCAGCTACCGCTTCGCCATTCGATCCCGCTCCCGTCGGCGCCGCAGGCGCCGATCCCGTAAACGTAAACGTTCCCGCTCCAGGCGGCGCAGCCGCCGCTCCCGTTCCCGGCCGTTCCCCAGCCCTAGCCCTTCCCCCCGATCCCCTCGACCTCCTCCGCGATCGCGTCCGCGATGCGCTCCAGCGGCAGCACGGTGCGCGCGAACCGCGCGGCGGCGCGGGGCATGCCGTAGACCACCGAGGTCGCGGCGTCCTGCGCGATCGTCGCACCGCCGACATCCCGGATCACGCGCAGCCCTTCGGCGCCATCCCGGCCCATTCCGGTGAGGACGATGCCGATGCTGCGCGGACCGAAGTGCTGGGCGACGGCGTGGAACAGCGGGTCGGCGGCGGGTCGGACGCCCCAGACGGGCGGTCCATCCCCGACATCGAGGACGAGCTCCGTATCCGTGCGGCGGACCAGGAGATGGCGTCCGCCCGCGGCGACATAGACGTGGCCGGCCCGGATGACGTCGCCCGCCGCCGCCTCGACGACCGGAAGCGCGCTCGTGGCGTCGAGGCGCGCGGCGAAGGATCGTGTGAAACCGGCCGGCATGTGTTGGACGATGAGGACCGCAGCGGGGAGCCCGGCGGGCAGCCGGGGCACGAGTTCGGCGAGAGCGCGCGGCCCGCCGGTCGACGCCGCAATGGCGACGGCGGCCGTGGCCACACCGGTCCGCCGCGAGCGCGTACCGCGCGGGCGTCGTGCCTCGCGCGCCGGCATCCGGAGCGGGAGGTTCGAGAGGCGCGCCAGCGCGGCCGCTCGTAGCGCGCGTAGCAGGCGGTCGCGGAGCATCTCGAGCCCGCGGGGATCCTCCGGCGCCGGCTTCGGCACGATCTCGACGGCGCCGTAGTCCAGTGCGGAGAGAGCGGCTTCCGCGGCGGCATCCGCGTGCGCCGAGAGGATGATCACGGGGCGCGGCACCTCGCTCATGATGTAGCCGAGCGTGTCGAGCCCGCCCAGGTCGGGCATTTCGAGGTCCAGCGTGATCAGGTCGGGGTCGGCGTCGTGGACGCGGCGGATCGCCTCGTAGCCCGTCCCCGCCTGCGCGACCACGCGGAACTCGCGCGATTCCTCGAGTAGCGCGACGATCGTCTCGCGCATGAAACGGCTGTCCTCGACGACCAGGACGCGCGGCCGTCTTCGCGACGGCGTGGCCGTCATGCGGCGGACGCCCGGCCCCGCGCGAGCCGGCGATCGTACGCGCACCCGGAGCGGCCGGGCCGCGGTTCCCACGAATTGCCCATCACAACACGATGTCCCGCAGGTGCACGGACTTCACCAGCACGCGCCCGTCCGCGACACGGAAATAGACGGAACGGCCGTAGACGCCGCCGACATCCTCGCCGACGACCGGGATCCGCGCCTTCGCGAGCGCCGCCCGCGCCGCCGCGATGTTGCGCTCTCCCATGGTTCTGGTGCCCTCGCTGGCCAGTGAGGGGAACATCGAAGCGCCGCCGATCAGCCGGGCACGGATGCGCCGGCGGTCGGCGGCGTTCGCCTCCAGCATCTCGATCAGCCGCGGGATCCCCGTCGACGCGAAGCGGCCCGGCGGTTCGACCGGTCGCCCCGGGTGCGGCTCCGGGAGCAGGAAATGCGCGAGGCCGCCCACCTGCGCCTCCGGGTCGTGGAGCGCGACGGCCACACACGAGCCGAGGCCCAACGTCACGAGCGTGGCCGTCGTGTCGCCGACCTTCAGATCGCTGGACCGCACGACCACCGCACCCTCAATCATGTCCGCCTGAAAACCCGCTCACGATGGGCAACGACCTGGAACGCGGCGGCGAGCGAGCTCGGCAGCATCTCCGCCTTGCCGAGCACCAGCACGCCGCCGGGCACGAGCGCATCGGCCAGCCGCGTCAACAGCTTCTCCTGGACCGTCCGCTCGAAGTAGATCAGCACGTTCCGACAGACGATCACGTGCTGCGCCTCCGGTAGGCGATCCGTGAGCAGGTCCAACGCCGCGAAACGGACCAACCGTCGCACCTCGTCGCGTGGCCGGTACGGCGGTCCGGGCAGGAACCAGCGTTCGCGGATCGTCGCGGGCGTCTCCGCCAACGCGAGGTCGCCGTACTCCGCTCGGTCCGCCGCCTCGAGAGCGCCGGGGTCCACGTCCGTGCCCAGGATGCGAAACCGGCGCAGTCGATGCATCATGTCGTGCCGCGCGGCGTGCTCGAGCAACAGGATCGCCAGCGAATACGCCTCCTCGCCCGCGGCGCACCCGGCGCTCCAGATGCGGACCTCGCCGGCTGCCGGCGCGAAGAGCCCGGGCACGACGTCCTTCCGCAGCACGTCCCATACGTCCGCGTTGCGAAAGAACTTGCTCACGTTGATCGTCACCGCCGCCAGCAGGCGCTGGTACTCGGCAGGATCACGCGCGAGCAGCGCTGCGTATTCCGCGTAGCGGTGGACCCCCCGCGCGCGCATCCGCACGGCCACCCGCCGCCGGAAACACTTCTCCTTGTACGCATCGCAGAAGAAGCCCGCCTGCCGCTCGATCTGCTTCTTGAGCGCCTTCAGCTCGAGCGCATCCGCTACACCGAGTGCGCCGTGGCCGCGCGAGGCGACGTTGCCGGCCGTGACGCCCGGCGACGCGCGCGGTGCGGATCGTACGGAAACCGCCTCACGCCGTGGCATTCGTCACGACCTCGACGCTGTTGCGCACCAGTTCGTTGGCCGGATTCAATTCGAGTGCGCGCCGCCAGCACTCGAGCGCTTCGTCCCGTTCCATCCGCTTGTAGTGCAGGTTGCCGAGCTTGGTGTACAGGTCATCACCCAGGCGCGGCGCCAGCCGGGCCGCGCGCTGGAAGTGCTCGAGCGCCTCGTCGTAGCGCTTCCGCCGGTACGCCAGGTCACCCAGGTTCTTGTGCGCCTGCGCGATCGCAGGATCCTCCTCGGTCGCCTGCCGGAAGCTCCGCTCCGCCGCCTCCTCATCCGACCGATGCTCCGCTACGAGACCCGCCAGGATGTGCAGCGGCGCGGAGGTGGGATGGGCTTCGAGGCCTTCCGCCACCCACGCCGCCGCAGCCTCGACGGAGCCGTCGAGCAGCGCGGCCAGCGCCACATGGTGGTAATACAGCCCCGCCGGGGGCTCGTCGGGTGCCAGACGCTTGCGGTACTCGTCGAAGGACGCGAGCGCGGCCGCGGCATCACCGGATTCCAGGAGGGCGACGCCTCGCGCCAGCGCGACGCGCGGCGTCCCCGGCCGCAGCGCCTCCGCCTCATCCAGCACGAGTAGTGCGTCCGCCGGCCGGCCCAGCCGGTTCAATGCGAACGCCAGGTTCATGAACGCCGCGTAGCTCGGACCGTTCTCCTCCAGCAACGACTTCAGCATCTTCACTGCATCGCGGTCCTTCCCCTCGCGGATCGCGATCAGCGCCAGATGGAAGCGCGCGGAGACATCGCCGCGGCGCAGCTCCAGCACACGGCGGAACTCGCGCGCCGCCTCCTCCAGGATACCGGTCTGGTAGAACGCGATCCCCAGGTTGCGGTGCTCGAGCACCTCCGCGTCCCGCACCTGCTCCGCCGCGCCCGACGCCCGGCGCCCGACCCGGTGCGCGAACCCCGCCTGGATCAGGCCGTACAGCGCCTTGCCGACGTCGAACTCGCCCAGGCCGGTCTCATCGATCAGCTCCTGTACCGTCCGCGAGCCGTCGAGCAGCGGGATCAGGCGCTCCTGCTCCGGCGTCAACTCGACATCCGATGCGCGCAGCCGCGCGACCTCGACCTCGAAGAGCAGGTCGAGCGTCGGGATCTTCTTCTCGATGAGACTCCACTCGTCCACCCGCCGCGCGCCTTCGAGCAGCAGACTCTCCGGGTTGATCGAAAGCACCGTCTCGCCCGGCGGCGGACGCTGGTCCACCTCGAAGTAGAAACTCCCCCGCGTCCAGGTGAAGAGTGAATAGACCGCCTCCTCGACCTGGATGCGGATGTACGCCTCGAGTTGCGCCTGGTCCAGCACACCCTGCTCGACCAGGATCTCGCCGAGCCGGCGGTCCGGCTCCCGCGCCTGCTGCTCGACCACCTGCGTCAGCACGTCGTGCGGGATCACGCCGTCACGCACCAGCAGATCGCCCAGCCGGTCCCGCCGGTTCACGATCGCCGCGTGCGTGATGCGCCCGCGGTCGAAGTAGATCTGGCCGAACCGCGACCGGTCCGTCACCGACAGACACCCGGTCTTCTGCCCCATCGCCAGGAGCTGGCACACATCCGCCAGGCTCGCCTCGTTCAGGCTCCCCTTGATCGCCATTGCGCTACTCCGGCTCCTCGACCAGCCAGTCCTCGACGTACGGCCAATGCCAGACGACGTTCTCGCGACTGCGCAGCTCTTCCACCCGCGCCCGCGTCATCGCGCTGGCCGCGCCGGCCGATGACCCGCCACGTCCGCCCTCGTCCGCGGACGCCTTGCCGGCCGCACGCGGCGATGCGGCGGCCCCCTTGCCACGAGGCTTCGCCGCCGCGTCCGACCGCTCCTCCGCCCCGCCTCCGGCCGGCAATTCGACCACCAGTCCACTCTCGAGCCGCGTACGCAGCCGTTCTTCCAGTCCGCGCAGCTCCTGCGGCGGCCGCGACGCCGCGAACGCAAGCTGCGCCCCCGAGCGGTACAGGAAATCGAAGAGATGGAACAGCTCCTCCTGTGCCCGCTCCGTATCCGCGAGCGCATCGAGATCGTCGACCAGCAGCGCGCGGGCCCGGCGATACCGCAGCCGCCACCCGTCCGCCTGGTTGCGTTCGAGCGCCTCGATCAGCTCCTCGACGAACGCCCGCCCCTCGACGTACGCCAGCGGCCGGTCGGGGTGGGCGCCCAGCAGCCGGTGCCCGAGCGCGGCAAGCAACGCCGTCTTGCCGGAACCCGGTGGGCCGTGGATGAAGAACGGGTTGTACCGCGCCCCCGGCGCCTCCGCGACGGCCAGCGCGGCTCGCACCGCCAGGCTGTCGGCCGGCAGCCGCAGGTTCTCGACGCTGTGGCCGGCCGGCGGCGCGGGGAGCGGACGCATCCGCTCACGCACCGCGGCCAGCAACGCCTCCGCGTCGTCCCTGCGGTCCGGATCCCGCAACAGGTCGCGCCGGTTGCGCTCCGCCGCGCCCGGATCCAGTGAATCGATCTCGAGCGCGATCTCGCGCAACCGCTCGACATCCGCTTCGTATCCGCGGATCAGCGCCTCGACCTCCTCCTCGTCGCCGGGCGCCCGCAGCGCATCCTCGAGCCGCCGCGTCCGATAGCCTTCGCCTTCCCACCGCAGGATCGCGTCGGCGATCTGCCGCTCGACCGGCGACTGCGAGACCACGGCATCCACGGTATCAGAGATCTCGGCCAGGAATGCGTTGAACTCGGGGGCATCCCGCCGGGCGCCCTCCAGCCCCAGCAGCGCCGGCACCTCATCCGCGGTGACCGCCCGCCCTTCCAGCTCCTGGACCGCAACCAGCCGGTTCAGCGCACCCTGCAACTCCCGGACGTTCGCGAACGCGATACGCGCAAGCGCCTCGGCCACCCCCTCTTCCAGCGGCTGCTCCCGCTCGGCCGCCTTGCGCCGCACGATCGCGACACGCGTCTCGTAGTCCGGCGCCGCGATGTCCACGATCAGCCCGCCGGAGAAGCGCGAGAGCAGCCGCTCGTCCAGGCCGTCGATCTCCTGTGGCGGCCGATCGCTCGTCAGGACGACCTGCCCACCGCGGGACGACAACGTGTCCCACGCCCGCAACAGCTCCTCCTGCGTCCGGTGCCGCCCTGCCAGGAACTGGACATCATCCAGCAGAAGCAGGTCGATCTCGTCGAGCCGGCTGCGGAACGCATCCCGATCGCCCGCCTCGATCGCCGCCGTCACCCCTTCCATGAAGTGCTCGAGCGTGTCATAGACCACGCGCAGCTCCGGGTGCACCCGCCGCGCGTGGTTCCCGATCGCCGTCACCAGATGCGTCTTGCCCAGCCCCGACGCGCTGTAGACGAAGAAGGGATTGTACGTCGCCCCCGGCGACTCGGCCACGCGCCGCGCCGCCGCGCACGCCAGCCGGTTCGCCGCGCCGATCACGTACGCGTCGAACGTGAACCGGGACTCGAGGCCGATCTGCGCCATCGCCGAGCTCATCCGTTCCCGCCCGGCACCAGCGGTTGCCGGTATTTCTGCGAGAGACTCCGCAGGACCCCCTCGCTGATCGCACGCAACGTCGCGAGCACGCCCTCGCCCGACACGGCCGCCGCCGAGACCGAAGGCAAACCGCGGAAGTTGAGTGCATCCTCGAGATCCTCGATGGGGACCGCGCCCGGCAGATCCCGCTTGTTGTACTGCATCACGAGCGGCAGGTCCCGGATGTCCATCCCCTGATCGAGCAGGTTCTCCTGGAGGTTCCGCAGACTCTCGATGTTCTCGTCGAACTGCTCACGCTGCGAATCCGCAACGAAAACCACGCCATCGGCGCCGCGCAGGACCAGCTTGCGCGTCGCGTTGTAGTAGACCTGGCCGGGCACCGTGTAGAGCTGGATCCGCGTGCGGAACCCCGAGATCGAGCCGAGGTCGAGCGGCAGGAAGTCGAAGAACAACGTCCGATCCGTCTCCGTGGCCAGCGAGATCATCTGCCCCTTGCGCGCGTCCGGCACCGAGGCGTGCACGTATTGGAGGTTCGTCGTCTTCCCCGAACGCCCGGGCCCGTAATAGACCACCTTGCAGGTGATCTCCTTGGTCGAGTGGTTGACCAGCGACATCAGCCCTCATCCAACCATTCGGGGGGGAGCACGTGCCTGAGCCCGGCCTCGAGCTCCTGCTCGAAGCTCTCCGCCGTCACCTCCGGTCCCCGCAGACTGAACTCCGGCAACGCGGCGACCGTACGCGCGAACTGCTCGAAGAAGACGCCGACCAGGCCGAGCGACGAGTCCTCATCGAAGATCGCGACCAGGATCAGCTCCTCTGCCGGCGTCCGGAACGGCGCGAGGAAGAGCTGGCGCGTACGCCCCGCGTGGTGCAGGTGCGTCCAGCGCTCGGCGCCCGTCAGCCCCGCGAGCGCCCGCGCCGATGCGTGCGCGGCCGCGGCCAGCGAAGCGACGTTCGCCACTTCGTAGCTGCTCGTGAGGCCGTGCTGTGCCAGGATCTGGCCGCTCCCGTTCACCAGCAGCGCGACCCGCACCTTCGCCTCCCGGACGAACGTCTCGACGGGCCCCCGCAGGGCCGCGACCAGCGGTCCCAGGTCGCCGCGCCTCACCGGAGACCGTCCGCGGTCCTGCGCGCTTCCAAGCGGATCCGCCCCAGTTGCGCATCCGGTTCGGCCACCACGACGACCAGCACGTCGGCGGCGGCCGCCACGATCACGTGCCCGGACTCCGCTTCGAGCTGCAACGTCTCGACGGCGCCGAACGACGCCGACTCCGCCGCACGCCGGCTCCTGCGGAACGCCGACGCCGACAGCGCCGCCAGCGCGGGCGCCGCGACATCCGCAGCGACCTCCGCGGCGACGGGCACCCCGGCATCCGCGTCCACCACGAGCGCGGCACGGACGCCGGCCACCCGGGTCAACCCCTCGAGCGTGCGTTCGAACGAATCACTCATGGCGCTCCCTCGATGAAGTCACGGGCGCGTTCCGCCGCGCGAACGGCCGTGCGCCGGATCCAGCCGGCCGGCGCATCCCGCCGCGCCGCGACCAGAACGAACAGCTCCGGGCTCAGCGGCGCGATGTGCAGCACGGCCGCGTCAGTCTCGAGCAGAAAGCCCGACCACGCGCCGAGCGCCAGATGCTCGACCGTGCGGACCGCCTCCTCGACGGCCTCGCCCAGGACGGCGCCGAGCGCTTCCACCCGCTCTCCATCGCCATGCGCGAGCGTGCCCGCCAGCACCAGCCCCCGTGCATCCACGACCAACGCTCCCAGGAAGACCGGATCTTCCAGCAGGAACTCGAACAGCCGGCTCGGATCCCGCACGGCCGCCGCCCCCGGTGCCGGAACCGCCGACTCCCGAGGCAGTCGCTCCCGCAACCAGGCGAGTGCCTCCCGGACCGCGGGATCCATCGGACGCGCCGCCGCCGCCTGCTCGAGATGCCACTGCGCCGTGCCGAGGTCCGCGCGCTCGAGCGCCGCGAAGCCCATTCCGCGGTGCGCATCGAAATTGCCGGGATCCAGACGCAAGACCGTCGACCACTCGTCACAGGCACGTTCCCGGTCACCGGACTCGAGGTACAACCCCGCGAGCAGCGCATGCCCCTCGATGTGCGTCGGGTGTCGCTCGAGCGCGCGCGTACACACCCGCATCGCGGCGTCCAACTGCCCCTGGCGGCGGTATGCCCGCGCCAGCGGCAGGAACGCGGGCGCGCTCGGATCGCGCGCCACCTCTGCGCTCCATCGCTGCATCTCGTCCAGCGCCGGGTTTCCGCTCATCCGCTCGCCACACCCTCTCCCGCAAGGACTTCCTTCAGCGCGTGCAGCGCCGGGAGTGCGCGCAGGACCGCAGTATCCCGCTCGTCATCCGGAACCAGTCGCAGGTACGTCTCCCACGCCCGAGCCGCGCGCTCGAAATCGCCGATCCGCACGGCCGCGAAACCGAGGTGATAGTGAGCCGCGACCGAAAGCGGATCCAGCCCCACGGCGCGCGCGAACGCCTCCGTCGCCGCACGCATCCGCCCTTGCCCCAGCCACGCCTGCCCCTCCATCAACGCCAGCGCGCCGTGCTCCGGATACCGCGCCTCGAGTTCGGCCGCCAGCCGCCCCGCCGCCTCGTACTCCCCCTTGCTCAGCAACCGCGCCACCTCCTGCAACGCCGACTCGAACTCCTGCGCCGACAACCGCGACGGCCGCTCCTGCACCTGCACCACTCCCGTGCTCACCAGACCGAAGACGATCTTCGCCACATCGAAGCTGCTCCGTCCCAGCGCCGCCGCGATCTGCCGCAGATCCCGCTCGCCGTCGATCTCCCCCAGCACCTCCCACTCCTCCGGGTGCAGGTCGAGCGGCGCCGCACCCGCATCCTCCGTCGGCGCGAGGATCGGCACCGACTCGACACTCGGGATCCGCGACTCGAGACGCGCCCACTCGTCGATCCGCCGCGCGCCCTCCATTAACAGCGACTCGACCCGGATCCGGATCTCGACCGAGCCATGATCGACCGCCGGCTGGTCCTCGAACCGGAAATCGCCCTCATCCCACGACATCAGGTCGTAGATCACCTCCTCGACCTGGAACCGGAGATGCCGCTCCAGCTCATCCGGCGCGACGCTCCCCATCTCGATCAGGATCTCCCCCAGCCGCCGACCGGGCGACTCCTGCTGCAACTCGAGCGCGCGCTGGAGTTCGCGTTCCGTCAACTTCCCCGCGCGCAGGAGCTGCTGCCCGAGACGACGCGACGAACGACGCCGCATCGCGAAGACGATCATCCCCCGATCGAAATGGACCACCGCCTCATCACCCCTGCGTTCGCCGCGCACCGTCAGTACGCCCGTCTTGCGCGCCAGCTCCATCAACTGCAAGACGTCCTGGATGCTCAGCTCCCTGAGCGGCCCCTCGATCGCCATGCCTCACCCAACGCCGAGCCGCGCCGCAGCCGCATCCATCTGCTCGATCGCCCGCCGCGCCGCCGCATGGCCGGGATCGAACCGTAGCACCCGCCGGAACGCGGTCGCGGCCTCGGCCTCCCGACCCGCCTCCCACAACGTCGAGCCGAGCGCCGCGAGCGCATCCAGGTGGTACGGATCCACGTCGAGCACATCGACGAGCACGTGGATCGCCTCGCGCGTCCGGCCTCGCTCCCGCTCGACCGACGCCAGCGCCAGCGCCGCCTCGCCGTAGCTCGGCAGCACCGCCAGCGCCGCGCGGAACGCCGCGACCGCCTCCTCCGGCCTGTCCGTCGCGGCGAGCACGCGCCCCAACGCAACCTGCGCGGAGACCGCCTCGGGATCGCGCTCGAGCGCGGCCCGCAACACGGCTTCCGCGGCCGCCGGATCCCCCGCCGCCAGGTGAGCGGTGCCGAGTTCCGTCAGGATGCCGACGTCCTCGGGCGCACCGGAACGCGCACGCTCGAGCGCCTCGACCGCCGCCGCCGGCGCCCCGGCTCGCAGGCGCGCCGCACCCAGCACCCGCAGCGACTCGACGTCCGCCCCCCGGGCACACAGCCGCTCGGCCGCCTCTGCCGCCTCCTCCGTCCGGCCGAGGTCGAGCAGCGCCCGCGCGCACCCCAACAGCGCGCTCCTGCGCTCGGTCGCGTCCTCCGGCACGCCATCGCTCTCGGCCGCCGCCTCGGCCGCCCGGAACCGCTCGAGCGCCTCGCCCGCGAGTCCGCGACGCAGGAAGATCTCGCCGAGCAGGACCAGCAGTTCGCTCCGGCGCGCGCCCGCGGCGAACGCCTGTTGCGCCTCCGCCGCCGCACGATCCAGGTCGCCGCTCGCCAGAGCCGCGCGCACCGCTTCGAGCGCGTCTTCCCCGGCCGGGTTCGCGCCGTTCCCGCGCGCTCCGCCCGCCGAGTCCGCCGGCGCCGCCGGTGCGGATGCCGGGCCGAAGACGTCGTCCAGCCCGCCATCGCGATACTCGAACGCCTCGACGGCACTCCCCGCCTCGACCCACTGCGTGACCTCGAGCTCCGGCGCGAGGACGCGCGCCTCCTCGAACTGGAGATCGATCAGCAGGCGGAAACGCGGTGCCGGGAAAAAAGGATCCAGTTCGAGCGCGTGCTTCGTCTCCCGCAGCGCGCCCCGGTAGTCTCCCAGCGCGGAGAGCGCGTAGGCCAGGTGGTACCGCGCCTCCGCAAGCTGCGGGTCGGCATCCACGGCGCGCACGAAGGCCGAGCGCGCTTCCGCCGGACGCCCCGCTTCCATGAGCGCGGCGCCCAGCCCCGTCCACGCCACCGCCGAGCCGGGCTCGAGTCGCAGCGCGCTCTCGTACGCCTCGATCGACGCCTCGAACCGGCCCTGACGTGCCAGCGCCAGCCCGAGATTCCGCCAGACATCGCCCGGCGCCCGCCCCCGCGCCAGCGCCTCACGAAACGCCGACTCCGCCCCACCGATCCCCCGATGGTGCCGCACCACGCCCAGGTTGTTCCACGCCAGCGCGTACGCCGGATCCAGCTCGAGCGCACGACGGTAGCCGGCCTCCGCCTCCTCGAGCGCGCCGCGCTGATGCGCCGCCACTCCCCGCTCGTTCCACAACTTCGGGCTCGCCGGCTCCACCTCCAGCAGCTCCGCGTACACCGCTTCCGCTTCCGCGCCCGCACCCCGCAACAGGAACAACTCCGCCTGCGCCTGGCGCACCAGGAATTCGTCCTCGCCCCGCTCGAGCGCCAACTCGAACTCGCGCGCCGCTTCCTCGAACAGCCCCTTCTTCCGGAACGCCAGCCCCAGGTTGTAGTGCGCGAGCGCCCCCTCCGCGACTTCCGGCTGCGGCAGCCGCTCGCCCACCAACTCGTTGTAGCGCGCCGCACTGTAACGATCCAGCGAGAGGTTCGCCTCCGCCTTGCCGTAACTCGGGTTCAGCTCCGCGGCCCGCGCCGCCGCCTCCGCCGCGCGCTCCGTCTCGCCCACGTCGCCGTAGACGAAGGCAAGCAGGTGGTACGCCTCCGCCAACTCGCCGTCCAACGCGACCGCACGCTCCAGCGATGCCCGCGCCTCCTCGCTCATCCCGCGGTTGTACTGCACCTCCCCGATCCGAAGATGGATCGCCGCGTTCTCCGGCTCGAGCGCCATCGCGTTCCGCAGGTGCACCAGCGCCGCATCCAGATCGCCCCGCTGGAACTCGGCCCGCGCCAGGCGCACGTACACCTCCACATCGTCCGGCACGTCTTCCAGCACGCGCCGCCACTCGCGCACCGCAGCGCCGGTATCCCCCGCGTGGTAGTACGCGCTCGCCATCCGCCGCCGCGCCTCGGTGTCCCCCGGATCCGCGGCCAGGCGCTCGCGCAACTCCGCCACCAACCGCTCGAAATACCCGGTGTGGAAGTACGCCACCTGGATGTTGCGCTGCGCGACCTGCATCCGCGGATCCAGTTCGAGCGCGCGTTCGAAGGCGGCGATCGCGTCCTCGTAGAGCCCCTTCTGGTAGAAGACGACACCGAGGTTGTTGTGCGCGCCGGCGTCTTCCGGATTGAGACGGCGCGCAAGGCCGCGGAGGATGGCGAGGTCCCGCTCCGAGCGGGGGACCGAGACCGGCGCCCCGTTCGTCGATGCCACGGGCGGAGCGAACGGCAGGACGACGGCGCCGTCCGTCGGCTCGCCCGGCCCCGCACCGGGTCGGGCGGGATCGGCTCGCGGAATCGGGGTCGTGCTCACGCCAGCCGGATCGCGCGGAGGATGACCTGGAGGGACGCCGGGTCGGGGAGCAGCAGAAAATGGCCGCGGAGGCGATCTTCTCTCTCATCCATCGTGAAAACGGTCTCGATGCAGATGAGATAGTCGCTCTTCTCACCGAACCCGATCGAGCTGCTGGTCAGGACGGCGGCCGCGAGGTCGATGGCCAGCCCTGGCACGGAGGTGAGCAGCAGCATCCCGAGGAAGTCCGAGAGCGCGTTGAGGTACGCGGAGCCCAGGATGTTGCCGGCCTCCTTCAGCGTCGACTGCTCGAGTTCGCCGAAATCGTCGGGGAACCGGAGGTCGTTGCGGCCGAGCATGGTGGCGGTCAGACGGCACGCGGTGCCGGCCGGGAAGATCTGGACCGTACGGCCGGCCAGGTCTCCGAGGACCTGCATGACGACCGCGGCGACGACTTCATCCGCGCGGCCGGTCAGCTCGGCCACTTCTTCGAGGGACACGACGCGGATCTCCGGGGCCTCGACCCAGATCCGACGGTTGGTGAGCTGCGAGAGCGCCGTCGCCGCGTGGCCCGCGCCGATGTTCGCCACTTCCCGGAGCCCATCCAGTTGAAGCGAGCCCAGGTCTCGTACGTCGATCATCTCCGTTCCCCCCTAGAACACGCTCACCGGATCGAGGACGAGCGCGGGTCTTCCGTCAGGCAATAGAGTCACACCAGAAAAGATCGGCAGCATGCCGACCGCTCTGTCGAATCCCTTGATCACGATCTGCTCCCGACCGACCAGTGCGTCCACCGCGAGTGCGCCGCGGCGGCCGCCCAGCTCGGTGACTAATGCCGCGGATTCTTGCCCATCGCCGGGCGTGCTGAGTACCGTCCGCAGCCGGACCAACGGTAGATCCTCGCCGCGGAGCCGCAGCACCTCACCGGCGTCGACACGCTCGATGCGATCGGCGGCCAGCTCGACCGCCTCCGCGATGTGCGTCAGTGGGACCGCGTAATCCTCATCACCGACCTTCACCCGCAGCGCCTGGGCGAGCGCGAGCGTGGTGGGCATCCGCAGCGACACCGTCGTCCCCTCCCCCGGCACGCTGCGCAACGCCACTGCCCCGCCGAGCGCGCGCACCCGCGTCACGACCGCGTCCAGGCCGACGCCCCGGCCGGAGAGGTCGCTCACCTCGTCGCGCGTCGACAGGCCGGGATGGCTCAGGAGACGCAGGAACTCCTCATCGGAGAGCGCATCGGCACCGCCGCGGACCGGGATCCCCAGCGCCAACGCGCGCTCGATGACCCGGTCACGCGCAACGCCTCTTCCGTCATCCTCCACCTCGATCACCACGTGCGAACGCTCGCGCCTCGCACGCAGCCGCACCTGCCCCCGGGCCGGCTTCCCCGCCGCGACGCGCTCGGCCGCCGACTCGAGGCCGTGGTCCACCGCGTTGCGTAGCAGGTGCACGAGCGGATCGGACAGATCCTCGAGCATCTGCCGGTCCAGCTCGATCTCCCGCCCCTCGAGAACGAACTCGACCTCCTTGCCCACCGACCGAGCCGCATCCCGGACGACTCGCGGGAACCGGTCGAACACCTCCGCCACCGGCTCCATCCGCACCGCCAACGCCGCGTGTTGCAGCTCGGCGACGTTCCGGCCGATCCGGTCGGTGATCTCCGCCAGCTCCGACCGCGGCGCGGCCGCGGCGATCCGCTGCAACTCGCCGAAGAGCACGGCCAACTCGCCGATCCCGTCGGCCAGCTCCGCCAGTTGCCGCTCGTCGACCCGCACGTGCCGGGCGATGCCCCGGCCATCGCCTGCGGCCGCGCCGCCCGACCGCGTCGACGCGGCGATCGGTACCTCGAACTCGACCGACTCGATGTCGCCCGCGGACCGGATCCCCGCCTCGAGCGCCGAGCGGTCCGCACCCTCCCCCACGTAGACCAGGAGGACGCCATCGAAATCATCGTCGATCTCCGCCGGCGCCGTCCCCAGCACCGGCGCGACCGCCGCGGCGTTCCGCACCACGATGTGCGCCCGCGCCGCCTTCAATGCGCAGCCCGGCTCAATGACGACCCGGACGATCCACTCCGTGCCCGGCGGAGCGCCGCCCCCCCGCGCACCCCCGCCGCGGCGCGCGCCCTTCGACGCTGCCGCCGGCTCCACCCCGATCTCCGCCAGCTCACCCTCTGCCGGCACCGCCGCGGCCACCGCCTCCTCGACCGCGGTCTCGAGCGCATCCGCCTCCGCCAGAAGACGATCGACCAGCTCGCCAGACGCCGAGCCGCCTCCACGCCGCACCTCATCCAGCCGGTCCTCGAGCGCGTGCGCCAGCTCCGCGACGCCACGGTACCCCATGGTCGCCGCCATCCCCTTGATCGTGTGCGCCGCACGGAACGCCTCGTCCAGCGCGCCGGCCGCATCGGCCGAACCGCTGGACTCGAACGCGAGGATCGCCCGGTTCAACGCGCGCAGATGCTCCCGCGTCTCCGAGAGGTAGAGACCGATGTACCGCTCGAGCTCCATGGCCGTGCGCGACCGAATCTCGCGCCGCGCCTCAGGCCAGCACCCGCTGCACCGCCTCCAGCACTCGCGACGGCTGGAACGGCTTCACCACGAAGTCCCGCGCACCCGCCTGGATCGCCTCCACCACCAGCGCCTGCTGGCCCATCGCGCTGCACATCAGGATCTTCGCATTCGGATCCCCCGCCATGATCTGGCGTACCGCATCGATCCCGCCCATGTCCGGCATCACGATGTCCATGGTCACGAGGTCCGGCTTCAACTCCTCGTACCGCGCCACCGCCTGCTCGCCCGTCTCCGCCTCGCCCACCACCTCGAAGCCCGCCTGCCTCAGGATGTCGCCGATCATCGTCCGCATGAAGATCGCGTCATCGCAGATCAATACCGTCCGTGCCATCCATTCACCTCGCCGATGCGGCCTTCGCCGTCTCCTTCACGCCAGCAACGCGCCCAGGACCCGGTCCGGGTCCAGCGCCACGAACGCCTCTTTGTCCAACTCGCCGATCCCGATCACGTCCTCCCGCTCCAGCGCCAACCCCTTCATGGTCTTGCCCCGCCGCTTCACCGGTCGCACCCGCGCACTGGCCACGGTCGACACCGCGTCCACGACGCCCGCCACCATCCGCCCCGCGCATCTCACCAGGAGGAGTCGGTGGTCCGGCACCGCCGCGCTCGACCGCAGCCCCAGCACGACACCGAGATCAAAAGCCGTAATGATCCGCCCCCGCTGCCCGATCAGTCCGCACACCCCTGGCCCGCAGCCGGGGAGGCGCGTGAAGGGACGGGGCGGCAGGATCGCCCGCACCCGCATCAACGGCAGGGCGAGCCGGCGCGCATCGCAGGTGAAGAACACCCATTCGGGTGCCGGTCCGAACGAGGCACCGCCCGGGGACGCATCGGCGCGAGACGACGCCATCGATCGTTCGCGTATGAAGGCGTACAGGGAACGCCGGGGGAATTTTCGGGAAGATAGCGCCGTACGGCCATCCGGGTCAACTCCTACGTGGATGCGGAGGTCCGCCGCGCCCACGCGGCCGCGGCGTCGAGATCCGGCGGGAGCGCACTCGTGAAATGCATGGCCTGCCCGGTCCGGGGGTGCCGGAAGTGCAGCTCGGCGGCATGGAGGAACTGGCGCGGCACGCGGCGGGCGAATGCGCGCGCCCAAGCGCGCGCGCTCCCGCTGATGCCGCGCTCGCCGCCGCCGCCGTAGGTGGGATCGCCCACGACGGGATGGCCGATCCATGCGAGGTGGACGCGGATCTGGTGTGTGCGTCCGGTCTCGAGTTCGGCGCGCAGCAGGTCGGCGGCGCGCCAGCGTTCGAGGCGGCGCAGCCGCGTGCGCGCGGGCCGGCCGCCGTCGACGACGGCCATTCGCTGTCGGTTTCGGGGAGATCGTGCAATGGGCGCGTCGACGATGCGCTCCGCCTCGGCCAGGTGTCCCCACGCGGCCGCGAGGTAGACGCGCCGGATCTCGCGGCGTTTGAGCGCCGCGGCCAGGCGCCGGTGCGCGGCGTCGTTCTTCGCGACCAGCATCAGACCGGAGGTGTCCTTGTCGAGCCGGTGCACGATGCCGGGCCGGAGCACGCCGCCGATCCCCGAGAGGTCCCGGACGTGGTGCAGGAGCGCGTGCACAAGCGTTCCCGTGCGGTGGCCCGGCGCCGGGTGCACCACCATCCCGGCCGGCTTGTCGACGACGAGCAGGTCGGCGTCCTCGTGGAGGATGTCGAGCGGGATGGGCTCTGCGGCGAGGCGGGTGGGTTGGGGCGCAGGGATCCTGACCTCGATGACGTCGCCGGGCGCAGGGCGCTCGCTCTTGCGCGGAATGCGGCCGTTCAGCCGGACGTCGCCCGCATCGAGGAGCTGGGTGATACGCGAACGGGAGAGGTCGGGCATGCGCCCCGCGATGTAGGCGTCGAGCCGCGTTTCGGTGGGCTCGGCCTCGACCACGAGTCGGCGAACGCGACCCTCCTCTTCAGTCGCTCCCATCGCCGTGCCGCTCCTCGCGCCAGAGCGACAACGCCAGGAAGATCGCACCCATCGTCACTGCCACGTCGGCCACGTTGAAGACCGGCCAGCGAAGGTTGCCGATCCCGACGTCGAGGAAGTCGACCACGCCACGGTGCGACCGCACGCGGTCGACCAGGTTGCCCAGCGCGCCCGCGCAGATCAGCGAGATCGCGGTCAGCCGCACGCGGTCCCACGCCGGCGTGGCCCAGTACATCGCCGCCAGTGCCACGAGGGCGACCACCGAGAGCACGAGGAAGATGGTGCGTGAGTAGGGGCCGAGATGGATCCCGAACGCGGCGCCCGGATTGTAGATGAACGTCAGCCGGAGGTACTCGCCGATCACCTCCACCTGCTCGTACAGGTGGAAATGCTGCTGGATCAGCCGCTTGGTGAGGAAGTCCAGCGCGACGATCCCCAGCGTGATCGCCAGGAACAGCGAGGACTTGCCGCCGGTCCACGAGCGCACGGCGCCCTGCGAGTCGAGTTCCCCGCTTCGTCTCTCCCTATCCATTCGCACCATCTGTTCTTGTCGCCGCATCGCCTGCGTGGCGTCGGGCGCTCACGTCCCCGTGCGCAGCGGCATCACACCGATGAGCGCGGTCAGCCCGTCCAGATCGACCTCGCGGATCGCATCGTAGTCCGCCGCATCGAGTTCCGTCTGCACGTCGAACTCGCGCGCGAGCGTCTCCCGCGCGATGAAGTCGCGGTGCGACCGGGCCGCCTCGACTACCTCGTCCGCACCACCGATGCCGAGCCGGATCCGGTCGGTGACGTGCAAGTCGAGGTCGCGCCGGAATCGCTGGATCCGGTTCACCAGTTCGCGCGCGAGCCCCTCCTGCCGTAGTGCCGGATCGAGCGTCGGATCCAGTGCGATCACGAACCCCTCCGATGCCTCGACCACGAGGTCCCCGCGCGCCGCCTCCCGGAGCTCGAACTCCTCGGCCGTCAATTCGAAGGCCTCGCCCTCCACCACGATCGTCAGCGGTTCGCCGCGCTGGAACGCGCGCAACGGCTCGGGCGGCAGCCCGCGGATCGCCTCCGCCACGAGGCCCGTGCGCGGGCCGAACCGCGGCCCGAGCGCGCGGAAGTTCGGCCGCGCCTGGAGCGCGACCAGCTCATCCGCCGCTCCCAGGAAGCGGATCTGTTTCACGTTCAGTTCGTCGCGTACGAGCGCGAGCAGCGCATCTGCCGGTTTCATACCATCGGGGACCACTGCGTAGAGCGTGCCGAGCGGTTGGCGCACCCGGATCTCCGCCCGGGATCGGGCCGCGCGTCCGAGGCGGGCCAGCACCCGCACGGCATCCATCTCCGTCTCGAGCCGCTCATCGCGCTGCCCCGCATCCGCCTCCGGGTACCCGGCCAGGTGCACGCTCGCGCCGCCGTGCAACGCCCGGTGCAACCAGTCGGCCAGGAACGGCGTGAAGGGCGCGAGCAGCCGCGCCACCTCCGACAGCACACGATGGAGTACCCCGAAGGCCGCCGCGGTATCCGCCTCGTCCGCGCTCCCCCAGAACCGGTCGCGGCTCCGGCGCACGTACCAGTTCGAGAGGTCGTCGACCACGAAATCGCCGATCGCCCGCGCTGCGCGCGTGAGTTCGTACGCATCGAGGTCCCGGCCGACGCGCTCCGTCAAGCCGGCGAGCCGCGAGAGGATCCAGCGGTCGAGGGCGCTCTCCGGCAGCCCGCTCCGGCCCGCGCGCTCGTGCGTCCACCCCTCCGCGTTCGCGTACAGCGCGAAGAACCGGTACGTGTTCGCCAGCGTGTCGAACGTGCGTCGCGCGGCCTCCGCGAGCGCCTCCGGATCGAAGCGCTTCGGCACCCACGGCTGACTCACCGTGATCAGGTACCAGCGGATCGCGTCCGCGCCGAACCGCGCGATCGCGTCCCACGGATCCACCACGTTGCCGCGGGACTTCGACATCTTCAGCCCGTCCCGGTCCAGCAGCAGGTCGTTGACCACCACGTTCCGATAGGCCGGCCCGTGCCCCATCAGACTCGAGATCGCCATCAACGAGTAGAACCAGCCGCGGGTCTGGTCCACGCCCTCGCAGATGAAGTCCGCGGGGAAATGCCGCCGCCACGCGTCCTCGTTCTCGAACGGGTAGTGCCACTGCGCGTACGGCATGGAACCGGAGTCGAACCAGACGTCGATCACCTCGGGGGTGCGGCGCATGGTGCCGCCGCACGTCGGGCACGCCCACGTCAGCGCGTCGATCCCCGGTTTGTGGGGGTCGAAATCCGCCGGCAGCTCTCCCACGCGCTCCCGCAGCGCCGCGTACGAACCGATCACCTCCGTGTGCTCGGGCTCGCGGTCGCAGACCCAGACGGGCAACGGCGTCCCCCAGTAGCGGTCGCGCGAAAGCGCCCAGTCCACGTTGCCCTCGAGCCACTCGCCGAACCGGCCCGACCCCACCTCCGGCGGATGCCACGAGACCTGGCGGTTGTTCGCCAGCATCACGTCCTTCATCGCCGTGGTCCGGACGTACCACGATTCGCGCGCCATGTAGATCAGCGGGCTCGAACAGCGCCAACAGTGCGGGTAGCTGTGGGACTCGAGCGAATGGCGGAAGACCAGGCCGCGCTTCTCGAGATCCTCGACCAGCACCGGATCCGCCGCCTTGATGAACAATCCGCCGACCAGCGGGACATCCGCCTCGAACCGGCCGCCATCATCGATCGGCTTCAGCATCGGCAGACCGTGTCGCTGCCCGGCCGCGTAGTCATCCGCGCCGAACGCCGGCGCCATGTGCACGATACCGGACCCCTCCTCCGCGCTCACGAACGTCTCCGCCACCACCCGCCACGCCGCCTCGCCGCCGGCCGGCACCGGGACCAGCTCGAACGGACGCCGGTACGCGCGCCCGACCAGTTCGCTCGCGGCGTAGCGGCGGACCACCTCCGCATCCGCGCCCAGCACCGCCTCGACACGCGCCTCCGCAAGGATCAGCCGCCGCCCCTCGTGGGCGACCTCGACGTACGGCAAATCCGGGTGAATCGCCAACGCAACGTTCGACGGCAACGTCCACGGCGTGGTCGTCCAGACCAGGAAGGCGCGCCCCTCCGGATCATCGCCGCCGTCCGCGTCGAGCAGCGGACAGAGGAAGTGGAGCGACGGATCGAAGACCTCCTCGTACCCCTGTGCGACCTCGTGCGAGCTGAGCGCCGTGCCGCACCGCGGGCAGTACGGCACGCTCTTGTGGCCGCGGTACAGCAGCCCCCGCTCGTCGAGCTGCGACAGGAGCCACCACACACTCTCGACGTACTCCGGCGCGTACGTCACGTACGGCCTCGAATAGTCCAGCCAGTAGCCGATCCGCTCCGAAAAGCGCTCCCAGTCCTCCTTGTACGTGAAGACGCTCCCGCGGCAGACCTCGTTGAAGCGGGCCACGCCCACGGCCTCGATCTCCCGCTTCCCGCTGATCCCCAGCTTCTTCTCCGCCTCGATCTCGACCGGCAACCCGTGCGTGTCCCACCCCGCGATCCGCGTCACGTGCCGGCCCCGCATCGTCTGGTACCGGCATACCAGGTCCTTGATCGTCCGGCTGATGACGTGATGGATCCCCGGCTGACCGTTCGCCGTCGGTGGACCCTCGTAGAAGACGAACTCGGCACCGCCCGCCGTCGCCTCCAACGTCCTGCGGAACAGATCCTCGGAACGCCACAGCTCGAGGATCCGCTCCTCGAGCTCCGTCGCCCGCTCCGGGTATTCGGGATATTTCATCTCGGAATCGAGTCCGTTCACTGCGAAATACGCACACTCGTTCGATGGTGATGGCCGCAAGCCGGCATGACAGCGGGCTTTGCGCCCGCGGTCAGAGCTCCGCTTCCATCTGCTCGATCACGCCGCGCACCAGCGCCGTCAACTTCGGCTCGGCCTCGTTCGCCGCCGCGATGATCTCCTGGAGGTCGGCCGGCTCGAGCGCGTCGGGCAGACCCATGTCGGTGATGATACTGAAGACGACGACCCGCATCCCCATGTGGCGCGCGACGATGACTTCCGGGACCGTGCTCATGCCGACGACATCCGCGCCGATCGCGCGCAACATCCGGTACTCGGCACGGGTCTCGAGGTTCGGGCCCGTGACCGCGACGTACACCCCGCGGCGCAGCGGGATCTTCGATTCGAGCGCCACGGCCTCCGCGAGCGCCTGGAGTCCGCGATCGTACGGTTCGGACATGTCCGGGAAGCGGGGGCCCAGTTCATCGAGATTCGGACCGATCAGCGGGTTGTCGCCGAGCAGGTTGATGTGGTCGTCGATGAGCACCACATCGCCCTTCGTCCAGAGTGGATTCAGCCCGCCGCAGGCGTTGGACGCAACGAGTGTGCGTGCGCCGAGTCGCGCCATGACGCGGACCGGAAGCGTGACCTCCTGGAGGGAGTAGCCCTCGTAGCGGTGGAACCGCCCCTGCATCGCCACGACTCGTTTCCCCGCCAGCCGGCCGAACAGGAGGCGGCCCTCATGCGTGTCCACCGTACAGAGCGGGAAATTGGGGATGTCCTCGTACGAGATGGCCGTTTCCAGGTCGATCTCGGCCGCGAGTGTCGCGCCCAGACCGGTGCCGAGGATGATCGCGATGTCCGGCTCGAACGTCGTGTGCCGCCGGACCATCGCGACCGCTTCCTCGATGACGGCCCATTGCGTCCCGGCGGGATCGAGGCTCAAGCGCCCTCCCCCGCCGCGGGGGCGAGTTCGCCGACCTGTCGGGCCGCGCGGGCCGGCCGCGCGGCCGGGTTCGCCGCCGGACGACCCGCCGCCTTCGGCTGCTCCGGCTCGAGATCCCCGATCCGGTCCGCCGCCTCGGCCGCCACGGCCAGCTCCGCCAATTCGCGCTCGAGGAACGTTCGGTAGGACTGCACCAGTTGCACGCGCCGCGCGCGCAGCCGCCGCAGGAACTCCTCCTCCTGCTCCCTCGCGCGCGCAGCGGCGAGCCGAATCCGCTCGGCCTCCGCCTCCGCCTCCCGGCGCAGCAACTCCGACTCCTGCGCCGCGTGGCGGCGCACATCCTCTCGCAGCTCCTGCGCACTCACCAACGCCTCGGTCAGCGCCTTCTCCCGCTCGCGGTACTGCCCCAACTGCTCCTCGAGTTGCTGCACGCGCGCATCCAGCCGCATCTTCTCGTTCACGAGCTCTTCCAGCCGATCGGCGACCAGGTCGAGGAACAGATCCACATCCGCGCGGTCGTAGCCGCGGAGCCCCCGTGGGAAGTCGCCCTTCTTCTTGCGAATCTCGATTGGCGTCAGGTCGATCATGATGTACGCTCTCCGAAGAGTATCGTCCCCAACCGGACCATCGTGCTCCCCTCCTCGACCGCCACCTCGAAGTCGTTCGACATCCCCATGGACAGGTGGCGGGCCTCGAAGCCGGCCACCTCGCCGCCGCACCGCTCGAACAGTGTACGCGCCGCCGCGAACGTCCGCCTCACCACCGTCATGTCGTCCGTGAACGGGGCCATCGTCATCAGGCCCAGAACCCGGATGCGCGGCAGCTCGACGATCCGGCCGACCGCCTCGATCACCTCGTCCGGATCGAATCCGGCCTTGCTCGCCTCGCCCGAGGTGTTCACCTGCACCAGACCCCGGACTTCGACGCCCGCCCGATCCGCTTCCCGCGACAGCGTCTCCGCCAGCCGCACGGAATCTATCGAGTGGATCAGGTCGAACAGCCCGAGCGCGCGGCGGACCTTGTTTCGCTGGAGATGCCCGATCAGGTGCCACTCGGCGCGGTCCCGACCCACGGCCTCGACCTTGGCGGCCAGCTCGTGGACCCGGTTCTCGCCAACCCGGCGCAACCCGGCCGCCAGCGCGAGCTCGACGACCGCCGGCGGATGCGTCTTCGTCACCGCGACCACGCTGACCGGACCCTCCCGCCCCGCCCGCCGCAGCGCGCCCGCGATCCGATCTTCCACCCGGGCGGCATTCTCCCGCAAGTTCGCCACATCCATACGCCGGCTATCTTACCCGGCTCGGACCGAAAGATCAACGTCGGACGCGCATCCACACCCCCTGAAACGACGGAGGGACCGACACCTGCCGCCCCCTCCTCCACTCACCGGAACCGGCGTCGTCATACCGGGCCCGGCCGGTGGCGATGCCGGACCGGCGCTACTGTCGGGCCTGGAATTCGATCGGGATCGCGATGACCATCCCCGTGGCCGTCGGGATCAGGGCGATCTCGATACCATCCGCCACGAGCGACGGCTCTTCGTCCTGATCCGCATTACGCATCAGACGGAGATCACCGAACTTCGAGTGGTCGCGCCGGCGAGTGCCTCGCGCAGACGATCGGCATCGACGCCGCGCTCGAGGCGCCCGCGGTGCGCGATCGAGATCAGTGCAGTCTCCTCACTGACGACGATCACGAGTGCATCCGTCTCCTCCGACAGGCCGAGCGCGGCGCGGTGGCGCGTGCCCAGACTCTTGTCCGCGACCGGGAACTGCGTGAGCGGCAGGATCACGCCCGCCGCGAGGATCGTGTCCCCGGCGACCAGGACGGCGCCATCGTGGAGCGGCCCGTAGGGCGAGAAGAGACTGACGAGCAGCTCGGCGGAGACGCGGGCATCGATGCGCGTACCCTGCTCGGCGATGTACTCTTCGAGTCCGACCTCGCGCTCGACCGCAACGATCGCCCCGATCTTGGCGCGCGAGAGACGCTCGACGCCCTCGATCAGCTCCTCGACGACTTCGCCGTGCTCCATGGTGTTGAAGAAACGCAGCATCCGACTCTGACCGAGCCGGGCGAGCGCATTGCGGAGTTCCGGCTGGAAGACGATCAGGGCGGCGATGACGCCGTATTGGAAGAGGTTGTCCATGACCTCGCGGATGAGTTCGAGGTCGAGGAGCCGGGCGACGAAGTAGATGGCGAGGAGGAGGAGAAGCCCGAGCAACATCTGGATCGCGCGGGTCCGGGCGAGGAGGCGCAGGACGTAGTAGAGCCCGACCGCCACGATCAGGATCTGGATGATATCCTTGGGCCCCGGGGTCAGCAGATCCAGGATCGGCGTCACGGCGCGATACGGATGGCTTCGGCGACGTCCAGCGCGCGGCGGACCGCAGCGACATCGTGTACGCGAAAGAGGCGCGCGCCGTGCAGGAGTCCCGCCACGCACGCGGCGATCGTCCCCTCGAGGCGCTCGGCGACGGGGAGCCCGCCCGCCAGCTCGCCCACGAACCGCTTGCGTGAGGGGCCGATCAGGACGGGTCTGTCGAGCGCGAGCAGTCGATCCAGGTGCGCCAGCACCGCCACGCTATGTTCCGTTCTCTTCGAGAAGCCGAGACCCGGATCCACGACGACCGCGGCCTCATCGATCCCCGCCCGCCGCGCGCGGTCCAGCGCGCCGGCCAGCTCGGCCGCGACCTCCCCCGCGGGGTCCGGACCGTATTGCGCGAGATCGTAGCGAGCCATCTCCTCGATACCCCCGCGCGAGTGCATGAGCACGATCCCGGCACCGGCCTCCGCCGCAACCTCGCCGAGTTCCGGGTCGAGGCGCAGGCCGGAGACGTCGTTGACCACCGCGGCGCCCTCGTCGAGTGCGGCACGCGCGACCGGCGCCTTCACCGTGTCCACGGAGATCATCACTTCAGGCCAACGGCGGGCGACTTCCCGGATCAGCGGCAGGATCCTGGACAGCTCCTCGTCCGTGGGGACCGGCCGCGCGCCGGGGCGGGTCGACTCCCCGCCAATGTCGATCAGATCCGCGCCCTGCTCGACCAGTGCCGCCGCGTGTGCCAGTGCCGCATCCGGCGCGGCGTAGCGCCCGCCATCCCAGAACGAGTCCGGCGTGACGTTCAGGATCCCCATGATCCGCGGCCGATCGAGCGGGACACTCCCCCGAGCGGTGCGCCACTCCCGGACCGCGATCGGCATCAGCGGGTCGGGTCGGGCTCGGCTTCGGTGGACGTCACGCGCGCGGCGGGCGAGCCCCGCGCCACGTTCGCGGAGAACTCCCGATCCTCGCCCTCCTCGTCATCTTCGGCGCCGTCGCCGAGCGCCGGCACCATGCCGCGCCCAGCATCGGCCTCCGGGGGCCTCGACGTTCCGACCGGAAGTGCGACCTCGGGCAGCGGCTGCCCGCTGGCCAGGAGCTCGATCTGCTCGCGGTCCAGCGTCTCGCGTTCGAGCAGGGCATCGGCGATGGCGGAGAGCAGGTCCCGGTGCTCCTCGACCGTCCGCATCGCCGTGGCGTATGCATCATCGAGCAGGCGCTTGACCTCCGCGTCCACGGTCTCGGCCGTCCGCTCCGAGATCTCTCGCCGCTGCACGATCTCCCGGCCGAGGAACACTTCCTGTTCCGCATCGCCGACGGCCATCGGCCCGATCGCTTCGCTCATCCCGTACTGCGTGATCATGCGCCGCGCGAGGACCGTGGCGCGCTCGATGTCGTTGCCCGCGCCCGTCGTCACCTTGTCCGGACCGAAGATCAGCTCCTCGGCGGCGCGCCCGCCGAACAGATAGGCGAGCTGCCCGAGCAGGTAGTCCTTCGAGTAGGAATGGCGATCCTCCTCCGGCAGCGACGCCGTCACGCCGAGCGCGCGGCCACGCGGCACGATCGTGACCTTGTGCACCGGGTCGAGGCCCGGCGTCTTCAGGCCGAGGACCGCGTGGCCCGCCTCGTGGTAGGCCGTCAGCCGCCGCTCGGCCTCGGACAGCACCATGCTCTTGCGCTCCGCGCCGAGCATCACCTTGTCCTTGGCCTCTTCGAGGTCCGCCATGAAGACGCGCTCGCGGTCGCGCCGCGCCGCCAGGAGCGCCGCCTCGTTCACCAGGTTCGCCAGGTCCGCGCCGCTCATCCCCGGCGTGCCGCGCGCCAGCGTCTCGACCTCGACGTCATCGGCCAGCGGGATCTTGCGCAGGTGCACCTTCAGGATCCCCTCGCGGCCCTTGAGGTCCGGCGCATCCACCACGATCTGGCGGTCGAAACGCCCGGGGCGGAGCAGCGCCGGGTCCAGCACATCGGGCCGGTTCGTCGCGGCGAGCAGGATCACGCCCTCGTTCGACCCGAACCCGTCCATCTCGACCAGGAGCTGGTTGAGCGTCTGCTCGCGCTCATCGTGGCCGCCGCCCAGCCCCGCACCCCGGTGCCGGCCGACGGCGTCGATCTCGTCAATGAAGATGATGCACGGCGCGTGCGCCTTCCCCTGCTCGAAGAGATCCCGGACCCGCGAAGCGCCCACGCCCACGAACATCTCGACGAAATCGGACCCCGACATGGAGAAGAACGGCCGGCCGGCCTCGCCCGCCACCGCCTTCGCCAGCAACGTCTTCCCCGTCCCGGGCGGACCCACCAGCAGCGCGCCCTTCGGCAGCCGGCCACCCAGCCGGCTGAACTTCTGCGGATCCTTCAGGAACTCGATGATCTCGCGCAGCTCTTCCTTGGCCTCCTCCGCACCCGAGACGTCCGCGAACGTCACCTTCGGCGTGTCACCCGAGAGGAGCTTCGCCTTCGATTTGCCGAACTGGAACGCCTTCGAGCCGCCCGCCTGCATCTGGCGGAGCATGAAGACCCAGACGCCGATGATCACGATCCACGGGAGCAGCGTGACCAGCAGCCCCCACCAGTTCTGGCGATCCTCCGCCCGGCTGATGACGACGCCGTGCTGCTCGAGCTCTTCGACCAATCCATCCGGATTGGGCGGCAGCCGCACGCTGAACTGCTCCGCCGTTCGGCCTTCCACCGTGACCGGCGTCCGCAACACGCCCGGGTCGATCTCGGTCTCGTCGATGAAGGTCACCGACTGCACGTTGCCCGCTTCGAGCTGTTCCTTGAACGCCGTGTAATTGAGCTGGACCGCCTCGGGCTCGGGCGGGTTCAAGACCTGCATGAGCAAGACGGAGGTCAGGACCACGAGGATCCAGAACGAGAGCGTGCGGGACATGCGCCCCCACCGGCTCCCTCGATTCCGTCGATTGCCGTCGCGATCAGGCATCCGTTGATCCTTCGCTGCTCCCGCGCGCCTCTAGAGGCTCGCGATGAAAGGCAGATTTCTGAAACTCTCGCTGTGATCCAGACCGTACCCGATCAGGAACTCGCCGGGCGCATCGAAACCGACCCAGCGGGGCTCCCGGACCAGTCCCCGGGCGGTCCGTTTGTGCAACAACGCACACAGCTCGAGACTCCGCGGGCCGCGTGCTTCGAGCAGCGGGACGACCCGGTTCAGCGTCGTCCCGCTGTCGATGATGTCCTCGACCAGCAGGACGTGGCGGCCTTCGAGCGCCGCGCCGGGATCGTACAACAGCCGCACATCGCCGCTGCTCACCGTACCCGCGCCGTAGCTGCTGGCGACGAGGAAATCGACGTAGAGCGGCCGTGGCACCTGGCGAACCAGGTCGGCCAGGAAGATGAACGACCCCTTCAACAAGCCGAGCACGAGCAGTTCCTCGGCAGCCGGGTAGGCGGCCGCGATTTCGCGGCCCATCGCGGCGACCCGGCGCGCGATCTCCGCCTCGCCGTACACGATGCGGCGCAGCTTTCGGCCGCCGGTCCGCGCATCGATCTCAGGCCGTTCCGGCATCGCGCATCGCGATCCGCAGGACCGGCGCGTCTTCCCCGGATCCGCTCGGGGTCGCGCGCGCGACGCCGACGACCCAGAGGACGCGCCCACCGGCGTCGGCCAGTACGGGGATCCGGTGCCGCTCGGACCGGGCCAGGCGTCGCTCGTGAAAGAGTTTCTTCAGCTTCTTCGTCCCGTACGACAAACGGATCCTGTCGCCCGGCCGCCAGCTCCGCACTTCGAGCGGAAACCGCGTGCCGGCGAGCGGGAGCGCGACTGCATCGTCGCTGTCTCGATCCTGGCCCAGCGTCCATCGAACGCAAAGACGGCGTCCGCCGACCACCGCGTCTCCGGCGCCGTTTGCGGGTGCCGGAATGGAAAGCGACCGATCCGCGGTCGGCTCTGCCTGCGGCGAGACACGAGAGACCCGAATGCGGTCGAATTCGCGCTCGAGCCGGATGCCGCCGGCGACCCGAATCGAGGCGCCGCTCCTGCCCGAATTAGTAAACTCGACCGCAGCCCTGGTTCCCCCCCGTCCGGGCAGGGCACCGAGGCGTCGGAAGATACGTCGAAGGAGTCGGCTCCGAGCATGTGGATAATACGACAGGAGCGCAGGCCTGGCAAGCACGACGACGCCCTCCTGCTCGGCGAGGATGGCCTCCGATTCGAGGGAATCGAGGAGCCGGTCCCAGGCGTTCTCGGCCGCGCGGGCGCACCGGGCGAGATGGAGCAGGGCGTCGGTGGCGCCGGGCGCGGCGGCTTCCAGGCGGGGCAGCACCTCGTGGCGCAGCCGGTTGCGTGAGAAGCGGAGATCGCGGTTGGTCGGGTCCTCGCGCCAGCGGAGTCCGGCGGCAGCGGCGTATGCGTGGATGTCGGTGCGGCGGAACGGCAACAGGGGTCGAACGTACGGCCCGCGTGCGGCGGGGATGCCGGCCAGTCCCGGGAGACCGGTCCCGCGCAGGATGCGGAAGAGGACCGTCTCGGCTTGATCATCGGCGTGGTGGGCGGTCGCGATCCGGGTGGCGCCGCACCGGGCCGCGGCGGCGGCGAGGAAGCGGTAGCGGGCGTCGCGCGCGGCGGTTTCACCGCGCAGGCGGCCGTCGGCGTGCCCGCGCACCAGCGGGATGCGCCAGGCACGGCAGAGCCCGGCGACCCAGGCCGCGTCGGCGTCGCTGCCTTCGCGCATGTCGTGGTCGAAGTGTGCGGCGACCAGTCGCAGTGCCCAGTCTTCGAGGCGGAAGCGCAGGAGGTGGAGGAGGACGACGGAGTCGATCCCGCCCGACACGGCGACGAGGACCGTCTCTCCGGGCGCGATCAGCGCCGTCGCGCGCACGTGATCGGGGAACCGCCGGCCGAGAGGCGTGCACCGGAGCGCATCCGCCCGGCGGACGGGTACGGCGGCCGGCCCCGGTGAACGGGGCACGGCGCCGCTGCCGTGACACGCCGCCGCCACGCGATCCTGCATCCTCGCTCGCTCGCCCACGACAACCGGTACCCCGCTCGCGCGCCGTTGCTCCTAGCGCGGACCTCGCCAGCGCCGTCGGCGCGGCCGGTACTCGGGCGGCGCGCCACGGCGGTATCGGCGACGCCGGAGGCGCGCCTCGCGCCCGATCTCTTCGAGCGTCGGCGTGTAGCGCCCGCGGAACACCGGCTCGCGCGGCGGCTCACCGGTCGGGTACCCTGCCCTGCCGCTGTAGTCCGTGGTCGGCCCGGCGAGATCGCCGTAGTCGAGGTCGTAGGTGTGATACCCGCGGACGGGATATCCCCGGGCCGGCTTGCGCGGCAGTCGCGGCCGCCTGGGCCAGCGCCTGAACGCGACGCCGTAGTCGTAGTCGTACTCGACGCCGGCGCGGCCGTACCCCATGTCGTAGCCATACCCGGCGTAGGTGCGGTACGCGTCGATCTCGGCGCGCCGGCTCCACCGATCGCGCCGGCGGCCGGGTGCCGCCCGGCCGCGCCACTCGTCCTCGTACGAAGCCATGCACCGCCTCCTGGTCAGGTGTCGGCCTCCTCCACCGTGCCGCCATCCATCTCGGCGTCGGGCGCCTCGGGCGCCGCCTCGGCCTCCGCCGCGCGCGTGCGTTCCGGCTGCGAAGCGGATGGACGCCGGGGCGTCCGCCGCGCGCGCCCGGCCGGGACGGCCGCCGCCTCCGCCGTGGACGCACGGGCCGTCGATTCCGGGGCGGCGGCGCCCTGTGCGGCGCGAGCGCCCTGCGGGGGTTCACGGACCTCGAGCTCGGTCCGGACGCCGCGCACGCCGTCGACATCCCACGCGTCATCCGTGGCGTAGCGGACCTCGTCGTAGCTTGGCAGTGTGCCGCGCAGCGTCACCACGCCGTCATCGACCGTGACCTGGATCCGGTCCGCGTCCACCCACGTGTCGTAGAAGAGCGCCTCCTCGACCTCTTTCCGCAGCTCGTCATCGCTCCGGCGGCGCCTGCGAAGCCGTTCGTGATAGGGCCCGTAGCCGTAGCGTGCGGGCCCGTACGGCTCGCCGCGGGTGCGGCGCCCGGCACCACGGCTCCATGGCGTTCCGACGCGCGCGGGTGCGCCCGCCGTGGCGGGCGGCGCCTCCCCCTCTGCGGTCCGCCCCCGCCCGGAGGGCGCCGCGACACCCGTCCGGTAGCCGTGCTCGAGATCGTAATTCGTGCCGCCATACCCCCGGCCGCCGATGTAGCCGCCGCCCCATTCGAACTCGAATTCGTCGTGCGGATTGAGCCCGGAGCGGAGCTGGCCCGCCTCGTAGGAGCCGCGGCTCCGCAGCGAGCCGCCGAGATAGCCCATGCCGTAGGGATGGAACCCTGCACGGTACGGCGCCTCGTAGACCGGGCCGTACTCGCCCCGGCCGATCCGCTGCTCCTTCGCGCCACGCCCCGATCTCGCGCGGCCGTACTCCATCTCCCGGTCGCTCGGCATCCTCGATCCTCCCGTTGGCAAGGTCGTGGTCCCGCTCCGCCGGGCCCACCAATGGAAACGCCGCATCCACGGGATGCGGCGGCGCCATCACGCCCACTCGGATTCCACGGGCGCGTCCGCTGCGCGCAAGCTTCATTCCACCGGCTCGACGGCGGTGGAGCCGGCGGGACCGCGGAACCCGCGCTCCCTGAGCACCGCGACGAGCCTGTCGGGCCGGTCGGTCACCACGCCGTCCACGCCCCAGTCCAGCAGGCGGCGCATGTCTTCGGTCTCATCGATGGTCCAGACGTGAACGGCCTTGCCGTGTGCGTGGAGATCCCGGACCAGGCGCGGCGTGACGATCCGGCGGCCCTCCCAGACGTCGGGCAACTGCACGACGTCGCCGGGCGGCGCCCACAACGCCCCCAGCCCCAGCCGGTGCAGGATGAAGAAGCGGCGGAACCGCTCGGTCGATGGACTGGTCGGGCCCGGGAACGTGGGGAAGAGCGTACGCCAGGCCTCGTACTGGCCCGCCGCGATCACCCGGTGCGCGGCGCCCGCCCGGCGGATGGCCTCGAACAACGGCCGCTGCGCGGCCGCCGCCTTCACCTCGATCGTCAAACGCGTCGTGGGGAAGGCCTCGAGGACCTCTTCGATGGTCGGCACGCGCACGCCGCGATCCCGGTACGGATAGCTCCGCCCTCCATCCGGCGTGAAGCGGTACCCCGCATCCAGGCGACGGATCTCCGCCAGCGACAGCTCGGCCACACGGCCGGTCCCCTCGGTGGTCCGGTCCACGGTGGGATCGTGCATCACCACGCAGCGTCCGTCCGCGGTGGCGTGCACATCCAGCTCGATCATGTCGGCGGACCACTCCGCGACCGCCTGCTCGAAGGCGGGAAGCGTGTTCTCTGGGGCGAGCGCGGCACCGCCCCGATGCGCGATGACGAGCGGACCCCCGGCAAGGACGGGATGCAGCGCGCGGCCGCTCAACGCATCGCGACGGCCGCGGCGGAGGCCGACGGCACCGCCGGCGAGCACGCCGGCCAGCGGGAGGAGCACGCGTCGTTTCATGTCACTCATCGCCTCCGAGACGCGCGATCTCGAGCCGCTCGACCTCCTCCGGCCCGAGCGCGTATCTCCGGTACAGCACCAGGTCCAGCAGCCGCAGCGTCAGTTCGCGCTCACTGCGCGTCTCGACCTCCCGCGCCGCCGCGCACGCCAGATCCACGCACCGACCGGCCAGGAACAGCAGGAGCTGGTCCACGACGTCCGCGCGCGGCGGGGCCCACGCCGCCTCGGCGTGGTGCTGGAGCAGTCCGTCGATCATCGCCAGAAAGCCGGGGAACATCCGCTCGACCCGCTGGCTCCCGCCGACCGCCTCCTCGGCCGTGATCTGCTCCCACGCCAGTTCGTTCCAGTACAATTCGACGGCCCCATCGCACAGGTGCGCCGCACGCGCGGCCGGGAGCGTGCACGCCGCGGAACCGGCGAGCTCACGCCCCGTGATCCGAACGATCCGCGCCCGCCGCCGCGCGAGAAGGGCTTCGGGGCGCCCGTACCGGCGCGGTGAGCGTCCGGCCGGCGGCTCCGGCCCGGTGCGCGCCATATCGAACTCTCCGCCTTGGGGGCCGCGCCTCGAAGATACCCGCCGCCTCCGCACGGGGCAAACGTACGTCCAGCGTCGCCCGGCAGAGGTCGGAGGCGTTCCGCGGCTGCACTCGGAGCCACGCCGTCGGCGCCGCCGCGGACCGCCACTTCGGTCCGCCGCGGTCGCCCGTGCGACTCCGCCGACCGCTGCGACCCGAGCGAAGATCGTGCCGCGGGAGGAGCCGACGCCGCGGCCGTTGCGATGCCGGCCGCGGCGCACTCGCCGCCCGCGCATGCTGGCCCGGTACCGGTCGCATTCAGATCGGGGCTCGAGCCGCGCCACGAGCGGATCCCGGCCGGCGGCCGGCGCACGCTACGCCGCCGGCACCACATCGAGGATGGCCAGCAACGCGTCGCGGTCCATCATCTCGTCCGAGAGCAGCCGTCGCGCCACGCCATCCAATGCCCGGCGGTCTCGCTCCAGGATCCGACGTGCGCGGTCGAAGGCGCCGGAGACGAGCGCGCGCACCTCCCGGTCGATCTCGCGGGCCGTGGTCTCGCTGCGCGCGCGCCCGGCGTCTGGTTGCGCGATGCCCGGGAAGGGGGCGTCCGCGCCGGCGTACGTCACCGGTCCCAACCGCTGCGACATCCCGAACTCGCAGACCATGCGGTGCGCCAGGCCGGTGGCCCGTTCGAGATCGTTGGCGGCGCCCGTCGACACCTGGCCGAACGCCAGGGCCTCGGCCGCCCGCCCGCCCAGCAACACGGCGAGTCGGTCCAGTAGCTCATCGTGCTGCAACAGGTGGCGCTCATCCGGGAGTTGCTGCATGTACCCCAACGCTCCGACGCCGCGCGGGATGATCGAGATCTTGTGCACCGGGTCGGCGGTCTCGACGCGCTCGGCCACGATCGCGTGGCCGGCCTCGTGATAGGCGATGATCTCGCGTTCCTTCTCGTTGATCAGCCGGTTCTTCTTCTCCAGCCCG
>DASVCS010000026.1:0-34886 GCA_036381495.1 Longimicrobiales bacterium
GTCGCCGCCGGTCCCGGCGCCGCCACCGCTCGCCGCACCGGCGTACACGATCGGTCGGAGCCGATAGAACGGCGGCAGTGCGGGCGCCGCGGCCGGCCCCCGCACGATGCGCCAGCAGTGGTAGGCGAAGATGACGTGGCCCGCCGTGAGCGCGAGCCCCGCGACCGAGCGCGCGACGAGCCCGGGCAGGACCACCTCGACCGAACGCTGGAACGGCGTCTCCGGGTCGAGCAGCACCAGCCCCTGGCGGACGCCGACGATGGTGAGCGCGATCACGTAGAGCGCGATCCCGCCGAGCACCAGCCAGAAGTGCCACTGGATCAGCGCCGCGCTCGGCCACTCGCGGCGCGTGAGCCGCGGCAGGATGTAGTAGATCGAGCCGAAGAGCACGAAGGTGACGAAGGCGTAGAGGCCGACGTGCGAATGCGCAATGGTCCACTGAGTGAAGTGCGTGACCCGGTTGACCTCGCGCAGCGCAGTGAAGATCCCCTGGAGCGAGACCGCCGTATACGACATTGCGCCGATGACGACGAAGCGGAGTGTGGGGCTGTAGCGGAGCGCGCCGAAGCGGCCGACCATGGTCATGTGGTGGTTGACGGCGACGGCGAGCACGGGGATCACCATGAGACCGCTGGCCACGATCGAGGTGGTGATCATCCAGGTGGGGAGCGGTCCGCCGATGAGGTGGTGCATCCCGTTGAGCGCGTAGAAGAACGCGAGGGTCCAGAAGCCGAGCAGCGAGAGCTGGTAGCTGTAGATCGGCCGGCCCAGGACCTTGGGGATGAAGTAGTAGGCGGCGCCGAGGTTGATGGAGGTCAGCCACAGTCCGAGGGCGTTGTGGGCGTAGAACCAGTTGACCGCGGCGGACTCGACGCCGTAGAAGGTCGGCCAGTTGCCGACGACGAAGATGACGGGGAACCAGAAGAACGCGCCGACGATGTACCAGACGGAGACGTAGAGGTAATCGACCTGGCGGGTGGCGAGGGTGGCGAGCAGGGTGACGCCGACGAGTCCGCCGCCGACGACCGGCCAGGGATCGGCGAGGTAGCGGTCCATCTCGAGCCATTCGAGGCCGTCGGTGCGCCCGGCGAGGATCCCGCCGATGCCGATGATCAGGCCGATGTTCCAGAGCCATGCGCCCGCCTCCGCCACGCGTGGCCAGCGGAGCGGCCGGTGGACGAGTCGCGGCAGGATCCAGAGGGCGACGCCGAGCATCGAGAGCGACGCCCAGCCGTAGACCATGGCGTTCAGGTGCGCCGTCCGGATCCGGCCGAAGGTGAGCCAGGGCCAGGCGTCGAGCCAGTCGGGGAGGTGGAGCTTGAGACTGGCGATGTCGCCGAAGACCGAGCCGAGGAGCAGCCACGCGATCCCGGTGCCGAAGCACACCAGGATGGGCCGGCGGCCGGTGATGTCGGTGCGCAGCCGCATCGCGGCGTCTTCGCGCAGCGGCGCCTCGGCGGCGGGCGGCGGGGCGGCGGCCGTGGTCATCCGGCGCCTCCCCACTCGCCCGGCTCCGGTGGGATGAGCGGACCGTAGCGGGCTTCGCGTTCCGCGCGCTCCGCGGGCCCTTCCCACGGCCGTTCGAGGCGCCAGTCACGCGGCTCGAAGATCACGCGCGCCTGCGCGTCGAAGTCGTCCAGGTGCCCGGCGCGCCACGCCCAGGCGAACGCTGCGAGCGCCACGCAGCCCAGGACGAGGCCCGTCACGAGAACGGTGAGCGAGGACGGGAGCATCGGGCTCCGGGTCGGATTCCGGCAGTTGCCGGCTCGATCGATGGCCGGTACGCAGGCACGCCCGCGGCCGCAAGTTCCGTACTCGGCGGCGCCGGTCCGGCAGCGGTCGCCGCGCCGGCCGCCGCCTCAGCCCGTGAACAGCTCCGCCACAGCCAGCCGGAAGCCCGGCACCACGTCCTCGCCGTCCAGCACGGCGTTCCCGCCGACGACCCGCGTCCCGGCATCGGGCCGGTAGACCGTCACCGTGCGCGTGGACGGATCGACGACCCACACGAGCCGGCAGCCGGCCTCGAGGTAGTCGACGACCTTCTCCCGGATCTGCGCGCGCCGATTCGAGGGCGCGCGCACCTCGACGGCGAGGTCCGGCGCGCCCGGCCAGGATCCCGTGGGCCGCCGGCCGGTCGGGATGCGCGCCGCCGCCACGAACGCGACGTCCGACGCCCGCACCGTCGGCGGGTCCTCCGAGAGGACGAAGCCGGTTTCCCCGACCACTCGCCCGAGGCCGTTCTCCACCACGAAGTTCGCCAAGCGGCGCAGGATCTCGCCGCCGATGTCGCCGCGCTCGTAGCCGGGGAGGCGCTCGCGGGCCAGGCGCCCGCGCACCAGCTCGACGCGGGCGTCGTCCTCCTCCGGCAGGCGCGCGACCTCGTCGACCGTCAACAGCCGCTCGCCAGGGGGGCGCGCGTAGGTGTGCATGAGAGCCTCCCGCGTTCGGGGTGGCCGGGTCCACGAGGTGCGGTTCGGTCCGCGCACCCGCCGGCCGCGACGCTGCAATATCGCCGCAGCCGAAGGGGCGAGGCGATAGCGAGACGGGCCGAGGCAGCCGCGGCGACGCCCACGGCGTGTCGGGCGCCACTGGCGAGGCGGTGACGCGATCGGGACCACGACACTGTTGTGGTCGTCGGTAACGCGAAGCAGACTGGGGTGGGTTGCATGGCTACCACGACACGCCTCGCCGTCGTGAAGTCGGGTGATACGACTTCGTCGTATTCACAGCACGCTCTTGTCAAACCGTGGAGGGCGCATGGAACGCATGTCCGCCATCGAGTATCGCACACGATTCCTCCGGTCCGTGGGTGCCGCGCTCCTCCTTGCCGCGGTGCCGTCGGGCGGGCTCTTCGCGCAGCCCCCCGTCAATGAGGAGCCCAGCAACTGGCTGGTCGGTGCCTCCCTCGGTGTGCCGGGGGTGGATCCGTCGCAGCTCGAGTCGGAGCTGTTCACCGTCGGCGTTCATGCCACGCGCGTCGTGCCCGGTCGGCTGGGCGGCGACTTCGCCGTCGGTACGATGCCGCGCATCCTGTTCGACGGAGTGCTCCCACTCGGCGCGCGCGCGGGCCTGGCGCTGCCGCTCGCACTCTCCGAGAACGTGCTTCTGGTGCCGTCCGGAGGGGCGAGCCTGGTCGCCGCGTTGGGGAGCGATGGCGGCTCCGCCGATGCGGGCTTGAACGTCGGCGGTGCCGCGATGGTTCTCGGCGAGGGCTACGGTGGGCTCCGCGCCGGCTTCACGTGGCACTGGTTCCGCGACCGCGGCGGTCCGGTCTGGCTGTTGGAATTCGGCTTCGTGCGTCGCCGATGATGCGGCGATCGAGGACGCCGTCCGAGGAGCAGGGCCGCGCGCATCGATCGTAGACGACGTGGCCATCCCACCGGCGTCGTTGTATTCTGGCTGCGACGCTCGATGACACGCGATGAACGGAGCCGAGCATGGGTGGAACCAATCCAGGCGAGGGGAGCGAATCCGGCGCCCGTGTGGGCGGCGGCGCCGGCGTCGTGAAGGCGGCCGACGCGATCCCGGCGCAGCCGGTCGCGGCGGGCCGGGCGACGCGCGTGCGGGTGCTGGTGGGCCCGGCGGACGGCGCGCCGAACTTCGTGCTGCGCCGCTTCACCATGGACGCGGGCGGCGGCATCCCGGCGCACACCAACCGCGTCGAGCACGAGCAGTACGTGCTGCGCGGCCGCGCGCGCATCACGATCGGCGACGCCGTGCACGAGGTCGGCCCCGACGACGCGCTCTACATCCCTGCCGGCACGACGCACTCGTACGAGGTGCTCGAGGCGCCGTTCGAGTTTCTGTGCGTCGTGCCGGATGCGCCGGACGAGATCCGGCTCGAGGAGGGCGCGGGGTAGCGGCGGAGCGGCGTTCCGAGGGGCGTTCCGAGGGCGTTCGGAGTAGAGGCCGGCGCTCACGGGAAGAGCCAGGCGCCTCCGAGGAAGCGTTCGGCCAGCTCCGCAGGGGTGAGGATTCCGCGCGGCAACGAGAACGGGAGCGTCGCGGTCAGGACCTCGCCTGCGCGGGTCGTGGCGCGGAGGCGCCATACGCGGGCGACGGTGTCGGCTTGCACCTCCAGGCGCTCGAGGGCGAGGGCGCGGTGGTGGGCGGCCTCGCGGATCGCCGCGGCGACTTCTTCGGTGGTGTAGGGTGGGGGCATGGGGTGGGGTACACCGGGGGGTGGGGTTGGTTGCGGGGGAGGGATCACCGCGATGGGCTGTTGGGCAACCGTAACGATCGCGCGGTGCGTGGTCGCGCAGCCATGCACCCGCGTCGTTGGGCTGCGGGGGGCGGCCCCGTTGGCGAGGCGGCGACCCGGTCCAGGGCACAACATGGTTGTCGTCGTCGGTGGCCCGAAGCATACTGGGGTGAGCCGGTCGGCTACGGCATCGCAGCGGCGACGCCGGCCGCCGCCACCCGCGCGGGCGGCCGCGGAGCCCTCTCGCACGAGCCTGCGAGCGCGAGGTGCGACCGGGGTCGGTCAGGCGGGATAGCTTGCGAGGGAGGGCAGTATTGGGGTCCGCAAGGGTCTCCCGATCATGCGGTGTCGGCGGAACCCGGAGCCGCAATGGTGCACGAGAACACTGCGAATCTCGCAACGGTTGTGGTTCGGGCGCGTGGGTTACTTGGCGCCAAATGAGTCTGAACCACTATGGCACGCATTGCGCTCATCAACCAATCCTGTGTCGAACCTGAGGCGATCGCAGACATCTGCGAGGCGGCAACGTTGCCCGATGACGAAATTCTGTTGATTGTTGGAGACTCCAAGCTCTCATCGGACTACCAAGGTGTAACACTCCCGCGACAGCTCGCGGGGTACGCCACAGACCTATTTGGATTACAAGATTATCTGCACCGCAATTGGGATTGCGGAGTGAGTATCAGCCCGACCTGGGCCGACCGCCAGCCCGACTTTCCAGCGTACTTCGCATTCCTCCTCGGTCATGAATTTGGACATGCAACAACCGCCCTGACGGATCTTGGCGTCGCTTTCTTCGAGGATCTTGTGCTGCGATATATTCCGCGCGTTGCTCCGCGTAAGTGGCGGTGGGATGACATGCCACATGAGCAAGCCTACGATCAGTTCGGAATGACGATAGCGGGTAAGATCTACGGCCGAGACACGGTGGAATGGGAGTTCGTTCAGATTGTCGAACAGGGTCTTCCGGCAGACGCGGAGCGGCTGCGGAAAATCTTGTCCTTGGAGCCGCGTGCGGATGTCAGCCATGTACGATCAGCGTTGGCGAACTTCAGGCTTCCCTATAAGGACGACTTGCTCCGTGTGTGGAAGGCGGACGTCGCCAGCGGGTGCCTCAAGCTGATTCACGGCCTACGCGACTTTGCCTTGCTCTGGGACGCCAGCTGACCAGGGGATCGGGCTGACGCGGGACGGCAGTCTCGCCGGACCCCTGCGCCATGGGCCGCGCAGCTTGTCGCAAATGCGTTAGACCGCAGTAGGTGCTCGGAATACGATGACAACATTCAGAATCCGACCCCTGACCTCGACCCAGCAAGCGGAGTTTGAAGACCTCGCCCGCCAGGTCGGTGCTCCGTCAGGGTATTCATGGCTACAGCCGCACCAATTGCCGACCACCATCCCGGCCACCCTCCGGACGAAGCTTCCGACCGCTCTTCTGATGTGGGAACGGACGCCAAGTGGAACCACCATTCTGGTGTGCAACGGGATTCGTTACGACGCGAAGGCGAACGCTTTGGACCAGGAGCCTTTCGGCGTTGCCGTCTACCCTTCTGGCGCAAGCACTGCCGGCATCTTCGCGCACCATGGCAGCTGGAATGGCAGGACGGCGCCGCTGCCACCGGCCATCGGTGATATCATCGGATCATCCTCGTTGTGGGACTACTATCCCTTGAGCGAGGTGCCATCCACTTCATCCGGTCCGCTAACTGACCTCAAGCGCACGTCATACGAAGGCGCATTCCGAGCAGTCGTGAGCCAGCTACTACAACGCAGCACATCAGGAACGTTTGGCGGCCAAGCGACGGGGTAACGCTTGCGGACGGGAAGTGTCGAGCTGCCGCCGCTGTGCATATCAACGCGTTGGATTCACGCAGGCGGTGGACGGGCCTGCAGCTTACCCCCAAGGGCGTTGCGCGGCACGGAGACAAGCACATGGTCTGGCAGCCGAGTGAGGATGAACTCCAAAAGGGTGCGTCGCATGTGGCGTACGAAATTCGCACCTTTCATCTCGCCTGGGAGCACCAGCAGTCGAACCAGTTTGCATACACCGCTTGGTTCGTTCACTGCCGGAACCTCATGGGTTTTTCGATGGTCGCGGCAGGGACAAGGACCTGTTCGCTCGTCATTACATTGGTGGGACAGCGTGGGATGATGCACTGAAGTATCTCGGTAGACCCGACGGATACGAGGATTGGTGGGATATCGTGTCCCGGCAGGCAGCTCACTTGACTTTGCACCGGGTGGAGCTCGCGCCGAAAGGTCACGTGCCCAGTGAGGAGATCACCAAGCACCTCTTGGGCCTGGCTCTTCAATTCGTCCAGATGCTTCCGCCCCCGCGCGCGGCCTGGTTCGGTGACCTGCTGCTATGAAATAGGTTTCGCAGAGGCGAGCTCAACCACGTGAGGATGCTCCCATGCCGATTCCGAAGGTGCGCGGTCTTGGATTGCGCGCCAACGGCCCATTTTGGGCCAGCTATGCGCGCAGCGTTTGGCTTCCCCAGATCCAGGTACTCTCCGAGACAGTCGTGGATCGCGCCCTTCCTGCTTTCGCCGAGATCGAAAGGGAGGCGGAGCTGGTTTCTGAGGAGAGATGGGTAAAGCTAAGCGCATTCGCTGGGCCAGACACGGATCCCGCCGATCTCGCAGATGCCGCTCGAGATGCGGGGGTCATCTACTATCAGCTGCGATCGTCCGCTCGTCAGGCACTTGTCAACCTTTTCTGTGTAGCTCTGCATCACCTGGTCGAACAACAGCTTCTCACACTCTTGCGCCGAGAGCTTCTACCCATGAGCGACGAAGACAATCGTAAACTGCTGAACCGGCCCACGGTGGTGGCGGCACTTCGCATGCAAGGTATCGATGTGGAAGGCTTTCCCGAGTGGAAGCACCTTGACGAGTTGCGATTAGTTGCGAACGTTGTGAAGCACGCCGAGGGTGACTCGAGCGACAAACTCAAGGATCGCCGACCCGACTTGTTCACTCCAGAAATCCTCAGAGGGGAACCGGGATCGCCTCCTTTTGGCTCGCACGGACCCGTGTTGAACCCCATGTCGGGCGACGATCTCTACATCAGCGACAATGATCTGGCCGACTACTTCACTTTCGCCGAGGGCTTCTGGCGACGTCTGGCTGAGGCGATGGAAGCGCTCGCTTCGCGGTCGTAAATCGCCGAGTAATGGTGTGCTGCACCTGATGGTGGCCTGCGACACCCGCAGGCGGTGCGGCCGCGCCGTTAGCGCGCCCGCAGCGCCTGCCACCCCGGAGACGGCCTCCACCATTGCGCCGGGCGTGGATCGCGCCCGAACCGCCCCGGCGGACGCGAGCCGGTCGGATGGCGCGGTCACTCGATGCGACCTGTTCGGCATGCATTGTGGGGAGCTCCGAACCCAGAGCGCGCAAGCATTCCGAAGTCGAACGCCAAGGGGCGTGTGCTCGAGGCGGTCCGTGGACTCCCCGACGATGCAACGATCGAGGACGCCATCGAACGCCTCTACATCCCGGAGAAGGTCGAACGCGGCCTGCGCCAGGCCAGGCCGGGGCGGGTGCAACCGTGGGCCATGAGGAGGTCCGGCGCCGCCTCCTCGGTTGATCCGGATCCGGTGGACCGAACCGGCCGACGGCGGCCTCCGGGCGATCTGCGAGTAGATCCCCGTGATTCACCCCGTTACGGCCGGCTCGTCGTGGAGCGTTTGATCGAGGCTGTCTTCCGTTTGGAGAGCTTCTGCGTCGCTAGATCAACGGGCGGGCGGATCAGCCGAGTTCCAGGAAAGCCGCGTCCTCGTGTTCGGCGAACGCCTTGATTTCGTCTGCGCGGAAGCGCAACAGGCGCACCACATCTTCGGTCGCGCAGTTGCCGAGACGAATCCAGACTACCTTCGGCGGCGGACCGAGGAGGACGCTCAGGCGGTGGAAATCCTCGTCTTTGGTGACGAGAACGAACCCGTCCCTGGCCGCACGGGTCCAGATCGCGCGGTCGGGCGTGCCGCCAAGGCCGAGCGCGGCGACGTGTGCGGACTCGGGGTAGACGTCCGCGAGATCACGGACGAGACGCGCGGCGAGGTTCTCATCGAAGAGGAGCTTCATGGCCGGGCGCGGGCCTGTGCGCGCAGGTGTGCTCAGGCGCCGGGCACGCTCGAGAGCTTTCGCTCACGCTCCGCGGCGAACGCCAGACAAGCACGGATGTCCTCGCGGGCGAGCTGGGGGAACTCGGCGAGGATCTCGTCCTCGCTCATTCCCCCGGCCAGGTAGCCGAGCACGTCGCCCACCGTGATGCGCGTGCCGCGGACGGTTGGCTTCCCGAAGCGGATCTCGGGGTCGACGACGATGCGGTCGCGGTAGTCCATGGAGGAACGTTACTTCCGGCCGCGAGGCGAGTCAACCCGACAGGCTGGAAAGGCGCTGCGCCGGTGCGCGGCGAGTCCAGTGAAGCACTATATTACCCCTACTGGACCCAGCGCGCACATCGCCGTCATGGAGCCGACCATGTCGCGACCCCACCTCCTCCCCGTGCTCCTCGGCCTCGCCCTCCTGGCATGCCAGGAGAACACAGAGCGGCAATCCACCGCCGTCGCCGTCCGCGACAGCGCCGGCGTCGAGATCGTCGAAAACGCCGGCAATCCGTCGTCCGCGGCCGACCGCTGGCACACGTCCGCCGAACCCGCGGTGCGGATCGGCGCCGTCGAGGGCGAGGCGCCGTATCTGTTCGACCGGATCCAGGGCGTCGGTGTGCTGAGCGATGGACGCATCGTCGTCGCCAATAGTGGCGACCGGACGCTGCGGTCGTACGATGCGAACGGGCGTTTCCTCTTCCAGCGCGGCGGGTCGGGCGAGGGGCCGGGTGAGTTCTCGTGGCTTGGCGATATCACCATTGCGGCTGGCGATACCGTCGCTGCGGTGGACGGATCGCTGCGGAGGGTCCCTTGTTCACCGCGGATGGCGAGCTTGCCGGCACGACGAACATCACGGGAATCATTGCACCTCCCGGGCGGATGTATCGGTTGTCCGATGGCGGCTGGGTGGTGGGTTCCGGGGATGGATTCACCACAGCTCAGCTTCGCGGAAACGCCGAGCCGGGCGTGCATCGCCTCGAGTCGCCGATCGTTCGCTTATCGCGTGATGGCACGCGCGTCGACGCGACCGGCGTGTTCCCCAGTGCCGAGGTCGAGGTCGTAGTCGATGGCCCCCGCACAGTCTTCACGTCCGCCCTATTCGGCCGGAAGCTGTCCTATGCCGTCTGGAACGATCAGCTCTTCGTCGGAACCGCGGATCGTCTGGCAGTGGACGTGTATTCGCCCACCGGCCGGCTCCTCCGGTCCGTGCGGGCGCCGGAAGTGGACGTGCGCTGGACCGAGGAGATCGAGGCGGCGCATCGGGAATACGTTCGCGAACGAATCGCGAGCGCTGCGCCGGAGCGCCGTCCGGATCTCGAAAGTAGACTCGTCGGGAGGGAACTGCCGCAGACGGTGCCGGCATATACTTCGCTCCTCGTGGACCAGCAGGGGAACCTGTGGCTCGGCGAGTTCCGCATCGATCACAGGACGCCGCGGCACTTCCTCGTCTTCGATCGCGACGGGCGCTTCATGACCGGCATCACGGTGCCGCCCGATTTCCGGGTCCTGATGATCCCGCACGGGCAGGTCCGGGGGCGGGCGACCGACGACCTCGGCGTCCAGTACGTCGTCGGCTGCTCGATCGTTCGCGACTCGGGGTAGCGTCGCGCCATCGTCCGGCGAAGCGCGGCGCGGGCACATGGGGGCCGGATGGCGTGCGCGGTGCCGTTCCGCGGGTCAGGACTTCCGCCGCACGCGCTTCCGCGCACCATCGGACGCGCCCTCATTGCCGCTCGCCGCTCTCCCCGGTCCCGCCCGCGATCCTCGCCAGCATCCGCTCCAGCGCCCTCAGCTCCTCGGTCGTGAGCGCGAGCATCTCCGGCGGCGGCGTGTGGAACTCCTCCAGCAGCTCGGCATACGTGCGCCGGCCCTTGGGCGTGAGGTGAACGGTCCTGAACCTCGCATCGCCGGGCATGCGCCGGCGCTCGGCGAGTCCGGCGCGCTCGAGACGATCGACGATCAGCGTGGCGTTCGAGGCGTCGCACTGCCACGCCTCGGCGAGTGCGCCCATCGTCCGCCCGTCCTCTTCGGCCAGGCTCCCCAGGGCGCGCAGATCGTTGGGCGTCAGGCCGCGCCGCGCCATCGCCTCCGAACGCCGCGGCACGGTCCGCACGAAGAAGTCGAACATGAGTTCCCAGGCGCGGCGCGCGACGTCGCCCTTCCGAGTCCTGGATCCTGTCGTGGCCATCCTGCCGTCCCTCCAGCGGTTTCCGCGACGTGTCCGCGGCCGGACCGCCGCGACACGCCCCGACGACACGGAATCTAAAACATTTGAGTCGGCTCAAGAATATACTTGACACTACTCAAGTAATTAGCGATACTGAGGCGCGAGGCGAGCTGCGCGTCGCGGCGGGGCGAGCGGGTGTCCACGGCGAGCCGAAACGGGGAAGGGTGCATGTCCAAGCGGGCTTGGCGGACGATCCGGCGCTTCCTGTTGATCCAGGCCGTCATCTTCCTGGCGGCGGCGCTCGTCCACGCGGGCGTCCTGGTCCGGGGCTACGAGCATCGGGCGGCGCGGATCGCGGAGAGCGTGATCGCGGCCGTGCTGTTCCTGGGTCTGCTCGCGAGCTGGCTGCGTCCGGCGTGGACGCGCGCGGCCGGCGTCGTCGCGCAGGGGTTCGCGCTGCTCGGCACGTGCGTGGGGTTGTTCACGATCGCGGTCGGCGTCGGTCCGCGCACCGTGCCGGACGTGGCGTACCACGTGGCGATCATCGTCGTACTGGCGTGGGGGCTGGGCGTTGCCTGGCGCGCGCGGGCTCTCGGTTCTCCGACCTGACATCGTCCGGGAGGCGAGCATGGGCGTTCTGGATGGCAAGGTCGCGCTGGTGACGGGCAGCTCGCGCGGCATCGGCGCGGAGATCGCGCGGCTGTTCGCGCGGGAGGGCGCGCGGGTGGCGGTCCACGGCCGGGACACGGCGGCGCTCTCGGCGGTGCGGGCGGAGATCGAGGGCGACGGCGGCACGGCGCTCGACGTCGTCGCCGACGTGACGCGGTTCTCGGAGGTCGAGGCGATGCGTGAGCGGATCGAGCGCGAGCTGGGGCCGATCGACGTGCTGGTCGCCAACGCGGGCGCTTCGCTCACGCCGCCCGGGCTGCCGCTCGAGGAGATGACGGAGGAGGGGTGGCGCGCGTCGATCGACGCGAACCTGACGTCGACGTTCCTTACGCTGAAGAGTGTGCTGCCGGGGATGAAGCAGCGGGGCTCCGGCGCGATCATCACGATGTCGTCCGCGGCGGCGCGCCGGCCGCACCCCCGGTCGCCGGTCCCGTACGCGGTCGCGAAGGCCGGGATCCAGCTCCTCACGCAGGACGTCGCGGCACAGGCGGGCCCGTTCGGGGTCCGGGTGAACTGCATCGCGCCGGAGACGATCCTGACGGAGCGGAACCTCGCGCAGATCCCGGAGCAGCATCGCGGCGTGCTGATCGAGATGCACCCGATCCGACGCCTCGGCACGCCCGACGACGTCGCGCGCGCCGCCCTCTACCTCGCGTCGGACGATGCGGGCTGGGTCAGCGGGGTCGTGCTGGACGTCGCGGGCGGCGCGGTGATGGTGTGAGACCGGGTTCGGCTGGTCAGGGCGTGCTTCGGGGGCGATTCGTGCGCGTGCGCGTGCGCGAGCGCGATCCCACGCGGCTCCGCGCCTCCGATCCTGCGCCTTTTGTATCCCGATCCTGTCGGCGCCCACGGCGCCGGTCCCGTTCCGGCCCGTGTCGAACCGGAGGCCACGCACCCCGGCGGCGCAACGGTCAGGCGGTCCGCCTCGGCGGCCACACGAGCGTGTCCTGCCGCGCCGCGAAATGGAGGCGCGGCTCCCGGGCGGGGAGCCGGATCCCCTGCGCCTCGGCGACCGTGTTGCGCGTGATCTCGGCTTCCGCGTTCTGCAACGGCCATGGCGGGTGGTCGATGTCGGCGCGCAGGACCTCGCCTGTCGGGAACGTGGTGTAGAGAGCGTATCGTTCGACGAGGAAGTGGTCGAGCGATCCCGGCAGCGCGTTGAAGGCCGGCCCCACGGGCCGGTATCGGGCGACGAACTCTGCGGCGCCGCCCCCGTCGCCTTCCCCATCCCCACCTCCGCGCCGCCGGCTCCGGTAATGGATCCAGCCGTCGCGGCGCTCCATGCTCATCCGTGCGTGGAAGTACGGCAGCCGGTAGAAGATGCGCGCCCCCATCACCGCGAGGCGGCTGGCGGCGTCGAGGCTGAAGAAGTAGACGCCGGGTGCATCGCCCACGCGCACGTAGGTGCGGAGGTTGAGCTCGAGGAACTCGGAGAGGCCGGGGAGCGCGGGGAGGCCGCGGGCGCGCAGGCCGGTCAGGCGGAACGCCGCCACGCTGACCCACGCGGAGTCATCGAACGTGTCGAGGGCGAGCCGCGCCGGCACGAGCGGTCGGAGTATGTCCGGCGGCAGCGGCCAGTGGGCGAAGAGCAACTCGCACCAGCTCTGGCGCATGATCCAAGGGCCGGCGGGGAGCGGCCAGGGGCGGTGGGCGGTCATGGTGCTCACGCCCCGCCCGCGCCTCCGGCCGGCACTTCCCCAGGGGCGCCTTCGGGCGCCCCGCCCGCACCGCCTGACGGCACACCCTCCGGCGCGCCTTCGGGCGCCCCGCTCCCGCCGCCCGTGCCGCCGGTCGGTACGCGCCCCCCGGCGCCTTCGGGCGCCCCGCCCGCACCGCCTGCCGGTACACCCTCCGGGGCGCTTTCCGGCGCCCCGCCCGCAAGGTCCGGCGCCACCGCCGCCGCGGTGGCCAGGTCCTTCGCCAGCGGCCGGATCCCGAACCCGGTCCGCCGGTAGAGCGCGGCGATCAGCAGCGAGCATGCGGGGCCGCCGTAGCAGAAGACGGCCCAGGGGGCGTACTCCAGCGTCGGCACGCCGAGCGTGCTCGCCATGAAGACGGCGGAGACGGTCCAGGGCATGAGCGGCTCGGTGATGGTGACCGAGTCCTCGATGGTCCGTGAGAGGTTGACGGGCGAGAGGCCGCGGTCGGTGTAGGCGCTCTTGAACAGTGCGCCGATGACGAGCGCGGTCACGCCGCCGTGGCTGGTCAGCCCGATCATGGTCGCGCCGGCGGCCATGGTCGCGGCGATGAGGCCGAACACGGAGTCCACGGCCGCGAGCATCCGTTCGATCAGCAGATTCAGCGAACCCGAGACGTCCATGGCGGCGGCGAGGACGAAGGCGGAGATGATGACGATGAGCGTGTTGCCCATGCCGTAGAGGCCGCCGCGCTCGACGAGCGTGCGGAACTGTGCGCCGAGCGCGGCCGGATCCGCGCCGGTGGACGCGACCATCTCCGTGCGGAACCCGCTGACCGTGGCGATGACGGCGTCCTGCACGCTGAACGACTGGAACGCGACGCCGATCACGGCGGCGACGATCGCGGAGAGCGCGATCGCGAGCGCGGGCGGCACGCGGCGCGCCATGCACGCGATGACGACGGCCGGCGGCACCAGCGCGATCCAGTGCAGCGAGTAGACGGCTTCGAGATCGGCGAGCAGCGAGTGGGCGCTGGCGGGCAGGTCACGCGCCGAGACCGGCGCGAGCAGCGCCATCAGCAGGTACACGACGAGCGCGAGGGTGAACGACGGCAGCGACGTGTACATCAGGTGCCGGATGTGCCGGTAGAGCGGCGCATCGACGGCGAGCGCGCAGATGTTCGTCGAGTCGGAGAGCGGCGAGACCTTGTCGCCGAAGTAGGCGCCGGAGAGGACGGCGCCGGCCGTCGCGGCGATCGGCGCGTCCAGCGCGACGGCCGTCCCCATGAGCGCGACGCCGATCGTGCCGGCGGACCCCCACGAGGTGCCGGTGCACAGCGACATCATCGCGGTCGCGAGGAACGCGGTCGGGACCAGGTACGCGGGGCGCACGAGCCGGATCCCCCAGGCGACGAGGTACGGGATCGTACCGGAGAGCATCCACGCCGCGATCAGTGCGCCGATGACGAGCAGGATCAGGACGACGGGGAGCACCGACGCCAATTTCTCGCCCGTCGAGCGCTGGATGTCGTCCCAGGTGCAGCCGTGGCGCGCGGCGACGAAGCCGGCGGTCGCCGCGGAGCCGAGCAGGACCACGATGAGCAGTTCGGCGCTCGCGCCCATGAACGCGGCGCCCGCGCCGAAGAGCACGACCATCGTCGCGATCGGCAGGATCGCCTCGACGAGCGTCAGCGGCGCATGGCGTCGCGTGGCGCTCATTGCACGCCATCCAGCGCGGCGGCGAGGTCCGCGATCAACAGGTCCGCGCCCTCGAGTCCCACCGAGATGCGGATCAGGCCGGGCGGGATCCCCTGCGCTTCGAGCTGCCGCGCGTTCGTGCCGCGATTCGGCGAGAGCGCGAGACTCTCGAAGCCGCCCCAGCTCACGCCGATCCGGAAGTGTTCGAGCGCGTCGATGACGCGCGCGACGTCGTCGAATCCATCGCGGACCAGCTCGAAGCTGAGCAGCCCGGAGTACCCCGCGAGCTGTTTCTCGACCAGCGCCCGGTCCTCGGCGAACGCCGGGTGATAGACGCGGCGGACCGCGGGGTGGTCGCGCAGGAACTGCGCGACGCGCAGCGCATCGGCCTCGTGCTGGCGGAGCCGGACCGGGAGCGTGCGCAGGCCGCGATGCAGCAGCCACGCGTCGAACGGCGCGAGGATTCCGCCGTTCAGCATGAACGCGCGGTAGAAGATCTCCTCCATCCGTTCGGCCGTCGTGATGACGGCGCCGGCGACGATGTCGCTGTGTCCGCCCAGGTACTTGGTCGCGCTGTGGACCACGATGTCGATGCCGAGCTGGATCGGCTTCTGGAAGAGCGGCGTCGCCCAACTGTTGTCGAGGCAGGTGAGGATGCCGCGCGCGCGCGCAATGGCGGCGACGCTCTCGATGTCGAGTACGCGGAAGAGCATGGTGCCGGGGCTCTCGAGCCAGATCAGCCGCGTCTCCGGGCGGATCGCGCGCTCGACGGCATCGGCGTCGAGGTCGAGCAGCACGTCGTGCTCGATGCCGAACCGGCGCAGATGCCGGGCGAGCTGGAGCGCGGGGCCGTAGACCTGGTTCACGAACAGGACGTGATCGCCCGCGCGCAGCAGCCCGAGCAGGACGGCGCTGATCGCGGCCATCCCTGAGGCGAAGCACTTGCACGCGCCGCCGCGCTCGAGCGCGGCCAGCTTCCGCTCGACGGCCTCGACCGTCGGGTTCTGGCCGCGCGTATACACGTGGCTCCGGTACTCCGCGGCCTGAGCTTCGATCAGCGCGCGGAAGTTGGGGAACGTGAAGAGCGACGTCTGGACGATCGGCGGGCACGTCGGCGCGGCGTTCGCGCCGTCGCCGACGTCGTCGTCGGCAAGACAGATCGCGATGTCGGCAGGATCGATCGGCATCTCTGGCGGCCTCGGGTACGGACGCCCGGCATCGGGCGCGACGTGGTCGTAGAATGCCGGATCATACGGCACGGCCGCGGCGTTGGGTAGGGTGGGACGGGGTCGCCCCGCCGGCCGAGAGCGGCCCGCCCGCGGGTTCGGAGCCACGCGGCCGCTCGCCGCGCTCGGTTCGCGGGCGCCTGCGACTCCGGAGTGACGCGACAACCGCTCTGGCCGGCGTTCGCCGTCAATGCCCGAGGAACTCCAGGAGCACCGAAACCAGCGCCGTCGGGTTCTCCTCGGGGATCCAGTGCCCCGTGCCGGGCACGCGAACGCCCGTGACGTCCTCGGCGACCTCCCGCATCATCTCGGCGACCAGCGGCCCGGATGTGCTCTTCGTCCCCCACACCGCCAGCACCGGGATCGTCAGCTTGCCGTTGCGCGCCAGCGACTCCCGGTTGTCCGCCGCGTCCCGGTCGAACGCGCGGTACGCCTCGAACCCCGCGCGCATCGCCCCGGGCGCCGAATACGCGGAGACGTACACGTCCAGATCCGACGCGCCGATCGCCGACGGATCGGAGATTCGCACGTTGAAGAACGTCTGGAGGTACTGCCGCTCGCGTCCGGCGACCAGCATCTCCGCGACGTCGCGCGCGCCGTGGAACGCGAAGTGCCAGACGCGCGGGTCGTTGCGCAGCCCGTCGAACACCTGCGTGCCCGGCAGCGGCGCATCCATCACCACGAGATGGGACATCTCATCGCGGTGCGCCTGCGCGTAGGCGTAGGCGATCATGAGTCCGATGTCGTGGCCGACGAGAGCGACCCGGCCGGCGATCCCCAGGTGCTCGCGCAGCAGCCGACGCACGTCCTCGGCCATGGTCCGCTTGTCGTATCCGCCGGGCGGCCGCCACGAGTCGCCGGCACCCCGGTAGTCGGGTGCGACGACCCGGAATCCGGCCTCCACGAGCGCCGGGATGATGCGGCGCCACTCCCACCATGTCTGAGGGAACCCGTGCAACAGCACCACGGTGCGATCGCCCGCGCCGGCCGTCACGTAGTGGAGGCGCAGCCCCGGCTCGATGTCGGCCATCCCGTGCGTCCAGATCGGCTGTGCAGCCGCCGTCGTCATATCCCGGTTCTCCGTGATCGTGGGTGATTCTTCGTGCGCGGGCGGTCGCACCGGCGGGCGGTCGGACCCGGCCCGGGGTGCTCCGCACGCGGGCACAAAGGCCGCTCGTGCGGTATTCCTCCATCAGGCTACCCTGGCACGTGCTCATGCTCAAATGAGAGGTGGTTCATGATGGGGCCATGGACGCGCGCCGCGGCGGCGGGGCGCATCACCGACGCGCAGTTGCGCGCGCTCGTGGCCGTGGCGGATGACGGCAGTTACACGCACGCGGCGCGGCGGCTGGGGCTGACGCAGTCCGCGGTGAGTCACGCGATCACGGCGCTCGAGCGGCTCCTGGGGGTGGCGCTCATCGAGCGAAGCGCGCGAGGCATCCGCCTGACGGCTGCCGGCGCGCGCGCACTCGCGCACGCCCGCGAGATCCTGCGGCTGAAGGCGGCGCTGGTGCAGGACGTGGCGGCGGCGGGGCGAGGAGCGCGGCGGCGTCTGCGCATCGCGTCCTTCGGCCCGACGGCCTCGCGGAGGCTGTTGCCGCCGCTGCTCGATCGCTTCGCCGCGCGCCATCCGCACGTCGACGTCGCCATCGCCGAGGGGACCGATGATGAAGCGGCGCGGTGGCTCCACGAAGGCGCGGTCGACGCGGCCTTCGTGACGTTGCCCAACGGCGACTTCGATACCGTGCTGGTCGCGAAGGACGAGCTGTGCACGGTGCTGCCGGCCGGACATCCGCTGGCGCGACTGCCGCGCGTCGCGCCGACGCAGCTCGGCGATGATCCGTTCATCCTGACGACCGGCGGGTGCGAGCGGCTCGTGCGTGAGGCCGCGGGGCCGACGCCGCTCGACGTGCGCTACGAGATCCGCGAGATCGACACGCTGGTCGAGATGGTCGGCCGCGGCTTCGGGATCGCGGTCACGCCACGGCTCGCGCTCCCCGACGTGCCGCCGAGCGGCGTCGCCTTCGTGCCGCTCGACACGCCGCTCGAACGGCTCGTCGGGCTGGCCGTGCGGCGGCACGAGGGCGCGGGTTCGGCGGCGCGCGCGCTCCTCGAGCTCGCGCGGTCGTGACTCGGTCGCGGTTGCGGACCAGGCGCCGTTTCCCGGTCTTGCTCCGAATCGCCATGCGGGGCGGCCGTGGCAGCGGCGTGTGCGGCCGTGGTGTTTGCCGGGGCTTTTTCACACGAGGTCGCCTTGCTCCGCTCTCCGCGGCGCCCCAGATTGCGCGAGAGCGAAGGGCCCGATCGACGCGCCGCCCGCCCGGATCGGTGCGTGAGCGGCTCTCATGCGCCGGGCCACGCCACATCCACGCAATCCAGGAGCATGCGCCATGTCGCCACGCCTCGGCCGGATCCGTCCATGCGCCGCACCGCCCGTCCTCGCCCTGGTCCTCGCCGCGCTCGCGGCCGTGGTGCCGGGCGGGGTCGCGCGGGCACAAGCGCCGCGGGCCGCGGTCGACACGTCGTTCTTCCGTACGTTCCACTACCGCAACATCGGCCCGGACCGCGGCGGCCGTTCGCTCGCCGTGGCCGGGAGTGCGGCGCGGCCGGACGAGTACTACTTCGGCGCGACGGGCGGCGGGCTCTGGAAGACGACGGATGGCGGGCTGACCTGGCGGCCGGTCACGGATGGCCAGATCGGCAGCGCATCGGTCGGCGCGGTCGCGGTCGCGGCGTCGGACCCCGACGTCGTCTACATCGGCATGGGCGAGACGGAGCTGCGCGGCAACATCCTCCAGGGCGATGGCGTCTACAAGACGACGGATGGCGGCAAGACGTGGACGCACCTGGGGCTGGAAGAGACGCAGGCGATCGCGCGGATCCGGGTGCACCCGACGAACCCGGACATCGTCTACGTCGCCGCGCTGGGGCACCCGTACGCGCCGAACCCCGAGCGCGGCGTGTTCCGGTCGAAGGACGGCGGCAAGACGTGGGAGAAGGTGCTGTTCGTGAGCGACAGCGCGGGCGCGATCGACATCGCGATCGACCGCACGAACCCGGACGTCCTCTACGCCTCGACCTGGCAGGTCTACCGCACGCCGTGGAAGATGTGGGGCGGCGGCCCGGGCTCGCGGCTCTTCAAGTCCACGGACGGCGGCGACACCTGGACCGACCTGACGGAGAACCCGGGGATGCCGGCGCCGCCCATCGGCAAGATCGGGATCACGGTCTCGCCCGCCGACCCGGACCGCCTCTACGCGATCATCGAGGCGAACGAGGGCGGCGTCTTCCGCTCGGATGACGGCGGCGCGACGTGGACGCGCACGAACGACGAACGCAAGCTGCGCCAGCGGCACTTCTACTACTCGCGCATCTACGCCGACCCGAAGGACCCCGACGTCGTGTACGCGTTGAACGTCGGGTTCTTCAAGTCCACGGACGGCGGAAAGACGTTCGACATCCAACTGCGCGCGCCGCACGGCGACTACCACGACCTCTGGATCGCGCCGGACGACCCCGATCGCATGATCAGCGGCAACGACGGCGGCGGCACGGTCAGCACGAACGGCGGCGAGAGCTGGACCGAGCTGGATTTCCCGACGGCGCAGCTCTACCACATCACGACGACGAGCGACTACCCCTACCACGTCTGCGGCGCGCAGCAGGACAACAGCACGGTGTGCGTGCCGAGCGACGGCTGGGACCACATGCAGGCGCGCGGGCCGAGCCACGGCTGGTACTATGCGGTGGGCGGCGGCGAGAGCGGGTACGTGGTTCAGTCGCCGGCGGATCCGGACGTCTTCTATGCCGGCAGCCAGGGCGCGCTGCTCACTCGCTACGACCGGCGCACCGGCCAGGTCCGGGACATCCAGGTCTACCCGCGCTTCTTCTCGGGCGAGCCGGCCAGCGCGCTGCCGGAACGGTGGCAGTGGACGTTCCCCATCGTCTTCTCGCCCGTCGACCCGACCGTGCTCTACACCTCGTCGCAACACATCTGGAAGACGACGGACGACGGGCAGAGCTGGCAGCGGATCAGCCCCGACCTGACGTACGCCGATCCCGCGACGCTCGGGCCGACCGGCGGGCTGATCACCATGGACATGAACGGCCCCGAGATCTACGCCACGGTCTACACGATCGCGCCGTCGTACCACGACGTGAACGTGATCTGGGCGGGCTCCGACGATGGCAAGGTCCACGTCACGCGTGATGGCGGCGCGAACTGGCAGGACATCACGCCGCCGGACATGCCGAAGGATACCCGCGTGAGCATGATCGACGCCTCGCGGCACGCCCCGGGGACGGCGTACGTCGCCGCGAAGCGCTACCAGATGGACGACCGCGCGCCCTACGCCTGGCGCACGCACGACTACGGCCGGACGTGGACGAAGATCGTGGACGGGATCCCGGACGGCGACTTCGTGCACGTCGTCCGCGAGGACCCGGTGCGGCCGGGGCTGCTGTACGCCGGCACGGAGCACGGCGTCCACATCTCGTTCGATGACGGCGACCACTGGCAGTCGCTCCAGCTCGACCTGCCGGACACGCCGGTGCGCGATCTGATCGTCGAGGACCACGACCTGGTGGTCGGCACGCACGGCCGCTCGATCTACGTGCTGGATGACATCGATCCGCTGCGCCAGCTCACGTCCGAGATCGTGCGCGCGGACGTCCACCTCTTCGAGCCGAACCCGGCGGTGCGTGGCGTCGAGGAGGCGGTGTTCCAGTATTATCTGGCGGAGCCGGCCGACTCGGTGCGGATCGAGGTGCTGGACGCGGCGGGGGAGGTGGTGAGGAGCTTCGTTGGGAGGGCTAGGGCTAGGGCTGGGGCTGGGGCTGGGGTGGCAGAGAAGGGGGCGGGAGGTGAGAAGGCGGACACGGCGAAGGATCAGGCTGCGCGGCGGGCGCGGGGGGAGGTGCGGGAGCGGCGGGCGTCGCGGGATGGGGAGGATGGGCCGACGGGGGATGCGGGGTTGAATCGTTTCACGTGGGATTTGCGTTATCCGGGCGCCGTCGTGTTCGACAGCATGATCATCTGGAGTGCGCGGCCGCAGCGCGGTCCGAAGGCGCCGCCGGGGGTGTACCGGGTGCGGCTCACGGCGAACGGCGTCACGCAGACGCGGAGCTTCGAGGTTCGGATGGATCCGCGGCTGGAAGGGGTGACCGTGGCGGACCTCGAGGAGCAGTTCGAGTTGGCGGTGCGGATCCGCGATCGGACGAGCGATGCGAACCGCGCGGTGATCCAGATCCGCGACATCCGCGGGCAGGTCGAGGAGCGGCTCGAAGGGCGGGAGGACCGGGAGCTCGAGACGGCCGCCGGGACGCTGCTCGAGAAGCTGCGCGCCGTCGAGGAGGACCTCTACCAGGTCAGGAACCGGAGCGGCCAGGATCCGCTGAACTTCCCGATCAAGCTGAACAACCGGCTGGCCGCGCTGCGGCGCAGCGTCGAGACCGGGGATGCGCGTCCGACCGATGCGGCGTACCGCGTCTTCGACGAGCTGTCGGCCGAGCTGGACGGCCACCTCGCGCGTCTCCGTGACGCGTTGGAAGTGGACCTGCCGCGCCTGAACCGGCTCCTCACGGCGCGGGGGCTGGACCCCGTGCGCGCCCCCGAGCCGGCCGAGCCGGTGGCGTGAGCGGAAGCCGCGCGGGTGGGCTTACGCGTAAGCGCAGCGCGCGCGGCGGTTCAGCGGCACGGCGTCGCTCCGGGGCTGTTGCGACGCTCGTCGCATCGAGCCAGAAGCGCACCAACTCGAGTTCGTCGGCACCGCGTCGCTCGGCGGCTGTTGCGACCGCCGCGTCGTGAAACCGGTCTTCCGGATGAGCCGGGGAGCGGCGGCAAGCGGCGCTCGGCGCGCCCGCGCGTCACAGGATCTCGAGCACGCGCTCCGGCGGGCGGCCGAGCACGGCGCGATCGCCGCGCTCGATGATCGGGCGCTGTACCAGCTCGGGGTGCGCCGCCATGGCATCCAGCAGCCGGGCATCGGGGACCGCCGGGTCATCGAGGCCGAGTTCGGTGTACGCGGAGTGGCGCCGGCGCAACAGCTCCCGGGGCGAGATCCCCATCTTCCCGATCAGCTCGACCAGCTTTTCGCGGCTGAGCGGGTCCACCGTGTAGTCGACGCGCTCGAAATCGATGCCGCCTTCCGTGAGCAGCGCGGTCAGCCGGCGGCACGTGCTGCACGTCGGCTTCTCGTAGACGATGATCCGGTCACCGGGCATTGTGGTCCTCCAGTCTCGCCGGGGCGGCTCCGCCCCATGTCTCGGGAAGCGCGCCGGGGCGCGCCGCCGTGTCCCGGGATGGACCCGCGGGCGCCGGTCGCCGCAAGCCCGTCGCGCTCCGCGGGTGTTCAGCGCTCCCCGCCCAACGGCTTCTCGAGCAGCACGACCTGCTTCCGCCCGCCGTCCGTGAGCTGCGTGCCGACGCGGCGGAAGCCGAGCCGTTCATGGAAACGCAGCGACGGCTCGTTGCGCGGGCGGAGGTTCACCTCACAGGTGAGCACGGGCGCGTGCGGCGCCGAGAAGCGGGCGAAGTCGTCGTACAGCGCCGCGCCGAGGCCGCGCCCGCGTGCCTCCTCCGCGACCACGATCCGGTCCACGTACGCGAACCGCTCGTGGCGCCGCGAGAACCAGCGGTAGTTCGGACTCTCGTACGCGTGGCCGGCGAAGAGGCCGATCAGGAACGCGACGACGTCGCCCGCCTCGGCCTCCGCTACGCGGAAGTACTCGGCGCGCTGCGCGAACCGCTCGATGTCGGCCGGCGTGAGCGAGTTCACCGCCGGGAGGGCGGCCTCGTTCAGCGCATGGATCGCCTCGAGGTCCGCCGGCACGGCATCCCGCAGGCGGAAGCCCGCCGGCGCTGGCATCGATTCGGCTGTCATCGATCGGCTTCGTACTCCCGGTGCCACGTCCGCCGTGCGATGGGCTCCGCGCGAAATTGGGATGGCGTGGCCGCTGCGGCAAGGCGGTTGCGGACGGCGGTTGTGGACCCGGCCGCAGCGGGCGGGCCGCGCGTGCGCGGACGGGAGCCGCGCGCGCGCCGCCGTCGCGGCTGCCCCAGCTCGCCGGCCTCGAACAGCCCCCGCGTCCCTCACTTCCGCCCGGCCGCCTCGGCCGTGTGGGTCGGATCGGCGCCCTCCCACGTGACGTCGCCCGTCGGGCCGTAGGTCGGCGGGACGCGCCGGCCCAGGAGCCGGAGGTAGACGGTGAGCTGCGTGCGATGGTGCGCGGTGTGGAGCACGCGTCGCCAGAAGACCCACACGCGCTCCCGCTCGACGTCGAAGAACGGCACGCGCACGAGCCACCACGCCTGGTCCTGCGCGGCGAGGAACGGGAGGCGCGCCCGCGCGAGCCGGATGAAGCGATCGATGCAGGCCTCGACCGTGAGCTCGCCGGCCGGCAGGACCTCGCCCGCGGGCGGCTCGGGTGCGCCCAGGAACTCGCCGAAGAAGCGTCGCTCGGAAAGGAGCTGGTGCTTCAGGATATCGGCGACGCTGCTCGCGCGCGGATGCGGGCGGTACGCCAGGTCGGCATCCGAGAACTCCCGCCAGACCGAGACGACCTTGTTGCTCTCGCTCGCGTACGTGTCGAGGAGGTGCTGCGCGAAGGGGAAGGAGGCGCGGGGAACGTCCGCGTCCCCGATCGCGCTGTAGGCGTAGCGCATCGGCACGGTTCACATCCTCCTGCTCGGTGAAGCCACGCGACGCCGGGATCGCCATCTGCGGGCGGGACGCCGCACTGGCCACCCCGGGTCGCCGATGATCGTCTCCACTCGGACACCCCGACCCTTCCGCGCACCGCCCAGGGGCCGCTGCCGGGATCCGCCGCCCGTCGCGGGGAGCCCCTGCGGCCTCCACGCACTCGCCGATGATGCCACCGGGTCGGTTCCGCGTCAATCGCGGTCGACACCGTGATGCTCCACGCCCGCGGCGGCCGCGGCTTGCCCGCGCGCGTCCGCCCGCATATCCTTCGGCGTGGAAGGACGGGCCCGGCACCGCGCGGGACCGGGCGCGGCCCCCATTCACGGCAACCGGACGCGGCGTATGGCGTCGGACGGCGACAGGATCTTCGGCGACCGCGAGACCGCGCTCATCCTCCAGAAAGCGGCCGAGCTTCAGGCGCAGCGCGGCGGCCGTTCGAGCGGGCTGACGCTCGAAGAGCTGCGGCAGATCGCGAGCGAGGCCGGCATCGAGCCGCATTTCGTGGACGAGGCGTGGGCCGAGCTGCGCGGGCCGAAAGCGCCGCCCGCGCCGCCCAAGCGGAAGACGCGGCGCGGCCAGACGCGGTGGGAGCAGCGGCTCGCGTTGCCCGTCCGACTCGACAACGAGGACGTGCGCGCCCTACTCGCGCACCTCGAGGCCGAGTTCGGCGGGCACGGTACGATCACCGAATTGAGCTGCGGCACGGTGTGGACGCAGTACCGGCTGCGGCACGGCCACACGCACGCAGCCGTCGAGAAGACCGAGACCGGCACGCGGCTCCACATCGCGCTCGAGCGGTCGACCCAGCGCAAGTTCATGCGTCGAGTCGGTGGCGTGATCGGCGGCGTCATCGGCGCATTTTTCGGTGCCCTGACCGACGAGCCCGCCGGCCTCATGCTCCTCACCGGCCTCGGCATCACGTTTGGCAACCTCAGCGGCCGCGGCACCTGGCGCCTCATCGCCCTGCGCTGGTCCGAGCGGCTGGACCGCCTCATCTCGACCCTGTCCGGCGAAGCGCTGCGCAACGGAACCCCTCTGTCCGCGCCGCCCGCGCCGCCCGCGCCCCGGTCCGGCGGCCCCGAGGCGGCAGTCCCTGGCGGACAGGCGGCCGTCCGCCAGGCCGACCGGCCGTAGACACGGGAATCGTGAGGCCGTCAGAGTGGACAGCCTCACGATCCCCTCCGTCCGGCTCACGACCTCTTCTCCGCATACCGGATGAACAGGCTCTCGTCGGCTTCGCGGTTCCATACCGTCGCGTAGAACACGCCTGGCCGCCCAACGCGCGGGGAAACGCGGTGCGCCCACCTCCACGGGCTCTCCCGATCTTGCTCCAAATTGCCATGCGGGGCGGCCGCGGCGCCCGGCGGGGCGGGGGCGGTCCGCGCTTCAGTCGCACACCCCCTCGTCGCTCGCCGGTCGGCCCGTGGATCGGCCTTCGGCCATGGATCGTTCCCGGTTCACGTGATTGCTCCGGCGCGCGTTCAGCGGAGCAAACCCCGCGCCGGTCGACCGCCGCTTGCCGTGTGCGGCGCGCCGGCGGCATCTTTCACCGCGCGCAGGGGGCGGCCGGCATCGGGCCGGAGCCGCGATCCGGCCGCGAAGCCGGCATCGGCCAGGGGCGATCCAGGGAGTACCATGTCGATCGAGACGCAGCAGGACCTTCAGGGACTTCGGCGGGCGGGCCGCGTCGTGGCTCGCGCGCTCGATGCGATGCGTGCCGCGCTCCGTCCCGGGATCACGACCGCGGAGCTGGACGACATCGCGGAGCGAGTGCTCGACGACCACGGCGCGCGCTCGGCGCCCCGGCTCGTGTACGGCTTCCCCGGCGCGACCTGCATCAGCGTGAACGATGAGGCGGTGCACGGTGTCCCGGGACCGCGAACGGTGCGCGAAGGGGACCTCGTCACGCTGGACGCGACGGTCGAGCTGGACGGCTACTTCGCCGATGCGGCCATCACGGTCGCCGTTCCTCCGGCCGCACCCGTGGCGATCCGCCTCATCGCGACCGCGGAAGCCGCGTTCCGGAAGGCCGCCGCCCTCGTCCGGGCGGGCCGCCGGCTCACCGAGGTCGGCGCGGCGGTCGAGGCACAGGTCCGGCGCGGCGGATTCCGCGTCCTCCGCGACCTCTGCGGACACGGCATCGGCCGCAGCATCCACGAGAGCCCGGAAGTGCCGAACCATGCCGTGCCCGGGCTGCGCGACCGCCTCGAGAACGGCATGGTCATCGCGCTCGAACCGATCATCTCCGAGACCGCCGACCACTCTCGCGTCGACCCCGATGGCTGGACGATCCGCAGCGCCGACGGCAGCCTCACCGCTCACTACGAGCACACGCTCGTGGTGACCCCGTCGCGGCCGCTCGTGCTCACCCTGCCATAGAGCGGTTGTCGGGTCATTTCGGAGTCGACGGCGCTGGCGGTACGAGCGCAGCAAGGGGCCCCTCCTCGATCCCCCTCTCGTGCGCGTGCGCGTGCGCGAGCGCGTGCGCGAAGGGGTGCGCCGCCCGCTCCCGCCCCCGGCCGTTTCCCATCCCGTCTGACGTGCGCGTGCGGGTGCGCGAGCGCGTGCGATGCGGGTGCGCGTCCCGCTCCCGCTCCCGTCGGCGCCGCGGAGGCGCCGATCCCGTAAACGTAAACGTTCCCGCTCCCGCTCCCGCTCCCGGCCGTTCCCCGCCCGCCGCGCACGCCCCGACCTCAGCTCGCCGCCTCCAGATACGTCCGGAACCAGCGGATCGTCTCCGGCCAGGCCTGCTCGGATGCGCGCATGTTGGCGCCGTCGCGGCCGTTCTGCTGACGCAGGAATCCGTGCCCGGCGCCCTCGTAGCTGTGGACTTCGTAGGTCTTGCCGAGTTCCTGCATGGCGGCCTGCGCGGGCGGCACGGTCGCGCCGACGCGGGCATCATCGCCGCCGTAGAGCCCGAGTACCGGGGCCTGGACGTTGGCGAGCGCCTCGCGGTCGGGCGAGCTGCCGTAGTAGACGACGGCGGCATCCAGGTCGGGCGCGCGGGTCGCGTGGGCGAACGAGGTGCTGCCGCCCCAGCAGAAGCCGACGATGCCGTAGCGATCGGTCGCGGCGGGGAGCGCCATCCCCCATGTGGCGGCGGCGCTGAGCCGGCGGTGCACGTCATCGGGCTGGAGCGAACGGATCGCGCGGCGCACGACGTCGCGCTGCGGATCACCCGCGGAGTCGGTCGGGATGTCCTGGCCGGTGAGCAGGTCGGGGGCGATGGCGATGAAGCCGTCCGCGGCGAGCTGGTCGGCGACGGCGCGTACCCAGTTGGTCAACCCGAAGATCTCGTGGACGACGACGACGACGGGTGCGGGGTCGCTGCGCTCGGGGTAGACGACCCAGGCGCGGACGCTGTCGCCGGCGCCGGCGGGGATCATGGCCCACTCGCCGTGGCGCGGCGACTGGCGGAGTCGTGCCACCGCGCCTTCGGCGCCGGGGGGGAGTGCGACCGGCTGCGCGGCCTTCTCGGCCGTTACTCCGGCCTCACCTTCCGCGGCCGGTGCATCGCCGTCGGCCGCGGGACCGCAACCGGCGACGACCAGCATCGCCAGCGCGAGAGATCGCATCGCTCGTCCGTGCATCGAGGCCTCCTGTGATTGCGGCGCCGAAGATCGTTCGTCGGCGGATTCGGTCGTTCCGGCCGCCACGGCGCGCCCGCAAAAGTAGCATGGACCGGCGGGACGCGCACGCGCACGGCTCGGGATCGCCGTCACTGGTCGGAGCGGGAACGGGAGCGGGAACGGGGCGCCCGAAGGAAGCCTCCGTTTCCACGTTTACGTTTACGGGGATGGAGGACGCTCCCCGTTTCCCGTAAACGTAAACGTTCCCGCTCCAGGCGGCGCAGCCGCCGCTCCCGTTCCCGTGCAGCATCACGGGAACTCGATATCAGATCAGCGGGCAGGCCAGCATGATCTTCCTGGAGAAGCGGTTCGACGCGCCGCGAGCATCCGTCGCCTCGAGGGTGATGATGTAGCGGCGCGGATCCGTGACACACTGCGGCCACGTCGACACGTCCTCTTCGGGCCGCCAGGTGATGACCGTGGTGGCCGGATCCGAAGCGCCCGAGAGCGTCACGTCGCCCTCACCGATGAGGAGCGGGGACGGGCACGTCCCGGTGCACTCCTTCTCCACGGTCCATTCGACGTGGACGGGGCTGTCCGGCGGCTCATCCGCGTCGTTCACCGTCGCGGTCATCCGGATCTCGGTCGTCCGGTAGAAACCCGGCTCATCGAACGACTCTTCGAACAACGCGTCGTCGTAGTCCTGGGGCGTGTCGATGATGAAGGACACGTCGGGCGCGCAGTTCCCCGAGCACGCCGTCACGTCGACCTCCACTTCGGCCGAACCGGTATCCTGCTGGGCGTCGATCGCGATCAGCTTGATCGTCCTCGTTCCCGGACTGCCGAACGTGATCGTGGGATTGCATCCGATGCCGCCGGTGTCGAAGACATCCGTTGGATCGCTGCTGGACCACTCCAACCAGATACAGGAGACCGTCCCCGCCTCCGGGCCCGGACCCTCGTTGATGTCCGTCGCGGAACCGGACAGCGTCAGGCTCGAGCCCTCGCTGAAGCTCGAACCATCCGCCGGCACGGCGATGACCGGCCGGGGCGGCGTGTTGACGACGTCGACGGTGACCGTGTCCGCGTCGGACGCGCCGCCGGCGTCGGTCACGACGACCTCGATCGTCTGCGGCCCCTCCTCGGTGAAACGGTAGCCCGCCACCGGCCCGTCGGCGCCGGACTCCGGCTCCGGCGTCCAATGGTAATCGCACGCGAAATACGGGCAGGCGCCGTCCTCCGCATCCGTCACCGACGCCGTCACATAGAACACGCGGTTCAGATCCACCTCACCATCCGCGCTCAGCTCGACGCTCGGCGGCGTGTTCTCGAGCGTGAGCTCGATCGACTCGTCCGTGACGACCGTGTTGAAGATCTCGATGCTCGCCGTGATGACGTGGGCTCCGTTCGGTATGTCGTTCGCCGTGAGCGTCAGCGTCGGGCCCGTCCCCAGCGGCTCGGATACGCGATCGCTCCGCCAGACGATGTAGTCATCGCGGACCGGCTCCGTGTCGAAGCTCAGGCTCAGCTCGAATCGATCATCCACGGCCGGCGGCTCCGCGCCGGTGATCGTGAAGCGGGGCGGATAGAGCGTGTACGCGCCGAGGATGTCGCCGGCACTCAGACTGTCGCGCTGGCCGATGTCCTCGCAGGTGACGCCGGGCTTGGTCGGCTCGATCGTGTGACGCGAGTCCTTCGAGAACGCAGTGCAGCCGTAATGCATGATCGAGCCGTAGTCGTACGGCCCCGGGTCGACGCCGAATATGGCGTGACTGAAGAACTGGTGCAGCCGGAAATCCTCGACGGCACCGAAGTCGATGGTCACGAACTCACCGGCGTCCGTACGGGAATGTTCGTGCCACAGGCCGACCGCGTGGCCGATCTCGTGGATGACCGAGCCGAGATCGCAACCCGTGCTGATATTGACCCACTGCGGGTCGAGCCCGGTGATCGCGACCTTGCCGACGTCCGAGGAACAGCCGTCCGCATTCCTGAAGACGACCCGCTCGCCGCTGGTCCGCTCGACGAAACGCAGGCTCGTGCGCGCCTCCCAGTGTTCCATGGCTTCGACGACACGCTGGCGCATCATGAGGTTCGTCGCGTCGTCGCCCCAATCGTTGGCGAAGGCGTAGCCGATGACCCCGTCGGTCCAGTGCCCGCAGCCGAAGCCGAAGTCGAAGTTGCAGATGGCGGTCTGCGTGCCGATCTGCTCGTTGCCGCCGGCGCCCTCGGCGCCGGCGATCAGGCGCGCCTCCACCTCGTCCGCATCGCCGAGGATCATGTCACCCTGGAAGATCGCCAACCCGTCGATGACCTCGTAGGTGAGCGGCTCGCCTTCGACCTCGATCGTCCGGATCTCGCCGACCACGCCCGGGCCGTAGCGCTCCTCCGAGTCGCCGGGCAGTTCCGCCTCGATCTCGAGCGAAAGCTCCGCCGAGGCGGTCGCGCCGCCGCCGCTGCCGGTCACCATCACCGTCCGCGCGCCGGGCTCCGCCTCCAACGACACGGTGAGGACCAGTTCGCTCGTGCTGGTGGTCGGATTGGATTCGAAGGCGGCCGACACGTCGGCGGCGCTCGGCGTCGCGCTGAGCGTCACGGGGACGTCGCCGCCGTTCTCGGCGATGACCGTGACCTGTACGGTGTCGGTGGCTCCCCGGATCAGCGTCAGGCTGGCGGGCTCGACCTCGAGCCGAAGCGATGGCTGGGGTTCGGTCGAATCCGAATCCGAGCACGCGGCCAGTGACAGGATGGCGGCCAGGGCAAGATGCACCGTACGGAATCGAAGATGACTGTCCATAGCGTTCTTTGCCCGGTCGGGGCGGTTCTCGGGGATCTGAGGCCGGCTGGACGCGGGGAGGCGCTGTGTCGGTGTCCGCGCACGGGAGTCGCCGCAGCTCCGGCGCGCCCGCCCCGTTGCGGGCGCGCCATGGATAAGATGGCCGCCGCGCGTGGCGACCGGGATGGCATAAATGGGCCATGCCGGCGACTCCGGGGCGGGCGGCGCGTGTCGATCCGCTCACCGACCCGACCGCCCTGTCCGGCCGTCGAAGCGCGTGCGGATGGAATTGAAAACGACGGCCGGATTCGCGATCATATCACGATCGGCCGCCATCGTGGACCCGGAGAGACGATGCCTCACGAGACCGCGCTCATCGCCATCATCGCCGCGGGCCTGGGCCTCGCGTTCCTGTTCGGACTCATCGCGACCCGGCTCCGCCTGCCTCCGATCCTCGGTTACCTCCTCGCCGGTGTCGCGGTCGGGCCGTTCACGCCCGGCTTCGTGGCGGACCAGGGGCTGGCGGCGCAGCTCGCCGAGATCGGCGTGATGCTGCTGATGTTCGGCGTGGGGCTGCACTTCTCGATCTCCGACCTGCTCGCGGTGCGCAGGATCGCGGTCCCGGGCGCCGTGGCGCAGATCGCGGCCGCGACCGCGCTCGGCATGGCGGTCTCGCACCTGTGGGGGTGGTCGTGGGGGACGGGACTGGTCTTCGGGCTCTCGCTCTCCTCGGCGAGCACGGTCGTGTTGCTGCGTACGCTCGAGGACCGCGGGATCCTCGGCTCGGCCGACGGCCGCATCGCCGTGGGCTGGCTCATCGTCGAGGACCTGGTGATGGTCCTCGCGCTGGTCCTGCTTCCGGGCCTGGCGGGTTCGATGGGCGCGGCGCCGGACGCCGCCGCGGAGGTGCACGCGCCCGCCGGCGGCGGGCTGGTCGGTACGCTCCTCACGACGCTGGTCCAGGTCGCGCTCTTCGTCGCCTTGATGCTCATCGTCGGGCGGCGGTTCATCCCCTGGCTGCTCGGGCGCGTCGTCGGGACCGGCTCGCGCGAGCTCTTCACCCTCGCCGTCCTCGCGACGGCGTTCGGGATCGCCGTCGGCGCCGCCGCGCTGTTCGGCGTCTCCTTCGCGCTCGGCGCGTTCTTCGCCGGCGTCGTCGTCAGCGAATCCGACTTCAGCCACGAGGCCGCGACCAACGCGCTCCCGCTCCAGGACGCGTTCGCCGTCCTCTTCTTCGTCTCGGTCGGGATGCTCTTCGACCCGGCGATCCTGATCGAGCAGCCGTTCGGGGTGCTCGCGGTCGTGGCGATCATCATGCTCGGCAACTCGAGCGCCGCCGGCGCGATCGTCCTCACGTTCCGCTACCCGCTGCACACGGCGCTCACCATCGCGGCGAGCCTGGCGCAGATCGGCGAGTTCTCGTTCATTCTCGCGACGCTCGGCGTCGCGCTCGGCCTGGTGCCCGCCGACGCGCAGAGCCTGGTGGTCGCCGGCGCGCTCCTCTCGATCACGCTGAACCCGCTCGTCTTCGGGATGGTCGATCCCCTCGAGCGGTGGCTGCGCCGCCCCCGCGAGGGCAAGCGCTCCTGGGCCGATCTGCTCGAGCGTTCGGCCGGCGAGATCGCCGAGCTGCCGGCCTGCGTCGAGGCGGACCAACTGCGCGGCCACGCCGTCGTGATCGGCAGCGGCCGCGTGGGCACCCCCATCGGCGACGAACTCCGCCGCCACGACATCCCCTACATCGTCGTGGAGCAGAGCCGCGAGCGCGTCGAAGCGCTGAGGAAGCGCGGCCTGCCGGTCGTCTACGGCGATGCCACCCGCCCCGACGTCCTCGAGGCCGCACACCTCGATACCGCGCGCCTCATCATCGTCGCCGCGCCCGATGCCTACCAGGCCCGCGCGATCCTCGCGCTGATCCAGCGCGTCAACCCCGATGCCGAGGTGTTGGTCCGCACCCACAGCGACGAGGAACGCGAGTTCCTCGAATCGCACGGCGCGAACGTCGCACTCGTCGCCGAGCGCGAACTGGCCGTGAGTCTGACCCGCCTCGCGCTGCGCTCCTACAACGTCGAGCACGACATGGCGGAGATCGCCGAACGGACGATCCGCGGGAGCCATACGAAGCAGCCGGCGTGAGGCGGCGCACGACCAGAAGGAGAAAGCATGGCCGGCGACCGCACCGAGGGAGTTGCCCGCGCGGCGCGCAGCCCGCATCGACCGACTCCGCGCCCAGTGGTGCGGCGGCCGCCGACGGCGGGTCGGGCGGGAGACGCGCCATGAGGGCGCTGGTCGCCGGCGCCACGGGCTACCTCGGCCGGTACGTCGTCCGGGCGTTCAAGGAGCGCGGCTGGTGGGTTCGCGCGCTGGTCCGCGACCCGGGAAAGCTGGACCGGCCCGGCCCCTTCCTGGAACCCGCGGTCCGGCGCTGCGCGGATGACGTGTTCGTCGGCGAGGTCACCCGCCCGGAGACGCTCGAGGGGGTCTGTGACGACGTCGACGTCGCGTTCTCCTCCGTCGGAATCACGCGTCAGCGCGAGGGCTTCACTTTCCGCGACGTCGACTACCGCGGCAATCTGAATCTGCTCGAACGCGCCCGCGGCGCGGGCGTCCGGAAGTTCGTCTACGTCTCCGTCTTCAACGCGCACCGCTACGAGCACCTGGCGATCATCCGCGCGCACGAGGACTTCGTGCGCGCGCTGCGCGACTCCGGCCTGCCGTACACGGTCGTCCGACCGACGGGATACTTCTCGGACATGAGCGAGTTCCTCGGCATGGCGCGGCGTGGATTCGTGGCGCTCATCGGATCCGGGGAGAACCGGCTCAACCCGATCCACGGCGCCGACCTGGCCGAGGTGTGCGCGGAGGCCGTCGAGAGCGCTGAACGGGAGATCCCCGTCGGCGGCCCGGAGGTGTTCAGCCAGAACGAGATCGCGGCGCTCGCCTTCGCGGTGCTCGGCCGAAAGCCGCGGATCCTCCACATCCCGCCGATCCTGGCGCGCGGCGTCGTCTCGCTGGTCCGCCCCTTCGACCGACAACTCTCGGATCTGCTCGACTTCTTCGTGACGGCGGGACAGGGTGAGGGGATCGCGCCGGCCAGGGGCGAGCACCGGCTGCGCGACTACTTCCGGGAGATGGCTTCGCGCTGAACCGCCTCCTCGCCGGTCTCGCGCCTCACCACCGGCGCGACCTCGGTACCCAGCAGCTCGATGGCACGCATGACCTTGGCGTGCGGCATGGGGCCGACGGTGAGTTGGATCAGGAACCGCTGGTGCCGGAAGAGTTCGTGCTGGTAGAGGATCTTGTCGATCACCTGCTGCGGACTCCCCACGAACAACGCGCCGCGGGGCGCGCACTCGGCGTCGAACTGCTGGCGGGTCGTCGGCGGCCAGCCGCGCTCCCGGCCGATGCGCGTCATCGTCTCGGCGAACGGCGGGAACGCATCGTCTGCGGCCTGCTGCGCGTCGTCCGCGATGAAGCCGTGGGAGTTGATGCTCACCGGCAGCTTCGCCGGGTCGTGGCCCGCTCGCGCGGCGGCCTCGCGGTACAGCTCGACCATCGGCCGGAAGCGTGCCGGCGCGCCGCCGATGATGGCCAGCGCCATCGGCAGGCCGAGCGTCGCGGCGCGGATCACCGACTGCGGCGTGCCGCCCACCGCGATCCACACGGGGAGCGGGTCCTGGACCGGCCGCGGGTAGACGGCGCGGTCCTCGATCGGCGGCCGGAACCGCCCCGACCAGCGCACGCGCTCCCGCTCCCGGACTTCGAGCAGCAGCCCGAGCTTCTCCGCGAAGAGCGCGTCGTAATCCGCGAGGTCCTGGCCGAACAGCGGGAACGACTCGGTGAACGACCCGCGCCCCGCCATGATCTCCGCGCGGCCGCCGGAGATCAGGTCGAGCGTCGCGAAATCCTGGAACACGCGCACGGGATCGTCCGAGCTCAGCACGGAGACCGCGCTCGTCAGCCGGATCCGCCGCGTGCGCGCGGCGGCCGCGGCCAGCACCACCGCGGGCGCCGACACCGCGTAGTCGGGCCGATGGTGCTCGCCCACGCCGAAGACGTCCAGCCCCACCTGGTCGGCCAGCTCGATCTCCTCCAGGAGGTCGCGCAGCCGCTCCCGCGCCCCGAGCTGCCGGCCCGTGGCCGCGTCCACCCGCGTCTCCGCGAACGTGTAGATCCCGATCTCCATGCGCGCGGCCGCCGCTACCGATGCACGGTGCTCATGTTCGCGTAGCGCTCGCCCGCCGTCCCGCCCACCGGCGCGACCGCCTCGATCCGCTCGAGGTCCCGCGCTTCCAGCCGGATCCCCACGGCGGCCGCGTTCTGCTCCAGATACGTCCGCCGCTTGGTGCCCGGGATCGGCACGATGTCCCGTCCCTGCGCCATCACCCACGCCAGCGCGACCTGCGCCGGCGTCACGCCCTTCTCCCGCGCCAGCGACTCGACTTCCCGCGCCATGCGCAGGTTCTTCTCGAAGTTCTCGCCCTGGAAACGCGGGTGGCGACGCCGGATGTCGTCTTCCGGCAGGTCCTCGAACCGCCGGAACCGGCCCGTCAGGAAGCCGCGGCCCAGCGGACTGTAGGCGACGAACCCGATCCCCAGCTCCCGCACCGTCTCCAGCACCCCGTTCTCCTCGACGTCGCGCGTCCAGATCGAGTACTCCGTCTGGAGCGCCGAGATCGGGTGCGTGGCGTGCGCCCGGCGGATCGTCGCGGGCGCCGCCTCCGAGAGCCCCAGGTAGCGGACCTTCCCCGCCTGCACCAGCTCGGCCATGGCGCCCACGGTCTCCTCGATCGGCACGTTCGGGTCCACGCGATGCTGGTAGTACAGGTCGATGTGGTCCACCCCGAGCCGCCGCAGCGAGGCGTCACACGCCTGCCGGACGTACGCCGGGTCGCCGCGGATCCCGAGAAACTCACCGTTCTGGCCGCGCACGTTGCCGAACTTCGTCGCCAGCACCACCTCGTCCCGCCGACCCCGGATCGCGCGGCCGACCAACTCCTCGTTCGTGAACGGGCCGTACATGTCCGCCGTGTCCAGGAAGTCGATCCCCAGCTCGAGCGCACGATGGATCGTGGCGATCGACTCCGCGTCGTCGGCCGCCCCGTAGAACTCGCTCATCCCCATGCACCCGAGCCC
>DASVCS010000027.1:0-10259 GCA_036381495.1 Longimicrobiales bacterium
AACGGCCCTCCGCGCATCGGCGCACGCGCGGAGCGGACACGCCGCATCACGCCCGAAGACATCGTCCGCTTCACCGAGATCAGCGGGGACAGGAACCCGCTCCACTACGACGAGGCGGTCGCGCGCGCCTCGCCGTTCGGCGGCATCATCGTCCAGGGCGGCATCACCACCGCCATCCTGAACGCCGTCGTCGCCGAGGACCTGCCCGGCCCCGGCACCGTATTCCTCCACGTGGACTGGAACTTCCGCGCGCCCGTCCGACCCGGCGATACCATCACCGGCGCCGTCGAGGTGCTCGAGGTCCGCGAAGACAAGCCGATCACCACGCTGAAGACCACCGTCACGCGCGACGACGGCGTCATCGCCCTCGACGGGACGGCGCTCTGCTACACCGTGGCCGTCTGAGCCGCCACCCACTCGGGCGCATCCGGGCGGCATCGGCGGTCGCGCGGCCGGCCGGTTGCGCGGAGTCCGATTTCGGACTATTTTGCCGGAACAGTACGAAATCGGAGGACGCCATGCCTGCCAGTGTCACCCAGCCGGCGCCCGCCGGACACCGCGACTTCGCGCGGCCGGCGCTGCGCGCGTTCTTCAGGATCGCGCAGTTGTGGGACCTCTCGGTCGACGAGCAGATCCGACTCCTGGGCACGCCCGCGCGCTCGACGTACTTCAAGTGGAAGAAGGAGGGCGCGGACCACCTGTCGAAGGACACGCTGGAGCGGATTTCCTACCTGCTGGGGATCTACAAGGCGCTTCAGATCCTGCTCCCGGATCCGCAGCTCGCCGATGGCTGGGTGAGGCGGCCGAACGATGCGCCGCCGTTCGGCGGTGCGTCGGCGCTCGATCGCATGCTTTCGGGGAACGTCGCGGACCTGTACGTGGTTCGCCGGTACCTGGACGCGCAACTCGGCGGATGGGCGTAGCCGTCGAAGACGGCGTGTTGACGGGGGCGCTGACCGTGCCGGTGCGGCGCGTCCGCTGGCAGCGCGCGATCCGGATCATCCCGAGTCGGTTCCCGCCGATCGACCTCTTCGAGCGTGTCGCGGACCCGGAGGACTTCGAGGCGCTCTACGAGATCGAGGGTTTGACGAACGACCGGCTGCGCGACGAGGTCGGCGAACTCCGACTGGTCGCCCCCGAAGACCGCGTCTTCGGCCCCGGCTCGACGTACATCATGGCGCCGTTCACCCACCCGAACCCGGCCGGCAGCCGCTTCGGCGACGGCGACTTCGGCGTCTACTACACGGCGCGGGACCGCGCCACGGCCATCGCGGAGACCGTCTACCACCGGGAACGCTTCCTTTCGTACACGGCGGAGCCGGCACTCGAGATCGAGATGCGCGTGCTCGAAGCGAAGCTCCAGGCGCGGCTCCACGATCTCCGCGGCATGCGCGCCGAACTGCCGCGGATCTACGATCCCGACGATTACGCCATCTCCCAGCGCCTGGGGCGCCGCCTCCGCGCCGAGGGCTCCCACGGAATCGCCTACGACAGCGTCCGGCGCGCCGGCGGCCAGTGCGCCGCCGTCTTCCGACCGAAAGCACTCTCCGACTGCCGCCAGACCGAACACCTGGCCTACGTCTGGGACGGCCGCCGCATCGTGGACGTCTACGAGAAGCGGTCGTACAGGGTGTAGGAACAGGCTCGCCCGGTCACGGCGTGTTTCGGGTTCCGATTCGTGCGCGTGCGCGTGCGCGGGCGCGGGCGCGGGCGCGTCCCTCGCGCGTTCAGTACGCGACGCTCTGCGCGCGACGCTCTGCGCGCGACGCCCTGCGCGGGGCGCTCTGCGCGGGGCGCTCTGCGCGGCACGCTCTGCGCCCCTTCACTTGACACCCCCGCTCGTCCGAATTATCTTAGTGCTGAGATTGTGGAGGCGAGATGGATCGACCCGATGACAGACCGGACGCGGCCGCGGATCGCGCGCTCAAGCTCTGGGTCGTGCTGAGCCGTGCACACGCCGCCGTGGCGGAGCACGTGCGAGCCGATGTGGCGCGGCACGACCTGACGCCCGCCGAGTTCGGCGTGATCGAGGCGCTGTACCACAAGGGGCCGCTGCTGCTCGGCGAAGTCCAGCGCAAGATCCTGGTTTCGAGCGGCGGGATCACGTATCTGGTCGATCGTCTGGCGGAGCGCGGCCTGGTCGAGCGCCGGCCGTGTCCGGAGGACCGGCGGGCGAGCTATGCGGCGCTCACGGACGCGGGCGAAGCGCTGATGCGCAGGATCTTTCCGGAACACGCCCGCTGTCTGGAGCGCGCGCTGTCGGGGCTGGATGCGGCGGATCAGCAGGAGGCGATCCGGCTGCTGCGCGCGCTCGGCCGCCACGCCGCGGAGCTGAGGACGCCCGGGGCGCCCCGGGATCGGCAACGGAAGCCCGAGGGCGGCGCGGCTTGATCTTCGCCTGAGGCCTCCGCTCTCGCGAGCCCTCAGCACGGCCGTCATCGCGCGAAATTGGCTCAGTAATGAGAATTCAAGCACGGAAACAATGACGGGGACGGCCCGCCCCGATCGCGTACGGGCCGAATCGACAACCTGAACCACAGGAGACGGAGATGGCTGGTGTGCAGACCAAGGAGACCGCGAAGGGGAGGACGACGTGGAACTTCGACCCGGCGCACACGATGGTCGAGTTCGCGGTGAAGCACATGATGATCACGACGGTGAAGGGCCGCTTCGCCGGGGTGAGTGGCGCGATCGAGCTGGACGAGAACGACCTCGCCCGTTCGTCGGTGGCCGTCGAGATCGATGCGGCGAGTCTCGACACGCGAGTGGGGCAACGGGACGCGCATCTTCGTTCCGCGGACTTCCTGGACGTGGAGAACCATCCGACGTTGACGTTCCGGAGCCGGCGAGTGGAGGGGTCCGTGAAGGCGCCGGGCGACGGTTTCCGACTCGTGGGTGATCTGATGATCCGCGGCACGACTCGCGAGGTAGTGCTGGATGCGAGGTACGAGGGGCGCGGGATGGACCCCTGGGGCGGTGAGCGGGTCAGCTTCAGCGCGGACGTGCGCATCGACCGGCGCGACTACGGGCTGACGTGGAACCAGGCGATCGAGGCCGGGCGCGTGCTGGTGGGGAACGAGGTGCGGATCCACATTGAGGTCCAGGCGGTCAAGGCCGGTGAGGACGGCGAGGCTGCGTGACGCCAGGGGTAGGGCTAGGGCTGGGGCTGGGGCTCGGGCTAGGGAGTGCCCGGGAGGCGGTGTGGTGGAGGGGAGGAAGACCCGGCCTGGCGGGGAACTGCCGGGAGCGGGAGCGGGAGCGGGAACGTTTACGTTTACGGGATGGGGGCGGCCGGGAAGGGGAGCGGGCGCGCACGCGCACACGCACGGATGCCCCCATGCGGGACGAGGGCGTGCCTCACCCAGCCCCAGCCCCAGCCCTAGCCCTAGCCCTCACACAAGGAGGATGTCGTGAACACACTGATCACACGGGGCTTCCATCACATCACGATGGTGTCGAACGATGCGCCGCGCACGCTCGCGTTCTATCGCGACGTGCTCGGACTCGGGCTGGTCAAGAAGACCGTGAACTTCGATGATCCGAGCGCATACCATCTGTACTTCGGGGATGACATCGGGCGGCCGGGGACGATCCTCACCTTCTTCGAGTGGCGGCACGCGCGCCGCGGGCACTGGGGGGTGGGCGGCATCCATCACCTGGCGCTGGGAGTCGAGAGCCCGGAGGCGCAGCTCAAGTGGAAGCGGTGGCTGACGGACCACGACGTGCCGGTCTCGGGCCCGTACGACCGCGGCTATTTCCGGAGCATCTACTTCGCGGATCCGGACGGGCAGATCCTCGAAATCGCGACGAAGGGGCCGGGCTACGCGATCGACGAGCCGGCCGATGCGCTGGGCGAGCGTGTCGCGCTGCCGCCCGGAGCGGAGCTGCGGGGTGAGCGCGACGAGGACGCGATCCGCGCGCGTACGCATCCGGAGCCCGTCGAACGCATCGGTCCGGACATGGCGCTCCGCGGAATCCATCACATCTCCGGGATCACCGACGACATCGAGCGAGCGCACGATTTCTACACGGAAGCGCTGGGCTTGCGGCTCGTGAAGAAGAGCGTGAACCAGGACGACGGTCGGACGCCGCACTGGTTCTGGGCGAACTACGATGGCCGCACGGTGGAGCCGCACAGCACGCTGACGCTCTTCGGCTGGGCGGGATCGAGGTACTACGCGCGCCCGGGCGCGGGGCAGACGCACCACATCGCCTTCCGCGCCGCGGACGAGGAAGAGCAGCGGGCGTGGCGAGAGCACCTGCTGTCGCTCGGCGCGAAGGTCTCGCCCGTGATGGACCGGACGTATTTCCGGAGCATCTACTTCCGCGCGCCGGACGGGCTGCTGCTCGAGATCGCGACGGACGGGCCGGGGTTCACGGTGGATGAGGATCCGGCCTCGCTCGGCCGCGAGCTGAAGCTGCCGGCGTGGCTCGAGGCGCGCCGCGAGGAGATCGGCGCGGAGCTCGCGCCGCTGGGGTGAGGAGGCCGCGCCGCGAGCCGGAGTGTAATGTCACGAGTGGACAGGGAAGTGGAGCCGATGCTGGAATTCGAGAAGACCGTCCCGAGCGCCGCGCAGGACGGCACGCCCGTCGTCGTCCTGTTGCACGGGCGCGGCAGCGACGAGAGGGATCTACTGGGTCTCGCGCGCTACCTCCCGGAGGACGTGGCGCTGGTGACGCCGCGCGCCCCGTTCCCGGCGGCGCCGTGGGGCTACGGCCCGGGCTGGGCGTGGTACCGGTTCCTGGGCGGTGATCGCCCGGAGCCGGAGAGCTTCGAGGCGGCGCAGCAGGCGCTCGACACGTTCCTCGTCGGGTTGCCGTCGCTGTTGCCGTTCGCGCCGGGGCCGCTCGCGCTCGGCGGCTTCTCGCAGGGCGGCACCATGAGCCTGGCGTACGCGCTGCGCAACCCGGGGCGTGTCCCGCTGGTCCTCAACTTCAGCGGCTTCCTCCCCGACCACCCGAGCGTCTCGGCAACCGCCCGGACCGTGGAAGGGACGCGCTTCTTCTGGGGGCACGGCGTCGCGGACCCGGCGATCCCGTTCGCGCTCGCGCGCGAGGGCCGCGCCGCGCTACGCGCCGCCGGCGCCGAGCTGGCTGCGCACGACTACCCGATCGGCCACGGGATCCACCCGAAAGAGCTGGACGATGCGGTCGCATGGCTGCGCGGCGGCTTCGGCTCACCCGCGACGGGTGGGGCGCCGGAGCACGAATGACGGCGCGATGGTCGATGTACCAAGAAGATCGAATCTTTGCAGATGAACACCATACATGTCCTGGGCATTGCCGGGAGTCTGCGCGAGCGCTCCCTGAACCGATTCCTTCTCGATGCGGCGCGAACCCTCGCGCCGCGCGGGATGTCCATCGAACCCTTCGATCTGGCCGGGATCCCGCTCTACAACGCGGATCTGGACGCCGACGGGCGGCGCCCCGCCGACGTCGAGCGCTTCAAGCGCGCGATCACCGATGCCGACGCGCTGCTCATCGCCACGCCCGAGTACAACTACGGCGTGCCGGGCGTGCTCAAGAACGCGATCGACTGGGCGTCGCGGCCGAGCTTCCGGTCTCCGCTCGCCGGCAAACCGGCCGCGATCATGGGCGCATCGGGCGGCGCGATCGGCACGGCGCGCGCGCAGGAGCAGCTCAAGCTGACGCTGCTGGCCACGTTGGCGCCCGTGCTCCCGCATCCCGCCGTCACGGTCGCTCGGGCACGGGAGAAGTTCAACGCGGACGGCGACCTGGTGGACGCGGCAACCCGCGATCTCCTCGCCGGATTCCTGAACGAGTTCGCCGCGTGGGTCCGGCGGGTGGGCGTGGCGCGCGAGGGGCGTGGCGCGGATGGGTGATGCCGACTTCGGCTGAACGCGCCGGCGCGAATCGCGTGAGATCCGATTTCGTACTCAACGGCTTATCGAGTCCGATTTCGGATTCACCGGTGCGAGGTGCGGGCGGATGGAACGCGCCGCAACGGTCCGGGCGGAGCGACGGCCCGGAACGCCGGGTCGACTCGCCGGGGCCGGCCGGCACGGTGGGTGGCCAGGATCGGACTCATTCCAGCCGCAGCGCCGCCTCCGCGAGCACCGCGCCCAGCACCTCCACCACCCGGTCCGCATCCTCCTCGGCGAACTGGAGCGGCGGCTTGATCTTGATCACGTTGTGGAGCGGTCCGTCGGTGCTGAGCAGGATCCCGTTCTCGCGCATGCGTTCGACCACGCGTGCGGCGTGGTCGGGCGCCGGCTCGAGCGTCTCGCGGTCGAGGACGAGTTCGATGCCGAGGAAGAGCCCCATCCCGCGCACATCGCCGATCAGTGGATGGCGTTCGGCCAACCTCCGCAGCCCTTCGAGCAGGCGGGCGCCGACGCGGTGCGCGCGCTCCTGGAGCCGTTCCGCCTCGATCACGTCGAGCACGGCGAGTCCGACGGCGCAGGAGACCGGGTTGCCGCCGAAGGTGTTGAAGTACTCCATGCCGTTGTCGAACGAGGCGGCGATCTCGGGCGTGGTCACGACGGCGCCGAGCGGGTGCCCGTTGCCGATGGGCTTTCCCATCGTGACGATGTCGGGGACCACGCCCTGGGTCTCGAAGCCCCAGAAGTGCGTGCCGACGCGGCCGAACCCGACCTGGACCTCGTCGGCGACGCAGATGCCGCCGGCCTCGCGGACGTGGCGGTAGGCCTCGGCCAGGAAGCCGTCGGGGAGCACGATCTGGCCGCCGCACCCCGGGAGCGATTCGGAGAAGAATGCGGCGACGCCGCGTCCGTCGTGTGCCAGGCGCTCGACGGCGTCCCGGACGTGGGCCGCGTAGCGGCGCCCGATGTCGGCGCCGGTGCCGCGGTAGCGGCCGCGGTAGGGATCGGGGAGCGGCACGACGTGCGTGGTCGGCGGCGCGCCCCGGCCGCCGGGGCCGTGGAACTTGTACGGGCTCAGGTCGATGAGCGCGTTCGTGTTGCCGTGGTAGGCCGCTTCGAGCACGACGACGTCGCGCCGGCCGGTGTGCGTGCGCGCGAGCCGGAGCGCCAGCTCGTTGGCCTCGCTGCCGGAGCAGGTGAAGAAGCAGACGCGCAGCGGCTCGGGGAGCGTGGCCGTGAGGCGCTCGGCGTAGCGCACGAGGTGCTCGTGCAGGTAGCGGGTGTTCGTGTTCAGGACGCGCGCCTGTCGCGCGAGCGCGTCGACGACCCGCGGGTGGCCGTGGCCGACGTGCGCGACGTTGTTTACGCAGTCGAGGTAGGCGCGGCCGGCGTCGTCGTAAAGGTACTGCATCCACCCGCGCACGATGTGGAGCGGCTCGCGGTACGAGAGGCGGAGCGAGTGGCCGATCCGTGCGCGGCGCGCGGCCAGGATCTCGTCGCGGCGCATGGGGGTGGCGGCGGTCGTCGCGGCGCGGCCCGACGCTGCGGCCGCGCTCGCAGTCCGGACGCCAGGCTCCGCCGCGACGATATCCGGTTGTGGGGCGGTCGAACGGCCCGTGGCCCGTTGCACCTCGACCCGACCGGCGCCGGCGGGCACCGCCCCACACGCCTCACGCAGTGCATCGGTCACGCGCCGCGGGTCGACGGTTTCGAGCCGTTCGAGCAGTGCCCACGCGGGCGCCTCGCTCACCGAGAGGTAGGCGTTGTCGGGCTCGCGGCGTCGCTGATGCGCCGCGAGGACCACGCTCACGCACAGCCGCAGACAGATCAGCGGGAAGAGCGCCTCGGTCTCGGGCTCGGTCAGCGGGAACGTCGCGTGATAGCCGCGGACCACCTGCGCGGCCGCGGCGAGGGGGTCGTCGTGATCCATCATGGCGTACGCCGCCGCGATCGCCGGCTCCGCCGCGAGCCACGAGTGCACGAGGTCGCCGAAGTCGATCAGCCCCACGACCTTGCGCGGTGTCGACGAATCGTCGCCCTCCGCGACCAGGACGTTCCAGTCGTTGCCGTCGCCGTGGATGATGCCGGTGCGGAGCGCCGGGATCCGCGGCGCGCCGTCCGCTTCGAAGCGCGCGACGAAGCGTTCGACGCGCGCCCGCCTCGCGGCGTCGCCGACCTCGGCCAGATGCCGTTCGACGACCTCGCGGCCGCGGCTCAGGTCCCACGGCAACACGCGCTCCGCGGCGGGGTGCGCGTACCCGGCGAGCGCACGGTCGACCGTCCCGAGCAGTCGGCCCACGCCCTCGAGCAGCGCGTGGCCGTGCGGGCGGACCCGGGCGAGGGGTGTGCCGGGGATGTACTCGAGGAGGCGGACGAAGCGCTCGGCGCCGTCCTCGAGCCTCACCGTCTCGATGCCGTTGCCCGCGAGTGACGGGACCACCCGCGGGAACCGGAACGGCTGCGCGCCCGCAGCGAGCCGCTCGAGCACCTCGGCCTGGCACTCCAGCACGCCGCGCGCCTCGCCCGGCGCGCTGAGCTTGAGCACGAACGCGGCCCCGGCGCCCGCGCGCAGGAGCACGTTCCGGTCCCGCTCGCCCGGGAGCGGGGCCGGCGTCGCGGCGATGCCGTAGAGCTCGCGGGCGAGGCAGGCGGCGTGCTCGAGGTGGGCGCGGGATGGATCATCGGCGTGCCGCGGATCGTCGGCGCGTTGCGGCTCATCGCGGCGCATCCCGCCGGCGACGCGGTCGGGCGGCGGGGCGTCGGCGGCATCGGCCGGAGCGTTCGTGGCGTGCACCATGGTCGTGTCCGTTCGAAGGGGCGCGGGGCGCCGGGCGGATCCATGCGAGGGGCATTGCCGGACCGGCATCCGTCGCGACAAGCTACACCGCCGCCGTTCGGGCGGGCAACGCCGCGCAGCACTGGCCGCATGGCAGTCTTGGGGAAATGAAAACTGCCATGCGGTCGGACCACGCGAGTCTTGACAGCGCGGGAAGCGAGGCTAAGATCGCCCAAACAGCACCCCCGGAAAGTCGCTGGGGCAGGAGCCGCATCATGTTGATACCGCTGATCGTCTTGTTTCTAGGTGTGGGTTCGGCCTGGCTCTCGGGTTGTTCCGCGTCGGACGAGATGCCATCGGCGGAGCGGTACATTGACGACGGTCTCGAGGTGGTCGTAAGCCACGCGCCTGCATGGCGGGTGGAAGATTCATGGCGCCTCAGCGATACGCCGACGCTTCAGATCGGCCACGATGAGAGCCTGGGCGAGGACTACATATTCTCGGGAATATCAGGAGCAACGCGGACTCCGGATGGTCGGATCGTGGTGGCTGACCGGCGCGCGGCGGAGCTCCGCTTCTATGACAGCGAGGGCGTGCTGCTTCACGTTGCGGGTGGGCGCGGCAAGGGGCCTGGTGAATTCTCCTGGATCTTCAATCTACTGCGGTGCGACGAGAACGCACTCCACGCCGTCGGCGCAGATGCCTCTGTCTCGGTCTTCGATTTCAACGGCAGGTTCGAACGGCGCTTCTATCCGGGGGAGTTGGCAGGGTTTCTGATTAGGTACGCGTTCGTTTGTGACCGCGACGGGAGGTTTGTGGTCACGGAGCAGACCCTCGAGCATGTCGGAGCGGAAGGCGTGTATCGCTCGACAGCGAATATGTTCCTGCTCGATTCAGGCGGCGGCGGTCGTGTCATCGCGGATTTAGGGTCTTTTCCCATTCAGGAGCGGCTCGCTGGTGCTGGAGGGAGTAGCTCCCATCCGCTCGGGAAGCAAACTTCGGTCGCGATCTTTGATGGCCAGGTCTATGTCGGGACGGCCGATATTTACGAAATCATGGTGTTCAACAACACGAGCCGGCCAGTGCGACGGATTCGGCGAGACATTCAGCCGGAGAGGCTCGACGAAGGGATGGTGAAACGCTACCTGGCAACCTGGGCTGAAACCCTTCCAGCGGACGATCGTGAGTTGATGCTCAGGCGATTCTCCGGCGCTGACTATCCGGATGCCTATCCTGCTTATGCGCGGTTGCTCGTCGACGCGCTCGGATACCTCTGGGTCGAGGCATTCCGGCGAGACTTTCGGTCGCCCAGAACCTGGTCGGTATTTGATCCGGAGGGTATTTGGCTTGGCGACCTTGAGATGCCAAGCAGGTTTCACGCGCTGGAGATTGGTGATGACTATGTCTTGGGGCGCTTCACGGGTGAGTTGGGGCAGGAGAGCGTTCGCCTCTACGCGCTCGAGCGCTGAGGAGTTGATCATGCTACCGCCCACGCGGCCATCCTGGCGCCCCCACCCTGCAGGCCCCATCTTGGGCCGATCCACTTTCATGTTCCCGGGAGGCCCGCGTGTTCTCACCCGTTTGCGCGCGCATCGCCGCGCTCGGACTCCTGCTCGCGCCGCTCACGGCGTGTACGCCGG
>DASVCS010000028.1:0-1624 GCA_036381495.1 Longimicrobiales bacterium
AGCGACTCGGCCTCGAGCGCCGAGTGAAAGGCATCCCGGATGCCACCGTCGAGCGACGGTTCCCGCCACTGATTGGGGGTCTTGGTGAAGAGCTGGATGGCGGTGGCGCCAATGGCGGTCGCCCGCGCGGGCGTTGCATGCACTCCGCCTTGCGCTGACACGTGGGCTCCGAGCAGGTCCTGCTTGCGAACGGGTGGCATGCGGGTGTGACGGACTCCTCGCCGGATAACGTGGACCTGTCAGTGCTCCTGGTGGGGCACGCTCCCTCGCGCCCGACCGGGCTCGAAGTGGCGCTGGCGCGCGCCGGCTTCCACGTGACGGAAGCCGACGACGTACGACAGGCGGCCGCCAACGGCGCGACTCCCGATATTGCCCTCGCGACGGTGAACGATGCGTCGGCTGTTGCTCCCGTGCTCGACGCGCTCGCCTACGGGTTCGGGCCCGGCGTGCCGCTCGTGGTGACGCTCGCCACCGACGCACCTGACGCCACGGTCGCGGCGCTCCGGGCTGGTGCGGCCGACGCGCTGGCGGCGCCGGTCAACCTCACCGAACTCTGCCTGCGCCTCCAGGCTCGGCGCGCTCCGCGGCGTGGAGGACAAAGCGCCACCGCCCTGCTCGACGAATCGCTGGAGTTTGCCTCTGCGCTGCTCACGGCACACCGTACCGAGGACGTGCTGCAGCGCATCTGCCGCCGAGTGGCCGACGCACTCGAGCTCGACCGGTGTGCCTTTGTGCTCACCTCGGGAGACAACGGCCGGGGCCGGGTCATCGCCGATGAGAGCCATGCTGGTGTGCTGGACCTGGATCTCGACCTCGCGCGTTATCCCGAAATCGAGGAGGCCCGGCGTACGGGCGAGCCGGTCGTCATCCGCGACACGGGCACCGATCCGCGCTTCGCGGCGGTGCGGCATCACTGGCAACTGGCCCCGCCCGGGACGGTGCCACAGTCGCTCATCACGGTTCCGGTCAAGCTCGATGGCGACGTGGCCGGCGTCTTCCTGCTTCGGCCCCGTTCCGCGCGGCTCACGAATGCCGGCAACGGACTGGACTTTATCGCGCAGCTGCACCAGGCGGGTGCCGCCGTGCTGCTGACCGCCCGGCATCGGGCCGACTCCGGCGCCGATGCGCTCACGATCACGGACGAGCTCGAGACCCGGATGCGCCAGGAGGTCGAGCGGGCGCGGCGCTACGCGCTTGGCTTCAGTCTCGTGCTGCTGGAAATGGACGACGTGGCCCCGTCCGGCAGCACGGACGCCACAGGTCCGGGCGCGCGCATCCGGCGCCACGTTGGCGACTTGCTTCGCGACACCTTTCGCGCGCCCGACGTCGTGACCCGCTTCGGTGAAAGCGGCTTTGCGCTGCTGCTTCCGGAGACGGGCTCGTTGCAGGCACTGGGGGCGGTGCGACGGCTGCGGGTGCGCCTCGCCGAGGAGCCGGTGGACGATATCATCCCGGCCATCACCGCCGGCATCGCCGGCTTTCCACATCCGTCCGCCAATGACGCGGGCGACGTCCTGGCCCTCGCCAGCGCGGCATTGATGCGCGCGCGGGCGCAGGCGGGGGAACGGATCGGGGTGGCGGAATGATGGGACGTGGGGCGTAGGGGCGGGATGCATCCCGCCCC